>JBMZHG010000027.1:5147-28023 GCA_049616325.1 Flavobacteriales bacterium | reverse complement strand
ATCCCCGAAGGCGACTGCGACTGCGACGGCAACCAGCTCGACGCGCTCGGCGTATGCGGTGGCGCATGCTCATCAGACGAAGACGGTGATGGCGTCTGTGATACCGAGGTGCTCGGATGCACGGATTCAACGGCGTGCAACTACAACCCCTTCGCAACGTTCGACGACGGTTCCTGCACGGAAGAGGACGCATTGGGCGTATGCGGAGGCAGCTGCACGGCTGACGCCGATGCAGATGGCATCTGCGACGACGTGGACGACTGCGTGGGCGCGCTTGACGCGTGCGGCGTGTGCAACGGTCCAGGCGAGATCTACGAGTGCGGATGTTCTGACATCCCTGAAGGTGATTGCGACTGCGACGGAAACCAAGCAACGGAATTTGTGGATTGCGACGGCAACTGTTTGCAGGACTTGGATGACGACGGCATCTGCGATGACGTGGACGACTGCGTGGATTTGGAGGGGCCATCTTGGGCTTACTTCCCACCCAACGACACCATCAGTTGCGATGAAATGATGCCAACGGTGGAAGAAACGATGCCTGAGGCCCAGGACGATTGTGGTCCTGTAGAGGTGGTTTGGGTCGGAGACGGTCCGTTTGAATACCCGTTTGGCTGCTTGCAGAGCTACACCTGTCCGCGTGTGTACCAGGCGACGGATGCTGCGGGCAACGTCTTGCTGGACACCCTCATCATCACGGTGTTGGACACGGTCGCCCCGGTGCTGGTGTACCCTACTGAAGAATTGCTTTTCGTGAACGAATTGGACGGAGAAAGTGTACCCGCCATCGAAGCTTTCGTGATTGACAACTGCGACACAAATGCAGCGTACGAAGCGACGGAAAGCCTCGTGGCAGAGAGCGGTGACACGCTCACGTTGGAGCGGGTGTACGTGGCTGCTGACGCGTGTGGAAACACCACGGTGTTCACGCAAGTCATCACGGTTGTGCAGGCGTTTGAAGGTTGCACCGACCCTGAGGCCTGCAACTACAGCGACGAATCCAATTTGGACGACGGCTCATGCACTTATGCCGAGGAGGGGTTGGATTGCGACGGCAACTGCCTGTCTGACGTGGACGGGGACGGGTATTGTGACCCGGAGGTGACCGGGTGTACGGACGAGGCAGCTTGCAACTACGTAGAATTGGCTACTGAGGACGACGGATCGTGCGAATATTGTTCGTGTTTGGGCGAAGAGCAAGCAGGATACGGATTGTTGCTGGAAGTTCACGCGGAGCACACGGAGGGAGAGCTTTCCGGCATGACGACGTACCGCATGTACATCACGACGCCCAACACCAACGACATCATCAGCGCAATCTACGGGGACAACGAAAGCCCCATGGAAATCGCCACAACGACGTCGTTCTATCAGCATCCCTTTGGTTCTGCGTTGGGAACCAACAACAACCCGTTGTTGTACAGTGGATTCCCTGAATTGGAATTCGACAGTTGGTTGACAATGGGCTTGGATGCACCTCCAGGACCTGGAGAAGTGGCGCCATCCACCATTGGAGATTTGAACAACGGTTGGGTATCGAATTTCGAAGCGGGAATGAACATTGTCATTGAGGACTCCATCGGGGGTGCCATGTTTGTCACCAACGACCCAGGAACAACGAACATCGTTTCCGGCGTCGAGCAACGAATCTTGATTGGACAGTTCACCACGGACGGCGACATGTCAGGTATGGTCAACGCGCAGATGTTCACGGAAGGCGTAACGGATCCTGCCGATCGTGTAACGCTTGAATTTGATGGGGTGGGTCTGCACGTTGGAGGAGGTGATGTGGTGTGCGGCTGCATGGATGAGCTGGCCTGCAACTACGATGCCACGGCGAACAACGACGACGGAAGTTGCGAATACGAATCGTGCCTCGGGTGCGCGGATCCAGAAGCGTGCAACTACGAAGGCGCCACAATCGACGACGGAAGCTGTGAGTACCCCGACTTCCCATGCGTGGCATGCGACGGCTCGTGCCTCTCGGATGTCGACGGCGACGGCGTGTGCGATTGCTTGGAATTCCCAGGATGCATGGACCCAGAGGCGTGCAACTACGATCCGATATACACGGACGACGCGGGCAATTGCTACTACGCTGAAGAGTTCTACGATTGTTTTGGCAATTGCATCAACGACACCGACGGCGACGGCACGTGCGACGAGCTCGAAGTGTTGGGTTGCACCGACCCAGAGTTCTGCGATTACAACCCAGATGCGACGGAGGACGATGGAAGCTGTGGATCGAATGACCAAGTCAACGACGTCTGCAGTGGAGCCCTTGAACTGACGTGCGGACAATCCATCACGGCGAACAACGAGGAGTGCGCAAGTGTGGACGACATTGAAGGATGTGCCGACGCGGATGTGAACAGCCCGTCGGCGGGTCTTTGGTTCTCGTTCGTAGGAACCGGTGAGGAGGTGACGGTGTCGACGTGTTACCCTGGCACCAACATTGACACCTACCTCAGCGTGTACGAAGGAGCGTGCGGTGATTTGACCTGCGTAGCGGGCAACGACGATCAGAGCGAGCCCTTCTACGACGACCTGTGCCCCGTATTCACGTTTGCCAGCACGGTGGTGATGGCAACCCAAGAGGGAGTGGAGTACTTCGTTTTGGTGTCAGGAGTGTTCGACGACGTTGGAGATTTTGAGGTCGGGTTGAGTTGCGTGGTGGCGGGCTGTACGGACAGCACGGCGTGCAACTACGACGAGCTCTCCACCCTCGACGACGGGTCTTGCACCTACCCCGAACTGGCGTATTTGGACTGTGAGGGCAATTGCCTGAACGACATGGACGAGGATGGCATTTGCGATGAGGAAGAGGTTCTCGGCTGCACGGATCCCTTGGCTTCGAACTACAACGAGCTGGCGACGGACGACAACGGCATGTGCTTCTACTGCGACTTGGATTTGACGACGGCGTTGATCCAAGGCGTAACCTGTGAAGGGGATGCCAACGCCATCGTGTCCTTGGAGCTCCTGAATGTGGAGTTGCCTGACAGCATTGAAATCTTCTTGAACGGCGTGCCGCAGGACACCACCGTGTTTGAGGGGTTGGCAGCCGGCGCGTACACGGTCGAAGTGACGCAAGGATCCGATTGCTCTGCGTTGATCAACTTTGATGTGGAGGACGGCCTTGTTCTTCAAGTCCAAACCGACGTGACCGACGCCCTCTGCTACGGCGCGGCTTCCGGAACCGTGACAGCGACGGCAACCAACGGGGAAGGGCCTTACGAGTTCGTGCTGGACGGTCCGACGGCGGTCGTCAACGACAGCGGCGTTTTCGCCGATTTGCCTGCCGGCGTTTACGTGTTGTTTGTTTCGGACGCCAACGGATGCGCTGGCAGCACCGAAGTCACGGTGTCGCAGCCGGACGAACTCCTCGTCGAAGCCTTGGTCGTGGATCCCGAGGAAATGGGAACAGGGTCCATCGATTTGACCGTGACAGGCGGCACAGAGCCCTACCAGTTCAGTTGGACGAGCACGGGCGACTTCACTTCAGACCAGGAGGACATCGACGGCCTCGAAGCCCCTCAGTCTTACACGGTTGTGGTAACGGACGCCAACGGTTGCGAAACGGTGGGAGGTCCTTACGAAGTGGACGACGTGTACAGCGTTCACTCCCTGAGCAGCGTTCCATTTTCGGTGTATCCCAACCCCGCTCGTGACGTCGTTCAGCTGGAAATGGAAGAGATCACTTCGGATGCCGTGATGACCATCTACGACGCCTCTGGGCGTGTGATGTGGTCGCGCTCTGCGGAGCGTTGGGTGGGACGTTTCTCCGTAGACGTCTCGAGCTGGGCAAGCGGCACGTACCACATTCAAGTGGCGACGTCTCGAGCGGTGGGGCACGCTCCACTCGTGGTCCAGCATTGATGAAGAGCAAGCCCAGGTGGGATGAATTCCACCTGATTCAATCAAAAAAGAAACCCCGGCCGCAAGGCTGGAGTTTTTTGATTAGGACTTGAACGCCGCGATGGCGCTTCGTGTGAAATCGCTCAGCACAAGCCTTCCGGAAACGGCCGCGCGTTCGGCGAGCAAGGTGTCCCAATGTTCTGTGCCCTCCCAAAGCACGCGCTTGAGGTTGGCCATGGCTTCAGGATTGCTTTGAGCCAAATCCCCGGCCAAGCGGTCGACCACCGCATCCATTTCTTCCGCTGAATCGAAAACCTCGGCAAAGAGACCGTGCTGTGCGGCCCATTCCGCAGATTTCCAGCTGCGGGCATCGACGGCCAACATGCCCATTGCTGAAACGCCCATCTTGCGTTCGACGGCAGGTCCCACCACAAACGGTCCAATGCCGACGGCCAATTCAGAGAGCTTGACAGACGCGAACTTGGTCGCGAAGCAATGGTCGGCAGCCGCAGCAAGGCCAACACCTCCGCCAACCGTCTTTCCCTGCACTCGCCCGAGAACAAATTTGGGGCAGGTGCGAATGGCGTTGATGACAAGGGCGAATCCGCTGAAAAATTCAAGGCCTTCCTGTTCGTTCGAAATCGCAACGAGTTCGTCAAAACTCGCTCCGGCGCAAAACGCCCGATCTCCGGCCGATTTCAAGACGATCACGGCCACGTCGTCGCGCTTGCCCGCTTCAGTCAGGTCCTGTGCCAATCGGCGCAAGATGTCGCCGGGCAAGCTGTTGGATGCAGGGTGGAAGAAGGTGACCGTGGCAACGCCACGCTCGTCAACCTCGGTCCGAACAAAGCCCTCCATGAGTTTACGAACGGTTGTTCAGAGGAACAAAGTCACGCTGTGTTGACCCGGTGTACACTTGACGTGGCCGTCCAATGGGTTCGCGCTTCTCTGTCATTTCTTTCCATTGGGCAATCCAGCCTGGGAGGCGTCCAAGGGCAAACATCACCGTAAACATGTCGGTGGGAATGCCGAGAGCTCGGTAAATGATACCAGAGTAGAAGTCCACGTTGGGGTAGAGGCCACGTTGGACGAAGTATTCGTCGTGGAGGGCCACTTCTTCAAGTTGTTTGGCGATTTCGAGAACCGGATCGTTGATGCCCAATTGGCCTAGCACGTCGTCCGCGGCCTTCTTGATGATGCGCGCACGCGGGTCGAAGTTTTTGTAGACGCGGTGACCAAATCCCATCAGTCGGAAGCTGTCCGTCTTGTCCTTTGCGCGGTCAATCCACGTCTGGAGCGGAGTGCCGTCGGCGCGAATCGCCTCGAGCATCTCAATGACGGCTTGGTTGGCACCGCCGTGGAGGGGCCCCCACAGGGCGGAGACACCCGCGGAGACACTGCTGTAGAGGTTGGCTTGCGAAGAGCCCACCACACGCACGGTGGACGTGGAGCAGTTTTGCTCGTGGTCGGCGTGCAAAATGAACAACTTGTTCAACGCAGATTCAATGATGGGATCCACCTCGTAGTCTTCGGCTGGAACTCCCCACATCATGTGCATGAAGTTGCCGACGTAGCTCAAGTTGTTCTTGGGGTACATTGTCGGCAAGCCCATGTTGTGCTTGTACGCTTGCGCGGCCAACGTGGGCATTTTCGCGATCAACCGGTGCATCGTCAGTTCGATGTCGGTGTAGTCGCGGTTGGGGTTTTGGGATTCAGGGTAGAACGTGGAAAGCGAAGCAATCATCGAGCTCAACATGCCCATGGGGTGGGCCCCCAACGGAAACGCGTCGAAGAAGCGCTTCATGTTTTCGTGCACCAGGGTGTGGTGCGTGATGCTGTTGCTGAAGTAAGTGAGTTGGTCTTGGTTGGGAAGCTCGCCGTAAATCAGCAGGTACGCCACCTCCATGAACGAGGCCTTCTCCGCCAATTCTTCGATGGAGTACCCCCGGTACCGCAACACGCCGTTCTCGCCGTCGAGGTACGTGATTCCGCTTTGCGTGGATCCGGTGTTCTTGAACCCAGGGTCCAAGGTGATGTAGCTTCGAGATGTCAATGGCCTTTTCATTTTCGGATCCCGTCAACACGGGAAATTCGTACTCCTGACCTTCCAGGATGATGCGTGCAATCTCACTCATTTTGTGACGCGGTTCGTGAACGATTTGTGGTGAATGCAATCCTTCTGTGGTTTGGCCTGAGGAAGGCTTACGCCCGGAAGGGAGCCCAAAGATAGGGGAAGCGACGCGGGTACGCGGTGCCTCCTGTCACACAAAAGAGCCGCGGACGTCAGCGCCAGGTGTAGGTGAAGTTGTCGCGGTATTGCTCCCAAGTCGTTTGGTCAACACTTTCCTCGTAAGCCTCGTTGAAGAACTTGAGGTAGAGCTCCATTTGAGAGGGCTGCTTGTAGCCGCTGATCGGGGCGATGATTTTGGCCTCTTCGTCCATGTAGACCACGGTGGGGTAGGCATTGACCTTCATGGCTCGCGAGAGTTGATGCACTCCATTTCGGCCACGTGCGTTGGGGTCGTAGTCTGGGTTGGTGAACACTTGGTCCATGTACGTGATCGGGTCGGGCGATTCGGCGTCAAACTTGACCGCGTAGTAATTCGCGTTCACGTATTCAATGACGTTGTCGTTGGTGAACGTGTTTGCCATCATCATTTTGCAAGGACCGCACCACTTGGTGTACACGTCCATCATGATTTTGCGCGGCTCGCGCTCTTGGGCCGCCAAAGCCTCTTCAAAAGACATCCAGTTGATGCTCGCTGCCTGGCCAAACGCCAAGCCGCTCACCACCGTCATCGCCAAGGTCAAGAATGTTGTCCGCATGGCCTGCAATATCGCAAAGAAAAAGGCGCCCGGGGGCGCCTTTTCACATTCTTGTGAGGGAGGGTGGTTATTTCACCCCGTGCATCAACTTGTTCAAAGGCTTGTTCAAAAGCGCAATGAGAACGGCAATGCCCACGCACGTCAGGCCGATGGTGGAGAAGACGTCGGTGTACTTGGCGAGACCGGCAGCGGCATCGAGCTCTGCCCCGGAGTCTTCGTGACCGCCGGTGAGGGAGGCGATGAGGCCGCCCGCGTAGTTGGCGATGGCAAAGGAAAGGAACCAGCCGCCCATGGCGGTGCCTGCCATGCTTTTGGGCGAAAGCTTGGTCACCATCGAGAGCCCGATGGGAGACAAGAACAGTTCACCTGTCGTGTGCAAGAGGTACAAGAACACGAGCGTCAACAACGGCACCATGGCGTCTTCGCTTGCGAATTGAAGCCCCACAATCGTGACCAAGAAACCGGCGCCAAGTTGGAGAATGCCGAGGGCAAACTTCATGGGGATGCTGGGGTTCTTGCCCATTTGGTCCAGCTTCACCCACATCACCGAGAAGATGGATCCGAAGATGATGATGAATGCAGGGTTGAAGAACTGCGTCATCGAAGCGGGCATGGTCCAGCCAAAAATTTCACGGCTCACGTTGCGGTCTGCAAAGAGGGTGAGCGAGGTGCCGGCCTGCTCGAAGCACGCCCAAAACACGATGTTGATGACCATGAAAATCACAAGGGCGATCATGCGGTCGCGCCACATGGGGCCTTCCTTGATGCCCGCACGAATGAGGGACGCGGCCACCAGCACGAAGAGGCCCGTGAGGAGGTAGGTCATCCAGTCGTTTTGGCTGATGAGGAAGTAGCACGCGGGGATGAGTGCGAGGGAGCCCACAGAAATCCACTGATACACCTTCAGGGGGCCCGCTTGCTTGTGGCCGGCTTCCGTGATGTCGAGGCCGGGAGCTGCTGCGTAATTGTCGCGACCGCTCCAGAAGATGAAGAGGCCAGCCAACATGCCAATGCCTGCGAGGCCAAAGCCGTACTCGAAGCCGTACGTCTCACCCACAAAGGCCACCACCGTGGTGGCGAGCAACGCACCGATGTTGATGCCGATGTAGAAGATCGTGAAGCCCGAGTCGCGACGGGGGTCGTTGTCTTCGTAGAGCTTCCCAACGATGGTCGAGATGTTGGCCTTGAAGAAGCCGTTTCCGACAATCAACGCCCCCATGCCAAAGAGCATGAGCATCTCGCTGGTGGCGATGGCGTCAGGTCCTCCCATGGCGCCTCCCACCATCAGGAATTCGCCGATGGCCATGAGCACGGCACCCAGGATGATGGCGTAGCGGTAGCCGAGGTATTGGTCGGCCATTTTGCCACCGAGTACCGGGGCGGCGTAGATGAGGGCCGTGTAGGCACCGTAAATGAGGGCGGCGTCAGAGTCGCCTTTCAAGAGGGATTTGACAAGGAATAAGGTCAAGAGCACGCGCATGCCGTAGTAGCAGAAACGCTCCCACATCTCCGAGAAGAAGAGGGTCATCAAGCCTTGAGGATGCCCTGCGGCGAGTTTCAATTGGGCCATGAGATCAGGTATTTTGAGGGTTTTGTTTGTTCAGGTTTGAGGCGGCTCAGAAGTTCTCCTTCACGAAATCCATCATCATGTTGAAGAGGTGCAACCGGGTGTTGCCGCCGTAAATGCCGTGGTTGCGGTCTGGGTAGACAAAGAAGTCGAAGTCTTTGTTGGCCGCGACGAGGGCGTTGATCATTTCCATCGAATTCTGATAGTGCACGTTGTCGTCTCCCGAGCCGTGGACCAAGAGCAGAGCACCTTCCAATTTTTCAGCATGGTTGACGGGGCTGTTGTCGTCGTACCCGCGTTCATTCTCTTGCGGCGTACGCATGAAACGCTCCGTGTAAATGGTGTCGTAGTACCGCCAGTTCGTCACGGGAGCCACGCTGATGCCTGCGTTGTAGACGTTCGCGCCTTTGGTCAAGCAGAGCAACGTCATGAATCCTCCGTAGCTCCAGCCCTGGATTCCGATGCGTTCGGCGTCCACGAAGTTCC
This sequence comes from Flavobacteriales bacterium, assembly GCA_049616325.1. Taxonomy (GTDB): domain Bacteria; phylum Bacteroidota; class Bacteroidia; order Flavobacteriales_D; family Sanyastnellaceae; genus UBA11663. Next base: position 19,286 of record JBMZHG010000027.1, on the reverse strand, counting down.
ACGTGCCGAGGTGTTCTGCCAGGTCGATGAAGTCTTTGGTTTCGAGCTTTCCGAGCTCGCGGTACGTGCTGTGCTCGAATTCACGGCCTCGGAATTGGGTGCCTCGCGGATCGCAAGACACCACGATGTAGCCTTCTTGCGCGAGGTATTGCTGCCACAAAAAGGTGGAGCCTCCCCAGCCGTCGGTCACCGTGTTCGCGCCGGGCCCGCCGTAAATCGCCACGTACACCGGGTACTTCTTGGCTGGGTCAAAGTCCTGTGGAAGCATCTTCCAGCAGTTGAGCTCGACACCAGAGTCGTTCGTGAAGGTGAAGAATTCCTTTTCCACGGCGCCGTGCTCGGCCATCGTCTCACGCAAAGCTGCGTTGTCTTTCAGGGTGCGAATGACCTTGCCGTTCCGGTCTCGCAGCGTAAACACCGGGGGGGTGTTGGCGGTGCTGTGGTTGTGGATGCTGTAATCGAAGCTGTTGGAGAAGTCGTCCGCGTGGGTTCCTGCGGTGGCGTCAAGGGTCGTCATTCGCCCACGCATGTCCACGTAGCTGGTGTGCTTCTGCGTGGCCCCCTGCTTGGAGCTTGTGAAGTAGACGCGCTTTCGCTTCGCGTCGTACCCAAGAACGTCCACGACATCCCACTTGCCCTGCGTGAGTTGCGTGACGTTCCCGTCGAAGTCGAATTTGTAGATGTGGTTGTATTCGTCCCTCTCCGAAGTCATCACAAACGAATTTCCGTCCGAGAGGAACGTGAGGTTGTCGTTGATGTCGATGTAGGTGTCGCAGGTTTCCTTGAAGACTTCGCGTGTGCCAAGGCGGTCGTTGGGGAACTCACCTTCCGTAAGGAGCAAACGCAAATCGTTTTGATGGCGGTTCATCGTGAACACGCACAGCGTTGCGGGGTCGTTGGTCCACTTGATTCGTGGAATGTAGTAGGCCGATTTGGGCACCGCCAAGGCACGGCTCTTGTCCTCCGCCAAGTTGTAGATGTGCACGCTTACGTCGCTGTTGTCTTCTCCTGCCTTGGGGTACTTGAAGGTGTAGGGGTCGGGGTAAAGCGAGCCGTACACGGGCATGTGGAATTCTCGGACGTTGCTCTCGTCAAACTTGAGGTAGGCCAAACGCGTGCCGTCCCCGTTCCAAAACAGCCCTTGGTCGTCCCCAAATTCCTCTTCGTACACCCAGTCCGTGGCACCGTTGATGACGGCGTTGATCACCCCGTCGTCCGTGACTTGAACTTCGGCGCTCGTCGCGAGGTCGGAGATGAAGATGTTGTTCTCCCGCACGAACGCCACCTTGTCTCCGGCTGGAGAAAGTTGTGCTAGGCGCTGCTTTCCTTTTGCGAAATCGGTGACAGGGCGCGCCTCTTCCCGAGATTGAAAGTCGTAGACGTAGAAGTTGGCGTAGAAGGAGTGACGATACAGACCTTCGCTTGCGGTGGTGAGCACCACGAAGCGCTCGTCGCTGCTGAATTCGTATCCGCCAAACGATTCCCGGGCGTCGCCAAAGGCCTGTTCGGACGTCAGCAAGGTGTCCACTACGTCGCCGGTTTTGTAAGACCATTTCACAATGCACGAACCGACGTTTTCGTCGTACTCCTGGGTCGTGTAGTGTTTGCCGTCGGCCATGGAACGGATGCCCCAGACGTATTCCGTTCGGAAGGTTCCGCTGGCCCAAATTTTCTCGTTGCTGAAATCGGCCTCTTGCCCAAAGCTGACATCAGGAGTGGCGACCAGGGCCATCGCGAAAACCACGCTCATTCCTCGTTTCATAAGTTCCATTCGCAGGTGAAAAAGGTTGTTTGATTGTCAGGTTACATTTGACAAGCGCCCAAGATAACGCAACGCGAATGGAACCTGCCTCGAACGACTTCACGACCGCAACTGAAAACTTCCGAGAGGCTGCGCAACGGGAACTGCCGGCGCTGATAAACCCTGAGCGCATTCATTGGTCGGAGGAGGTCCGGAGGGCGAACGGTTCGGACGAGACGGAAGATTTGGTGTTCGTTCCGGACGTGGTGGTCGAACCTGAATCGACGGCGGAGGTCTCGAAGTTGATGGCCTGGGCGCACCGGCACGGGGTTCCGGTGACTGCGGCAGGTGCCAGAACGGGCCTGAGCGGCGGGGCGTTGCCCGTCCAAGGCGGAATTGCGCTGTCTCTCCGTCGCATGAACCGCATCGTCGCAATCGACACCCTGAACCACCAAGCGGTGGTCGAACCGGGCGTCATCACGGAAGAATTGTCCAACGCGGCTGCCGAGCATGGCCTGATGTACGCAGTTGATCCCGCGTCGCGTGGCACGTGCACCCTTGGCGGCAACATTGCAGAAAACAGCGGCGGTCCGCGAGCCGTGAAGTACGGGGTCACCAAAGATTGGGTTCTCAACCTCGAAGTGGTCCTTGCAAACGGGACCGTGATGGAAACCGGTGCCAACACCTTGAAAAACTCGACGGGCTACAACCTCACGCAACTGATGGTGGGCAGCGAGGGCACGCTTGGGATTGTGACCCGCGCGACGCTCAAACTGTTGCCGCTTCCCCGACACCAGGCCCTGATGCTCGTGCCGTTCACTTCTGCGGAGTCCGCGTGCGCGGCAGTCGCGGCCATTTTTCAAGCCGGGGCCATGCCGAGTGCGCTGGAGTTTATGGAGCGGGATGCCGTGGAGTTGGCCCAGCAATTCACAGGCGTGCACGAGCCCGTGCTTGGTCCCGACGACGCGGCGCACCTCTTGATTGAAGTCGACGCGTTCGCGCCCGAGGACCTCATGCCGCAGTGCGAGCGGATTCTTCCTGTACTCGAGTCGCACGGGGCGGGGGAGGTCCTGTTCGCCGAGTCGGCCGCGGAGAAGGATGCGCTGTGGTTTTTGCGCCGCCGCGTTGGGGAGGCCGTCAAGGCCGCGAGCACGTACAAGGAAGAAGACACCGTCGTGCCGCGTGGCGAGCTGCCTGCGCTGCTTCGTAAGGTGAAGGCGCTTGGACAAGAGCACGGCTTCCGCTCCGTGTGTTACGGCCACGCTGGGGACGGCAACTTGCACATCAACATCCTGCGAGACGACCTGGACGAATCCACTTGGAACGTGACACTTGATCGGGCGATCCGAGAACTCTTCACCGAGGTGGTGCGTTTGGGCGGAACCTTGAGCGGCGAGCACGGAATCGGCTACGTCCAAAAAAACTACATGGACCTCGCCTGCAGTCCTGCTCAGCTCGAGGTGATGCGTGGCATCAAAAACGTCTTGGACCCCAAGGACATTTTGAACCCCGGCAAAATCTTTCCGGAGGTCGATTGAGGAGTGAATGTTGCCGGCATCAAGGCTTGGAGTGTGATTGAGCTGTACCTTTAAGGAGTTCGGGAGAATGTGACCCGCCGTGTCCGACGTAAGAATCCCTTTTCCATGAGACGAGTTGTCTTTCCAACGTTCTTCCTCCTTGCCTTTTCGAGTTTGGCCCAAACCGATTGCGGCTACCAACCCGACATCGACCCGGATTGGTCCATTGGCGTTTCCGACGTCCTTGCAATCCTTGGGTTGTTTGGGGAGGTCGACTCGGACCAAGACTACATCTGGGACAGTTCTGACCTCTGCACGGACCTGGAGGCGTGCAACTACGACGCGAACCCTTCGGAGGCGTGCGAATACCTTGACGCGTTTGGGGTGTGCGGCGGCGAGGGGCTCATTCCCGAGTTGCTTTTGGGCTCATGGCGCTTCAGTACGGTGGCCGGAGCGGTTTCCATCGGCCCCGACCCCTACAGCACAGATTGGTTCGCGAGCGCCGCCAACGGACTGCAAGCGGCCCAATACGACGACGTGTACACGTTCAACGCGGACGGCACGCTCTCCATGGATTACAACGGCACCATCATTGACGCCTTCAACGGATACAGCGAACAGGCGTATGGCTGCGGTGGAGTGCCAATCACATTCACCCCAGGAGGTGGCACCTCCGGGGAAGATCAATTCTCCTTGGTTCCCAGCGGGGGTGCGTGCAGCTGCCCGTTCATGGGTACCAACGACGGGGGGTTGAGTTACGACATTGTCGAACTCACGGCCAACACGCTCCGCATCCACACCCAAACCGACGACGTCAACTGCAACGCCAACCCCGCCGGTGGGTACTTCACGTACATCTTTACCCGGGTCAACGACGGCGGAGATGGAGGCGGAGGCGGTGTGGATGGCGACGGCTACCAAGGCGCGGACAGCTACCCGGGAAAGACGTTGGTGTGGTCGGACGAATTTGACGGAACGGTTATCAACTCGGCCAACTGGACCTACGACCTCGGCGCGAGTGGCTGGGGCAACAACGAGTGGCAGAACTACACCAGTTCGCCCAACAACAGTTCAGTCGCGGATGGCTTCCTGACCATCACGGCGCGCGAAGAGGGCGGAGGCTACACCTCTGCTCGTATGAAGTCTGTGGACTTGCAGGAGTTCCAATTCGGTCGAATCGACATCCGTGCGAAGCTTCCCGAGGGGCAGGGCATTTGGCCTGCGCTGTGGATGCTCGGGGCCAACTTCCCCGAAGGAGGCTGGCCGCAGTGCGGCGAGATCGACATCATGGAACTCGTGGGACATCAGCCCAGCACCACCCATGGAACCGCCCACTGGGGAGCCAATTTTGGCGTGCATCAATATTCAGGAAGCAGCATCACGTTGCCTGGCGGGGCGAAGTTCAGCGAAGCGTTCCACCTGTTCTCGATTGAATGGCAGCAGAACTCGATTGTTTGGTACATGGACGACCAACCGTTCTACAGCATTGACAACACCCAAATGAACGGTCAGCCGTACCCGTTCAATGCGCCGTTCTTCTTCATCATGAACATCGCGGTGGGCGGCAACTGGCCCGGGTACCCTGATGCGTCGACGCAGTTCCCGCAAACCATGACGGTCGACTACGTGAGGGTGTTCCAGTAAGCAAACGGGATTGTTGGTCGCTCACGAAGGGTTGTGAAGAACTGACGAAGTGAGCAGCCGTGGATGTCGGAGGGGGGTGGTAGTTTGGCCGCTCAAACCAAAACGACATTCGAGCCATGGCGCACGATCTGCTGAAAGGAAAAAAGGGCATCATTTTTGGAGCTCTCAACGACATGTCCATCGCCTGGAAAGTGGCGCTGGAAGCCCACGCGCAAGGCGCGGAAATTGTGTTGACGAACGCGCCTGTTGCGATGCGAATGGGGGAAATCCACAACCTTGCGAAACTGTGTGGGGATGCGCCTGTCATTCCGGCCGACGCCACCAGTGAAGAGGATCTGCAGAAGCTCTTTGAAGGGGCGATGGAGCACTTTGGAGGCAAGGTTGATTTTGTGTTGCACAGCATAGGCATGAGTCCCAACGTTCGGAAAGGCCGTCATTACACGGACATCAATTACAACTTTTTGCAGACGACGCTCGACGTCAGTGCCATTTCCTTGCACAAGACCCTTGCGACCGCGAAAAAGCTTGACGCGTTGAACGAGTGGGGAAGCGTGGTGGCGTTGTCGTACATCGCAGCCCAGCGGATTTTCCCTGACTACGGAGACATGGCTGACGCGAAGTCGCTTTTGGAAAGCATCACCCGCAGTTTTGGTTACCACTACGGCGTGGCGAAGAAGATCCGTGTCAACACGGTGAGTCAATCGCCCACCGTGACTACGGCGGGGAGCGGGGTCAAGGGATTCGACGAGTTCATCAGCTACAGCGAGGCGATGTCGCCGTTGGGCAACGCAGATGCACAGTCGTGCGCGGAGTACTGCATTACGTTGTTTAGCGATTTGACGCGTTACGTGACCATGCAGAACTTGTTCCACGACGGCGGGTTCTCCAACACGGGGGTCTCCATGGAGGTGATCTCGAAGTTCGCACCCGCGGAAGAATAAGTCGTTGTCCAGCACCGGGCAACGTTCCATGGCGTGAGTCGAGGCCATGTCGTGGTTATTCCTTAAATTCAAGGGACGGACTTGACAGAACGCACAAAGCACACCATGGAAGTCATCAAATTTGGAGGAAGTTCGTTGGTCGATTCTGGGGCGATGTCGCAGGTGGCTGACGTGTTGTGGGCGCGAAAAGAGGTGCCCAAATTTGTCGTGCTTTCCGCCATGGGCGGGGCCACCGACGCGCTGATTCGGGCAGGCCAGCTGGCACGTGCCGAAGACCCCGCGTGGCACACCGTGGTCTCAGACCTTCGTCAACGTCACCTTGATGCTTGCGACGCCTTGTTGAGCGGAGCGCTTGCGGATGCGGTCAAGGCGGAAGTGGAAGACGGATTCGGATTTGTGCGCTCGTTGTGTGAAGGTCTGCAGTTGTTGCATGAATTCAGCCATCACACGCGCGACGCCTTGGTAAGCATGGGGGAACGGTTGAGCGTCCCCATCGTGCATGCGCTTTTGGTGGAGCGCGGGTTCGAAGTCGGACGTTTGTCGGCACTCGACATTGTGGCGACGGACGACCAGTACGGCGCGGCCACGGTCGATCGCGCTGAGATGTCCTCGCGATTGAAAGCCGCCATGGCCGACCTCGGAGAGAAGCAGGTGGTGGTGATGGAGGGCTTTGTGGGGCGTGACGGGCACGGCGAAGTGACGACGCTTGGACGGGGCGGAAGCGACCTGACCGCCTCGCTTGTGGCGAGCATGCTCGGCGCTTCGCACATGGAGAAAAGCACGGACGTGCCGGGCATGCTCACCGCGGATCCGCGCGTGGTGACTTCCGCCCGAATCATCGACAGCATGAGCTACGAAGAGGCGATGGAGCTCTGCCATTTTGGAGCGAAGGTCATTTACCCGCCCACCCTGATTCCCTTGCGCGACGCTGGCATTCCGCTGGTCATCCGAAGCACGTTTGACACGCAGGCGAAAGGCACCACCGTCAGCGCGAACCCCGATCCCGGCACGGGAGTGCGGGGCGTCTCGTCCATAGACGGCATGGCGCTCGTGACCTTGGTTGGAGGCGGCATGGTCGGCATCCCGGGGTACTCCCGCCGCATGTTCATGGCGCTGTCGATGCGCCAGGTCAATGTCGTGTTGATCACCCAAGGCTCTTCGGAGCACAGCATCACTGTCGCCGTTCAGGAGTCCGAAGTCGACCAGGCGCTCGAAGCCTTGAACGAAGAATTTGAGAGCGACGTGAAGGTGGGTAAGGTGGAACCGTTCCGGGTGGAGCGAGGGCTGAGCATTTTGGCCTTGGTGGGCGACGCCATGCATCACCAAACCGGTCTCTCGGGCCGAGCATTTGACAGCCTCGGAAAAAACGGCGTCAACATCTACGCGATTGCGCAAGGATCGACGGAGCGCAACATCAGCATCGTCATCCGCAAGAAGGACGTGTCGAAGGCGCTGCGCGCGTTGCACAGCACGTTGTTCGAGCGCGAAATCCGCCGCATTCACCTCTTCTGCATAGGGGTGGGGAACGTGGGAGGAACGCTGATTGACCAAATACGCGACGCCCACGACGACCTGCTCGCCACGCGCAGCATCGATTTGCAGGTGGTGGGGCTCGCCAATTCCCGCAAGCACGTCCTGAGCGAAGGCGGCATCGACCTCGCCGATTGGCGAAACGTCCTCGACCGCGACGGACAGTCCGGCTCGCTCGACGACTTCGTGGCAGCCATGCAAGACCTGAACCTCGAAAATGCCCTGTTCGTGGACAACACCGCGAGCGCGGACGTCGCCGGCACCTACGAAGCTGTGCTTGGCTCCTCCATCGGCGTGGTCGCGTCCAACAAAATCAGCGCGGCAGACGTCCAGACCCGCTACAACCGGCTCAATGCTTTGGCCCTTGCGAAAAACACCCAGTACCGCTACGAAACCAACGTTGGGGCGGGCCTCCCGGTCATCGACACCATTGAGCACCTTGTCCAAAGTGGCGACCGCGTGCACCGCATCGATGCCGTTCTTTCCGGCACCCTCAACTTCTTGTTCAGCACCTTTGGCCCGGACTGCGGGTTTGTGGAAGCCGTGCAGGGTGCCATGGATGCGGGTTACACCGAACCCGACCCCCGAATTGACTTGAGCGGCGTGGACGTGCAGCGGAAGATTCTGATTTTGGCGCGTGAAGCGGGTTACGCCATGGAAATGGCGGACGTGGACAACCCCGGGTTCCTGCCCGCAGAATTGATGGAGGGAAGCGTGCAGGACTTTTTGGACAAGCTCCCCACAGCCGAGGAGGGAATGCAGGCGAGGCTTGCGTCCGCGGTGAAGGAGGGGCTTCAACTCCGGTATGTCGCGACGTTTGAATTGGACGAGAACGGAAAGCCCACGGCGCGCGTGGGATTGCAAAGCCTGCCTCCAGATCACCAGTTCTGCCAACTTCAAGGTTCAGACAACGTTGTCATGCTGAAAACAGACCGCTACGCCGCGCGTCCGTTGATTGTCCAAGGGGCTGGCGCCGGGGCTGACGTGACGGCGATGGGTGTGTTTGCGGACATCATGCGCTTCGCCGCTACCCGTTAACTTGTGCCCCATGCGGACGATGGATTCATGCCGAGTTTGGGCCCCTGCGACGGTGGCCAACCTGAATGCCGGATTTGACTCTTTGGGCTGCGCGCTTATGGCGCCCGGCGAATTCATGGACTTCAAGCGCGTTGTGGAGCCAGGAATTCACCTTGTGAATGGGCCCGGCACCGATTTGCCCTTGGACGTGCACGCCAACGTGGCAGGCAAAGCCGCAGCTTCGTTGCTGCAAGCGTTGGGAGACCCTTTCGGAGTGGAAATCACCGTCACCAAGAGCATCCTGCCTGGAAGTGGGATTGGCTCGAGCGCGGCATCGGCTGTGGCGGCTGTCGTTGGGGTGGACGCCTTGACCGAGGCGGGCATGCGCCGCGACGAATTGCTGCCATTCGCCCTCGACGGCGAAGAAGTGGCCAGTGGAGCGCGGCACGCCGACAACGTGGCTCCGGCCTTGTTGGGTGGCATGACGTTGATCGACCCTGCCGGCAAGGTGTGCGCCCTGCCGGTGCCCTCGAGCTGGCACATGGTGATTTTGCATCCGCAGGTCGTCATCAAAACAGCGGAGTCGCGGGCTGTCTTGCCGGCACAGGTGCCCTTGAGCGACGCCGTTCACCAAGCGGCGTGGTTGGGTCGTCTCGTGCACGACTTGCACGCTGGAAACGAGCTCGATGCGATGTACGCGCTAGAGGATTTGCTCGTCGGTCCACACCGGTCTGCATTGATGCCTCATTGGTCGGAATGCCAAAAAGCAGCCAGCTCCGCTGGAGCTCGTGCAGGTGGAATCAGCGGAAGCGGTCCGAGCAGCTTTTGGGTATGCCGAAACGCGGCGGAAGCCTCGGCGGTGGCCGGTGCCCTGGCTCAGGTCATGAACGCCCATGCGTTGGACCATCATCTTCATTTGACTCAACTTTCGACCCAAGGTGCTCATGTTGTATCGTAGCCTCACGGATTCAAGCATTCAACGCGATTTTGCCCAAGCGGTGATTGAGGGGTTGGCCCCCGACAAGGGGTTGTACTACCCGGAGCGCATCCCGCAGTTGCCCAAGGAGTTTTGGTTGTCTGAGGAGGACTTGCAGCCGTGGCACTTTGGGGCGGCGATGATGGCGCCTTTGGCGGCTCCTGTCTTGACAGAAGCGGATTTGACGGACATCCTCCAGGACGTTCTCAACTTCCCGTTGGACCTTCACAAAATTGAAAACAACGTGTACGCTCTGGAGCTTTTTCACGGCCCAACCCACGCGTTCAAGGACGTCGGTGCGCGGTTCTTGTCTCGGGTGCTTGGTCGGGTGAGCGACAAGCGTCTGACCGTCCTCGTCGCCACCAGTGGAGACACGGGGAGCGCCGTGGCGCAGGGCTTTTTGAATGTGCCCAACATCGACGTTGTGATCCTGTATCCCCAGGGCCGAATCAGCAAGATTCAAGAGCAGCAGCTGACCACCGCCGGAGCCAACATCAAGGCTTTGGAGGTGAAGGGGGCGTTTGACGATTGCCAGGCCATGGTCAAGGCCGCGTTTCTCGACAACGACCTTCAGACGCAGCGTCCCTTGACGTCGGCCAACAGCATCAACATCGCCCGTTGGATGCCGCAAAGCATTTACTACGCGTGGGCGACGTACATGCTAGGTCAGCCCGCCCAATTCAGCGTGCCGTCCGGAAACGTGGGGAACTTGGCGGCCGGGGTTCTTGCTGCCCAAATGGGAATGCCTCACGCCGGTTTCATCGCGGCCAACAACGCAAACGACGGCCTCAACGCGTTCTTGAACGGTTCCGATTTTGTCGCCCGTCCGTCGGTCGCCACGCTAAGCAACGCCATGGACGTGGGAGATCCCTCCAACCGACCCCGACTCGAAGCCCTTTTTGGTCGGGACCTCGGTGCGATGCGTGCAGCGGTTCAGGGCGCCAGTTTGGACGACGCCGGAACCAAGCGCGTCATGAAGGACGTGGCCGACCGCACGGGCTACGTCATGTGTCCTCACACCGCCGTGGGGTACGCTGGCCTCATGGCGCATCGAAACCCTGCGGCTCCGGGCGTTGTACTCGCCACCGCGCACCCCGCCAAGTTTGGAGAAGTGGTTGAGCAGGCTACGGGCCAGGCTCCGGAAATCCCTTCGCACCTCGCCGAATGCTTGTCCAAAACGAAGGAAGCCACGGTCATTCCGCCCACCTACGACGCGTTGAAGGCTTATTTGCTCGGATAATCCGAGGCGTCTTTCCAAAGGCTTTTTCGGCCGATGCGGGCTGAGATGTAATCCTTTTCGAGCGACCATCCACGTGCCGGGCTGTACTCGCGCCCGTAAAAGATGATCTGCAGGTGCAACTTGTTCCACCGCTCCTCAGGAAACAGGCGCTTGGCGTCACGCTCCGTCTGCTCCACGGATTTGCCGTTCGAGAAATTCCATCGGTGCATCAAGCGGTGAATGTGGGTGTCGACGGGAAAGGCTGGAACCCCAAACGCCTGGCTCATCACCACTGACGCGGTCTTGTGTCCCACACCTGGCAGGGCTTCGAGGGCTTCAAAATCCTGCGGCACGTCGCCGCTGTGCTGCTCAACGAGGATGCGGCTGAGCTCGGAAATGGCGGCGCTTTTCCGCGGCGAAAGTCCGCAGGGCCGAATGATTTCTCGAATGGCGTCGACGGGTTGCCGCATCATCGCGTGCGGGTTGTTGGCAAGCTCGAACAGGTCGGGCGTGACGGTGTTGACCCGCGCGTCGGTGCACTGCGCCGAGAGCAGCACAGCTACCAGCAGGGTGTACGCGTCGGTGTGGTCCAACGGCACGGGCGTCTCCGGGTACAGGCGCTCAAGCTCGTCCTGAACCCAAGCAACGCGCTCCACTTTGGTAGCCAGTTCAGTCATCGTTGGGGAGCGAGGGGGCGGAACCGTCCCAGGAGACGGACGGCAATTCCCGGTTCAACATCTCTCGTCGTTCCGTCGTTCCGCCATTCATGCCTGTGTCTTGAAGATGAACTTCGTTCACTTGGTCTTCGAACACGTCGAAAAGCATGGAATTTCGAACCAACCAAACCCGGTTCGAATCCGCGGCCATCGGTTGCGATTCGACGTGGAGATAGCTCACGTCGAGTTCGATTTCTTTTCCCACCCAACGCCAGTGCACGGGGATGTCTGACAATCGCACGTCCAATCGATCTTCAACCCAAACTGCCAGCGCCGAATCGGCCTTCGCCCACTCGCCTTCGTCCCCGAGCCAGATTCGTGTGTCTTGGTCCAGGCCAACGTGATTGCGAAGGGCGACTTCGAGGTCATCCGTGAACACACGGACGGTGGTTTGGACGGTGCGGGTGGCCGGATTCCAGCGAAGGTCGGTGCGCGAAAAATGGAAGTCGTGTTCAGCACCAAACCCTACGCAAACGAGGCATGTGGTCGCAAGCAACGTGATTTTGTTGACAGCCCTTGTGAATGCTTTCGCATGCAATCTCCCCGAGTTCCGCATGCTGCAAATGTATCTTGCACACATGGAAGATGTGTTCGCAAGGGAAGAGGTTGTGGCGCTGAAGTCGCAAGTTGCGTCGGCATCGTCCGTCGTCATTACGTCACATCGGTCCCCGGATGGAGATGCCATTGGTTCGTCCCTCGCTCTGCAGCACCTCTTGACAGGGATGGGGGTGAATTCTACCGTGGTGATGCCCGACTTGTACGCCAAATTCTTGCACTGGATGCCCGGCCACCTGAACGTGGTTTTTCACGACGGGGATCCGGACCGCGCAAACGCTTTGCTTGCAGGAGCGGACCTGTTGTTTTGTTTGGACTACAACGCTCCGTCACGAGCGGGTCGCTTGTCCGAAGCGGTGGAATCGGCTTGTGCGAATGAAGCGACCTTCGTCGTCATGGTCGACCACCACCAAGAACCCGAACCGTTCGCCGACCTCATGATTTCTGACCCGTCGTCGGGAAGCACCTGCGAACTTGTTTATCGCTTGATGCAAGCTTGGGCCGAAGAGGAACACCTTACGGCCGACTTGGCGTCTTGCCTGTATTGCGGGCTGATCACGGACACGGGGAGTTTTCGCTTCGCCTCGGTGCAACCGTCAAGCCACGCGATGGCGGCAGCCCTGCTCGGCACGGGCATGGACCACAGCCGGATTCACAGTTTGGTCTACGACGCTTGTCGCCTCGAGCAAGTGCAACTTACCGCCTACGCCCTGAGCCAAAAACTTCAGGTGTTTCCTGAACATCGCAGCGCCATCATCAGCTTGAGCCAAGAGGATTTGCAGAGGTACAACGCCCAAAAAGGCGACACCGAAGGCCTCGTCAACCGTGCGCTCGCAATTGAAGGCATCAACTTTGCCGCGTTCATCAAAGAAGATGTGGACCGCGTCAAGTTGAGCCTGCGTTCCCGTGGCTCCTTCAGCGCCCGGGACGTTGCCGCAGCTCACTTCAACGGAGGTGGTCACCACAACGCGGCTGGCGGCGCATGCGAGAACGAATCGTTGGAAAGCGTGGTGGGTCGTCTTGTGGCGTTGATCCCGTCCTTTTCCGACCAACTGCAATACGACGATTGACATGGGCGCTTCGGCGAGAGCGACCGCCCTTGGATTGGGCCTTGTTTTAGGAACGTGGGGTTGCATTGAACCGGAGCCCAAGACGTTGACCTTGCCTTCACAGGAAGATACTCAACGGGAGATTCGCCGTGCCTTGACGGAGTTCAATGAAGAGCGCTTTGGCAGGGAATGTGCTGCAATTGACTCCTCGATGGCCATACAAGGTGACGATGTTGAGGCACGCAGTCTCGGTGGGGGCATGTGGCTTGTCAGGGACGACAAGGAGGAGAGGGGTGCAGGTGCGATGTCAGGCTGGAGGCCCGAGGTTGGAGGCCGGGTGACGTGGCGTTGGACGGCCCGGTCTCTGCGCGGAGATTCGTTGACTTCTGGGGTTACCGAATTTGCAGTGGACGGAGGAGCTGTGCCACGGGTTTTTCACGAGGCGGCCAAGGAGCTGGGTCACATTCAGTCAGCCCGACTTTGGTCCCCCTCCGTTTCGGCCTTTGGTGTTCGCGGAATCCCAGGGGAAATCCCGCCGTTTTCCCCTGTGCTGTTGGATGTCGAGCAACGGCGTTCCGTCCAGGACTCGGCGTGGTGGGAAGCAGTGAGGCGCGGTCAAGAAAACGAATCGTTGTGGCTGGATCAGTTCGTGCAAACCTTGCCCCAGCCCTTGCCTTTTGAGGCAGCCGAAGGGGTTTGGGCCCAAGTGCACACTTCTCGACAAGCTTTGTTGCGTGATGGCGAGACGGTGCTCCTTCGCATTCGCACAACTCCGGTGCGGTCAGAAGTGCATCGCGAAACCGCCGTGGAATGGCGTGCAGGCACCCCAGACCAAATCGTCTCTGCGCTCCAAGTTGCCTTGGCGGAATGGCCCCAAGCCGGAACCCTCTCCGTTTGGTCCACCTCAAAGAACGCTTTTGGGGAAGACGGCGCCCCGAAGGCGGGCATACCACCTCACACGCCGATTCGTTTCGACGTGGAGGTTGTGCCTTTGTGACTCGGCCGCTCTCACATCACATCCGCACCCCTGCCTTCCAGCGACTTACCCAATCTTCGGCGGCTTCGTCAACAAGGCGGAACACGTGGGCAAACCCTTCGGGACCGCCGTAGTAGGGGTCAGGCACGTTGGCGTCATCCAAAAAGAGCTGAACCTTCTCTTGCCACTCCTCGCGCTCGCCCGCCAAGACGAGCGCATCGCGGAGGTTGGATTCGTCCATGACCAAAATCAAATCGA
>JBMZHG010000027.1:0-5100 GCA_049616325.1 Flavobacteriales bacterium | reverse complement strand
TTCCGAGTCAATTGTCGCGAAACCTGCTTGCTGATGTCAATTCCGTGACGTCGCATCTCCTGTTGTGCTCGTCGGTCGGGCGCTTCGCCGTCGTGAAGCCCATTCGTCCCCGCGGAATCCACCTTCACGCGTAGTCCGTTGGTTTGGATGTGTTGCCGAAGCAAGCCTTCGGCCATCGGGGAGCGGCAAATGTTGCCGAGACATACCGCAAGCACTCTTTGTGGGCAATCGCTCATGCTCATGAAAATTTGCCCAAAAGTCGTTCTTTGACGCACTTCTCCCAACAAAAAAGACCTCCATTCGGAGGCCTCTTTCGTTGCGGTGTGAATCGCGTCGGCTCAGTGAATGGCCAACTTCTTTTCGAGGTCTTCCAAGTACTTCCGGAAGTGCTTGTCCGTTTCGCTTAGGTTGTTGACCGTGCGGCACGCGTGAAGTACGGTAGCGTGGTCCTTGCCGCCGCAGTGGAGGCCAATGTTGGCCAACGAAGACTTGGTCATCTTCTTGGCGAAGTACATGGAAATTTGACGCGCCTGAACAATTTCGCGCTTGCGCGTTTTGCTTTTGAGCAATTCGATCGGAAGGTCGAAGTAATCGCAAACGACCTTTTGGATGTAGTCAATGCTGACTTCGCGGGCCGTGTTTTTGACAAACTTGTCAATCATGTGCTTGGCCAAATCCAGCGTGATGGATTTCCGATTCAAGCTTGCTTGGGCGACCAGCGAAATCAAAGCGCCTTCCAATTCTCGGACGTTTGTGGTGATGCTGTAGGCCAAATACTCGATGACTTCGCGAGGCAACTCAATGCCGTCTGCGTACATCTTCTTTTCCAGGATCGCCATTCGTGTTTCCAGGGATGGGACCTGAAGGTCTGCGCTCAATCCCCACTTGAAGCGGGAGAGGAGGCGCTGCTCCATTCCTTGCATTTCCACGGGCGGTTTGTCCGAAGTCAGCACGATTTGCTTTCCAGTCTGGTGCAGGTGGTTGAAGATGTGAAAGAAGACATCTTGAGTCTTCTCCTTGCCGCTGAAGAATTGCACGTCGTCAATGATCAGCACGTCCATCATCTGGTAGAAATGACTGAAGTCGTTGACCGTGTTGTTGCGCACCGCGTCGATGAACTGGTGGGTGAATCGCTCGGAGCTGACGTACAGAACGGTCTTGTCCGGTTGGCGGCTTTTGATTTCCAGCCCAATGGCATGTGCCAAGTGAGTCTTTCCGAGGCCGACTCCGCCGTAAATCAACAGCGGGTTGAATGCGGTTCCACCAGGTTTGTTTGCGACAGCGTAACCTGCGCTTCGCGCAAGGCGGTTGCACTCTCCTTCAATGAAGTTGTCGAACGCGTAGTTGGGATTCAGGTTGGAATCAATGTTCAGTTTCCGGAGGCCTGGGATCACAAACGGGTTTTTGATGGGAGCGGGTTCACCCACAACGGGCATGGCAACTTCCGCATTGCGGGTTGCACGCACCTCGGTGGTGGGCATGTTGACGGTATACGGGCTGCTTGAAGCGCTTTCATGGACGTGTTCCATGATGATGCTGTACTCCAAACGCGCGTCCGGCCCCAGTTCCTTTCTTACCGTTTTGCGCAGCAAGGACACGTAGTGCTCTTCGAGCCATTCGTAAAAGAACTGAGACGGGACCTGAATCGTCAACACCTGCCCGTCCAACTTCACGGGTTTGATGGGAGCGAACCACGTTTTAAACGCTTGGGCACTGATGTTGTCTTCGATGACAGACAGGCATTGGGCCCAGACACTGGCGTGGTCGAGGTTCATGTGGATTCAGGTGAGAGGTTGAAACAAATACAGTGTCGTTCGCGGGACAGATTGTGACCCTTGGCATCCCGAAGGGGGAGTGTTGAACGACCCTGCGAATGTTTGGAGAAACTTTCTTAAAAAAAAATTTCTTCCCTCTTGATTTTTGACGAATTCTGACACGTCAGAGATTGTGTCTGCAACCAAAAAAGTTATGTTGCAACATAGCATCGAGGGTGCACTTGAGGTCGCTATGATTTACCTCGCTGCGAACGAATGAGTTGCGCAACTTCCGAAGGGGTTTGGATAAGGACAAAACCAAAATTACACGACTGAACTTAGCGATTCGAGTTGAGGGTGCATCTTTGTTCCATGAAGAATTTTCGATCGGTCGACGGCCAAACAAGGCACGTCCATGCCCTTCGTGTGCGTTACGCGGACACAGATCGAATGGACATGGTGTACCACGGCACCTATGCCGCGTATTTGGAAGCTGCACGGGTGGAGATGCTCAGGGATGCCGGTTGGGTCTATGCGGAGTTGGAAAAGCAGGGCACGCTGCTTCCTGTGGTTCAGCTCAACCTCACCTACAAGAAGCCTGCGCGTTACGACCAGGTGTTGGAGGTTCATTCTGTTGTCACCCATCCGCTGACCACCAAGCTCCAATTGCGCTGCGAAGTGAAACACGGAGAGGAAGTGCTTGTGGTGGCCGAGGTGGTCCTGGTCTTCGTCGATGCAAGCTCGGGGCGTCCGTGTCGACCTCCTGAAGGGATGTCGGAGCGCTTGGTTGAATTGGGGGTTTTGCAGAAAGAAACGTCAGCCTCCCTGAGCGACTGAGTCCGAGCAGAGCTGTTCCAGTCTCCTTGCGCAGGCAGGACCAACGACTTTCCAATCGAATTCCAACGCACGTGCTTCGTACTTCTCAAGCGGAACATCCCAAGACTTCCATTTGGCCTCTTTGACGGCATCCAGCCAAGATGGCGCAGGCACAAAGGGATGTCCAACCGGCATGGTGTCCACGTAGGCATGTTCCTTGGGAACCCAAGGAAGCGTTCGACACCGCATGGCTTCCACCACAGCCAAGCCGAAATACTCTTGCTTGGGGTGAACTGGGGCGATGTGAGATTCCCACAACCACCGAACGTACTCGTCGCGAGATTCTGCGTACCCCCAATGAAGGCAGCGTGCGCCCATTTGGTCTTTCAGAGCTTCCCAACCCTCGGGTTTCCGGCCAAACGACTCACCCAACACGATGAACTCTCCGGGCAGGTTCTGCTTGAGCATGCCGTCGACAAACGCCATCCATGCGTCCGTTCCTTTGTCCCAAGCCCACCGGTGATTCCACAGAAACTTCGGCGTATCGACGTGGCTCAAATCATCAAGGGCTCGGCTCGGGCTTGGCCAATTCGCCAGGGTCATGCCGAGGTGCACAACCTCACTTTTTGCAGCGAGGCGCGCCCCGACGTCCAGCAACTGGGGTTTGGGCATGCGCTTCATGAACGCCTCTGTCGCCCCGAGAAACGCATTCATGTGGTGGTTTGAGTTGAACCACAAGGCGTCAGAGGCAAGGCCGCTGCTTGCATTGATGTATCCGTAGGTGTTGTCGCGGCCGTTCGTGGCATCCGGGTCGTCCGGGGACCAAGGAAACGTCAATTGATTTTCATGGAACATGGTGACGACCTTCACCTTCGACCACGACGAAGGCATCCTCCCACGAAGTTGAGCCACGTCGCACATGTCTGTGGTGATGACAACGTCTGGAACGTCGTTGTCCGTCATCATGTCAGCCCAAACCGCGGCAGCTCCGTGCATGCGCCATTTCCAATGACGACCGGGCAACGTGTGAAGTGCGACACGGTGCCCCGCCGTTTCCAAAGCAGCACTCACTCCGCACGACCATGCGCGGTGCGACCCCGTGTGAAACGGGTCGAGAATCCAAACGTGAAGTGCAGCTGTCATGGTTGGTTCCAATTGCGAAGCTTGGATTGCCACGCGTCAGGAAGGTACGGTGCCCAGGGTTCCCACCACCGGATGCGTCGCGGTGCATTTAGCCTCGGGGATCCGGCTTCCAGCCAAGCGGCATGCCATCCCGCGGCAATTCGGCAAGAAGCGAGGCAAAGTCGTGGCCACGTTGTGGAATTGGTCAAACTGTCCCACACCGCGAGAGCCTCGGGTGTGGGGAGAAGGGCAAGCGTGCGGCCTCGCCGTTGGAAGCCGTGGCCTCGATTTTGGCAGATCTCGCGCCACTGCTTTTCGGCGAGCAAGACGTCGTCCACAAGTTGATGGCTCTCAAGAAGGACCTCCCAAGGCGTCCAAACAGGATCGTACATGAGGAAATTTGGGTCGGAACACGCTCCGCAGCTGTTCCGATTTTCCGGCGCCAAAAGCCATTCGGCCGCTTGCGTTTCCCACAGCGCGTGGATGCCGCGTTGGTTGGTCCGCTGGCCGTCGTAGTTGCCGGAGGTGTGGAGGGGGACATGTGCGTCGGCCAAATAATGGCCGAAGTCGGCGGCGGCTCGGTTGATTCGGTCAAGGATCGGAGCGGAGCTGTCACGTGGCGCCCACGCGGCGACCATGCGCGAGTAGGCCCGTTCCAATTCCCAGGGAAGCACGCCCAGCCTTCGCGGGGACAAGGTGGAATCGCCTTCCGTGAGGATTCCGTGCGCCTCCGACCAAGTCGTGCCAGCAAGCGAGGTGGGTTGCAAGGGGAGGTCGTCGAGGTCGAGGTAATGCCGTGCTGCCTCCAAAGTGTCCGTGTGTTTTCGCGAATCGGCCGAGGTTGCCCAGCGGAGCAAGTCCGCTGGACTTGGTTGCCAGCTTTCCCGAAACGCGCCGGGCAGAAAGCTCCACGCTTTGGCGTGAATGTGGCGATGCGGAGAAAATCCCCACGCCATCCAGGCTCCGCTTGCCAGGGAAACTCCCAGCAAAGCACCCCACGAAAACGGCTTACACGGCTTTGGTTTCAACAGGCTCGAGGTTCATGCGAACCAAAGAACCGTTTTCGAGCACAGGAATGGCCGTGCAATTGTTGGGCGTGAGGCAATACTTCACGTCTTCGTTCAAGTTGAGCTTCCGCAACCTTCGGCGGTGAGACGAAGCTTTGAGGAAGGCGAACATGTTGTCGCGCGAGGATCGGAAGATGAATTTGGCGGCCACCGTGCTGTCCTCGTCGGCGAAAAAACGCCCAGATTTGAGGCATTTGTCGGCAATTGCTCCCGCACAGATGGTGTCTTCCAAATTGAATTTGTCCTTCCATCCGGAGCCCAAAACCAACACGTCCCTGCGCTGCTTCACCAACCATTCGCACAACGCGTCGAGGTTGTTCAACGCGCCAATGACGACCGTT
>JBMZHG010000026.1:10887-28646 GCA_049616325.1 Flavobacteriales bacterium | reverse complement strand
AATTTGCTTGACCCGCAGGACCTTCATCAAGATGAGGTCCGTGAGGGACGAAATGCGCATGTCGCGCCACGCCTCGCCGTAGTCGTGGTTCTTCTTTTGCATGAGCGCCCGGGTCTCGTCCTTGGCCGCGTCGTAAAGGCGGTTGGCCTCCGAAACGCTCAACTCCATGGGGGCATCTTCCGGCAAGCGGCATTGCACCATGGCCATGAAGCAGTAGTTGACGATGCCGATGAATTCCGACTCCACCCCTTCGTCCACCTTCGACTCGCCCACCTGCTGGATGGTGCGGATGCGGTTGGCCTTGATGAAGATTTGGTCGGTGAGCGACGAAGGACGCAAAATGCGCCACGCCGTGCCGTAATCCTGGGTCTTTCGCTTGAACAAATCCTCACAAGTTGCGAGGCAAGCGTCGTATTGGGCGAGGGTGTCCATGCTAACTTGCGGCAAGTTACAATTCAGTCCGTGTCCCCTTCGATTTCTGTCCGCGGTTCCTTGAGGAGTTTTCACCAAACTTGGGTGATGGGCATCCTCAACCTCACGCCCGACTCGTTTCACGACGGCGGGGCGTGGAACGACACGGGACGTGCCGTGGCGCAGGCGGAACGGATGCTCCGTGAAGGGGCGGACGTGCTCGACCTCGGAGCCCAATCGACGCGGCCCGGCGCCGTGCAGGTCGGTGCGGACGAAGAATGGGCGCGCCTCGCCCCCGTCCTGTCCGCCCTGCGAAATGCCCACCCGGACGCCCTTCTCAGCATCGACACCTTTCACGCCTCGGTGGCGCGCCGGGCGCTGGACGCCGGCGCCGACCTGATCAACGACGTCTCCGGCGGCGATGCCGACCCGGAAATGTGGAAAGTCGTCGCGGACGCCCGCGCGCCCTACGTCCTGATGCACATGCAAGGCACGCCCGCGACGATGCAGGCCAACCCGACCTACGACGACGTGGTCAGCGACGTGTACCAGAACCTTCAAACCAAGCTCTTCCGCGCCTACGACGCGGGCGTCACGGACGTCATTGCGGACGTCGGGTTTGGGTTTGGCAAGACGGTCGCGCACAACTACGCCCTGCTCGACGCTCTCCCGGAATTTCAGGCGCTCCAATGCCCGCTCTTGGTCGGCGTCAGCCGCAAGTCCATGATCCAAAACGTCCTGAATGTCGCGAGCGACGACGCGCTGAACGGAACCACCGCCTTGCACGCGTGGTCCGTGGACCGAGGCGCGCATCTGCTGCGCGTTCACGACGTGGCGGAAGCGGTCGAAGTGGTCAAGCTGCACCGCGCACTCCAAGATTCCCGAACTTCGTCACGCCCATGACCCTCTCTGTGCTCGCCTTCGAACTGTGGAACGCCGTCGCCCCCTTCGTCAAGATGGGCGTGCAGGTGCTCGACCTCGCGCTCGTCGCGTTGATCTTGTACTGGCTGTACCGCCTGACCAAGGGCACCTCGGCCATCCCCGTGTTCTTGGGCTTGCTCGCCATCTACATCATCTGGCAGGTGGTTACCCTCGTCGGCATGCGGTTCATGGGCGAGATTTTGGGGCAGTTCATCGCGGTCGGAATCCTCGCCATCCTCATTGTGTTTCAGCAGGAACTTCGGCAGTTCCTGTTCTCCATTGGGGACCGAGCGTCGTTCAAGGAGCCTCCCGAATGGCTCGTGCGTTTTCTGCCCCAAAAAACCCAAGAGGCGCGCTCGGCCTTCCCTGTGGAAGAAGTCGTTCGGGCGCTGGATCGCTTGTCTTCACGAAAAGAGGGCGCGCTAATCATCGTTCAGCTTTCGTCGGACCTGACCCACCACATCCAGAGTTCCACCAAGCTCGTGGCGGACATTTACGCCCCGCTCATCGAAGCCATCTTTCACAAGGAGTGCAGCATGCACGACGGCGGGCTGTACATTGCCGTGGGCCGCATCCGAGCTGTGCGCTGCGTTCTTCCCGTCAGCCAGAGCCACCACCTTCCTGTCGAACTCGGCATGCGCCACCGCGCAGCGTTGGGGTTGTCCGAAGTGACGGACGCCTTGATTTGGGTGGTGAGCGAAGAAACCGGCACCATCAGCCTCGCCCACGAAGGCGAGTTGCGGCGTGCCCTGCATCCCAACGACTGCCGGGAAATCATGCACGAGCTGCTGAACCCGCGCTCCTGAGCTTTTGCTTCTGATCAGTCCTGAAGAAGCACGCGCGTCGTGCGCACCTCGCCGCGGCGATTCGCGGCCTGAACGAGGTACACGCCTTCGCCCAAGTCGTCGAGCTGAATCGTCAAGCCCTGCAAGCCTGGCACACGTGACCACGTGCGCACCTCCTGCCCCACCGCGTTCAACACCCGGAACTCCACGGCCGACGACATGCCGGTCAACGTCACCTGCCCTCGGGCCGGATTGGGCTGCGCCAACAACGTCTCGACGACCGCATCCGGAGCTTCACCCACGCCCGTAGGGTCGTAGGAGGGGTCGCTGACCATGAACATGTGCGAAAAGCCGGAAATGGCGATGTTGCCGCTCGGGAAATACGGGTAATTGCTCCAGGTCCCGCTGAACGACGGTTCGTCGCTCTCGGGGTTGGTGTCGAAGTACGCGTACGGCGTGAGGTTGCCGTCCGGACCAATCCGCGAAACCCGCAGCCCGCTCAGGTAGTTGGAAGCGTAAATCTTGTCGCCACGCACGTAAAGGTTGTGGTCGATTGCGGTGTTGGGTGATTCGAAAAAGCCCAACACCTGGGGGTTGTCCAAATCCGACACGTCCGCGATGTACGTCCGCGTCCCGTTCCCGAAGGTCTGCTCGTCAAGTTCGTCGTTGAAGTACACGAAATCGTGCCCCACACTCAGCCACCCCTGGTGGGTGTAGGCCGACTGGGTGTACCCAAACTGCGACACGAGCTGCATGTCGGTCTTGTCCGTCACGTCGACAAACGCCACGCCGTTGCTGCCGTTGAAGCAAACTGCAATTTCCGTGCCTGCGTAATCGGCGTCGGGACCTTGGTACATCACCACCTGAGCGTCGTGCGAATAGGCGCCGTCGTAGGTGCCTGCCGCCACCGGGGACGTCGGGTCGCTGACGTCCACCGCATGCAATCCGACGCCCGGCGTGTTGGTTCCCACTCCGTAGGCGTAGCCCGACTCTTCGTTCATCACGATGTTGTGCGCGTTGCCAAACCCGAGGTACGACGCCACTGGCGTCAGCTCCGTCGGCCCGGCCGTGATCCCAGGCACTTCCGTCAAGTCCACCACTTGGATTCCGTGACCAGCCGCTTCGCTTACAATAAACGCGTGGTTGTCGTAGACCTTGACGTCGCGCCACAAGCTCTGCACCGTCGCCGTGGGGACGTTCGCGAGGTAAAGCGGGTTCACCGGGTCGGTGACGTCAACGATGGACAGTCCGTTCGACCGGCCAAACAACACAAATTCCCGGCCCGAGTTGGGGTCCACCCAGCCCCAGCAATCGTTGCCGTTTTGGCCTCCCCCCAACTCCTCCACGGTGCGGACCGAAAGCAGGTCCAAACCAAAGCACGGGTACCCCCCAGCGCTGCCGTCTTCACACGGGATTTGGGCAAGGGCAGACAGCGCGGCGGAAGCGGTCAAGGCAAAGGCAAAAAATCGGTTCATGGGGTGGGTGTTGCAGGTCGTGATGTGCAAAGGAACAACAAAGAGCCCCACCGCGAAGTTGCACGGCAGGGCTCAATTCTGGTCACGGGCGCCAAGGCCCCAATTCCGGAATCAGTTCACGTCGGGCAGGAAGCTGAATTGCTCGCTGTAGCGAAGCATTTGGCCCGTGAAGTCGTCGGGGTAAGAGACTTCCACAGAAGTGATGTTTCCGTCGGCGTCGCGGGTCGCGGTCATTTCAGGGTTGATGAACCCACCGTACGGAGCCACGCCCAACACCGCCACGCGGTCGAGGATCTCCTTGTGCTCGGCTTGATTCACCTTGACTCCGTAGCCTTCCACGAGCGCCTTGGCCGCGTCGTAGTCGCCTTGCGACTTGATGCGCTGCACCTCTCCGAGCAACTCCCCAAACATCTCCCGCAGGCGCTCGTAATTCTTGATGTCGATGTACGTCTTGCCGTCGCGCACGACCTTTTGAATCACGCCGTTGTCGGCGCTCTTCTCGAAGCACCAGTTGCTCACCCAAGCGCGGTTGCGCATGTGCGCCTCTTCAATGTCCGCACCCAACTCAAGACGTTGGAGCTGGGTCAGCATGCCGTTGCGGAGGTAACTGTCGTATTCGGCCTTGCCTACGTCCAACGTGGGCATCAAACCAAGCTCAACCATCTTGGGGTCGAGCAAGAAGTAGAGGGCGACCAGGTCTGCACGACCTTCTTCCAAGGTCGAACTGTACTCTTGGATGGTCTCCTTGGGGGTTCCCACACCTTCCTCCAACTGTCCGGAAGCGTGGCCGATGACTTCGTGCATGGCCGTGTGCAACTTGCCCGCAAGCTCTCCGTGCCGTTGAACGCGACCCAATTCTGCCGCGTCGTGCACGAACTCCTCCAAGACGCCTGCACCAGCGGCTTTGTCGTACGCGTTCACGATGTTGCCGAGTGACACGGACTTGGACCCGTGCACTTGACGAATCCAGTTGCTGTTGGGAAGGTTGACACCAATGGGGGTGCTGGGAGAAGCATCGCCGGCCTCCCCGGCGACGTTGACCACGTTGTACGTGATGCCCACGACTTCTTTTTTCTTGTGTGCGTCCATGAAGGGCATGTGGTCCTCGAACCATTGCGCGTTCTCCATGAGCGTGGCCATCCGGGAGCTGGCATCAAAGTCTTTGATCTCGACGATGGTCTCGTAGCTGCCGGTGTACCCAAGCGGATCGTTGTAGACTTCCACAAACCCGTTGATGTAGTCCACGTCCCCTTCCGTGTCCTGAACCCAGTTGATGTTGTACAGGCTCCACTTTTCAAGGTCTCCGGTTTCGTAGTAGGCCACCAAGTTGCGGAGTGCCGCGGCCTGCTTGTCGTTCTCCGCATGCTTGACGGCTTCGTTCAACCACTTGACAATCTCCGCGATGCTCTCGCCGTACAATCCGTCAAGCTTGTAGACGTTTTCAAACACCTTGCCGTCGGCGTCTTTTTCAAGGCGGCTGTTCAAGCCGTATTCCACCGGACTCCGGCTGCCTTTGTCCACAATGGACTCGAAGTATGCCTTCGCCTCTTCAGTGGAAACATCAGGCGCATAGAAGTTCACCGCCGAACTCTCCACCAGCCCTTTGGACCCGTCCTGCTCCACCTTCTTTGCTTCCACCTCGGGGTCGAAGATCACCGAACGCACTTCCGAGTCCACTTTGTTGTCCGTGGCCTTCAGCAGGTGATCGAAATACGCTTCGCTGAACCCAGGCTGGTGCTTGGTGTTGGCGTAGTGGTGGTGGATGCCGTTGGAAAACCAAATCCGCTTGAGGTACACCTCAAACGCCTGCCACCCCACTGTGTTGCGGTCGCCCTCAAACGTGACGTAGATGTCCTCGAGGAGTCGGCGAATGCGGAGGTTGTAACGGTTGTTTTGGTCGTACATGATGTCTCGGCCGCTCAGCCCCGCCATGTTCAAGCAGTACACGAGGGCCTGCTGACGGTCGGAAAGCTTTTCCCATCCTGGGATTTGGTACCGGATCATTTTCAAGTCGGCGAATTGCTCTGTTTTCCAGACAAAACCGTTCTCATCAGGCTCGCTCGCTTGCGCGTCTACGGCCGGAGCAGGTTGGAAATCGGGGCCATTTTCAGTGCAGCCTGAAAGGAGAACGACGGCGACCAAGGCCGCGCCACCCAGGGCTTGCGTTGTTGCTTGTACGAATCGCATGGGGTTGAATTTTAGGGGACCAAGGTACACGAGATTGAAGGAGTATCTTCGCCGTGTGAGGATTCGTCGACTCATGTTGAGGGCCTTCTTGGGGCCTTTTGCCGTGACCTTGCCGGTGGCGCTGTTCATCTTGGACATGCAATTCCTGTGGGTCTATGCCGACGACCTCATTGGAAAGGGACTCGACTTGTGGGTCGTGTTCAAACTGATGGTGTTCGCTTCAGCCCGGCTCGTGAACTTGGCCCTTCCCTTGGCCGTCCTCGTGGCGTCCATCATGGCCCTCGGAAACCTTGCCGAACGCAGCGAACTCACCGCCATGAAAGCCTCCGGCATGTCGTTTCTGCGCATCCTCCGCCCGCTTGTGCTGTGCATGGGGGTGATTTGCGCGGGGGCGTTTTGGTTCAGCGATGCCGGATGGCCGGCGGCCAACATGCGCTTTCGAGCCCTTCTGTATTCGGTGACCAAACAAAAACCCGCCCTCAACGTCCGGGAAGGCGTGTTTTACAACGGCATCGACGGGTTCTCGATTCGGGTCGGAAAAAAGCACCCCGACGGCGCCCTCGAGCACATCCTGATTCACGACCACCGGGACCCCAAAGGACAAAGCGTGCTCGTCGTTCGCGCCGAGCGTGGCAACATGGCCCAAGAGGCCAGAGCCTTGGTCCTGCAACTGGAAAACGGGGTCAGCTACGAGGAACATCAGGAAACGCTGTCCCGAACCAAGGAACGGGTTCACCCGCACATCCAGAGCCGATTCGAGCGTCAGGTGCTGCGGATTCCGTTGCAGAGTTTGGACTTTTCCATGGCCAACGAGGACCTTTTCCGGCGGTCCTACGAACGGATGAACCTGTCGCAGTTGTCGCACGCCAGCGATTCGCTCGCCGACGGCATTGTGCAAGAGCGCGGCGACCTCGTGAACTACGGCAGAAGGAACGTAGCCCACCTCGCCGACACGTCGGGATGGTACGCCTCGGCCGGGTCGCACCCGCAAGCCTCGCCCACTTCCCCCTGGTACGGCGCGCTGTCGTCCGTGTCGCGAGGGCGAACGTTTGACAAGGCCCGCGAAGCTTCTCGAAACCACATCCGAAGCCTCGAGAACGCCCTTTCCAACATGGAGGGGAAACAGCTTCGCCAGCACCGTCACGACATCGAGTGGCACCGCAAATACATCTTGTCTCTTGGCTGCATGGTGCTGTTTCTGGTGGGCAGTTCCCTCGGCGCACTGGTCGGACGCGGAGGCCTCGGGGTCCCCACCCTGCTGGCGCTTGGCGTGTTCTTGCTGTACTACGCCCTTTCCATGCTGGGGGAACAGATGGTGAAAACCGGGACGTTGACGCCTTGGTCGGGCATGTGGCTGGGCACGTTGACGTTGGCGCCCCTGGCCGCTTGGCTGCTTTGGAACACCACGCGGGAAGGCCAATGGCTCAGCCTGAAAAGAACGACCTAATTTCGCGCTTCAACCCTGTTCCATGTCCCTTCGAATTTTGCAACTCTGCCACAAGCCTCCGCGTCCTGCGGTCGACGGCGGGTGCATCGCCATGGACAGCCTGACAACGGGGTTGTTGCTTGAAGGCCACCGCGTGAAAGTGCTCACGCTCCACACCCACAAGCACCCCTTCGACCGAGATGCCCTCAGCCTGGATTACCAGGAGGCGACCCGGATTGAAGCGGTGTACGCGGACACGGAACTCAACCTCCGCGACGCGGCCAGCCACATCGTCACCGGAGAGAGCTACCACCTCAGCCGCTTTCACGTGCCTGAAATGGACCGTGCGGTGGAACGCGTGCTCCGGGAGGAGATGTTTGACGTGGTTCTGCTCGAGTCGATCTTCACGAGCTCGTACATCCCGGCCATTCGAAGGCTGAGCGACGCGGAGGTGGTGTTGCGGGCGCACAACGTCGAACACCTGTTGTGGGAGGAAGTCACCTCGAACATGCCGAAAGGCCCCAAGAAATGGCTCCTCAGCCTCTTTCAGGCCAAACTTCGAGACGAAGAAATTCGCCTGCTCGGGGTCGTGGACGCCGTCGCCGCCATCACCGACCGCGACGCCACTTGGTTTCGCGAAACGGCCGCAAAGCACTTCGAGTCGAAGCCCGTTCCGGTGGTCGCCTTGCCGTTTGGGCTGGACGTCGAAAACACGCCGCACAGCGCCATGAATCGCGGCCCCGAGCGTGTCTTGCACCTCGGCTCCATGGACTGGACGCCCAACGTTCAGGGCGTGAGTTGGTTGCGGGACGACGTTTGGCCTTTGGTGCGAAGCTCCACGCCCCACGTGGAATTGGATTTGGCCGGAAGGCACATGCCCGAAGACTGGGTATCCTCGCCGGAAACCGGGGTGCGCGTGCTGGGCGAAGTCGAGGACGCGCGAGCCACGTACGACGCCCCGTACATCGTGGTGGTTCCGTTGCACGCGGGTTCAGGAATGCGAATCAAACTGGCGGAAGCGCTTGCGGCTGGCCGACCGGTGGTCACCACCTCCAAAGGCATGGAAGGCATGGACTTGGTGCACGAAAAACATGTGCTGGTCGCCAACACCGCGAACGAAGTGGCTTCGGCCCTGACCAGGCTGCTGACCGACCATGCCTTTGCGGTTGAACTCGGCACCCGGGGGAGAGCTTGGGCCTTGGAGAATTTGGGGCACCGCGCACGGGCGAAGTCCTTGACCGAACACCTCTCCCAATGGGTTCAGGCATGAAAATCTTGGTCCTCGCTTCCCGAATCCCCTTCCCGCTCGAAAAGGGGGACAAACTCCGGCTTCACCACCAATTACGCCACCTCAGCAAAAACCACCAAGTGGTCCTGTGCTGCTTGAGTTCAAAATCCGCAACACCTGAACAACGAGAGGCGCTGGAACCCTTGGTCCAAGAATTCCATGTGCTTCAACTTTCGATCATCAAGCGCTTGTGGCGCATGGCCTGGGCGTGGGCATCCCAACTGCCGTTTCAGGTGGTGTGGTTCACCGAGGAGGCCGGCAAAAAGCGTCTCCGAGCCTTGGTCCAATCGCATCAACCCGACGTGATTTACTGCCAATTGGTGCGTTGCGCGGAGTACGTCAAAGAACTCCATGAAGTGCCCAAAGTGCTCGATTACATGGATGCCCTTAGCGCAGGCATGCACCGGAGGT
Source organism: Flavobacteriales bacterium (assembly GCA_049616325.1). Classification (GTDB taxonomy): domain Bacteria; phylum Bacteroidota; class Bacteroidia; order Flavobacteriales_D; family Sanyastnellaceae; genus UBA11663. The sequence continues at coordinate 19,742 of JBMZHG010000026.1, read as the reverse complement.
CGCATTCCGAGCAGCGCCGTTGGAGCTGGTTGCTTCGGGGCCTGATGCGCACGGAAGGCACGCGCCTCGCCCGGTACGAGTCGCGCATCTTCGATTACTTCGACGCCAGCACGGTGATCTCGCGCAACGACCGGTTGCTCATCCCTCACCGGGACCGCGACCACATTCGAATCGTGCCCAACGGCGTGGACTTCAGCGAATTCTCGCCCGCGGAAGTTCGACCTCAACGTCCGCCTGTCCTGCTCTTCACGGGCAACATGTCGTACGCCCCCAACGTCGACGCCGCCCATTTTTTGGCGGAGGAAATCCTGCCCTTGGTCTCGCATCCCGAAGTGCGCGTGGTGTTGGCCGGAGCCGAGCCCAAACCCAGCGTCCAAGCACTGGCCTCCGACCGGGTCGAAGTCACGGGGTGGGTGGATGACATTGCCGAGGAGTACCGCAAGGCCACGCTGTTTGTCGCCCCCCTCCGCATGGGCACTGGACTCCAAAACAAGGTGCTCGAAGCCATGAGCGCCGAATTGCCCTGCGTGCTGTCGCCGCATGCGTTCGCGCCACTTGGGTTCCCTTCAGAAGGCCACGCCCGGGTGTGCCAAGACGCGGCTTCGTTTGCCAAGGCCATCGACGACCTGCTCGCTCGCCCCGACGACGCCACTCGGCTTGGCAAACAAGCGCAAGCCCAAGTCACCGCCAATTTCTCGTGGGAGACCCACGCCACAGAGCTTGAACGCCTTTTGGTTGACGTTGCGCAGCCCAAATGAGGTTGCTTTTTGCGAAATTGCCACTGCATCCGATTTCCACCTTCATGAAAAATCCTCCTGCATCCGTAGCTCACCTCGACTTTGTCGCGGGCATTCCCACGTTGAACCTCAGCCACTTTACGGAAGGCACGCCTGAGCAGCGTCAGGCGTTTGTGGACGACCTCGGGGCCGCGTACCGCGAAATTGGATTTGCAGCCATCTCGGGCCACGGCGTCAACCCCGCCGTGATTGACGACATGTACGCCGAGGCCAAAGAATTCTTCGCCTTGTCAACCGAGGCCAAGATGAAGCACGAGCATCCCGAGCACAACCGCCAGCGCGGATACGTGAGTTTTGGGACGGAGCACGCCAAGGACAGCAACGCTGCGGATTTGAAGGAGTTTTGGCAAGTCGGCCAAACCCACATTCCCGCAGGCGCCGACCTCAAGGACTACCCCCCCAACGCCTCCGTCGCGGAGCGCCCCAACCTCGAAGGAAAGGCGGACGATTTGTACCGCAACCTGGAAAACGTGGGACGCCAAATGCTCAAAGCCATCGCGCTGCACCTCGGCTTGGAAGAAAACTACTTTGAGCAGTTCGTGCCCGGAGGAAACAGCATTCTGCGCCTCATCCACTACCCCCCCATAACCTCAGAACCGAAATCGAGCGTGCGGGCGGGCCAACACGAGGACATCAACTTGATCACGCTGCTCGTCGGAGCTTCCGCCGAAGGACTCGAGGTCATGGACAAGGAAGGCGAATGGACCGGGGTTACGGCGCTGCCTGAACATTTGGTGGTCAACGTCGGCGACATGCTTCAGCGGCTCACCAACCAACAACTGAAGTCCACCACGCACCGGGTGATCAATCCCCCACGTAAAAAGTGGGGGCAGCCTCGGTTCAGCATGCCGTTCTTCTGCCACCCCGTCCCCACCATGGATTTGTCCGCCCTCCCTCAATGCGTTCCCGCAGGGACGGAGCCGCTTGAACCCAGCACGACCGCCGGCGAATACCTTGAACAACGCCTTCGCGAGATCGGCTTGATCCAAGAAAAGTAAACGCCGCAGACCTTTCAGGTTTCTTGACATTTTTCATCCACGCTTGTGGGCAGAGCATGCGTTGATTTGTGGTGATTCCCACCCAAATCTGCAACATGAACATCCCTGCCCTTCGTTGGAGCTTGACTGGTGCCCTGGCAGCGCTCGCAATTGCTGGACTTCTTGACTCGATGCTTGCGCACGAGGTCAACACCGTCGAAAACCAGCCCGATTGGGTCCTCCCAACCGCCGCCACTGACCCTCGCCCCAACTGGCCCTCGCCCGTCACGGCGGACAGCCCATCCGAATCCTACGAAACCAGCTTTGTGCATGCCGCAGAGGCCTCCGTGGATGCCGTCGTCCACATCCAAACCGCGTCCCTCGTCGCCGATCCCAGCAACCCGTGGTTGAGCATGCTCGGGATGGCGACCGGTCGCATCGCGCAAGGCTCCGGCAGCGGGGTGATTTTGGACGGCGACGGCTTGATTGTCACCAACCACCACGTCGTTGACGGGGCTCGCGAGGTTCGCGTCAATACGTCGGACGGCACGTCCTACCCTGCCCAAGTGCTGGGAAGCGACCCGAGCACGGATTTGGCCATCCTCGAGATCCAGCCCGACCGAAAGCTCACCGCCCTGCCGCTCGGGAACAGCGACGACGTCCGCGTGGGCGAGTGGGTGCTTGCCGTTGGAAATCCCCTCAATTTGACGTCCACCGTGACGGCGGGCATCGTCAGCGCCAAAGGCCGGAACATTCGTCTCTTGGAACCGGACGCCACGCGAGACGTGTTTCCCGTCGAAAGCTTTCTCCAAACCGACGCGGCCGTCAACCCCGGCAACAGCGGCGGAGCACTCGTCAACTTGAACGGCGAACTGATTGGAATCAACACCGCGATTGCTTCCCAGACCGGTTCTTACGCGGGGTATTCCTTCGCCATCCCGTCGTCCATCGTGGCGAAAGTGGCGCGAGACCTGAAAGAGTTTGGGCGCGTGCAACGTGCTTACCTCGGCGTGGCGATTGATCCAACGGGCCAAGGAGTGCGGGTGGCATCCACCAGCGACGGGGGCGGCGCTGCGGAGGCCGGAATTCGAGCGGGAGACCGCATCCTGGCCATCAACGACTTCGAGGTGAATTCGTTCCCGTCCCTTCAGGAGCAGTTGTCCAAACACCGTCCCGGCGACGCTGTTTCCGTGCGCACCCGGCGCGGGGACGTGACGCGCACCGTCAATGTGACGCTGACCAACCGGCAAGGCGACACGAAGCTGCTCCCCTCCCAGCCCCTCCATGCGTCGACCGCTCAGGCCGCTCCTTCGCCTGTCACCTCGGAAAAAACAGGCTCCGAATCGTCCGTTCTGTCCGCACCGTGGCAGACCTCGTGGGGCGTCACCCTCCGCGAGGTACCGACGGCCACACGTGAGAAGTTGGGCATTCGTGGCGGACTCGTGGCGACGGAGGTTCGGCAGGGCGAATGGTCGCGGCAAGGGTTGAAGCAGGGCTTTGTGCTGTTGCGGGTGGACGGAGCTCCCGTGAATTCGCTCGCGGACCTCCGCAAGGCACTCGCGCGTGCGGCCGCGGGGAACGAAGAGGGCGTCTTGCTCGAAGGCCTTTATGCCTCAGGGAAACGTGCCTACGCCGGAGTTGCCGTCCCCAAAGAGATGCTTCAGCCCCGCAAGTGAGGGCTTGGTGACTTTCGTTGAAGGCGGTGTCGTGCATGCGTCGTACCCTCGTGGATGCCCCTTCCACTTTTCCCTTTGCGCCTTCTCCCATTGCCAGGAGAGACTGTTGGGCTTCACGTCTTTGAACCGCGCTTTCAGGAGCTTTTCAATGCGTTGGAGGCCATGCAGGTGGAGGAGTTTGGCATCCCCTTTTGCCACGATTCCAAAATTTGGCGTGTCGGAGCCACGATGCGCTTGGTCACCGTGCAAAAACGCATGGCAGGGGGCAAACGCGACGTCGCGGTGACGTCAACGGGGTTGTTCCGTCTCCAAAGCTTGGACGAAACTCCTGTGGCAGTGCCCTACCCCCAAGGAGATATTCAGCCCATCGACGACTGGGCACATTGGCCTCTCGGATCGGCATGCGCCCAAGCCAGGGACGCCCTCATCGAAGAAATGAAAGCGCGAGACATGCACGTCGGAAACCTTGAAAACCAAGGACTTCTTCGCATCGTACAGCACTTAGGCATCGACGCCATGCAGCGGGCCGAAATCCTCAGCCAACCAACCGTGGTTGAAATGCAATGGGCGTTGTTAGAACGGCTCGAGCTCACACGCAAACTTTTGACCCAACGACCGCTTGAGGGAGGGACGTTTTTCGTGAACTGACTTGGGTTCTGCCGCGTGTATCTTTGGGGCATGAGTTGGAAACGAGTGACTCCCCCTATTGCGGCCCTTGGCGTGTGTTGCATGTTCGTGCTGGCGAGCTGCGAGCACCCGGCGCCCTCGGACTTGACTTCGTTGCCGATTGCAGTCTCAGACGGCGCCCCTGAGCAAGCCGTGGCCGTTCCAGACCTGGAAGTTCATCCGGAACTCGACCCCCTCAAAGTGACAGTGGACAACGTGGGGCTGGCAAGCTTCATGGCCGAGGACTCCCTCAAGGTGGTGCTCGACGATTTGTACACTTATTTCCACTTGTCCAACGTGGGCGAATGGGACGCCATGTTTGAGCATTTCCCAGGCCACCGCACCGCCGACACCGCGATGCTGACCGTCCAAAAGGAGATGATGGACAAATGGTTCCACAAAGGCCTGCGAAACCGCGCAGGCGGTTTGCACATCCGGTACGTAAGCCCCTGGGTGGAGGAAGTCGACCAGCGCGTGGCGCTGTTGGGGTTGGACCTGAATTACTATTTGGACTTTTTCGAGAACTTCGAAGGCAACCCTGAAGGCATGCGGCTTACGCTGCAGGACCAGTACGGCAAGGAGGCTGTCGAATACTACGAGTTTGACCAAATCGAAAACGGCGACACGGCGCACATTCGGCAGTTCGAAATCAACGCCGAGACGTCCATGTACGTGCTCACTTCCCTCGACAGCCTGCACTGCATGTACCTCCCTCCGCAGATCAGCAAATCGCCCCAGCTCGCGGCCGAGATGATGAAGCAGGAGACCATGCTCGAGCTTCTTCGTCACAAGCGGGAACACTTCGACAAAAAGTAAGCCCGGCATGAAGTTGCACGCGGTCAACGAATGGGACGCCCTGGAAACGGTGGTGGTCGGCACGGCACAATCCATGGGGGGAATCCCCACCGTGGAGGAGTCGTACGACCCCAAATCCAAGGAGCACATCCTCGCGGGAACGTTTCCGAAGGAAGCGGATTGCGCGCGGGAGCTGGGTGGCCTCACCGCCCTGATTGAAGCACACGGGGTGCGCGTGCTTCGGCCGCACAACGTGCCGGACTTGAATCAAATCTTCGCGCGTGACGTGGGGGTGGTTGTGGACGACCGAATCGTGATCACACGCATGATCTCCGACCGCGCCGAGGAATGGGAAGGCATAGCCCCCCTGCTCGAAAGCGTGCCGGAATCCCAACAGCTGAACCCGCCTGCCGGCGTTCGGGTGGAGGGCGGCGACGTGATGCCGATGAACGGGGAACTCTGGGTCGGGTACAGCGCACCGGCCGAGTTCAAGACCTTCACCTCGTCCCGGACCAATGAAGCTGCTTTGGACTGGCTCGCGGACCAATACCCCGACTGGAACGTGCGCGGATTTCAATTGACGAAGTCCGACACCGACCCCTGTGCCAACGCCCTGCACCTCGATTGCTGCCTGAGCGTGCTTTCAGGAGGTCACGCGATTTTTCACCCGGACGGGCTCCGGCTCGAACAAGACCGGGCCTGGGTTCGCGAACGCTTTGCGGGACGACTCCTGGAAGTCGATGCGGAGCAGATGTACGACATGCAGTGCAACTTGATCTCGATCACGCCTCAGGACGTGGTGTCGTGTCCGGCGTTTGGGCTTGTCAACGAACAACTCGCGGATTGGGGCTACAACGTGTTCACCACGCCGCTTCAAGAAACGGCCAAAATGGAGGGCTTGCTTCGCTGCGTCACCCTTCCTCTCCAACGGAAAGCTTGATTTCGACATGACGTCCACCCCTCAACAAAGCACCTCCAACATCCTGATGATTCGTCCTGCGACGTTTCGGAAGAACGAGGAAACCGCCGGCAACAACCACTACCAAAAGGACGCCGACGTCGACGACGTGCTGGAACACGCCTTGGAGGAATTCGACGGGATGGTGAACGACCTCACATCGCGCGGCGTCAACGTTCTCGTGGTGGACGAAGACCCCAGCACCGACACGCCGGACGCGTTGTTCCCCAACAACTGGGTAAGCTTTCACGCGGACGGACGGGTCGGCCTCTACCCCATGTTTGCCCCCAACCGCCGCACGGAGCGTCGGGAGGACATCCTCCACGACCTGGTCCACACGCACGGATTCAGCCTTGACGAAATTGTCGACTTCACAGAATTCGAAGCGCACAACGCGTTCCTCGAAGGCACGGGAAGCATGGTCCTGGACCGCATTCACGGCAAAGCGTATGCGGCATTGAGTCCGCGCACCGACCGCAACGCCTTTGAGCAATGGTGCGAAGCCATGGACGTCGAAGGCGTCGTCTTCGAGGCGATGCAGTCGGTGGGCGACGCCCGCAAGCCCATCTACCACACCAACGTGATGATGGCCGTGGGAACGGGCTGGGCGGCAGTTTGCCTTGACTGCGTGGACCACGAAGACGACCGCGCCCTCTTGCGCGAGTCGCTCGAAGGCGACGGCCTCACCGTCCTCCCGCTCACCGAAGACCAAATCAACCGCTTCGCAGGAAACATGCTCGAGGTCGCAACCCGAGACGGCGAAAAGCTCATCGTGATGAGCCAACAAGCCTTCGACGCGTTGACCGAAGACCAACGTGCGACCCTGGGTCAATTTGGCACGTTGGTCCACAACTCCCTAAACACCATTGAAACGTGCGGCGGCGGTTCGGCTCGCTGCATGATGGCGGAAGTGCACTTGCCTTCCTCCGAAGAACCGAACACGCCTGCATGATTCACGTCCTTGACACCCGCCTGCACCACGCCGTGGTGGACACCTTTGAAGCCACGTTTGGAAAACGTCCCGCCGACGCCTCAATCCAAATCCAGACGACCCGCGCCGAGTTCGAAGGCGACCGCACCGTCGTCGTGTTCCCGCTTGCCGGTCTCGCTGGCGCCCCTCCTCACGTCGCCGCAGAGAAACTCGGCGAGGCCCTTGTCGCCTCCCAAGACTGGATCTCAGGGCACAACGTCGTCAAGGGCTTCCTGAATTTGACGCTCACCGACGCCAGTTGGTCCGAGGCCCTTCACGATGCGCTTGGCTCCCACAATTGGGGCTACGGGCCTGCCTCCTCTCGTCCGCAGGTCATGGTGGAGTACAGCTCGCCCAACACCAACAAGCCCCTTCACTTGGGGCATTTGCGGAACAACTTTTTGGGGTTCAGCGTCTCGAAGATTTTGGAAGCCGCCGGCCACGACGTCGCCAAGGTCCAAATCATCAACGACCGAGGCATCCACATCTGCAAGTCGATGGTGGCGTGGCAGAAGATGGGGAACGGCGAAACGCCTTCCTCCACGGGCGAGAAAGGAGACAAACTCGTTGGACGTTACTACGTGGCGTTCGACAAGGCCTTCAAAGCCGAAGTTGCCGAAGGCGTGGCACGCGGACTTGACCCGGAAGAAGCCGAGGCAGCCAGCCCAATCATGCAAGAAGCTCGAACCATGCTTCAACGCTGGGAAGAAGGCGACCCCGAGGTGGTGGGACTTTGGAAAACCATGAACGGCTGGGTCTACGAGGGATTCAACGCCACCTACGACGACATGGGCGTGACCTTCGACAAGCTGTACTACGAATCCGACACGTACCTCCTCGGCAAGAAGCACGTCGAGCAAGGCCTCGAACAGGGCGTGTTTTTCCAAAAGGATGACGGTTCGATTTGGGTGGACCTGACCGACGACGGCTTGGACGAGAAACTGCTGCTGCGCGGCGACGGTACGGCCGTGTACATGACCCAGGACATCGGTACGGCCATCCTTCGCTTCGATGATTATCCTGGCCTCGACCGCCAAGTCTACACGGTAGGCAACGAACAAGAATACCACTTCAAAGTGCTTTTCTTGATCCTCAAAAAGTTGGGGTTTGCTCAGGCCGATCGGAACCATCACCTGAGCTACGGCATGGTGGAGCTTCCCGAGGGCAAAATGAAGTCCCGAGAAGGCACCGTCGTCGACGCCGACGACCTGCTTCTCGAGATGCGCTCCACGGCACGTGCGATTTCCGACGAACTCGGAAAAGTGGACGACTTCAGCGAAGAAGAAAAAGCCCTTCTCGCCCGGCAAGTGGGCCACGGTGCCCTCAAGTACTTCCTGCTGAAAGTGTCGCCCGCCAAGTCCATGATGTTTGACCCCAAGTCGAGCATCGACTTTTTCGGCAACACGGCGCCGTTCATTCAATTCAACGTGGTCCGATGCAAGAGCATTCTGCGCAGCGCGGAGGTCCAACCTCACTCGCTGAACTGGTCGTTGGACACGTCCTTGGACGCGGCAGAACGAACCTTGGCTGCCGGTGTGCTTGCGTTCCCCAACGTGGTTCGAGAGGCGGCCGAAGCGTACGACCCTTCCGTGGTTGCCAACCACTGCTACGACTTGATCAAAGCATTCTCGAGCTTCTATCAAGACCACCCCATTGCCAAGGAAGAAAATTCCGACAAGCGAAACATGCGCTTGGCCTTGTGCGCGGCGGTCAGCACAACGGTTTCCAACGGCATGAGCCTGCTTGGAATTGACATGCCTGAGCGCATGTAAGGCCTCTTCGAGCCCAGGCAAGACTCTCCTCTTCTCAAATTCACCCAAGCCTGCGCTCGGAGCGGTGGCCGGCACACTTCAAGTGAACCGTCCATCCCTGTGGATTTGGAAGGACTGCCTCCCAGGCATGGACTCCTTCGTCCACGTTTCCGTCTGAAATCACGGTCTTTTGACCTTCAGGGCCCTCCAGCCAAACCACCAACTCCCCTGCCCGCTTGACGCGCACGGAAAACACCAGCGTATG
>JBMZHG010000026.1:0-10788 GCA_049616325.1 Flavobacteriales bacterium | reverse complement strand
AGCCAAACCACCAACTCCCCTGCCCGCTTGACGCGCACGGAAAACACCAGCGTATGTCCTCTTTTCACAACGGCTTCCCCCTCCCAATCTGCCGAAACCGCAGGTGCAACGCCGTCCACAAACGAGGCGCGCATGCGGTGCCACAGCACGTAAACAAGCATCGTCAAAAGCCCGACCAGCAACGTCCACTGAAGCGTCTCCATGCTCACAGCGACAGAATGCCTGGGATGGACGATGCGGCCTCGTACCGTGCAAAAATGTCATCCGGTCCAGACACCTGCTCGTCCACGGTCACCGCACGGTAATTGCCATTTTTCGATTCACGGATTTGAAACGAGGCCTTCTGCCCAAAGATGGCCCTCAAAGCCGCCTCGTTTTCTGCCTTCGCCGGCACGATGAACTTGAATTTGAACACGCATGGCCACGTGTGCGTATCGTTGAGTTGCTTGCGAAGTTGATCGCGTTTGGCTTCTTCCGGGGAGGTCATGCTGTGCGTGAATTCAGCCCAAAAATAAGAACGGGCCACCCGAAGGCGGCCCGCTCCCTTTTCAATCAGGCGAAGTCAAGTTTATTCGCAGACGTTGCCCCAGAGTTGGAAGAAGTCAAGCAAGTCGTTGACGTCCACCTCTCCGTCGTAGTTGAAGTCACCTTCGCAGTACTCACAATTTCCTGGGAAGTTGGCTCCGCTGTCGTAGTTGAGGGCGTTGGTGTCCATGCAACCCACGTAGAAGCAGTTTCCGTTGTCCACGGTCGCAGCTGCGTCGTAGTTGTCAGCGGCTGGATCGGTGCAACCCGTCAACAAGCATGAGAAGTCACACTGCCCGTCGTCCACGTTTGCGTCAGAGTCGTAGTTGCAGGCTGCTTCGTAAGTGCAACCCAACACTTCAAGCTCGTCGCAAATGCCATTGAGGTTCAAGTCGTTCAAGCAGTTGCCAGCGCAGTCGTAGAACGCGTCTGGGTAGGTGCAAGAACCGTCCTCAATCGTGGCCGTGTCGTCGTAGTTGCAGGCCGTGTCGTCGGTGCAACCAGCGCACGTCACGTATTCACATGAACCGTCTTCGTCCGTGGCAGTGAATTCGTAGTTGCATGCACCGCTGTCGGTACATCCACCAATTTCCAACTCATCGCACACGCCGTCGCCGTCCGCGTCGTTCAAGCACACCCCGTCGCAGTCGTAGACCACAGCCGAGCCGCCTCCTTCGCAAGACCCAGTGAATTCGTGGCTTCCGAGTCCCGTCCAGTCGTTGTTGTCAAGAACAATCCACTCGCTGTTGTCGGCATCCGTTCCGGCCGAAGTCGTCCAATCACCGCCGTTTCCGGAAGTCACGTCCGACTTGCGGATCAAAGAGTGGTTCTGGGTTGCGACAGAAACGCCTGCAACATCCCAACCAGATCCTGGGTCACCGTTCCAGTCACCGATGGCGTCGATCTGGACGAAGTCCGTCTCCGTGCCCATCACGAGCATGAAGCCATCGTCGCCGTTCGAGAGGTACGTGAACGTCTGGTCCGCTTCAGCCAAGATGGCTGGGTCGGCAGAGCCATGAGCAATCACATACACGTCACCGGCCGCGATGGTCGCTCCAGGTGTGAACGTGTTCCAGTATTCGTACTCCCCAGGAACACTTGGTGCGTTGCTCACGTTCGGGAACGCGTAGCCGTCCAAGCTGATCGCTTCTGAGGTCGGGTTGTAGATTTCCATGAACTTGTTGTTGCTGCTGCCTTCTGCGTATCCGCTGAAGAAGAGGCCACAAGCAGGTCCGTCACCTGGAAGCACGGTTGGGTCCACGTATTCGCAGTCTCCTGCGTCCGTAGCCGTTGGGTCGTAGTTGCAGGCATCCTCTTCTTGACATCCCACGATTTCCGCATCGTTGCAGATGCCGTCGCCGTCGTCGTCTCCTTCGCACGTGCCTCCGCACACGCCAAGGGCGTCAAGTTGGTTGCCGTCGCAGTCGCAGTCACCCTCTGGGATGTCCGCACAACCGCACTCGTAGATTTCACCTGGACCGTTGCAGACTCCACATGAGTCGTACGCGCCGACACAGTCGTCCACGTCGTCGCAAATGCCATCGGCGTCTGCGTCTTCCGTGCAGGTTCCACCGCACACACCAACCACGTCGAGTTGGTTGCCATCGCAGTCGCAATCCCCTTCAGGAATGTCTGCACAACCGCATTCGTAGATCTCACCAGGTCCAGCACACACTCCGCACGAATCGTACGTTCCGAAGCAATCGTCCACTTCGTCGCAAATGCCGTCGCCGTCTGAATCGTTCAGGCAGTTGCCATCGCAATCGAAGTAAGACTGCGTTGGGTACGTGCAAGTGCCGTTTGCAGCGATCGTGTAGTCCGGGCTGTAGTTGCACGCGGTCTCGATCATACATCCAACGCACGAGTCGAAGTCACAAGAACCGTTTGACGTGTTGGCGTTGGCGTCGTAGTTGCAGGCAGAGGCTTGCAAACAGCCTTCCACAACCGCCTCACAAGAACCGTCGTCGTCCGTCGCATCCGCGTCGTAGTTAAACGCAGTCTCGTCGGTACAACCAGCCACTTCCAGCTCGTCGCAAATGCCATCGGCATCGGTATCGTTCAAGCAGTTGCCGTCGCAGTCGAGGTAGTCCTCCGCGGGGTACGTGCAGGTGCCGTTGGCCGCCACAGTGTAGTCTGCGCTGTAGTTGCAAGCAGTTTCAATCATGCAACCCACACACGAGTCGAAGTCGCACGAACCGTCAGTCGTGTTGGCCTCTGCGTTGTAGTTGCACGCTGAGTCGTTCAAGCAACCTGTCACGACAGCCTCACATGAACCGTCGTCGTCCGTGGCGTCCGCGTCGTAGTTGAACGCGGTCTCGTCGGTACAGCCGGCCACTTCAAGCTCGTCGCAAATGCCATCGGCATCGGCGTCGTTCAAGCAGTTGCCATCGCAGTCGAGGTAGTCCTCGGCAGGGTACGTACACGTGGAGTTGATTGCAATCGTCGCGTCTGCGTCGTAGTTGCACGCATCTGCGAGCATACATCCAGCGCACGAGTCGAATTCACAAGAACCGTCGCTCACGTTGGCCGCAGCATTGTAGTTGCAAGCTCCTGGGTTCAAGCAACCCAGAACCGTGGCGATGCAAGATCCGTCGTCGTCCGTCGCATCGGCGTCGTAGTTCAACGCGGTGTCGTCCGTACATCCGGCAACCTCAAGCTCGTCGCAAATGCCGTCGCCGTCAGCGTCGTTCAAGCAGTTGCCGTCGCAGTCGAGGTAGTCCTCAGCGGGGTACGTGCACGTCGTGTTGTTGTCGATCGTCGCCGTAGCATCGTAGTTGCAGGCCGCCTCCAACGTACACCCAGCGCACGAGTCGAATTCACAAGAACCGTCTGACACGTTGGCAGCAGCGTTGTAGTTGCAGGCCGTGAGGTTCAAACATCCTGTCACGGTCGCAATGCAGCTTCCGTCGTCGTCCGTTGCATCCGCGTCGTAGTTGAACGCCGTCTCGTCGGTACAACCGGCAACCTCAAGTTCATCGCAAATGCCGTCGCCGTCCGCATCGTTCAAGCAATCGCCCGCGCAGTCCAAGTACGCTTCCGCAGGGTATGTGCAAAGCGAGTTGTTCGAAATCGTCGCAGTCGCATCGTAGTTGCACGCCGCCTCGAGGGTACAGCCCGCACAAGACAAGTATTCGCAAGAACCGTCGTTCTGACCAGCGTTCGCGTCGTAGTTGCACGCGTCGACAATCGTACAACCTGGCAAGATGCACGTGCCGTCGTCGATGGTCGCCGTTTCGTCGTAGTTGATGGCGTCCGCGTCGGTACATCCAGCGCAGCTCTCCGATTCACAGGTCCCGTTGTCCGTGGTCGCTGTCGCGTCGTAGTTGCATGCGGTGTTGTCCGTGCAACCCTGGCAGCTCAGGTACTCACAAGAATCGTCAGCAATTTGAGCTGTGTCGTCGTAGTTGCAGGCCGTCACGTCCATGCAACCAACCGTCGCGCACAAATCGCCGTTCGCGTCGAAGTACACACAAGGTCCAGCTTCGCCGAAGTTGCAGGCCAATTCGTCCGTGCAATCCTCGAAGACAACGATAGGCGGAGCGCAATCAAAGTCACATGCGCCCTCTTCGTACACCTCCGCGTTTGGATCGTAGTTGCAGGCGAAAGGCAACGTACAACCGCTGATGACGTAAATGCAGTTGTTCGTGCTGTTCGTCGCGTTGGGGTTGTAGTTCACGGCCGTTTCGTCCGTACAGCCAGGAATCTCAAGCTGGTTGCAGATTCCGTCTCCGTCGGAGTCAAGGTTGCAGTTGCCGTCGCAGTCGTAGAACTGCTCTGGGAACACGCAAGTCGTGTTTGCAGGCAACGTTGCCGTTGGGTCGTAGTTGCAAGCCACAGGAACCGTACAACCAGTGCATGAATCGAACTCACACTGCGAAGGATCGTTGTAGTCGAAGTCCGCAGAAGGATCGTAGTTGCAGGCCACAGGAACCAAACATCCGCCGGTCAAGACCACGCAGTTTCCATTGTCCTCCGTCGCGTTGGCGTTGAAGTTCTGAGCGTCGGGGTTCGTGCAACCCAAGATCTCATCTTCGTCGCACACACCGTCGCCGTCGGCGTCGTTGATGCACGAACCGTCGCAATTCAAGTTGCTTTCAGCAGGGTATTCACACGTGCTGTTGTCTTGAATCGTCGCCGTCGGGTCGTAGTTGCATGCCTCTTCGTTGAGACATCCTGCACAAGACGAGAATTCACAAGTGCCGTTGCCCGTGTTCGCGTTGGCATCGTAGTTACACGCGCTCGCCTGGACACAGCCCAAGATGACGGGAACACAAGATCCGTTGTCCTGAGTGGCGTTGGGGTTGTAGTTGAACGCCGAGGGGTCCATGCAACCCGACACGTCGAGCTCGTCACAAACGCCGTTGCCATCCTCGTCGTTCAAGCAGTTGCCGTCGCAATCGAGGTAGTACTCCGAGGGGTATTCACACGTTCCGTTCGCCGCAATGGTCGCGTCAGCGTCGTAGTTGCAGGCGTCAGTGAGGGTACATCCCACACAGCTTTCGAACTCACAAGAGCCGTCGCTTACGTTGGCATTGGCATCGTAGTTGCAAGCGCTTGGGTTCAAGCAACCAGGCTGCAACGCAATGCAAGAGCCGTCGTCGTCCGTGGCGTCCGCGTCGTAGTTCAACGCGTCGGCGTCCGTACAACCAGCAACCTCAGCTTCGTCACAAACACCGTCGCCGTCCGTGTCGTTCAGGCATGCGCCATCGCAATCGACGTAAGACGTGGCGGGGTAATCACAAGAACTGTTGTCCTCAATGGTTGCATCGGCGTCGTAGTTGCATGCCGCCTCGTCGGTACATCCTGCGCAGGTCAGGTATTCGCAAGAACCGTTTCCAACCGTAGCGTTAGGGTTGTAGTTGCACGCGATGGGGTTCAAGCAGCCTGGGATGTTGGCAATGCAGTTGCCGTTGTCTTCCGTGGCGTTGGGGTTGTAGTTCAACGCTTGCGGATCCGTACAGCCCAAGATTTCAGCCTCATCACAAACGCCGTCGCCGTCTGCATCGTTGAAACAAACACCGTCACAATCCACGTAAATCGTGGCAGGGAACGTGCAAGTCTCGTTTGCCTCGATGGTGGCATCGGGGTCGTAGTTGCAGGCTTCTTCAATCGAACATCCTGAGCAGCTCGCGTATTCACACGTACCGTCGCCTACCGTGGCATCGGGGTTGTAGTTGCACGCCACAGCGTTGGTACATCCTGGGATGTTTGGAATGCAAGATCCGTCGTCAAACGTCGCACCGTCGTAGTAGTTCAAGGCTTCTGGGTCCGTACAACCGGTGATTTCGTTGGCATCACACAAACCGTTGTCGTTGATGTCTGCTTCACAGCCACCGCCACAAACTCCGAGAATGTCGAGTTGGTTGCCTTCGCAATCACAGTCGTCCTCAGGAATGTCGGAACAACCGCACTCGTAAATGGCACCCGGTCCGTTGCACACGCCACACGCGTCGTAAGCGCCAATGCACTCGTCCACGTTGTCGCAAATGCCGTCTTCGTCGGTGTCAATCAAACAAGTTCCGTCACACTCGTTGTACTCGTCGGCATACAAACAAGAGCCGTCGTCGTAAGAAGCGCCGTCGTTGTAGTTGCACGCAGATTCATCGGTGCAACCGCAAGAGCTGCTTCCGAAGGTGAGCGTGAGGTACTCTGCGTCTGCGCCCACCCCTTGCGGGAAGACTTGGACGTAGAGTTGACCGGTCAGCGAGCCGTCCGTAGTCAACTGCGCAACCAACACCTTCTTGTCGTCGCCAGCAACGCCGTTGCTGCTGAGGTTCGTGGTGAACCACGATCCTCCGAAGAAGGAGTTCAATTCGAGGTTTTGGCCTGCTTCAAAGTCCGCAGCCCACGTGTCACCCTCAGCTTGAGCCAAGGTCACTGCAGCCGTTCCATCTCCAGGGGTTGGAGCGGAGTCGATGCCAATCGTCAACCAGCTGTCGAACTCCAATTCTGGGAACGAACCGAAGAACAAGGGGTTGATGGCGTCGGCCGTCAAGCCGCCGAGCGCATTCTGGTAGAAGCTGCTGCTCGTGCGGAGGAACGAAGGATTGATTTCGTCACCCGCGATTGCACTCACGAAGTCGTTTGCATTGGGCGTGGTGACGTAAATGCGGTACGTGGTCAATCCGAAGATGCCATTCTCCGCGTGCGTCTCCACGGCCAAACCGAATCCGTTCTGCCCGCCCTGAGCTTCGTCAGCGCATGAGCAGTAGTCGCAAGAACCGTCGTTTTGTGTTGCCGTCTCGTCGTAGTTGCAAGCCGTTGCGTCCGTGCAACCCAAGCAGCTTTCGTATTCACAAGAACCGGCATCCGTTGCAGCAGCGTCGTAGTTGCAAGCGGCAGAATCCTGACAGCCCACAATTTCGTTCGCGTCGCATACGCCGTCTCCGTCGGCATCCCCGTCGCACGTTCCGTCGCAGAGGTAACCTGGGTCAGGGTAGACACATGGCACGAGGTCCGTGGCGTTGAGATTGTAGTTGCAGGCCGTTGGCACAACGCAACCTTCAATTTCCAATTCGTCGCACACGCCGTCTCCGTCAGAGTCGTTCAAGCACGTTTCGCCGTCGCAGTCGTAAGGACCAGGCAATTCGCAAGAACCGTCGTCGTACTGAGCGTTGGCGTCGTAGTTGCATGCGCTTTCGTCCGTGCAACCACAAGAGAAGCTCTCGAAGCTCAGCGTGAGGTATTCTGCGTCGGCTCCCACACCGAGTGGGAAGACTTGCACGTACAACTGACCTGACAACGAACCATCCGTGGTCAATTGAGCCAAGAGCACCTTCTTGTCTTCGCCAGCAACACCGTTGCTGCTGAGGTTCGTCGTGAACCACGACCCTCCGAAGAAGGAGTTCAGCTCCAAGTTTTGGCCTGCTTCAAAGTCGGCAGCCCAAGTATCGCCTTCGGCCTGAGCCAAAGTCACTGCAGCGGTGCCGTCTCCAGGAGTTGGCGCAGAATCAATGCCAATGGTCAACCAGCTGTCGTACTCCAAATCTGGGAACGCACCGAAGAACAAGGGGTTGATTGCATCCGCAGTCAAGCCTCCAAGCTCGTTCTGGTAGAAGCTCGTCGTCGTGCGCAGGTAAGATGGGTTGATTTGGTCTCCGGCAACGGCACTTACGAAGTCGCTCGCGTTGGGAGTGGTCAAGTACACGCGGTACGTCGTCAAACCTGCGATTCCATCTTCAGCGTGGGTTTCCACCGTCAAGCCGAAGCCGTTTTGTCCTCCCTCCCCTTCGGCAGAGCAAGAGCAGAAATCACAAGAACCGTCGTCCTGCGTTGCAGAAGCGTCGTAGTTGCATGCCAACTCGTTCGTGCAACCCGAGCAGCTGTCGAAGTCGCATTCGCCTGCATCGGTGGCCGTAGCGTCGTAGTTGCATGCTGAGGCATCTTGGCAACCTTCAATTTCATTTGCGTCGCACACGCCGTCGCCGTCTGCATCGCCGTCGCAAGAGCCGTCACACAAGTATCCCGGCTCAGGATACTGACAAGGAACGAGGTCCGTGGCGTTGGGGTTGTAGTTGCAGGCCGATGGCACAACGCAACCTTCAATTTCCAATTCGTCACACACGCCGTCGCCGTCCGTGTCGTTCAAGCACGTGTCGCCGTCACACTCGTAGTAATCGGGTGCATAAGTACACGCCCCTTCCAACGCAGAAACCACAATATCGAAGCTGCCTGACGAACCGCTGTCCAACGAGTAGGTCACGGATTCACCGCTGCCCAAATCGGTCACGGTCATCACGGCGCCGTTCCAGCCGTCGCCGTAGGTGTCCCCGGCTTCAATGGTGTACGTACCTGGTTCCAGAGCGATTTCACCGCTGAACGGTGCGCCGTAGGACTCTCCATTGAGGCTCCAGAAGATTTCGCTCGGCCATGAGCCTGCCGTCAAGTCAACAAACACTCCGGTTGATCCGGTCACGTTGTCCGTGGCGTCAGGGTTGTAGTTGCATGCGGTTTCGTCGGTACATCCGAATACGGGGTCCACACACGCCTCGCAGCTGTTGTAGCACACCGTGTCTCCTGTCGTCGGTCCTTCGACCAAAATCACGCGGTTCACGTACTCTCCGGGAGCCGTCGTGCACGATTCAGATCCGTCAAAAGCTTCCGCAAAGGCCCAGTCGCCGTTGCCCAAGAACTTGTATTCCTGTGCACCCGCCGTCATCGAAACCGTGATCGTGTACGTTCCGTCGCCGTCGCTGTCGTCCATGAAGTTGGAACCGTTGTTCCAGCCGTTGAACGTGCCAGCCAAGGACATGGACGTGAAGTCCGTCTGGGAAGCGTCCACAGACAAGGTCACGTCGTACAAGCATGAGTTCTCAGGCTCGACCGTGGCGTCAGGGTTGTAGTTGTTTGCAGAAGAATCCATGCAGCCCAACACGTCGTCGATGTCGGGGCACACGTCGCAAGACTCCCAGCACACTGCCGCAAGAACAACGTCCTCAGTGACATCCAAGGAGCGGTTCGTGAAGCCGTCGATGGTGCTCGTGCAAGACTCGCCACCGGCAAATTCTTCCTGGTAGTTCCAGCCGTCGAGGGTGAACTTGTATTCCACCGTGCCTGGCATCAGAGGAACCGTGATGGTCCAAATGCCGTCGCCGTCGCTGTCGTCCATCGGAGCGCAAGCGCCGCACCAGCCGGTGAAGCTCCCGTTCAAGAACACGCCACCGTAAGAATATCCTTCGCTGTACTGGTTCATGTCCACCTGGAACGTCACGTTCGCAGGCTCAGCTTGGTCTGCGCACGTGGTGCAGCTTCCATACGTATCTGAGGTTGAAGAACCTGCAGCAACGAGGCGGTTTGCGTAACCTGCGCCGTCCGTGATGGGGGCACACGTTCCGCCCGCTTGGACGTCGTCCACAAGCTGCTCTTGGTCGGCAAAACCGTCAATCGCGTACTTGTATTCGATGTCGCCGGCGGGGAAGTCGAGGGTCACCGAGTAGATGCCGTCACCGTCCGCGTCCGTCAACTGGTTGTAGCCGTCGTTGGCAGCCCAACCGAAGATGGGGCCCGTAACGAATACCTCAGAGAAGCCGGCAGAACCGTTCAACATTGCGCCTGCGTTCGTCGCGCAGCTCATGTCCACGTTGAAGGTCGTGGCATACAAACACTGACCGTTGTCTTCGAACAGGTTGTTCTCGTCGTAGTTGCTGGCAGCAGGGTCCATGCAACCCGTGCATGAGGATCCGTCACCGTTGCATACTCCGCAAGCATCCACTTCTCCGACGCAGTTGTCCGCGTCGTCACAAACGCCATCGTCGTCCGCATCCGCGCTGCAGTCGCCGCCGCAAACGCCCAAGGCGTCGAGCACGTTGCCTTCGCAGTCACACGCCCCAGCATCAATGTAGACACATGAACCGTCGTCTGCTGTCGCAGTGGCGTCGTAGTTGCACGCGGTGTCGTCCGTACAGCCGGCTGCGTCGTATTCGCAAGAACCGTCGTCGTACTGCGCGCCAGAATCGTAGTTGGTCGCTGCAGAGTCCGTGCATCCACAAGCGTTTCCGCCCCCTGCACCAAACGTTCCTGCGCCGTCAAATTCCAAGCTGATTTGGACCTGATCCTGGCCCACTCCCAAGGGGAACACTTG
Organism: Flavobacteriales bacterium; assembly: GCA_049616325.1. Classification (GTDB taxonomy): domain Bacteria; phylum Bacteroidota; class Bacteroidia; order Flavobacteriales_D; family Sanyastnellaceae; genus UBA11663. Next base: position 683 of record JBMZHG010000026.1, on the reverse strand, counting down.
GTAGTTCAGCTGACCTGAGATAGGACCTTCGGAAGTGATTTGCATGACCAAAACACGGCCGTCCGCGTCAGGCAACCCGTTGGCGGCCGTATTCAGGATGTACCAAGACGCACCCGTCAAGGTCGTCACGCTCAATTCTGTTCCGCCCGTCAAAAAATATTCAGAAACTGAGGGGCTCAAGGCAGTGTCTTCGACCAAGCTTGGATCCGCAGCGCCAGCAATGCCCGAGGAGGACGCAGGTCCAGTCAAACCAATGGTGGCGTAGCTGTCGTCTGCCAATTCAGGGAAAACTGCCAAGAAGGCGGGATTGATTCCCGAGGCGTTCCAAGACGAGTTGAAGCTGCTGTTGAAAATGCCAGAAGGGCTGTTCAACAACAAGTGCGACTCGTTGTTGCCAAACACGGCACTCATGCGGTCAGAGGCGTCTTGCATTTGGACGTAGAAGCGATAAGTCGTTCCTGTAGCAGCTGAAGGAGTCGAAGCTTCAATCACCAGTGGATAAGCCACAGCTTCCTCAGAACCGCCGCAAGAGCAGTAATCGCAAGAACCGTCGTCGGTGTCCGCATCGGCATTGTAGTTGCAAGCCGCTGCATCCGTGCAACCGAGAACGGCATCCACGCAGGCTTCACAGCTGTTGTAGCACACCGTGTCTCCTGTCGTCGGTCCTTCGACCAAAATCACGC
>JBMZHG010000025.1:0-30406 GCA_049616325.1 Flavobacteriales bacterium | reverse complement strand
CCCATGCACGTGACCTGCATGGTCGTGGTGGCTGTGGTCAAGCACGGGCATACTTTCAAGAGCAGCATGCAAGGCAAGACTTGCCAAGGCTGCCCAAGGCAGCCGTTTCCAATGCGACTTTGCTTCACAATGTGCGCCGTGTTCGTGGTTGTGAAAGTGTCCGTGTTCGATGCCTTGGCTGACAAATTCAAGAAGACCTTGGATGAGGAAACCGGCCAAAACAAACACGCCTGCGTAAGCCGAGGTTTGGAACGATTCTGGCACCAGGTGCAAGAAGCACATTCCGATGATGAATGAGCCTCCAAACGACAAGATCAAACTCAGGTTGTCGATTCCGCGTTGGCCCATCAACACAAAGGCCCACCCTCCAAGCAGGGTCGCGGCGAGCAAAATCAGGGTGGTCAAGAGCATGGCTTGTGTTTAATCAAATTTTTTCTGCCAGGAGCATGAGACGCGGAGATTTGGCGGTCCATGGATTCAATTGGTAGTCGCCGAAGGCTTCAACAATCTGAAGGTTGCAAACGCGGAGAAGTCGTTCAAAATCAGCTCGCTCCAGCGATTGCACACGCTCCACATGTTGGCAATCCACGCCATTCCAAGCGTACTGAATCGATTTTTCGATCCAACCGCCATGGATGCGCCGATGAATGAAAAAATCCGTGCCCTGTCGTTGAGCGACCTCGTAGGGCACCAAGGACTCCCTTACTTGAGAAACGTTCAAGTAGTCGATGAGCAGCTTTCCTCCTGGTCGTAGAACCTGCCCCAAACCTTGAACGACGGCGGATTGGTCCGTTTCCGATTCGAAATACCCCAAACTCGTGAAGAAGTTGGTCACCAAATCGAAACTGCCCTCCCACTCTGCAACCTCATGAAGGTGACGCAGATCCAAGACTTGGTAATGCGGCGAGGGACGGCTGCCGTGCTTCTTGGCTTTGAAAATGCTGTCTGTGCTGAGGTCAAACGCGCAAACGTCCCAACCGTTTTGGGCCAATGCCCTGGCGTGACGCCCGGCACCACAACCGGCATCCAAGACTTTTCCTGTTTCCCCCAGGACCCCTGATTGAACAAGGTTGCGGACGAGGTTGTCGGCTTCGGCGTCGCTGCGGTGACCGTAGAGAACGTGGTAAGCCTCCGAATTGAACCAATGCTTGAACCAGTTCGAATCAGTTTTCCACACGCCTTCTTGCATTTCCTGCGCCATCGTGCGGCAAAATTGAGGCAGAAAATTCGTTCTTTGACGAGAAGCAGCAGCCCATGTCTTCTCGCTCCCTCAGTTCCTCCGTGTCGACACCTGCATTTGCAGGGGACGCCTCCTTGGCCTACCGTGGTGAATTCACCGAACGTCAGGTCGAACTTCTCCTCGGATGGTCGGAACGATTGTTGTCCGAGAGAAACTGGTCTTTGACCCAGCACAAGCGAGGAATGAGGTGCACCATCGAGCTGCTTCAAAACCTTGTTCGCCATTCGGGCAAGGGTGGTTTCGAATTGCGGTTTGGTGAGAATGGGGCCATGAAATTGACTTCCTTCAACGTGGTGTCCCAAGACCAAAAAGAACACATTCAACACGCCTTGGAACAAGCCAAGGCGCCCAAACTTGCCGAACTTCGGGACTCGCGACTTGAAAAATTGGTCCATGGCCAGCGTACAAATGCCGGAGGAGCTGGATTGGGCTTCATGGATTTGAGGGCCTGTTCTGAGGACCACATCCACGGAGAATTTATACCTTTCAAAGACAAACACGCTACTTTTGTACTCACGGTGACCATTCACCCCTCAGCCAAACGCGATGCAAGACTTGATCATTGAACGAACAGCCAAAACCCCTCTTGTGGAGTTTTTGGCGATGGACAAGAAATTGACGTTGGCGGGAAGGAGCATTCCAGAGAATTCCATCCAGTTTTACGACACGCTGCTCACTTGGACGAACGAGTTCTGTGCAAGCAAGCCTGGCCAGATGGAGGTCCATGTGAAGCTGGAGTACTTCAACACGAGTTCTTCCAAGTGCTTGATGGATTTGCTCAAGCGGATTGAGCAGTGTGAATGCGCTTCCGAAGTGTTTTGGTACTACGAGGAGGAAGACGAGGACATGCAGGAGGCAGGGGAAGATTATGCAGCAATCATCCAGCTTCCGTTCAAGTTGGTCGAGATGTCTTCCGAAGACTGAGGTCCCGCAAGGACACGTCCTTGAGCCAAGGTGTGGCGAGCAGAAGGGCCCACATTGCGGCACTCATTCCCAAGAGTACGAGCACGTTGTAAGAAAGCGTGGTCAAGAAATGCCCAAACCAAGATTTGAACGGCGTGTACATCGTCGCATGACGGCCTGAAGTGCCGTCGCCGTAGCGATGGATGGGGCCTGACTTTTGGACGATTGCTCCCTCAGTGAGAACGGCGCGATGCTTGCGGTCGTCTTGCAGGACCCATTCCCAAAGTTCGTCGTTGTGAGCACGATTCTTCAGGGCCACGAGGTCCTCTGTTTCAGCAACTTCAGCTCGGAGTTTGTTCCGCGACTCGAATGCTTGGCCGTAGTGTGTGTTGTAGCGCTCCTTGATTTGGACCCAATCCACTTCTTCACGATTCGTCCAAGGCCATGAGAAAGGCCTTCCCTCCCACTTCGTCAATTCCCGCTCGCTCGAAAGCAGCTCGGATGCAAAAAGGGCCTCGTCTTCGACTCGCTTCATTTCTGCAAGCCAAAAGTCGCGGCGCCATGCTGCCCTGTAGATCCGGTCTTCCCACAGGCAAAAGTGCTGATCGTATGGGTTGTTGCGGGCCAAATCCACTGCCACGGCCTCAAACCCCCACCGAGAAGCCATCACGTTGCCAAACCACGGAACGGCATCCGCGTGAGAAAACAAGGGGTTGAATCGTTCAAATCGGATGATGGCTCCGCCAAAAATGATCTGAGGAATCACCAAAAGTGGAATGACGATGTAAATGACTTTTGCCGATTTGAACCAAGCAGAAATGACCAACCCCAGGACATTTCCGAAGAGAGCTACCACGAACATCACAAGCATGTGACTGAAGAAGAAGGCCGGGATTTCAAGAATGAAATGGGAGACGGCCACAAAGCCCGCGGCGTGGATGAGCGAAACGGTGGCAACCACCGACAATTTGGCATGAACGTAATGGTGCCATTTCACTTGAAGAAAGCGCTCACGCTTCAGCAAGCTTCGATCGCGCAGGATCTCCTCTGCACTGACACTAAGCCCGAGAAACAAAGCCACAATGACGGAGATGAACAAAAACGGGGGGATGTTTTCGCTGCCTCGGAAGGAATAAGCGGCTCCCGATTCGAAAAACCTCATGAATCCGGCCAAAAGCAAAGCCAAAGCGGGGGCTTCAAATGCGTTGACAATCAGGTATTGCTTGTTTCTGAGTTTGGTCAACACATCACGTTCGAGGTACGTCTTCCACTGAGACCAGCCGCCTGCAACGCTGGAGGCACGCTCGAGTGATCCTGCAAACTCCTCTTCTGCGTTCAACGTATTCCCCAGCATGATGGTGTAGAAATCGTTCCACTCCTTGGGAGTCGTTCGCCGGGTTGGGGTTTTCCTGCCGTATTCGTCCACCGTTTTGGCTTCGACAATGTCAAAGAGCTGTTCCGGGTTGACGTTTCCGCACGCCGAGCATTCGCACTGATCCGAGTGCACGCGACTCGCAAGGGCATTGAAGTGCTTGACCGCGTCAAGAGGGTTGCCCCAAAAAATGGGGTGCCCTCCTCCGTCCAACAGGAACAAGCGGTCGAGCATTTTGAACAGGTCAGATGAAGGCTGATGAAGCACGACGAACACGAGTTGACCGGCGTAGGTCAACTCCTTCAAAATGTCCATGATTTGCTCGCTGTCTCGGCTGGACAGTCCGCTCGTGGGCTCGTCGAGAAAAAGGACAGGTGGCTTACGCAACAACTCAAGTCCAATGTTGACGCGTTTGCGCTGCCCTCCAGAAATCACTTTTTCCAGGACGGATCCGACACGAAGGTGTTGCACTTCCCAAAGCCCCAATGACTGCAAGACTTCATCGATTCTGGCGTTGCGCTCACTCTGGGACAGATGACCAAGGCTCAGGCGTGCGTTGAACCCAAGGTTTTCTCGAACGGTGAGCTCAGAAATGAGCACGTCCTCTTGGGGTACGTGACCAATCCAGCCCGCCACGTCGTTGGCGTCGGCATAGATGTCTTTTCCGTTCAAGGTGATGGAGCCAAACGTCGGACGCGTGCTCCCATTCAACACCCCGAGCATGGTCGATTTCCCTGAGCCACTTCCCCCCATAATTCCCACCAGCTGACCGCCTTCAGCGCGCAAGTTGAATTGGTGCAAGGCCTGTTCTTTCGGGAAATTAAAATAGTGGCTAACGTCTTCCGCACGAAGCACAATGGGCGTCTGCGTTGTCAATGCCTTTTGACGCATCATCACCAATTCGCTGTGAAAGAGCGTCGACCCCATGCTGTCTCGAAGGGTTCCGCCGGGTGCCAATAGAGCCACCATGCCGGGTTGCAATTCTTGGTGGTTAACTCGAACAGAGCATTGGTCCTCGGCTTTCAACAAAAAGAGGTTGCCCTCGTCGAGGTGCAACCCAATCAACCGACCTCCAAACCGACGACCCAAAACTTCGCCGTCGATTTCGAAAAGGCCAGCGACATTTTCGCGTGAGGTTGCAAACGGATCCTCGATCATGCTTTGCATGGCCTCTTTGGTTCCTGGATTGATGCTAAAGCTCTCGCTTACCGTCTTTAAAAACAGGCGACCTGTCTCGTGATTGGGGACTTGGTGGAGGTACTCCATCAGCCGGACAACAACGACGTGCTTCTCGTGCCACTCCAGACCTTTGTTGATTTGACTGCATGTCCGAAGCAATTTGACACTCAGTTTGGACAGGCGTTTCGCATGCATGTCCTCTCCACGCACGGGCATTCGCTGAAACTGATCTACCAGCTCATCGAACCGTTCCAAACTTTCGTCTGCAAGCTTTTTCGGCAGCTGGTTGCGCATGTACCTCGCGGCATGGGTGCGCCCAAGTGCAATTCCCTCGCTGCCGCGTCCAGCGGCAAAAAGGGCAAACAATTGGATCAACGCTTCGAGAATGCTTGTAGTCATGGCAAATGCGTGCAGGCTTGCCTACGAGATTTCCTCTGAAAAAGTTGCCAACTCAAGGAACGCGCTCGTAGCATCCCTTCGTCGGTGCCGTCGAATTGCGCGACTCACCTGCAAGATCTTTGCTGACTTCGAACGCAGTAAAGGGAGGAATCGAAGACACGCCGTTCCAGATGCTGGCATTTCCATTCAGCGCAAAGTCCGCCTGCGGAGCATTTTTGAACGGCGGAGACTGGTTGACAGCAGTGTTGCTGTCAAACATGTTCGCAGGCACGTCCTCAGCCTGGAAGTGAATTGCTGACGCGGTGATCAAAGGTGTGTCGTACGTTTCCGTATCCCACAAATCGACGATGACCTCGCTAAAGTCGTTCAGCCCTGCATTGTTGCCGTAAGCGATGCAATTGCGGAATTCGGTGTTCGCGTCAAACGGCCTGAGCTGCAGCGACCCGTCGACGGCTTCGTACCAATCGTTTAAATAGAGTGTTGGAAACTGCCGCAGCCCACTCCCATTGGTGCTGTAATTGGCAAAAGTGGTCAGGTGCAGCTGAATGTTGCCCCCCAAAGCGAAGTACCCGCAAGCTTGCCCGCAATTGGAAATGAGGTTGTTGTATCCCAAGATGTGTCCTGCCTGCGATAGAATTCCAATCGATTCCGATTGGGTGACAATGGAATTGCGCAACCGGAGTGCGTAGTCAGCCCCTTCCCCAACACTGTCCACCCACAAACCGACGGTGGCTTGCGAGAGCTCCACAAAATCCATTTCGCAGTTGACGGCCCTGTCCAACCAGATCCCTCCTCGAAAGGCGGAGTAATTGACAAGGCTGCCTGACAGGGTGTCTGTCAACTCAAACGAAAGGCCCCACTGTCCCGTCGCATCTTGGTAATCGTCGTCGAGTCGATCTCCTCGAAAAATCACAGGGTTGTCCAATTCGCCCTCTGCCAGGAGGGTGCCACCTCGAACCCAAATGCCCGCACCGTCGTGGCCGTGCACCCTTGTTCCAGGCATCAACGTGAGTGTGCATCCAGACTCAACCAAAATTCTTCCATAAATGACGTGAGGCAAGTCAGAAGTCCAGACTTCGTTGCATGCGAGCGTCGTATATGCGTCGGGGCCGCCATGAAAAACGGCGTTTTGCCCTCGTGCCATCAACTTCACAAGTTGCTCGTTCCCGTTGGTCAGGAAGCGCAAGTTCTCGATCACCCAGAACGGAACATCCCCAGCTTGCGCGCTGGGATCCACGGTGACTTCCACAAACAAGTACATGCTGTCTCCAGCCGCCAGAGCGACGTCACGGACAGGCTGGGATAGGTTGGTTGCAGGTGCGCCGTTCACGTTGAGCCGAAACTGGCTGGCCAGCCCGGATTCGAGCTCAATCTCATCCAAGAGCAACGTTCCCTCGTGGTCGTTGTAGATTTTTAGGGGAAGTGTCACGCTTCCGACCGTTGTAAACACCGTGTCAAAGAACAACGTGTCGGTTGAAAAGCGCAACGCGTGTTCAGGATTCGAATCCCAAACCTCCCTCTGGCACCCTGAAAGCATTCCTGCGAAACAAGTCACGGCCAAGACCAAAACGAAGGCAGTTGGGCCGCCCTTGATGCGAGAGAAGACATGAATCATGACACAAAGATGTTGAACTTGCAGCCATGATGAAACGTCTTGACCGGGAGTTTCGTGCACACCTTGCCGAATCGGACCCCGATATGTATCGTTTGGTGAAGCCGAATCCAACCCTGGCCTTGCCTGCGCCACGTCCGCCATTTGAAGGGCTTGTACGCATTGTTGCAGGTCAACAGCTGAGCGTGAAGGCCGCATCAACCGTCTTTGCCCGAGTGACAGAGGCCTGCGGGGGAATTGTTTCACCAGAAACCGTGCAGCGTTGCGGCCATCTTGGGTTGCGCGCAGCGGGGCTCAGTCAAGCCAAAGTTTTGTCGGTCCTTGCTTTGGCCGATTATGCCGGTCCTGAAGCGAACAGGCTTTTGAGGGCGTGCGAGAAACCTTGGGCTGAAATCCGTCCGGAACTTTTAGCTGTACGTGGAATAGGGCCCTGGAGTGCAGACATGTTTGCCATGTTTGTTCTGGGGCTTCCTGACGTGTTTGCTCCAGGAGATCTCGGGCTAAGGACAGCCATGGAACGAAACTTGGGACTTGCGCCAAACCAAAAGCCCGCGATCTACGATCGACGGGCTTTGGTGTGGTCTCCTTACAGAACGTTGGCGTGCCTCCACTTGTGGGAGAGCCTCAAGGTTGCTCTCGCAGGGACTGCCGTTTCTTAACCGAGGTATCCTTTCAAAATACGGCTTCGGCTTGTGTGCTTCAAACGACGGATGGCCTTCTCCTTGATTTGGCGTACGCGTTCACGTGTCAGATCAAACCGCTCGCCGATTTCTTCCAACGTCATGGGATGTTCGCCATTGAGTCCAAAGTACAACCGGACCACATCGGCTTCTCGCGGCGTCAACGTGCGCAATGAGCGTTCGATCTCCTTGCGCAACGACTCCGTCATCAAGTCCGTATCCGGACTGGGTGTGTCGCCTGTTTGGAGGACGTCGTACATGTTGCTCGACGATTCGTCGCCGTCTTTCAATGGAGCGTCCATGGACACGTGTCGGCCAGCATTCTTCATGCTCTGCTTGACCTCGTCCAAGGTCATGTCCAAGGTTTCGGCAAGTTCAGCTGCCGTTGGGGGACGCTCGAATTCCTGCTCAAGACGAGCAAAGGCCTTGTTGATCTTGTTGATCGAGCCAATTTTGTTCAGCGGCAAACGAACGATTCGGCTTTGTTCTGCCAGCGCTTGCAAGATGGATTGGCGAATCCACCAGACGGCATACGAAATGAACTTGAAACCTCGTGTTTCATCGAATCGTTGCGCGGCCTTAATCAGACCAAGGTTGCCTTCGTTGATCAAATCTGGGAGCGAGAGCCCTTGGTTTTGATATTGCTTCGAGACTGAAACCACAAAACGCAAATTGGCTTTGGTCAGTTTCTCCAACGCCGCTTGGTCTCCTGCTTTGATTTTTCGGGCAAGTTCAACCTCCTCCTCGGCTGTGATCAAGTCAACACGTCCGATTTCCTGGAGGTATTTGTCCAGCGATGCAGTTTCACGGTTGGTGACCTGCTTGGTGATTTTTAGCTGCCTCATGGATGCAATTCAAAAGTGTTCAACAGGAATTCAACGACAGGAATCGTCAAATTGTTTGCCTCATTGACGTGGTTTCACGATTCGTTGCTTGAATCTGGGCGAGGACCACGGTCACGACGTGGGCGATCGTTGCGGTCTCCACGGTCGCGGCGAGGACGGTCACCGCGATCACCACGTGGCGGACGCTCGACGTATCCTTCAGGCTTTGGAAGCAAAACCTTACGGCTCAGCTTGATCTTGCCCGTTTTGGGATCACGTCCAACGACCTTGAACTTCACGAGTTCACCTTCTTTCAACACGTCTTCTACGTTTTCCACGCGCTTCCAATCAAGTTCACTGACGTGCAAGAGCCCGTCAATGCCAGGAAGCACCTCTACGAAAGCGCCATACGGCATGATGGTTTTGACTTTGCCCTCGTATTCTTCGCCAATTTCGACTGTTGGTGGGAAGGCAATCTGCTTGATGCGTGTGAGAGCGGCCTCAATCGCTGCCTTGTCAGAAGCGGCAATTTCAACCATTCCCTTTCCATCCACGTCTTCGATGCTGATTGTGGTGTTGGTGTCCGCTTGGATTTCTTGGATGATTTTTCCGCCAGGTCCAATGATGGCGCCAATGCTGTCCCCGGGAACCTCCAAACCGACGATTCGCGGTGCGTGATCCTTGTAGTCGTCACGTGGTTCTGCAATCTCGGTGAGCATTGCTTTGCGAATGTGGTGACGCCCTTCGCGTGCTTGTTCCAATGCTTCGCGCAATTGGTCAAAGCTTAGACCCTTAATCTTGATGTCCATCTGGCAGGCGGTGATGCCCTCTGCCGTGCCGGTGACCTTGAAGTCCATGTCGCCGAGGTGATCCTCGTCACCGAGGATGTCCGACAAGATGGCGTATTTGCCGCTCTCTTGGTCGGTAATCAAACCCATTGCGATTCCGGAAACAGGAGCTTTGATTTGGACACCGCCGTCCATCAAAGCCAAGGTGCCTGCGCAAACGGTTGCCATCGAAGATGATCCGTTGGATTCGAGGATTTCACTCACCAAACGAATCGTGTACGGACATTGCTCCACAGGAGGCAACACGGGCTTCAATGCGCGCAAGGCCAAGTTCCCGTGCCCAACTTCGCGGCGGCTTGTGCCGCGCAAGGGACGCTCTTCACCGGTGCTGAAAGGTGGGAAGTTGTAGTGAAGAAGGAATTTTTCGGTCTTGCGAACCAAGGCGCCGTCAATCAGTTGTTCATCGAGCTTGGTGCCCAAAGTCAACGTGGTTAGGCTCTGCGTTTCTCCCCTTGTGAAAATGGAAGATCCGTGGCAACCGGGCAAGTAATCCACTTCCGTCCAAATTGGACGTATTTCAGTGGTTTTGCGCCCATCTAACCGAAGTCCTTCGTTCAAAATCAGATCACGAACGGCCTTTTTCTGCGCTGACTTGATGTAGTCGCTTGCCAGGCTTCCTTTCTCGGACTTCTCGTCGTCGCTCATCGTGGCCATGAAGGCCTCCTTCAATTCGGAGAAACGGGACTTGCGTTCTTCCTTGGTTGCACCCGATTTGCCAGCTTCGTAGAACTTGGGGTACATCTCTTCTTGGATGCGGGTCCGGAGCGCTTCGTCGTGTGTTTCGTGGCTGTACTCGCGCTTGTTGCCATACGTGCCCACTTTCTTGGCAAGTTCGTTTTGCGCTTCGCACTGAGCCTTGATGGCTGCGTGAGCTTTCTCAATGGCGTCCACCATCTCACCTTCGCTCACTTCCATCATCTCCCCTTCAACCATGACAATGCTGTCCAACGTCCCCGCGACCATGATGTCCATGTCCGCAACTTCGAGTTCGCTCCGGAGTGGGTTGACGATGAATTCGCCGTCCACTCGCGCAACGCGCACCTCAGAAATGGGACCGTCAAACGGCACGTCAGACACTGCGATGGCCGCGCTGGCGGCGAGGCCAGCCAAACTGTCTGGCAAGATCTCCGCATCTGAACTCATCAATTGAATCATCACCTGGGTTCCGGCGTGGTAATCGCCGGGGAACATGGGACGAAGGGCGCGGTCGACGAGTCGCATGACGAGTACTTCGGTGTCCGAAGGCCGCGCTTCGCGCTTGAAGAACCCGCCTGGGAAACGACCCGCAGCTGCGTATTTCTCACGGTAATCTACCGTGAGGGGAAGGAAGTCCACGTCCATCGGCTCGTGGCTGGAGACGATGGTGGCGAGGAGCATGGTGTCGCCCGATCGGACGACAACAGAACCGTGTGCTTGCTTGGCGAGCTTGCCGGTTTCGATGGTAATCTCGCGCCCATTGCCGAGATCGATGGATTGGTTGTGAATGTTCATTTTGCCTCTTCTTCTACGTGTGTACGGGCCGGCAAGCCCCAATAAGCCAAAGGCGGTTGACCTTCAACCGCCTTCAGGGAATGTTTAAAAGGAATCAGCGACGCAAGCCAAGTTCTTTGACAATCGCACGGTACCGTGTGATGTCTTTGTTTGCGAGGTAATTCAACAATTTGCGGCGCTTGCCCACCAAATTGATGAGGGCACGTTGTGTGTTGAAGTCCTTGCGGTTCTCCTTCAAGTGCTCTGTGAGGTGAGCAATGCGGAAGGAGAACATGGCGATTTGACCTTCGGGAGATCCCGTGTCGGTGGCACTTTGGCCGTGCTTGGCGAAGAATTCTTTCTTCTTTTCTGCGTCGAGATACATGTGCGAAATCGTTTAGATGTTCGTGATGCGAAAAAATTGAGGTGCGAAGATACGACAGAATGCCGCCTAATTGCACCTCACTCCTGTGTGTGGAGCATCTTTAGGGCGAACGACAGCTTGTCTTTCAATTCAGACCGCGAAACGATGGCGTCCAAGAACCCATGTTCCAAGACGAATTCGGCACGTTGAAATCCATCCGGCAAATCCTTACCGATGGTTTCTTTCACAACGCGAGGTCCAGCAAATCCAATCAAGGCATTCGGCTCACTGATGTTGAGGTCGCCAAGCATGGCAAACGAAGCAGTCACTCCCCCTGTCGTTGGGTCCGTCAACAAACTGACAAACGGCAGTCCTTCTTTGGAAAGGAGTGAAAGCTTGGCACTTGTTTTGGCCATTTGCATGAGGCTCAGTCCAGCCTCCATCATCCGTGCTCCACCCGACTTGCTGATGCATATGAACGGCACGCCCTTTTTGATGGCGTGGTCGATGCCTCGGGCGATTTTTTCGCCCACAACGGACCCCATGCTGCCTCCGATGAACGAAAAGTCCATACACGCCACAACGACACCTTGTCCGTTCATGTCTCCCGATGCCACACGAATGGCATCGGTTAACCCCGTTTTCTCTTGTGCAGCTTCAAGCCGGTCAGTATAGGCTTTGGTGTCGACGAATTGAAGCGGATCTGAGGCTTGAAGTTTGGGCGCCACTTCGCGGTATTTGCCGTCGTCGAACAGCAGGCCAAAGTATTCCTCACTTCCGATTCGTTCGTGGTGATCGCACATGGAACATACCCACAAGGTGTTGGCGTGCTCTTGATTGGAAACCACGGTCTTGCAATTGGGACATTTGTACCACGCACCTTCAGGAATTTCCTTCTTCTCGGCGCTGGAGGTCGTGATGCCCTCGGCGTTGCGTTTGAACCATACCATGCGGCAAATTTAATGCGGCTTAATGCGCGTCAGGCGACAATTTTAAGCAGTTCTCCACGGCTTGAACGAAGCCACGGTGAATAGTGTGAATTTGAGTTTTCTCAAAAGGGCAGTCCCAATCCAAGATGGAGGGCACCGCGTGGTTCCGATTGAAAAATCCATCTTGCCTCGTCTGGTTGCGTGGGATCGTGCAGCCGTATTCCGGCGTCCAACCGAACCAAGAAAAAATCGAGGTTGTAACGAAGCCCAATGCCCGTGCTCCACCCCACCGATCTGACTCCCTGTCCGCGCAGTGTGGCAACCTCAGGTGCTTCCGTGCCATGAAGCCAAACGTTGCCTGCATCGGAGAACCAGGCCGCGCTCCATGTGGGATTCAAGTGAAGTCGCAATTCAAGTTGTGCGTCCAAGCGTACATCCCCTACCCCAAGGATGGCGAGGTCGGTGTTTAAGTCGTTGACTGTCCCTGGGCCAAGATCCCGGAGACGCCAACCGCGAATGCCGTTCGCTCCGCCCGTGAAAAAGGCCTGTTCGAGGGGAAGCGAAGGTGTGTTGGCGCCGGCGTTGGCGAATCCGAACAACACGTTCCAGGCCGTGCTCAAGTTGGGGCGAAGGCTCCAAGGCTTGCGGGCTTGCAACCGTGCCAAGATTCGCTGGTGTTGTACCAAGGGAACGCCAGGAGCGACAAGCCACGCTCCCGTAGAGGCATCAAACGCAGACTCGGATGCGAAGCGCTTGGCGAGTGTTTGGGCCAACCCTCCTGCCCAACTTGCTTGGAGGCTTGTATGTCCGTCCCAACCGAGTGCCCGCCAGTTGGACTCCCAACCCGCCTTGGATCCCAATGTAAGGTGGTTGTTGAATCTTGCCTGAATCAGTGGGTTTTCCTGCATGTCGAGCCACTCCACAAACGAAGAGTCCCGGTTGCTAAGGTTGACGAAGGCGATGTTGGCTGGACTGATTCGAATCACCGAGGCGCGCTCGGGGTTTTCCGTCCATCCCACGTCGTGCTGGATGTGAAACTGTGACCGGGTGAATTCTGGCCAAACTTCACGGTCCCAGCCGAAGTCGGCCGAGGTATAAGGTGCAGTTGACGGACGAAAGTGTTCGAGAGAAAGGGGGGCAATTCCCAATTGACGCGTTGACCACCGAACGGTCCATTCCCCGCTGTTGAAGAGGGTTTGACGGTTGAAGGAAGAAAACGGGGCCACGGCAACGTAGCCAAATGCCACTTCGAGGGCATTTTCTGCACCCCAGCCGCGTGGGTTTCTGTGAAGGAGGGTTGCACCGAGTTTAGGCCCGTATCGAGCGTCGTTGCGCACCATGTCCAATTCCAGGCCAAGGTCGTGAGACGTCTCAGGGACCAACGTGAAGTCGAGGTCCATGACAGCACGCCCCGGGAGTCCCACTTCGATCTCGGACACTGCAGTATCCCAACGCATCGATTGAGTCATGGAGACGCGATGAACGGAGTTGAGTCCGGACAGACATGAATACGTCGCTGCCAAGCTCTGAGGGTTGTACACCTCTCCTTCCGTCACACCGACGAGGTGTTGCCAGACCTCGCTTCTCAATTCACCGGGTCGCGCTGCCGTAAGAGGCACCGCTCCGTTCCAAGTGACCGAACCAATTTTTACTCTTGGGTGAGGCTGAAGCTCCGAGGCATCTCTTGTGATGCCCGACATCCAAGTTGCTTTTTTGGCGTCCCAAGGCTGGCAGGTTACCATCAAGTGCACCCCTTGAGAATCCTTGCGACCTAACGTGTCAGCATCAAACGTGACCAAGCCACTGTGAAAGGTCGAGTATCCCAGCGATTGAGCGTAAGCTGAAATGAGGTCTTGCGCGTCTTGCAATTTTCCACGCCGAAAGGGCATCCCAACTTGAAGGCCTGAAATCGTTTCGATTTTGTGCTCGGGCAACCCCGAACCTTGGGTGCGCCAAGTCAAGCTGTCAATGTGCCATCGGTTTCCCGGGGTCATGATCAGTTCCAAAATTGCCCCACGCCGAACGGCGCGCCACGAAACCTCAACTTCTGCCCCCAACCACCCCTCCGAGGTCAAGCGATTTTTCAGTGACCGCGCGTTGACGAGAGCCTGCTCGTCCGACCGCAATCTGCTGCGTGCCTGAACGCGTTCATCCCCCGCTGGCCACCAAGGCCAAACTACGCCTCGCGTGGCCGGGCGGTGAGGCAGTGCACTTTGCCACTCGTCGCGTAAGATGCGCGAGGGGGCCTCCCCTGAATTCCGAGCTACAAAAATTTGAGTCTTACGCCATTCCAATTTGGGATCTGTCTCTTGGGCCGTCGCTGGACCTGCGTAACTTGCCAGCACCATGGCCATTCCCAAAGCATTGCGGCAAGAAGTTCGCCAACTCAAACGTCGATCCGAGCGTTGGAACACTCGAAAAATCATGGTCGAGGGAGAGAAATGCATTCGGGAATTGTGCAAGAGTTCCTGGGTCGTGGAACGAATCTACTTCACGCCATCTTGGGAAGGCTCTGAGTTTTGGAATTCGCCGGAAATCTCGGGAGAAATTGAGCTGTGTGAAACTGGAGCGAAGGACATGGAGATGATGTCTGCGCTGAAGACGGCGCCCGGGTTGCTCGCGGTTGCCCATTTTCCCGAGGCGTTTGAGCTTCCATCGGACTCATCAGGAACTGTACTTTACTTGGACGACCTCAAGGACCCGGGAAATGTTGGTACGTTGATTCGAGTTGCCGATTGGTTTGGGTTGGCCGGAGTTGTGTTGAGTCCGGGTTCCGCCGACCCCTTCGGTCCGAAGGCGCTGCAAAGCTCGATGGGTTCGACGTTTCACGTGCCTGTGTTGGTCGAATCACTTCAAGGCTTGCCCACTGCCTACAAAACGCATGTCGTTGGGCTGGATGCGGGTGGAACAGATCTGTTCTCTGGATCCATAGCCCGGCCTACCCTTCTCGTGGTGGGCTCTGAATCGCACGGGTTGTCGGAAACCGTAGTTGAGGCATGCCACGTCATTGCTTCCATCCCGGGTGCCGGAAGAGCCGAGTCGTTAAACGCCTCAGTCGCCGGAGCTGTCGCCGTAGCGAGCTTCATCCAACAAGCTGTGTCTTAATTGGAGTGGCGCGGCAAGACCTTGACACCACTTTACAACTGCCTGTTCCCGCGACCATCCACGTTCCTTCAGTGCGTCCTCTACCATGGACTTTCGGTGAACCCAGTCTTCGCGCTCTTCTGGAGTCGCCTCGGGGATCAAATCGCACACGGAATTGGCGAGGCCCAACTCTTCCGCGGCAATTCGTTGGTTGGGCCAAAGCCTCATGCCTGACATCAACCGTTTGTCGTACGCCAAGGCCATTCCGCGTTCTGGACGTGATTCTTCGGCGGAATGTTCCCAAGACATGATGCTGGAAAACTCCAGGTGAACCCGCCCTTTGGCCCCGACGAGTCCCGTCCACATGCTCAACTCGTCCTCCCCGGAAAGTTTGGAGTACGCACCAGATGTATCGCGGTGAAGGAGTTCATTGACTTTGAAGGCGTCACACGGATCCCATTCGTAACTGATGGACACAGGGACAACTTGCAGTTCATTCCAAACGTTTGGATTGCACCCCTCCGACAACGTTCGTATGAGTGCGGGTGCTGTAGCATCGTGACCGTCCTTGGCTCGACCCTCTCGGTGTGCGAGCCATACAGGCGTTCCCGAGGAGGTCGCAGAACGAATGTAGGCGGCAGTTCGAAGGCTGTGCATGTAGCGATCTCGCGCCGAACCTGACCGTTCCACGACGAAACAGCGATTGAGCCGAACCAAATCATTGACCCAAGCCGACCCCAACAGATTTGACCCGATTCCAATCTCCGTTGACCCCCGCCCGTGATCGAGCAAGGCGACGTTGACCAGTGAAGGGTCCAGCACGATGTCGCGGTGGTTGGTCAAGTAAAGTAGCCCGTCGTCCAAAGCTCCGTCTGCAGCATTCCAGGTCACCCCGTCGGTGGTTGCTGCCATCAGGCTGTCTAAAAAGGTTTTGACCACCTCGCTTTGGAATCCCTCAACGCTCGAAACACCCTCCCAATTCTCCCGAATACGCTGGGCTTCCTTCAAGG
Organism: Flavobacteriales bacterium; assembly: GCA_049616325.1. Classification (GTDB taxonomy): domain Bacteria; phylum Bacteroidota; class Bacteroidia; order Flavobacteriales_D; family Sanyastnellaceae; genus UBA11663. The sequence continues at coordinate 14,492 of JBMZHG010000025.1, read as the reverse complement.
GAATCATTCGGCTCAAATCTCGAACCCAATCCCGCGATTCTCGGAGTCGAGTCAAGGCCTGAGTTGCCTCGTCGCCTGACAACGGGGCAATGTCTGAAAAGTCAGAGAAGCTTGCCTCCCGTTCAATCATGCCGCAAGATAAGTTGCCCCCTACCTTTGACCAATGGGGTTTGAGAACCTGAAATTGAAAAGGCAATTTTTGAATGCTGTGAAGGAATTGGGGTACACCGCTCCAACGCCCGTGCAGGTTCAAGCCATCCCCAAGATTCTGGCCGGACAAGACCTCATTGGCGTCGCCCAGACGGGGACAGGGAAAACGGGCGCCTACGTCTTGCCACTTTTGCAAAAGTTGAAGGGGCGTCAGGACGGCGTTCCGCGAGTGGCCATCTTGGTGCCGACCAAAGAGCTGGCACTTCAAGTCCACAACGCCGTGCAATCCTTTGCCGCGTTTACGGACATCCGTTCCCTTGCTCTCGTAGGTGGCGTTGGGCCAAAGACTCAAATCGCGGCCTTGGAATTGGGGGTGGACGTTGTCGTTGCGACGCCGGGACGATTTCTTGAGCTGTATTTGCGCGGCGCCCTCGTGACGAAGAAATTGACCTCCCTTGTCCTGGACGAAGCCGACCGCATGATGGACATGGGATTCATGCCCCAATTGCGCGACATTCTCGAGGTTGTTCCTCGGAAGCGCCAAAACCTCCTGTTCAGTGCCACCTTTCCAACGCGAGTGGAGCGGCTGGCGGACGAATTTTTGCTGTGGCCCACTCGGATTGAAGTCACGCCGGAAGGCACCCCGGTAACCACGGTGAAGCAGCATGTGGTCCGAACTCCCAACGTCCAAACCAAAATCAACTTGGTTCTGCATTTGCTCACAGGTGTTCATGCCGAGTCTCGCGCCCTGTTGTTCGTGAGAACCAAAGAAGATGCAAAACGTGTGCGGTCGTCGCTTGAAGCAGCCATTCCCCGGCAGGTTGCCGAAATCCATTCGAACAAAGCACAGCACACCCGGCTCGCGGCCATGGGGCAGTTTCGTGAAGGAGCGGTGCGAGTTCTCGTGAGCACGGACGTCAGCGCGCGCGGCATCGACGTGCCGGAAACAGAATTGGTCATCAACTTCAACGTGCCCCGCATGTCAGACGATTACGTACATCGCATTGGGCGAACAGGACGCGCGGAAAGAAGTGGCGTGGCATACACCTTGGTGGACCCCACAGATGAAGTGAGCCTCAGCCGTATTTTGGAGCGTCTTCCAGTGGATGGAAGGCCTTCGCCTTGGGTTCTCCCAGAAGAAGTGGATGTGCCCGAAACCCCTCCTTGGGAGGCCAAATCCATGGCTAAAACCATTGACTTTCAAAGGCGAAAAGCCGACCCCACGTACAAGGGTGCATTTCACGAGAAGAAGCGCAAAGGCGGTGCGAGAAAGTCGTCTTCATCTCGCCGAGCGCGAAAGAGACGGTGATTCACGTGTGCTTGCTGCCGGATTGAAGGGGTGGATTACTCCGTCTTCAAGAATGTATCCCTCATCAAAACACATCACCGCGAGTTTTCCGTCGTCGGTCGCTGTGACGTGCGTGTGAAATTGAAAGTCAAATCCCCGCCGAGTCAGCCACTCGTTGGATTGTTCTGCGACATTCGGAGTTTCCCCATCCGGATGCTGACTTCGCCATGCTCTCAGAAGAGCGCGGTTCCGTTCAAGGGCTCGTTTTACCTTCCAGGAAGTGCGTGTCCACCCTCCCAGTTTTCGTTTGTCTTGATTCATGAGGCAATGCTCGTGGAAGAAGCCCTTCGAGGGATGCGCGGTTCATTGGCGTCCCTCTTGCGTGCACAGCCGCTGTTCGCGAGTACCTTCGCATCATGAAGACGTGGACCAAAGTAGGTGTCGTTGGAGCAGGCACCATGGGCTCAGGCATCGCTCAAATCGCCTCACAGGCGGGGTGCAGCGTGGTGCTTTTGGACTCCCAAAAAGAAGCCCTCGAAAGGAGTGCCTCCGACCTGAGCAAGGTCATGGATCGTCTGGTTGAAAAAGGCAAGGTCGCGGAAAAGCAGGCGAAGGAGATTCAATCGAGGATTACTCGCACAGAGAACATGAAAGAGATGGCTGGCTGCGACGTCGTGATCGAAGCCATCGTGGAGGATCTTGGAGCAAAGTTATCTCTTTTTCGTGCACTGGAAGAAGTTCTGGCCGTGGATGCCGTCTTGGCGACCAACACGTCGTCGTTGTCAGTTACGGCGTTGGCCCAAGCTTGCAAGCGTCCTGAACGCGTTCTCGGCCTGCATTTCTTCAATCCAGCGCCTTTGATGGCCCTGGTCGAGGTGGTGCCAGCGTTGCAATCGCGCGCTGACCTCGTGGATCACGGGGTGCGAGAAATGACGCGCTGGGGAAAGTCCCCAGCCAAGGCGCAGGACACGCCCGGTTTCATTGTCAACCGGGTCGCGAGGCCCTTTTACAGCGAGGCCCTTCGAATCTTCGAAGAAGGCATCGCCTCCGTTGAAGACATCGACGCGTCCTTGCGAGCCCAAGGTTTTCGAATGGGGCCCTTTGAATTGATGGATTTGATTGGTCACGATGTGAACTACGCGGTGACTTCCACGGTGCACACTGCGTTTTACGGGGACTCCAGATACCGGCCAAGTCACACGCAACGTCAGCTGGTTGCAGCGCAGTGGCTGGGTCGCAAGTCCGGTCGGGGATTTTACACATACCACGACGGCATTAAACAAGAAACCGGTGGGCGCGTTGTGGAAGGCGTCGCTGAACGTGTTTTGGCGATGTTAATGAACGAAGCAGCAGACGCTGTGTTTTGGCAAGTGGCCTCCGCTTCTGACGTGGACATCGCGATGCAAAAGGGCGTGAACTACCCCAAGGGTTTGCTGGAATGGGCGGATGAATGGGGTTTGCAAGAAGTGGTCAATTTGCTTGAGGCCCTTGGACAACGCTACGGGGAAGAACGGTACCGCGTCTCGCCCATGCTCCGCGACCTCGTCCGTGCCAACAAGTCCTTTTTCTGACTTTCTCCCGCAGCGGATTATCCCGCGGTCCAGCGACGAATCCCCGCCAAGTTGTGCGTGATTTCACCGCCGCTGACGCGCATCAGGGCGGTACCGTTCAAGCGGTCCCTCCGGACCTGACCTGAGGCATGAATCACGTGTCCAGTCCCGTCGCAGAGACCGACGTGGGTGATTGCTCCTTGGGCGTTGTGAAAAAAGGCGACGTCGTCCCTGCGAATGGACTCCAGAGAAACCTCTGTTCCAACCTCAAATTGCTCCGAAGCGTCCCTCGGAACTTGAATGCCAACGAGGGCTGCCGCGAGGAAGACCAAACCGCTGCAATCGTATCCCCAACCGCAACGTCCTCCCCAATGGTAAGGAACGCCTAGCATGGATTCGGCCCAGGCCGTCATGTCGGATTCATGTCGCATCGGCGGATTGCCAAGGGGCTTCACTTTGTCTTCGCCGAGGAACCACGTGCCGTTCAATTCGCGAACCACACACCCGGCAGGAAGCCACCCCCCTGCCACGCCTTCCCAGGACGAATGCATGGTTGACACCCGCAATGGATGTCCACTCCACAAGGATGTCACGGGTCGAAGTTGTCGGCGATCCATCCAGCCTTGGTAACCGTCAGGAAGCTCCACACGAACCCAATCCCCATTTCCCAACTCAAGTTCTTGGACCGTCTCACCTCCAAGCACTTCGTTGACGCATTCTGACCTGTCGGACGGCTCCTTGCGAAGCGGCACGTGGCTCAAAATCGCCCACGCTTGGCCAAGGGGACGCACCGAATTCATTGGATCAATTCGAGGACCAATGCTGAGGCCCCGCCCCCGCCGTTGCAGATTCCTGCTGCTCCCCGACTCAATCCGCGATCGCGCAACGCGTGAATCAACGTTACTGCAATGCGCGATCCGCTTGACCCCAGAGGGTGACCAAGAGCCACTGCACCGCCGTTCACGTTGACTGATTCAGGATTCAATCCCAATTCGCGGTTGTTTGCAATGCCAACAACGCTGAAGGCCTCGTTGAGCTCCCAAAGGTCAATTTCCGCATTGGAAAGGCCGGCTTTGCTCAGCGCCTTCGGCAAAGCAAGGGACGGTGCCGTGGTGAACCACTCAGGAGCTTGGGCAGCATCCGCAGTCGCCAAGAGACGAGCGAGGGGCCGCAGGCCGTGTTTTTGGACCGCCTCTTCCGACGCCAAAACCAAAGCAGAGGCGCCGTCGTTTAAAGTTGAAGCGTTGGCAGCCGTAACGGTTCCCTCTTTGTCAAAAGCGGGGCGCAGCGAAGGGATCTTGTCCAACCGGACGTTGGTGAATTCTTCGTCGCGGGTCACCACGATGTCGTCACCTCGTCGTTGAGGAACGGAAACAGAAACGATTTCAGAATCAAATTTCCCGGCATCCCAAGCCGCTGTTGCACGGCGGTAACTCTCGATTGCAAAAGCGTCCTGCTCTTCGCGTGTGATGTTCTTTTCCTTTGCACACAATTCAGCGCAATTGCCCATGTGGGTAGCGTTGTACACGTCGGTCAGGCCGTCGAGCAACATGCCGTCCTTCACAGAGATGTTTCCAAATTTCACCCCGTTGCGTCCCTCGAGGTAATGCGGAACGCGGCTCATGTTCTCCATGCCACCTGCAACAACCACTTCAGCATCGCCGCAAGAGATGGCTTGCATGCCGAGGGATATGGCCTTCATGCCACTGGCACACACCTTGTTGACGGTGGTGCACGGAACGTGCTCCTTCACCCCGGCACCCAAAGCAGCCTGTCGCGCGGGAGCTTGACCGACCCCGGCTTGCAACACGTTTCCCATGAACACCTCGTCAACGACGTCCGGATTCAGGGCCGCTTCGTTGAGCGCCCCCGCGATGGCAACCGACCCAAGTTTGGGCGCTGGCACAGTGGAGAGGCATCCCTGAAAGCTCCCCATGGGAGTACGGACGGCAGAAACGATGTAAACGGGGCGAGACATGGGAAGAATTTTAGGTTGGTGCTCGCTGCGAAATTAGTGCGTTTCAGGCCGATTTCGGTTCCCATTCTGCCCGCGATGAAACTTTCCATAACCAACTCCGTATTCAAACCATCCTGCAACAAATGACAACATGGCAATTCACGGTATTCCTCTCCAGCAACAGCCAGATCGCCTGAGAGAATTCCAAACCTTGATCCGCCACGTACACCAGCAGCCTACGCAAATGCGACGGGCCTTGAGGTTGGCATTCAAAGAGCTGCCCGTTCAAGAAGCGCAACTGCTTCGAGATTGGGTCGAGCGCCGGTTCTCCCTTTGAGAATCAGCGCTTTTTTTTGTCCCCACGTAAAGCAGGCCTGCCGGGTGCGCGCTTGGGCGTCCTTGAATCCGGACGAGGGCCAGGCTTCGGAGAACTCCCTCCGCGTACGAGCTTGAGGAATTCGTTTGGCACGCGCGTCTTGACGTTGATGACTTCCCCTTTGGGACCCTTCATGGCCAAGGCAAAAAGATGAATTCCGCCACGCTTGATCGGGTCGGGTGCACTCTTACCTACGCCAATCAACATGCAGTCTTGTTTTCGCAAGGCGGGAAGCAAGTCACCAATCACTTCGTACCCGGCCTTGAATTTCAAAAGCGTATGCTGGGTGGTTGCACGCATGGTTCTGTAGGGCAGCGCATACGGCTCTTCGTTCTCTGGCCTTAAATAGAGATCGTCGTCTGCGGGCAAGTGTCCTTGCACCATGACGTACAGTCCCTTGGCGAAGGAATTCCACTCAGACTGCAAGTGCTTGCGCCACTCCAGGGATTTGGTCACCACCAACAAGCCACTTGCTTCCCGAGGCAATTTGTTGACGAAGTGGACGTCCACATGCTCCGTGGATTTGGCTTCGAGGTAAGCCTTCACGGCCGTGTACGTCGTCTTGACATTGGGGTTGGGTGAAGCACAAACCCAACCCGCGGGTTTTTCATAAACGAACACGTTGTCGTCTTCGTACACGACTGGGAATGGTGCTCGAAGCAACGCGGAATTGGCTTTGGGCGATTCTGCGCGTGGTGCCGCACCTCCAGTACGAGCGCGTTTGGTCAGTTCTTCCTTGGACAGGACCGACACCTTCGCGCCTGGCTCCAAAATGTCGCTTCCGCGGGAAACGACTTGGCCGTTCACCAGCACTTCACCGCGCTTGAGGGCATTTCTTGCACGGGTACGCGTCGCGTAGCCAACGTGGGTCATCAGGGCCTCAATCAGCTCGACGGGATGAGTTGCGGTGAATTCTTGCATGGCGCGAAAGTACACCCGGGGAATCAGGGCACCGCGAAATTGGTTTGGGAGGAGCCAAAAAAAGAGGCCTCCGCCGTTGCAGAAGCCTCTCTAACTAACAACTAAACTTAACCGAACGCTGTCCTCTAGAATGCGAGGTGCATCCAATCAGGTTCAAAGTGGGGGGAATCCGGGTGAGACGCAAGGCTCCGCCTCTCATGGGGTTGTCAACTTATGCACAAATGCAGTGAAAAACTGCGAGGCCGACCTCAGTCAGTCCTGAGAATCGCAGCCGGAGCCGTACACGGACAGCATGTTCATGAGGTCGTTCACGCCGACGTACCCGTCCAAGCTGTTGTCTGTGAAGCAGTCGCTCGAACACCCGTATTCGGCCAAAACTGTGAGCAAATCGCTCACGGCCCGTTCGCCGTCGCCGTCGTAATCTGCGAAGCACCACGGCAACGTCACGCAAAACGGCACGCTCAACGAAGAACCGAAATCCTCCGAAACCGATTCCGACAGCACGTCGCCCAACGGCCCAAAGATCCTGTAGCCCCCGCCCTCCCCGCAATACGACCCAGAGAACCCATCGTCTCCGGAGTCTTCCCAGAGCACTTCATAGCAGCCTTCCGACAGGCACCAAGTTTGGGTCAACGTGTCTCCTGCCCAAAGTGGTGTGCTTTGCAGGAGCACCGAGGATTCTTCCGAATCATACAACGACCAGCGCATGTCCACAGACTCGCAATCCCCCCACCATTGGAGGGTGGTCGTGTGCCCCAGACCCGAAGCCCAAAGAGTGCTTTGCAACGTCGCCATGTCCTCAACTCCGTCAAGCAAAGGGGTGACCTTGATGGACCAGTCGCCTGATTCTGGCACGTCCAGAACAAAGGCATCGAGCACGACCTTGGTTGCCGGCATTTGTGGTTCAGCGAAGGTTGTCCAAACGGTGTCCACGACGTCTGACGCTCCTTCTCGTGAGGCCCGAACTTCGTAACCGGCAGCTTCCACAGCAGCGATTCCTGAAACGCGGATCTCGGGAGATCCTGTCAGTTGGTTCATGCACTGGGTGACGGGAGCAAGAATTTGAGTCACCGTAAGGTGAAGTTCCGGAGCGTTTGGCAAGGGTGCAGCCCAAACACCGCGTCCGTAGGTCGAAGCGACCAGGCGGTTCTGCAACGTGTCCACGGCGAGGTCCACGACAGGGGTCAAAGGCATGCCGGTACCCCACGTTTCCCACGCTTGAGCCTCTCCGTTCCAGAGGTGCACGCCAAGTTCGGAGGCGCAGGCCCAATCGTCGCCGGGCAATTGAATAACGCGGTGTACCGGCAAATGTGGCAAGCCGGTGCTCACGTTTTCCCAAGTCACGCCAAAATCGGAGGTGCGCCACATTTGGGCTGATTCCTCGTAGGAAGCCATCGAAACCCACCACACCCCGGAAGAATCGCGGTCGATCGCAACGTCCCCAATGTAGTCGCTGGGCAAGCCGGAAATTTGCTGGACGTTGCCAAGCAAATCTTCGACCCAATGCAGTTGGTTGTTCTTGGCGATCAACGCCATGTTGGGGTCCGAAGGAGACAACGCCATGGCCGTTGAGCGCACGGTTCCCAACCCTCCCACTGTGGTCCACGAGCTTCCCCCGTCGTCCGAATAGTGCAGGGATTTTTTGGCTGCCACGATTCGTCCCGGGACTGCTGGGTGCAGTTGAAACGGCGTTTGCCACGAGCCCAACTCGTTGGGTCCCGATCCCAGGTAGAAGTTGGCGATGTTCGTCATGGTCCGACCTCCGTCCTCACTCCGGTACAGCAAGCCGTAGTAAGCCGATGCAAAAAGGCGGTCTGGTGTGCTCAAATCGAAAAAGCCGTGGAACCCATCTCCGTCGAGAATCCGGGCTTCGAAGCTCGGGGTGAGAAGGTTTGTGCCGTTGTCTTGCGTTCCCAGAATGCACATGTCCGGATTTGTGGGATGCAACCCCAACGCGTAACCCTGGGCGATGTCCAGCCCTTCTGACTTGTCCTTCACAGTGTCACCGTCCCATTCGAACACCCCGCCGTCGTTGGACAAGAGAACCCTTCCGTCCGGAAGGAAAGCAATGTCGTGCTGATCGGCGTGGGCGTATTTCGATTCAAACGCCCCTTGCCAGTGCACCCGACAATTCCAGGTCGTGCCACCGTCCAGCGTCTCCCAGACGTTGACGCCACCCACGAGCACGCGAGTTGCGTCTTGGGGGTCAACTTCAATGCACAGATCCCAGAACGCTTGCCCGCCGTTGTCCACCCCGTTCACCGTGTAGCCAAGCAAATTGGGGCCGGTCTCGCGCGTTGAGGGAGCCGTCCAGGTTTGGCCTCCATCGACACTCTGCCAGAAGGCCAAGAAATTCTGTTGGTAGTAATGTCCTGCAACGGCATAAACCGTGTCGCGTGCGTCAGCCCCGCCCCAAGCTTGAGGTGCCAGTTGAATTCGCCCCACGCTGCTCAACGACTCTGGAAGGATGCACGCGTTCCAGCTCTCTCCAACGTCTTGGGAAAGGAAGATTCCCTGGTTTTCGACTGCAGCCAGCGCCACACTGTCGCTCAACCAAACCACATCTCTGGCGTGCCCGGGAAGCACGAGTGAAAAGGTCGTTCCTCCGTTGGAAGTTTTGAAGATTCCCAAGTCCGAGGCGGCTAAAAACGTGCTCACTTGGTTGGGATGACGTTTCGCAGTGTGCACCCGGCGCCCATGACTCGCTTCAAAACTCAGTTCCAACGGACTCCAGGACATGCCAGAATCCCAGGTTTCAAGAATGCCGATGCTGTAGGTGTCTCCTCCGTTGCCGTCCCCTGTGCACAACCACATGTGCGCGCTGTCCTCCGGGTCAATCCAAACGTCTGTTGCCCCGAGCGGGGACAGAACATCCACCCCCAGGACACTCCACGACTCCCCTGCGTCCAAAGATTGCCAAAGTCCGCCAGAGGGTGCGCATGCCAGCCATCGGGTTTCGTCATTGGGGTCAATCCGAATTCTGTTTACACGGCCGGCTCCGCCATGGACGGGAATGGACTCTGGTCCGAGGTAAGACCAAATTGCTGGAGACGATGCCGTTTGCGATGCTGAATTTCGCCATTCCTCGGCTGCCTCCCACCAATCAAAGGGGTCAGGAGCGTGCTCCAGACCTCCGCGCTCCTGCATCCACCAAGCCCAGCGTTCGAACGGCTTCTCACCGCACGATCGGGATTCAAGCCTGAGGTGACTTTGCGCTTCGAATTGAGCGCGAGCTTCTTGCAAGTTGACCTGGTCTCCGCGCATGAGCTCAGACCAATGAGGCGCCGGCGAGAGGTCAGATTGGGCACCCAGTTCAACCGCAACCGCGGACCAAACCAAGGTCCAAAGCAGCCGAACTGTCCAAACATCAAGGACAGCGGACCTCCAGGGTGCTGAATGTGCGCGCGGCTTAGACATCCCCTTAAGTTACGGAAGAATCCTTTCAGGGTTTCATCCTGAAGGCCACAACGCACTCCGTCCCTCGCCTCAGTTCTCGGTTTACCCTACCAAAGGCTCCATCGTGTGGAACACCGCTTGAACGTCTTCGTCCCCCTCAAGCCGCTCAATCAACCCTTCCACTTCTTCGACTTGTTCCGGTGAAAGCGCTTTGGTTGTGGTGGGAATACGCTCCAATCCCGACTCTACGATTTCATGGCCGTCCGCTTCAAGCTTGGCTTGCAAGCCCCCGAACGATTCAAAGGGGGCAGAAATGATGATTTGGCCTGCCTCGTCGTCGCGCTCCACCTCTTCTGCACCCAAGTCAATCAACTCCAAAGTCAAGTCGTCGAGGTCCATGCCGTTGTCTTGGATGTTGAAAAAGCACATGCGATTAAACATGAACTCCACCGAACCTGTCGTGCCAAGTTGGCCTCCTCCGCGATTGAAATGGGAGCGCACGTTGGCGACTGTGCGGTTGTTGTTGTCGGTTGCGGTTTCAACGTACACTGCGATGCCGTGAGGACCGTAGCCCTCGAAGGTCACCTCCTTGTAATCCGAAGTGTCCTTGTCGGTGGCCTTTTTGATTGCACGCTCAATGTTGTCTTTGGGCATGTTTGCGGCCTTGCAATTTTGCAAGACGGCACGCAACCTTGAGTTGGTGTCCGGATCGGCAATTCCCCCGCCTCCTTAATGGAAAGGATGATGTCTTTATTCAAACGGGCGAAAATTTTGGACATGGCTGCCCAGCGTTTCATTTTCCGCTCTTTCCGAAATTCAAATGCACGTCCCATGGAGGTTCTTTTTCGCGAAGATATTTGAGGAAACCCTCCCGGCGCAAGAGGTGCTTTTGCCAGGTGTGTTGATGAACTACCTCACTCGCACACGTCGCCAAAAAACGTGAGGAAGACGATCAAATCAGCTGTGCTGATGTGGCCGTCGCCGTTTTGGTCGGCGTTGCAGGAAGCGACGCATTGTCCCTCACCTTCGTCCCAAACCGTTCCCGCCCCGCACGCGCAAGACATGTCGCAAGAACCGTCATCCGAAGTGGCTTGGGCGTGGTAGTTGCATGCGACTGTGTACGTGCACCCTGGGGACAAAAACCCACCCTCCCCGTTGTTTTCCAACAAGAGGTAATGTGCATCCACAGCTGGGCTGAGGAGCACGGTTCGATTTCCTGATGACCAGTCAACCACCACGCTGTCGACGCTTGGCGTAGCCCCAAGACCGAAGTGCATTCTTCGGCTGTTTTGGCTCAAGTAGTCCGACCCACATGTCAGGTTGCGCATGTCGGCCAAACCGCCTTTCCATGCTGTGACAAGCGAACCTATGGCGTCGGAGTTGCCTTCACTCGGTTCAAGGCTAATTTGAATCCAATGGTTGCCGTTGGGGACGCCGTTGAGCAACCGTGCATGCATGCCAACCCTGTGCGAAACAAAATCCATGGCCCCGTCGTGGTTGTGGTCGGAAAAAGCCGAAGAAAACGTCAGTTCGTTGTCCGTGAACACGTTTTCAAAGGCGCTGGTCAACGGCAAGTTTCCTCCGGAATTCAGAAAAAACCCGTTTACACTGTTTGAGTAAAGGTCCAAGATGGCGGGGTAATCGGTGTAAAACGACGTTCCTGTGCCAATGAAAAGGTCGAGCCAACCGTTGTTGTCTGCGTCGAACCAAAGGGCGCCCCACGCCAAATTGTCCAACAACACCCCCGCTTCTTCCGCCACGTTCTCGTAGGTGAGCATCGGGGGGGCTGTGGATTCTTCCTGAAAGGGATGTCCCATGCACATCAAGAAATTGTTTCCCTCCGAGGCGCCGTTGCTCACCACGATGTCCCAGTCACCGTCCTTGTCGAAGTCCCCAAACGTCGAACTCATGGAATACTCCCCGATGCCAATGCCCCAAGTTGCAGCCATGTCGACGAACGTTCCGTCTCCTTGATTTTGGTACAATGCGTCAGGCCAAAACGTGCGGTCGTTGATGACGTGCAAATCCAACCAACCGTCTCTGTCTACATCCACCCACGTGGCTTGAAAGGACTGCTTGACTCCGTTTCCTACCCCCGCCAAAGCAGTGATATCTTGAAAGGCCATCTCAAGATCCACCCCCCCGTCGGAGCGGAACAGGCGGTTCTGTTCGTTGTTGCTTTCAGGTGTGTGGTAATGACATAGGTACACATCGAGTCGACCGTTCTTGTCGTAATCGGCCACCGCCGCTCCGTAGGTCCGTTCAAGCTCGGTTCCCGCCATGCCTCCTGCATCGGGAACTTCTTGAAGACTTCCGTCGGGCATGCGCGCAAAAAGTCGATTCACCGCCAACCGTTGAGTGACGAGGAGATCTTGGTCGCCGTCGTTGTCGAAGTCGGCCCAGAGTACGCATTTGGGTTCCCCCCCAACATTCTCAATGCCCATGTTGTACGGTTCAAACCCTCCGTTTCCGTCCCCGGTGTACGCGAGCAATTCACCCAAATGTTGTGCAAAGGTCAAGTCGTCGAATCCGTCGCCGTTGAAGTCGGCGAAACTTACCCCGTGTCCAAGGAATCCTCCGACATGTTGCGAAAAAAGCGTGCCTTCGGGATCCCCATCCACAAACGTTTGTGCACTCAACGATGTCGTCGTGCAGGACGCAAGGGCGACCGCAATGCACCAAAAAGCACGATGTCGAGGATTCATTTGATGAGGACTATTTGGGATTCGGATTGGTGCGACGAGCGCGACGAGTATTACTGCAAAAACGGCAATTCTGTCGACAATGGCAAGCAAAATGCCTCGAGTAGCTCTATCTTGGCTACGAACCAAATGGTCTAGGCATGACTCAATTCCCTTCGTTCAAAAGCACATCACTCGCAGCGACGTTTTTGCTTGCAAGCACCTTTTCTCATCTTCTTTTGGCTCAGATTAGCCACGGGGGCGAGCCAACAAATTGGGCTCAGCCTCTTGAAATGACGTTGAATTGGAAATCCTTTCAGGCCTTGGATGTGGCCACGCTCCTGGCCGAGGATGTGGCAACGGCAAACATCAAGGACGCCCCGTGGCGTTTTGGTGTCGAACACGAGGTGTTCTGGAACATGCAGAATTCAGGAAATTGGAGTGAAGAATCTGGTTTCCGAGTGTGGCGGCTAGGCGTGCGCGCTGAAGGGGCCACAAGCTTGAGTTTTTACCTCTCCCGATTTGTGGTTCCCAAGGGCGGTGAATTGTTTGTTTGGGATGAAGAACGGACCCACTTCCTGGGGAGCTTCACGCATGAAAACGTCAAAGAATGGGAAGGACTTGCCCTGAGCTTGATGGAAGGTGACAGCGTGGTGCTGGAGTACCGGGAGCCGCTTAGCATTCCGGCCACGGGGGAAATTGAAGTCAGTCAAGTTGTGCAAGGGTACCGTTCCCTGCTGCGACGTGAGGCCGAATTGCTCGCTGAGAACGCTTCATCTGGTCCGTTCGGGAACAGCGGAGCCTGCAACATCAACGTGAATTGCCCTGAAGGCGCCGACTGGCAAGTCGAAAAGCAAGCGGTTGCCTTGATTGTCAACGGCGGATTTGCGACTTGCACGGGCTCCCTCGTGAACAACACGGCAAACGACGGCACGCCTTATTTCCTGACGGCAAACCATTGTTTGGGCACACCCAACACCTGGACGTATTACTTCAATCACGAGAGCAGCACGTGCTCCGGGAGCACTGGCCCTACCAACAACAGCATTTCAGGAGGCTCGTTGTTGGTCAACAACGGCGGGTCAGACGTGGCCTTGATTCAGCTCAGTTCAGCGCCTCCCGCAAGCTGGGGAGTGGAGTATGCGGGCTGGGATGCCTCCGGGGCCTCCCCCCAAAACGCCACAGGTATTCACCACCCTTCCGGCGACGTGAAGAAGATTTGTTTCGAAAACAACAGCCCGTACACGAGCACGGCGGGTGGTGCCCAGGTTTGGTGGATCAGCCAATGGGAAGCGGGAGTCACCGAGCCTGGTTCTTCCGGTTCTCCGCTGTTTGACCAAAACCACCGGATCATCGGCCAACTCTACGGAGGTGCGGCCGCTTGTTCGGGAACGGTCAACAACGGTGCTTACGATTACTACGGCCGTTTCGACATCAGTTGGGGGCTAGGCGTGAGTCAATACCTCGACCCCCTCGGAACGGGGGTCCAAGTCCTCGACGGCTACCCAACGGGATTCAATCCGGACAACGGTTGCACGGATCCGACGGCTTGCAATTACAGTCCCGATGCCATTTATGACGACGGCAGCTGCACCTCGAATGACGATTGTGGGGTGTGCGGCGGTGACAACAGCACGTGTGGCGGATGCACCAATCCTGGGGCGTGCAATTTCGACCCGTCCGCGGTGGTTGATGACGGATCGTGTGTCCTGAACGGCGTGAATTTGACCTTCACTTTGCTGACGGACAACTATCCCGCAGAGACCACTTGGAACATTGTCAACGACGCAGGAGACATCGTCATGGAAGGTGGCCCCTATTCCGGCACACAAACCACGTACACTGCAACGGAATGTGTTGCCTCGGGCTGTTACACCCTCACCGTCAATGACAGTTACGGGGACGGCATTCAATACGGCGGCGTCGTTGGAAATTACGAGCTTGTGGACGGCGACGGAAATGTGTTGGCCCAAGTGGTCACCGGTGGGAACTTTGGGTCTCAAGCCACTCACGACTTTTGCGTGGAAGCCGGTGGACCTGACGTTCCAGGTTGCACGGAGGCCTCGGCCTGCAACTACGATCCAACCGCCACCACCAACGACGGCAGTTGCACGTACAGCCAACCTTATTTTCTCGACAGCGACAACGACGGGTACGGAGAAGTTCAAATGGG
>JBMZHG010000024.1:23941-31401 GCA_049616325.1 Flavobacteriales bacterium | reverse complement strand
CAGCGTCGTCTGTTGCCGTAAAGGTGCGCGTGATGGTGTAGTTGCCGCTGCTCACGTTGCCCGAATTGGCATCGGAGTAAGAAATGCTGACTTCTCCGCAAGCATCCGTGGCCGAAGGCAAATCTGTTGGAATTTCGTCCGAGCATTCGACGGTCACATCGGCAGGAACAGAGGTGAATTCGGGTGCCGTTGCGTCCTCAATCACCACGCCAGTGCCGTCGGTCTCTCCAGAGCAGACCTCGCAGGGTTGATCCGCGAATTGACATGGAGCAGGATCGGTAGCCGTCGCTTTGAAGTTGCAGGCTTCTTGGTTTTGGCATCCAGGAATTTCGAAGGGGTCGCAGATTCCATCCCCGTCCGAGTCTGAAATGCACGAGCCGTCGCAATTCAACCCAAAGTCAGCAAATTCACATGAATCGTCGCTCGTGTTGGCGTCGGGATTGTAATTGCAGGCGGACAAGTCAAGGCAGCCAAACACCGTGTAAAAACAGGTGCCGTTGTCATCCGTGGCGGAAGCGTCGTAGTTGTCGGCTTCAGGATCGGTGCAGCCGGCTACTTCGAACGGGTCGCAAATGTTGTCCCCATCCACATCCGACAAACATTGTCCGTCGCAGTCGTAGCCAAACTCAGCAAAAATGCATTGCGCTGACAACACTGCAGTTGCATCGTAGTTGCAAGCAATTGGGTTCAAGCATCCCGCACATGAAGTGTATTCGCAACTTCCGTCATCTGAGTTGGCATCGGCGTCGTAGTTGCACGCCACTGAAACGGTGCATCCCGGGTAGACACAACCACCTCCATCTTGGGTTGCTGTTGCGTCAAAGTTCTGTGCTTCCGGGTCCAAGCATCCGTAGCAAGATTCAAAATCCGAGCACGTCGCCGAGATGGTTGCTTCTGCATCGTAGTCACATGCTGAAGGGTTCATGCACCCTGCACAAGAAAGGAACTCGCAGGACCCGTCAGAGAAAACCGCTTCAGGATTGTAGTTGCAGGCATTTGCAATGTTGCAGCCAAAGACAATGCATGACAAGTACTCACAGCTTCCGTCGTCAATCAGAGCAGTCTCATCGTAGTTGCACGCGTTGGGGTTGGTGCATCCGAGGCATGTGATGTACTCGCAAGTGCCATCTGATTCTGTGGCAGCAGGGTCAAAGTTGCACGCTCCGGGATCTACACATCCAGCGACCTCAAATTGGTCGCACGTGCCGTCGCCGTCCTGATCGTTCAAGCACTGTCCTGCACAATCGTACCCTGTCGGAGGATATTCACAATCACCGGGGATGAGCGCAGTTGGGTCGTAGTTGCATGCGGTGATCGCGATGCATCCGACGCAGGACTCAAATTCACAACTGTCGTCGTTGGTGTTCGCTTCAGGATTGAAGTTGCATGCTTCGTTGTTCAAGCACCCGTTCACGACAGCGATGCAAGAGCCGTCGTCCTCCGTAGCGTCTGCATTGAAGTTCAAGGCATTCTCGTCAGTGCAACCGTCAACCTCAAACGGATCGCACGTCCCGTCTCCGTCGGTGTCCACCAAGCATTCTCCAGCACAGTTGTAACCAGACTCTGGGAATTCACAAGCTCCTTCTTGAATGACTGCTTCGGCGTCGTAGTTGCAGGCACTTGGGTTGATGCATCCCGTTGGCAGGCAGGAGACAAAATCACACGAGCTGTCGTCGACAGTGGCTTCAGGGTTGTAGTTGCATGCGTTGGCAACAGTACATCCAGGAATCAAGCACGAATCGTCGTCTTGGGTCGCTTCGGGATCGAAGTTGGTGCCCTGTGGGTCGGTGCATCCGTAGCACGATTCGAAGTCCGTGCAAGGCGCAGAAATCAGTGCTTCAGGATCGTAATCACAAGCAGCAGGGTTCAAGCAACCGGCACAGCTGGAGTATTCGCACGAACCGTCGCTCCATGTGGCGTCAGGGTTGTAGTTGCAAGCAGCCGCATTGATGCATCCAAACACGATGCAAGAAACGAAATCACACGAGCCGTCGTTGATGTAGGCCAACGGGTCATAGTTGCAAGCGTTGACGTTGGTGCATCCCTCCACCAAACAGTACTCAAAGTCGCAGCTTCCGTCGTCCGTGTTGGCCGTTGCAGAGTAGTTGCATGCGCCGAATTCTGTGCAACCCAAAATGATGCATGAGCCGTCGTTTTGGGTGGCGTCGACGTCAAAGTTTTCGGCATCGGGGTTGGTGCAGCCCAAGACTTCGAAGGGGTCACAAATCCCATCTCCGTCGGTGTCTGCAAGGCATTCGCCAGCGCAGTCGTAACCAAACTCGGGGTACTCACATTCGGCAGAGATTGTTGCACTCGCGTCGTAGTTGCAAGCAGAGGGAGACAGACACCCTGCGCAAGTCAAGAACTCGCAACTTCCGTCGTCTGTGTTTGCGGCATTGTTGTAGTTGCACGCGTCCGAATCCGTACAACCTTCGACCACGGCTTCACAAGAACCGTTGTCCTCGGTCGCCTCGGGGTCGAAGTTCAAAGCGGCTGGATCGGTGCAACCAGGCACCTCAAAGGGATCGCACGTCCCGTCGCCGTCGGTGTCCAACAAGCAATTGCCATCGCAGTCGTAACCTGTTTCAGGAAATTCACACGTTCCGCTTTGGATCAATGCTTCGGGATCGTAGTTGCACGCGGATGGATTGATGCAACCGCTGGGCAAGCAAGACACGAAATCACACGAACCGTCATCCAAGGTTGAGTTCGGATCGTAGTTGCATGCGTTGACGACGGTACACCCGGGAATTAGGCAAGAACCGTCGTCTTGAGTGGCATCTGCGTCGTAGTTGGTTGCAGCGGCATCGGTGCACCCGTAGCAGGTTGTAAAGTCGTTGCATGTCGACGCGATGGTCGCTTCAGGGTCGTAGTCGCATGCCGCAGGATTCAAGCATCCTGAGCAGGTGATGTATTCGCATGAACCGTTGCTGAAGTCTGCTTCTGGGTCGAAGTTGCATGCAGCGGGGTTGGTGCATCCAAAGACCAAACACGACAAGAACTCGCAAGAGCCGTCGTTGATGAAGGCGAGCGGGTCAAAGTTGCATGCAGAGGGGTTTGTGCATCCTTGCACCGTGCAGGTCACGTATTCACAACTTCCGTCGTCGGTGTTGGCCGCAGCAGAGTAGTTGCAAGCATCAAATTCCGTGCATCCAAGTACCACACACGTTCCGTCGTTTTCAGTCGCCTCAGCGTCGTAGTTCTCGGCATCGGGATTGGTGCAGCCCAAAACCTCGAACGGGTCGCATACTCCGTCGCCGTCGCTGTCTGCAAGGCACACGCCGTCGCAATCGTAACCGGAAGCGGCAAACTCACATCCACCGTTGATGGTGGCTGAGGGGTCGAAGTTGCAAGCCAAGGGGGCCAAACACCCTACACAGCTTTCGAAATCACAGCTGCCGTCATCGACGTTGGCAGAACCGTTGTAGTTGCAGGCATCCACGTCGGTGCACCCAGAAATCGCAGCCTCACAGGAGCCGTCGTCTTCCGTGGCGTCGACGTCGAAGTTGACCGCGGTCGGATCGGTGCAACCTGGAACTTCGAAGGGGTCGCAGGTGCCATCGCCGTCGGTATCAAGCAAGCATTCTCCGTCGCAGTTGTAGCCGGTCTCGGGAAATTCGCAAGTCCCTTCTTGGATGACGGCTGTTGGGTCGTAATTGCACGCAGCGGAGTTGATGCAACCGCTGGGAAGACATGACACGAAATCACACGTTCCGTCGTCCTGAGTTGCCTGCGGGTCGTAGTTGCATGCTCCAGCGATGGTGCATCCCAGCAGGATGCAGTCCCCGTCGTCCTGGGTGGCATCAGGGTCGTAGTTGCTTGCTTCAGGGTTGGTGCACCCGTAACACGTCGTAAAGTCATTGCAGGTCGAAGCAATGGTTGCTTCAGGATCGTAGTCGCACGCCTCAGGGTTGAGGCATCCGGCGCAAGTGACGTATTCGCAGGATCCGTCGCTGTAGTCTGCTTCGGGGTTGAAGTTGCAGGCGGAAGGGTTGATGCAGCCAAACACAAGGCAGGAAAGGAACTCGCAGGAACCGTCGTTCTCCGTGGCGGTCGGGTCGTAGTTGCATGCTGCGGGGTTGGTGCAGCCAGGATCAGCCCAAACACTTGAACCCAACAAAAACAACAAAAGCGTCCCCAAAACTTGCTTCAAAACCGCATTGGCAGCGGGGAAACGAGTCGTCGAAGCAGGTGTTGCAGGATGCACACCAGATGGAGTTGTAGATGCCATGACAAGAATTCTTGGAACCCTAATTTACAAAAAATCAACGAACTTCCATTACTTCTAGATGAATCTGCATAATTTTTCGACGAACGAAGGTCACGACGGGCTCCTCGATTGCAGAAACAGAGGGCACAAAAAAACCGGCCATGCGGCCGGTTTTCGAAGCAGTCGAAACCAGGGAAAATGCCCTGGCGTCAATGTATAATTCGAAGATAATTTCCCCTTAGTTCGTGGATTTCTTGCCGAAGTCCAACACGCTTGGCGTTGCAATGAAAATGGAACTGTAGGTACCCACCACCACGCCCACCATCAGGGCAAACACAAATCCTTTGATGTTGTCTCCACCGAAAAGGAAGATGGTGAGCAACACCACGAAGGTGGACAACGACGTGTTGATGGTCCGGCTGAGTGTGCTGTTCAACGCGCTGTTCATCAGCTCTTCTTCGCCCTTTTTGTTGCCGTACAACCCCATGTATTCACGGATGCGGTCAAAGACCACCACTGTGTCGTTGATTGAGTAACCAATCACCGTCAAAATGGCTGCGATGAAGGCCTGGTCGATTTCCATGGTGAAGGGGAGGATTCCCCAGAAGATGGAGAAGACCGCAAGCACGACGATGACGTCGTGCACCATGGCAATCAACGCACCCAAGCCGTATTGCCACTTCCGGAACCGGAAGAAGATGTACAGGAAGATGATCAGGAGCGAAAAGATGGTCGCGTTTTGGGCTCCGTTGCGGAAATCGTCCGAAATGGTGCTGTCCACCTTGTTGTACATGTCCACGCTGTAAGGCGTTTCAAGTGTTCCAAGGCCGCTTGCCAAAGCCGCGTTGATTTGTTCGTCCACGTCTTGAGCTTCGCTGTCAATCATGAAGTTGGTCATGATGCGAAGTTTTTCTGGAGAGTCCTTGGTCTGTACCAGCGGGTTGCCAGGAACGCCGTCCTCCGTGAAAGCCGTGGCCAATGCTCCGCGAACCGCTTCCGCGTCCACAGCTTCCTCGAAGCTCACGTCAAACGTGGTTCCGCCCGAGAATTCCACACCGTAGTTCAGGCCCTTGGTCGTCAAGGAAGCAATGCCTGCGATGACCACAATGCCGCTCAGCACGTAGAAACGGCGACGGTTGCCAATGAAGTTGACCGCCGTGTTGGTGAACCAGTTCTTGGTGGCTTCAGTGTAGAAGGTGATGTTCTTCTTGTTCTCAAGACGCGAGAAGAAGACCAAACGCGTCAAAACAATTGCGCTGAAGAGTGACGTGAAAATACCGATGATCAACGTCGTGGCGAAGCCTCGGATGGCACCGCTGCCGAAGGAGTAGAGGACAAACGCGGTGAGCAACGTCGTGATGTTGGCGTCGATGATGGCGCTGTACGCCTTGGAATAGCCTTCCTTCAGTGCCACCATCAAGCCCTTGCCTCCGCGCATTTCTTCACGGATGCGCTCGTAGATGAGCACGTTGGCGTCGACGGCCATGCCGATGGTCAACACGATGCCCGCGATGCCAGGAAGCGTCAAGGCAGCTCCGAGAGAGGCGAGAGCGCCAATCAAGAAGAACAGGTTGGCAATCAACGCGATGTTCGACACGATGCCGGCGCCGCGGTAGTAGAAAATCATGTAGGCCAACACCACCAAGAGGGCGATGACAAACGAGCTCAAACCCGCCTTGATGTTTTCTTCCCCGAGTTGAGGTCCAACGCTCACTTCGTCCACGATTCGCGCAGGAGCAGGGAGAGATCCGGCCTTGAGAAGACCTGCGAGGTCTTCTGCCTCAGCGAGCTTCTGCTCGGCTGATTGGCCCGCACCAAAGCTGATTTGAGAGCGGCCGTTGGTGATGGCCGTCTGCACGTTGGGGGCGCTGAACACGAGGTTGTCAAGCACCACAGCCACCGCACGGTTGTTTTCGTTGGCGCAGCGCTCCGTCATGGCACCCCATGAAATGGCGCCTTCGCTGTTCATGGTCATGCTGACCACCACGTCGCCGATTTCGTCGTACGTCACACGCGCGTCCACAATGCTCTTGCCGCTGAGTTCAGCCTTGCCTTTGCCTGAAGGGTCTTTGATGGCGAACAATTGAGCCACGTTGGTGGCGGGTTTGGCTTCCCAAAGGAGGCGCAGGTCGCTGCCGAGGGCTTCGCGTGCCGCGGGTTGGCGCAACAGGTCGTTCACACGGTTGGTGTCGCTCGCAAGGGTGTATCCCACCACGGGAGATCGACGTCCGAGTTCCATTTGGAACACCGCAAAGAGGGGGTTCTTGGCACGAGCTTGGTCCTGGGTCAGGGCCGAATCGGCGGGGGCGTCTTCGCCGTAGAGTTCGGGGCTCAAGGCTTTGCCGAGCGCTTCGTTTGCGGCGCCAAGGCGACCAAGCACTTCGTCGTTGAAGTACGTTTCCCAAAATTCGAGGTTCGCCGTGCTCTTCAATTGCTTGCGAGCACGCTCGCGGTCGTCGATGCCAGGAAGCTCAACGAGGATGCGGCCGTTCTGGAGCTTTTGGACGTTGGGCTGAGCCACGCCAAGCTGGTCGATACGCTTGCGAATGATGCTCTCGGTGTTGTCAACGGCCGTGGTGGCTTCCGCGCGAAGAATTTCAAAGATCTCTGCGTCCGTGCTCTTGGCAGGGAAGAGGTCTTTGTTCTCCATGTTGTGGAAGATGCGCCACAGCTCGACTTCTGGCGCACGTGCCGTCCATGCGGACTCGAAGTTGGTCACAAAGTCGGCGCTGTTCTCTTTGCGAAGTGCTTTGGCGTCGGCCAGCGCACCGCGGAAGTCGGCGTTGTCGCTGTAGTCCGACAGGGCGACGATGAGGTCGGGGAGGCTGACTTCGAGCGTCACGCTCATCCCGCCCTTGAGGTCGAGACCGAGGTTCAGTTCTTGTTCCTTGACGTGGCGGTACGTGTGACCAAAGACCGGGTAGATCTCGGCCGTCGCGCTGTCGCGAAGGAATTCGCGGGCCGCTTGGGCGGCGGCTTCGTCAAAGGTTTGGGCTCCAAGTGCGTCGGCGCGCTCCAGGGAATCGGCTACGTAAGCACCGTATTCATCCGCGGTCGCCTCGTATCCACTCGCCACCCAGTTGAATGAAAGGGTGTACAACGTCGCCAAGGCCAACAGCACTGTGAAAACGACAAGGATGTTCTTATTCTGCATGATCGCTAAGGTTCAGCTAGGTTCAATTTCAGGTGCGCGAATATAAGAAAAAAAGCAAGGCCATGTGCGCGTGAGGCCTTGCAAAGTTGGGGGGGA
>JBMZHG010000024.1:8808-23931 GCA_049616325.1 Flavobacteriales bacterium | reverse complement strand
CTCAGGGGGACAATTTTGGTTCGTGCGGCATCGCTTGCAACGCTTTGCATCCTGACGTGGAGTGTGGGCAGGTCCCAAACCGCAGCCGACGTTCAATTGGCAGTCCTGCAGTACCGAGGCGGAGGGGACTGGTACTCGAACCCAACGGCGGTGCCCAATTTGGCGCGCTTCTGCAACGCGGAGATGGGCATGGCCTTGTCGGAAGACGTGCCTTACGTGGACGTGGGGTCTCCGGAACTGTTCAACCACCCTTGGATTCACATGACGGGACACGGCAACGTCGTGTTCTCGGCGCGCGAGGCCGACCAACTTCGAAGCTACCTTGAGTCGGGAGGCTTTTTGCACATCAGCGACAACTACGGGATGGACCCGTTTGTCCGTGCGGCCATGGCCAAGGTCTTTCCCGACCAAGATTGGGTTGAGGTGCCCTTCGACCATCCGGTTTACCACCAGCAGTTTGACTTCCCTGACGGGTTGCCCAAGATTCACGAGCACGATGACCTGCCGCCTCGAGGAATGGGGTTGTTTGCCAACGGAAGGCTCGTGTGCTTTTACGACCACGAATGCGATCTCGGCGACGGGTGGGAGGACTACCAAGTTCACCGCGATCCGGAGGAGGTGCGCCAGGCAGCACTTCAAATGGGTGCCAACTTGATCCGCTACGCTATGGGCGGGGCGGACGGGCTGTGACAATTTTCCATCGGTGCCGTATGGCCACGCGAAGTGGCTTCAGGCCGAGTTCGGTGCGATCGTGACGCGGATCAGGCCAGCGTCGTCGACGCGTTGGGACAGGGCGAGGCCCTGCGTGGCGAACGCGTGCACGAGGGGCAGCCACGTGTCGGCCGTGCCTTCGGCGTGGTCGCGACGAAGGTCGTCGAGGCGCTCACCCGCCACTTCGGCCAGGACGTCCCAGTACATGTCGGCGGTCAGGCCCGTTCGGGGTTTTCCGTACCGTTCCCAAAGAAGGCGCATCGCGGTGCTGAGTGAGGCCTTGCCGTCGGTGCGCTCCATGATTCGCGTGTCGCAGAGAAACGCCAGAACGGCGCCTTCGACGTAAATGCTCCCTTTGCGGCCGGGCACGCCCACGCGGTACCCGTCCAGCCATGTGTCGTAACTCGACTGCGCCACGCTCAGGTTGAGGCGACCGGGGTTGTTGAGGTGGCGTTCCAGAAGTTGGGCCATCAATTCGCACCAGCCCTTCAGGTCAACAATGCCCGACTCATAGAGGAAGAGGTCCCCCATGTAGGTCGTCACGCCTTCCGCGATGTAGCCCAAATCCGAAGGACACGCCCGCGTGAAATCGTACGGCGTCCACTCCGCGGGGCGGATGCGCTTCACATTCCAGGCGTGGTAGAGCTCGTGGCTGGCGATGCCGAGGATTTCCATGTAGCCTTTTTCAGAACGGACGCGCTCCGCCGGTCCGAGGGCGATGACGGTGCTGTCCTCGTGTTCGACTCCGTGCCGCACGTCCCGGTCCGGGAAGAGGTACAGGAAGTGGTATTCTTCGGTCGGGAAGGACCCGAAGTACGCGAGTTGGGACCGCGTGAACGCCACGTGGTCTGAGATGAACCTCGCAGGGTCGCTCGGCAAGGTGTCGTGAATCCAGACGTGGACTTCCAAGTCCTGCTCGCGGTAACTGTCGTGCCAAAGCTTGGGGGACGCGATCCACGGGCTGTCCATCAAGTGCTGGACGTCGCGGGCGCGCATCACGGGCGAACCGTTGCGCACCTCCCACGGCATGGCCGTCGCCAGTGCCCAGCTGCCCTCCGTTTCCGTGTCGAGCGTCAGGTCCTCAAGCACGATCTCGTAGGGCAGGTCTTGCCGGTCGAGGTCGTACATGAAGCAGTTCACAGGGTTGACGTAGTAGAGGTCCGCTTCCACACAGGTGGATCCCGCATTGAGGATGTCGGCGTGAAACACCCACTCAATGTCGCGCACCTCAGCCGGGACGGTCCACGTGTGCAGGCTTGACTTGGCCAAGGGTTTGCGCGAGCCATCTGCGGCTAGGCCTTCGACGCGCATAATGTACTGGGCGAAGTTGCCGAGTTCGTAGCGGCCAGGGCGCCACGTGGGAAGCTGGAGCGACCACGAGTCCGCATGTTGCGCGTCCCGTTCCGGAAAGGTGGCGCGGAAAGTGATGTTTTGGCCGGCGACGTCTCGTCGCAAAACGCAGGTGACGGCCGTCATCGGTTCGAGGCGTTGAGCAGGTCTGCGATGGGCTGTCCGGTCGCGCCGTTGGGGTAGGGGCTGCGGATGAGTTGGGAGACGGTGGGGGCGATGTCGCGGATGTGGGTTCGGGAGTACGTCTCGCCATGCGGGACGCCCGCGCCGAGGAACAGGGCAGGTACGTGGGTGTCGTGCGGGAACGTCGAGCCGTGGGTCGTGCCCGTGCGGCCGTAATCGATCCATCCCGGTTGGGGAACGAGGAAGACGTCGCCGGAGAAGCCCGGGCGGTGTCCGCGCACGAGTCGCGCCACCAAGGGGTCCGAGGCCGTCAACGCCGGGGCGTCGCAAGCCGCCACGGCTTTGCTCAGTGCCGGGTCGGTGCTGCATTGTTCAGCCACGTAACGCGCCACCTCGCAGCGGTCGATGCCTTTCCGGTCGAGGAGCGGGTGGTTGAGCGTGACTTGGTCGTTGCTGGAATTGAGGATCCACGACTCGGAACCGGAACGTCCGTAGCGCTTCACCAGTGCGGCCTCGACCTCGTCCATGAGGTTGCCCTTTTTCCAGTAGTCCGTGGGCATGAGAAGCGAGGCTGCGTGCGACGGCACGTTGGCCCCGCCGTGATCCGCCGTCAAAAAGGCAGTCCAATTTCCGTCACCGACTTTCTCGTCCAGGGCGTCAAAGAGGCGCTTGAGTTCCGCGTCGAGACGCAGGTACATGTCCATGGTTTCTTGGGCATGCGGCCCCACACGGTGCCCTACGTAATCCGTCGCGCTGAAGCTCAACGCCAGCACGTCGGTGACGTCGTCCTGGCCGAGTCCGGCACCGTCAATGGCTGCAAGGGCGAAGTCGACGATGAGGGTGTTTCCGCCAGGGGTGCCTTTGAGAAGGTCGTAGCCGGCGTTTTGGGCCTTGAGAGCCTGAAGGTCGTACGGGAACGTGGGCTTCAATTCGCCCTTGAACGCGCCTTCGTACGGGTTGTTGTCGGGCAAGCACTGGTCGTACACGGATTCGTCCAAAAGCCGATCCCAACCCGCCTCCATCAGCGCCTCGCTCTTGCCCGACAGGTTCAACGCCACGACCCAGTCCGGGAGGGCGTCGCCGTAATGCGTGCTGGAGATGAAGTGGCCAAGGTCTTTGCCGTAGTACCAAAACGCCCCGTCCGCGGCATGCCCGGCCGGCAAGATTGCCCCGCGGTCCTTCATGCTCACACCGTAGACCTTGGCCTGGCCGCCGGTGGCCATTTTCAGCTCGTCGCCCAGGGTGGTCGAGAGCATGCGGTGAGGCGACATTTGGCCTGAGCTGCCCAAGACAGAGCCGTCGGCGTCCACGCCGTCCACGCCAACCCCGCGCACCGACGTGTCTGAGGCGCAATAAAACCCGGTGCCGGAGGCGCGGTCGTACCAGTCGTTGGACAGGATGCCATGCACGGCAGGCGTCGTGCCTGTGTAAATCGACGCGTGACCGGGCCCGGTGTACGTTGGCGCGTACCCAAAGTGATGGTCCCGGCACGCAAACCCTTCCTCGACCATGCGACGGAATCCGCCTTCCCCGAAGTGGCCTGGCGTTTCCACATCGTCCCAAACCCCAAATCGCGTGAGGTAATCTGCGCGCATTTGGTCAACGGTGATGCCCACCACAAGGCGGGGCGTGGCTTCGCTCGGAGCGCTGCTGACGCGTACGTCAGCTTCGACGGTGCAGCCTGCCAAAGCAAGGGCCGCCAAAAAGATTCGGTTGTTCATCGCGCTTCGAAGATAGGACGCGCCTCGTGCGCTCACGCACCGCGAAGCTGACTCAGGCGCAGGCCTTGGCCACCCACCAGCTCACCGCGACGCAGCCCAGCACGGACACAGCCACGTTGGCCGCCGCCATGGCCCATCCGCCTTGCTGCCACAATTGCAGCGTGTCCCAAGCAAACGTCGAGAAGGTGCTGAACCCTCCGCACAGGCCGACTGTCATGAAGAACCACAGGGGAGAGGTCTTGCCCCAAACGTCCGCACCCGCCACCGCACACCACGCCAACAACGCAGTTGCGAGCACGTTGGCGGCCAACACGCCCCAGGGGAATCCGACTGCGGCCTCGGGCCACCATGCCCGCATGCCTTCGCCCAGCCCAAAGCGCATCACGCTTCCGACGCCGCCCCCCAGGAACACCGCCACCCAAGTCATCCAAGTCAATCCCTCAGCCACGATTCTCCAGATTTGTGGGCACCAGCACGTTCGACCACCTTTGGGCCACCGTCCATGCCAAGGCGCCCAAGCCCCATCCCACCACAAAACCTCCCAGAACGTCTCCGGGGTAATGCACGCCCAGGTGGATGCGGCTGTACCCAATCAAAAGGGCCCAAGCCAACAAGCCCCAGCTCCAAGCGCCCCCGAGAAACCCGCCAAACATCACCGCCACCCCCATGTGATTCGCTGCGTGGGACGAGACGAATCCGAATCGGCCTCCCCGATAAAGCTCTCCCGGGCGTTCTTCCACCAAATGCACCGTGTCGGCAAGGTCCGGTTCGTGTGATGGACGAAGTCGCTCTACACTGGGCTTCAAGACGCGCGCGGAGATGACGTCGGTGCACGTAACACAAAGGCCCACGCACAGCATGAAAAGCGCCAAAGGACGCCCCCAGCCAACACGTCGAACTGCAGACCAAATCATGGCCACGTAGAGCGGCGTCCAAAACAAGGGTTGACTCACCCACCACATCACGGGGTCAAGTCGAGGCAGCGTCCCGTTCAAGGCGAGAAAAAGCCAGGTGTCGAACTCGTTCAGGGTGGACACCATCCCAGCTTACGCATACATCGCCTCAACGGCGTCGGCGTACTTCGCCATGATTGGCTTGCGCTTGAGCTTCAGCGTGGGCGTCAATTCACCTCCGTCAATGGTGAACACCGCGGGGAGAATCGTGATTTTCTTCACTTGCTCCCACTTGGCGAACGACGCCATCAGCTCATTCACTTCGCGCTCAATGCGTTCGCGCAACCTGTCGTCGCCCGCGATTCCCGCCATGCCTGGGAAGGGGTGGTCGTGTCGCTTGCACCATTCTTCCACCACCACGGCATCGGGCACGATCAACGCAGCCGGGTGCTTGCGGTTCTCACCGACAACAATGACCTGCTCGATGAAGAGCGACGCCTTGAGCGCGTTTTCGAGCAGGGTCGGTGCGACATACTTGCCTCCAGACGTCTTGAAGATTTCCTTCTTGCGGTCCGTGATGCGGAGGAATCCGTCCTCGATGACGCCGATGTCCCCCGTGTGGAACCAGCCGTCCTTGATGACTTCCGCTGTCTTTTCAGGATCCTTGTAGTACCCCATCATGACGTTGGGGCCTTGGACCAAAATTTCCCCGTCCTCTGCAATTTTCACGTCCACCCCGTCGGCCATTTTGCCCACGCTGCCAATCTTCAGCATGTTGGCGCCGTTGGTCGTGTTGACACTGACCACCGGCGAGGTCTCGGTGAGGCCGTAGCCTTCGAGGACCGTGATTCCGGCGCCGTTGAAGAAACGTGCGAGTCGAGGCTGGAGGGCCGCTGAGCCCGAGGCCACAGCTTGAATGCCACTGAGGCCGAGGGCTTCCTTGACCTTGCTGAAAACGAGCTTTCGGGCGATCTTGAGCTTGAAGTTGTAGAGGCCGCCTTTGTTGGGGTCCCAGTCGAGGGCCACGCCGACCGCCCAGTTGAAGATGGCCGCCTTGGCGCCACCTGCCGCGCGTCCCTTCGCGACGATGCCGTCGTAGAACTTCTCCAAAAGGCGCGGCACCGCCGTAAACATGATTGGCTGCGTGTGGTTGAGGTCCTCTTTGATGGTCTCGAGGCTTTCTCCGAAGTGGATTTGGGCTCCCATGTACATGTACAGGTAGTGGAGCATCCGCTCAAAAATGTGGCACACCGGCAAGAAGCTCAGCACGCGGTAGTCGAGGTTGGGGTCGACCGCGGGGACGCGGGGCTTGGCGATAAGCACGTTGCTCGCCACGTTGTTGTGCGACAGCATCACGCCTTTGGGCAGGCCTGTGGTTCCCGACGTGTAAATGATGGTCGCGAGTTGGGCAGGATCGACGGCATCGCGGCGGGCGTCGAGCTCCGCTTGCTGGGCGTTCGATCCGGCCTTGGCGACCTCCGTCCAATGGCGCGCTCCACTCACGTCCTCAAACGTGAACACTTCCTCCAAGGCAGGGCACTCGGCCTTGACCGCCATCACCTTGTTGTACAACTCTTCGTTGCTCACAAAGCAGTACTTCGACTCGCTGTGGTTGAGGATGTACTTGTAATCCTCTTCCGTCATCGTCGGGTAGATCGGGATGTCGATGGCGCCGGCCTGCATGATGGCGTGGTCCATGACGTTCCACTCGCAGCGGTTGTTGTGGCTGATCAGAGCCACCTTCTCCTCGGCCTGAAGCCCCAAGGCAATCAACCCGCGTGAGACGGCGTCCATTTCGTCAACGAACTGCGCAGTGGAATAGGTCACACGGTTGCCGTAGTTGGGCATGGTCATCATCACGTCTTGCGGGTTGTTGGCCAGCTGGTAACGTGGGAAGTCAAAAAGGCGAGTTGGGTTGTTCATGAGAGGGAGTGTGAATCGCCGTTGGGCGGTTTGGCGTCCAAAATACACACCCGCTCGCGAACGGCAAGAATCAATCGAACTGAAGTCGGGATGTGCGGGCGGACCAATTTCTGAATGCGTCAGAGGGCGGACCCGCAGCGCTTGCAGAATTCCGCGTCGTCGTCGTGGCCCTCCGCCCCGCATGAGGGACAAGCCTGCGTGTTGGTGGCGACGCGCGTGGAGCGCGCGAGCTCTGCACCAACAATGCCAGTGGGGACGGCGAGGATGGCGTAGCCGAGGATCATCATCAGCGAGGCGATGATTTGGCCCGGAACCGTTTGGGGGGCGATGTCGCCGTACCCCACGGTCGTCACCGTGACAATGGCCCAGTAAATGCTTCGTGGAATGCTCGTGAAGCCGGCCTCCGCATCTTCCACCATGTACACCAAGGTTCCGAGCAGCGTGACGAGCACGAGGACGGCGGAGAGGAACACGGTGATTTTGCGTCGGCTGGCGAAGAGGGCGTCTCTGAGGATTTGGGCTTCGCGGAGGAACCCCACCAATTTCAGCACCCGGAAGACCCTCAGCAGGCGGAGCATTCGAACCACGCGCAGGCTCGCCGCCCCGGGCAGAAGCAACTCCACAAACGTCGGCAGGATGCTCAACAGGTCGACCAGCCCGTAGAAACTGAAAACGTATTTCCACGGGCGGCGCACCGCCAGCAAACGCAGCACGTATTCCACGGTAAACAACCCCGTGAACACAAATTCGGCCGCCCGAAGTGCGGTGCCGTACGATTCACGCACGGTCGACACGCTCTCAACGAGTACGGCGGCTACGCTGAGGACGATGGCCCAAAGCAGCGCCACATCAAACCCTTTCCCCGCGGGGGTGTCGGCTTCAAAAATGACGGTGTGCAGCCGCTGGCGCCAAGGTGAAAGTTCAGGACCCATGCAGCCCAAGGTAAGAACCGCTTATTTGGCGAAGGTGGGGGCGACCACGAGGTCTTTCGATCCGCGCGTGTGCACGTAGAACCCTTCGCCCGACTTCACGCCAAGTTTGCCTGCCGTGACCATGTTGACGAG
The DNA here is from genome assembly GCA_049616325.1 of Flavobacteriales bacterium. Lineage (GTDB taxonomy): Bacteria > Bacteroidota > Bacteroidia > Flavobacteriales_D > Sanyastnellaceae > UBA11663. The sequence continues at coordinate 16,146 of JBMZHG010000024.1, read as the reverse complement.
GAGCGGGCAAGGGGCGTATTTGTCTTGGCCTAAGCCGTCGTGCAACACGCGGAGAATGCTCAAGCACACGTCCAAGCCGATGAAGTCGGCCAGTTGGAGCGGGCCCATGGGGTGTGCCATGCCGAGCTTCATCACAGTGTCGATTTCTTCGACGCCCGCCACACCCTCGTGCAGGGTGAGGATGGCCTCGTTGATCATCGGCATCAGGATGCGGTTGGCGACAAACCCGGGGTAGTCGTTTACCTCCACGGGCACCTTGCCAAGCTGGGCGCTTAGCTCCATGACTTCGGTGCACGTCGCGTCGCTCGTGGCGTAACCTCGAATGACCTCGACGAGTTTCATCACCGGCACGGGGTTCATGAAGTGCATGCCAATCACCTTTTCCGGACGACCCGTCGCCGCGGCAATGCGCGTGATGCTGATCGAGCTGGTGTTCGTGGCCAGGATGCATCCTTCAGGCGCAGCTGCATCCAGGTCCGCGAAAATCTTCAACTTGAGGTCGACGTTCTCGGTCGCAGCTTCCACCACCAAACCGGCGTTGGCCACCGCTGCGCCCAAATCCGTCGAGGTCGTCAACCGACCCAAGGCCGCGTCTTTGTCGGCCGCGGAGATTTTCTCCTTGGCGACCATGCGATCGAGGTTCTTGCCAATGGTGGCCAGGGCACGCTCGAGGGCTTCCGCCGAACGGTCCATCATCACCACGTCGTGGCCGGATTGCGCAAACACGTGGGCAATCCCGTTGCCCATGGTTCCCGCTCCAATGACAGTCACGTTCATGATCAAGCGCCTTTCTTGGTAGCCTTGTTGGCGGCGGATTTTTTGGGAGCCGCTTTCTTGGTAGCCGGCTTCTTGGCGGCGGACTTGTTGGCCTCGGACTTCATGGCCGCAGGCTTCTTTTCCGACTTTCCGGCGTTCTTCACAGGAGCCTTGTCGTCGTCGCCTTCTTCCGCTGCTTCGAGCGGGAACGCCCCCTTCGACACGAGCAAGTTGTACCACTGGACGAGCTTCTTCAAGTCGCTTTGGTACACGCGGTCGTGGTCGAGTTCAGGCACGATGCCGTCGATGAAGTCACGGATCGCTTGCGCCGCTTCTTTGTGTGAGGGGCCGTCGGCGCCTTTTTGGGCGTCGTGGATGCGGTTGAGGACGTCCATCAGGGGCACGTCTTCGTCGTGGGTGTACATCGTGATGTCTGCGAGGTTGCTGACGCGTGCGGTGCCAGGAACGCTTGAGCGCTTGCCGTCCATCATGCTTTCCACAACGATGCTGGCGCTTCCTGAGGCCAACACTTGGTACAAACCGGGCTTGCCGGCAATGGCGAGAATGTCTGTGATCTTCATTGCGTCGCGAAAGTACGCAAGGAGCGCCCTCAACGGCTTGGGCAGGAGGGAAGTTGCTTCAAGGGCGTGGCCTTTCCATCGGAGTCCAAACCGTACGCCACGTGCTTCACCCCGTTGGTCACGAGCAACGAAGGCACGTTCAACACGAGGTTGTATCGGGCGGCTTGCGAGACGGCCTCCTGATTCAGCGGCACGTTGGGAGCCTTGCATTCCACCAACACGTGGGCGGTTCCGTCGGGGGTGAAGGCCACGATGTCCGCGCGCCGCTCCATTCCGTTCAGCTGCAACCGATGTTCGACGGCCATGCACCCGAGAGGGTAGCCCAACTCGGCGCTCAGGTAATGCAGGACGTGCTGCCGAACCCATTCCTCCGGTTCGAGCGCCACCCATTTGCGGCGCGCCAAACACAGCACCTCCGGCTTTCCCGATTTAGGGTGGCGCGTTTGGAGCGGGGCGGCCGGCCAATTCAGGGGAGGCGTCGCGGAATCCATGCCACGAATCTACTTCCCAAGGCAGTACCTTCGCGGACATGCCGCACCGCCAAATCGTACGGAACATCACGTCGGGACAGTTGTCGCCGATCTACGTCCTGCACGGCGAGGAGCCTTTTTTCATCACGGAAATCGTGAACACGCTCCTGAACACGGTCGTTGACGAGAGCTTCAAGGATTTCAACGAGACGGTCTTGTACGGCCGGGACACGGACGTGGACGAGGTGCTTGCGGCGGCGCGCCGTTTCCCGATGATGGCCGACCGCCAGCTCGTGCTCGTGAAAGAAGCCCACGACATGCGCATGTGGAAGCGCAAGGACGACATGGCCAAGCTCGAGGCCTACGCCAACGACCCTGTGCCGTCAACCGTCTTGGTCTTCGCCCACCCGCACAAGAAGGTGGACAGTCGTCTGAAAGCAGTGAAGACGATGTCCCGTGTGGGCACGCTGTTTCTCAGCGACAAGGTCCGCGACCACAAGCTCCCGCAATGGATTGCGGGTTTCGCAGAGACGAAGGGCCTCAAGGTGGACAACCGGGTTGCGCAGCTGCTCGCCGAGAGTTTGGGCAACGACTTGCAGAAAGTGGCGAACGAACTGGCCAAACTCCACATCCTCCTTCCCGACGGCACCCAAGTGACTGCCGACCACGTCGAGCAGCACATCGGCATCAGCAAGGATTACAACGTGTTTGAGCTGCAGCGCGCGCTTGGCAACAAGGACATCGAGCGGGCCAACCGCATTGTGCAGTATTTCGAGGCCAACCCCAAGAACGCGCCCCTGGCGATGGTGGTGCCGGTGTTGCACGCCTATTTCGCCCGGGTCCTCGTGTACCAAACCCTTCAAGACCGTTCGGAGGGAGCGGCCGCCAAGGCCATGCGGTGCAGTCCGTACGCCGTGCGCGATTACGCGCGAGCGGCGAACGCATTCAGCCCGGCCAAGGTGGAGCGCATCTTTGGGTACCTCCGGGACGCGGACAAAAAGGCGAAAGGACGCTCCAACGCCACCACGTCAGACGGAATGCTCCTCCGAGAGGCGGTGTTCAAGATTTTGCACTGACCTTTGCGGCGATGAACGACTTGATTCTTCGGGCCTTGCGGGGCGAGCAGGTGGAGCGAGCACCGGTGTGGATGATGCGGCAGGCAGGCCGAACCTTGCCCGAGTACCGTGCCGTTCGTGCGGAAGCCGGCGGATTCAAGGACCTTTTGATGACTCCGGAGCGGGCGGCGGAAGTCACCGTGCAACCCGTCGACGCGTACGGCGTGGATGCCGCCATTCTGTTCAGCGACATCTTGGTCGTGCCCGAGGCGATGGGGCTTCCCTACAACCTCGTTGAAAAGGTCGGTCCACGCTTTCCCGAAACGATTCGCTCCTCGAGCGACCTCGCACGGCTCCACGAAGTGGATCCCGAGCGTGACCTCAAGTACGTTCTCGATGCCGTGCGCATCATCCTGCGTGAGCTCGACGGCCGCGTGCCCCTGATCGGTTTCGCCGGCGCTCCATGGACCCTGTTTTGCTACATGGTGGAGGGGAAGGGGAGCAAGGACTGGACCCTCGCGCGCCGGATGCTTTGGGAAGAACCGGCGCTCTCAGACGCCCTTCTTTCGGCCATCACTGCCGCAACCAAAGCCTACCTGCATGCCCAAATCGACGCGGGCGTGCACCTCGTCCAGATCTTTGACAGCTGGGCGGGCTCCCTCAGCCGCGACCTCTACGTCCAGCGCATCCTGCCCCACATGCAGGACCTCCTCGAAGGGCTGCAGGACCGCGTCCCGGTGACGGTGTTTGCCAAGGGCGGAAGCCACTTCCTTGGCGACCTCGCCACCTTGCCGTGCACCACCCTGGGCCTTGATTGGCAAACCGACCGCCGTTGGGCGCGCGACCTCGCAAACAACGCTCCCGGCGGCCCCAAAGTCCTGCAGGGAAACTTGGACCCGAGCGTGCTCTACGCCGATCCTGGCATCATTCGTGCAGAGACACATCGCATGCTTCAAGAATTGGGCATCCAGCGCACCGTCGCTAACTTGGGCCACGGTTTGTACCCCGACATCCCGGCCGACCACGGTCGTGCGTTTGTCCAGGCGGTGAAGGAGTACGTGCCTGCAACTGAACGAGAAACAACCACATCTGCATGATTTTGAAAAACAACCCTTTGCGCAATTTGCGCCGCGGTTTGGGCTTGGCCCTGGCCGCCCTCACCGTGACTGCCTCGGCCCAAAACCTCGTCCCCAACCCAAGCTTCGAGCAGGTGGCCGAAGACACGAAAGAGAAAGACATCAAGTCGTTTGGCCTGGTCAACGATGTGACGCTCGAATGGGCTGGCGCGACGGCGGTGTCGCCCGATTTGTTCATGGTTCGAGACAAGGAGAGCAAAGTGACGGCGCCGTGCAACGACTACGGATACCAAGACCCGCAGGACGGGGAATTCTACGCCGGATTCCGCGCGTACAGCAAGAGCCCCAAGCTGAAGCGGTCGTACCTCCAAGTAAAGCTCACGGAGAAGCTCGAAGAGAACCAGATGTACTGCGTGTCGTTTGACATCAGTCTCGCAGACTTGAGCCGCTACGCCGTGCCGGACATTGGAGCCATCTTGAGCGACCGCAAAATTGAGCGTGCGGGAGATGCACCCATCATCCAAACGCCAGACGTGCAGCACAAGAGCAACAAGACCATGATTTACATGGACGGTTGGGAAACGGTGTGCGGCACCTTCACGGGAGGCGGTGAAGAGGAGTACCTCATCCTCGGCTGTTTTGGTGGCGACGCGAGCATCGACGAGGAAAAGGTCAAGCGTCCGACCACCAACGGCGATTGTTTCTCAGGCAAAGCCCAGCAGCCCCAAGCGTACTACTACATTGAAAATGTCAAAGTAGAAGCCATCACGGCTCTGAGCGAGTGCAAGTGCGGCGCGGCGGACGAGCGCGACATGGATTTGGTCTATGGATCTGCGAGCACCCTTCCTGACGACGCCACAGCCAAGCAGCGCGTGGAGGACGCAGGCATTTACTATGCGTTCCTCAAGCGCATGCCCACCACGGCTGGCAAAAACACGATTGCGGAAATCGTCAGCCTCCTCAACGAGAACCCCGGCATGAAGTTGGAGATTCTCGGTCACTGCGACGACGACGAATTCAACGAGGGAAAGATCAACGTGCGCTACAAAGGCATTGGCAAGAAGCGCGCCGACCAGGTCAAGCGTCTGCTGGAGACGGCGGGCATTTCGCCGGACCGGCTTATGGTGAGCGGGCGTGAAAACACCGACCCCGCGAGCACACGCGACAGCGAAATCGCACGGGCTCAAAACCGCCGCGTGACGTTCCTTGTGAAGTAAGTCTTGTCACGAGCGGTGCCTTCCAAGGCGCGAAGAAGGGCATCCCAACGGATGCCCTTTTTTCATGTTCTGTAAGGCCTTTCGCGGCGCGGATTTTAAGCAGGAGTGAGGTGTCCGCGGTGGGATTTGGGCACCATGCGAAGCACGGCAAAAGCAATGAGGAAGAGCCCCACGAGCGCCAGAATGCTGTTGCGCATCGAACCGGTCACCCCCTCGATGTACCCCCACCCAAACATCCCAATGACGAGTCCACTCTTCTCCAGCACTTCGTAAAAGCTGAAGTACGACGCGTGGTCTTCTGTCTCGGGAAGCAACTTGCTGTACGTCGAGCGGTTGAGGGACTGCGTGCCACCCATCATGAAGCCGATGACTCCGGCCGCCACGTAGAAGCCTTCTTTGGTGGTGGCGAACCAGTAGGCGTAGGCGCACACCCCGCACCAGGCCAAAATGCACGCCCCAAGCGCCCTCACGTTCCCCACCTTTCCACTCAACCAGGCCACGAAGAACGCCCCAGGGATGGCCACGATTTGGACGAGCAGGGTGGCCACAATCAGCTCTGGTGTGGTCAACTGCACTTCCTTGATGCCAAAGCTCGTCGCCATGAGCATGATGGTTTGGATGGCCATGCTCATCACGAAGAACGCCCCGAGGTACCGTGTGAGGTGGAGCTCGCCTTGGAGGTCTTTGGCCACGCCGCGCAACTCTCGGAATCCTTGCGTCAAGAGATTTCCTTCCGGGCGTTGGTTGTACGGGTTGGAGGGGAGGGTGCGAAACGCAGGCTGCGCCCATCCAACCCACCACACACCCACCAGCACAAAGGCCCATTTGGTGAGGTGGTTGCCGACACCCATGATCAGCGCAAGGCAGATCAAAAGCAGCGTCACCGAGCCGATGTAGCCCATGACGTAACCGCGCGCTCCGAGTTTGTCGTGCTCCTCGGGCGGGGCAATCTCAGGCAGGTAGGCGTTGTAGAATCCCAAACTTCCCCAGAACCCGAGGTTCGCCAAAAACAGCGAGGCCATGCTCCATTCGAGGTGGGTGGGGTTGAAGAAGAACATGCTCGCGCACCCTGCCGCCCCAGCATAGCAGAACACCTTCATGAAGGTCAGCTTCTTCCCTGCGTAATCCGCCATCCCGCTCAACAGCGGACTAAGGAAGATGATGACGAGAAAGCTCGTCGCAAGCACGTAGCTGTACAATTGGGTGTTCAAGAACTCCATGCCCCAAAACGTGACCACGTCGCTCACCAACGTCCCGTCTTCTTCGCGAACGGTGGTCATGGCGTTGTAGAAGATGGGGAAGATGGTGGTCGTGATGACCAACGAGTAGACGCTGTTGGCCCAATCGTACATGGCCCAGGCGTTCTGCACTTTCTTGCTGTGCGCGGCAGAGGGTTGTGCAGTCATGGCCGTCAAGATAGCCCACAGCATGAAAGCGGACGTACCTTTGCTTGCGATGCACAACGGTTCCCCTGAAGGTTCGTACGACGTGGTGGTTGTGGGCGGCGGCATCGTCGGCGCGGCCACCTTTTACAAACTCCAAAAGCGCTTTCCCGAGCGCCGCATGCTCTTGATTGACAAGATGCCGCGGCTTGCCGACCACCAAACCGGCAACAACTCGGGGGTCATCCACTCCGGCCTGTACTACAAGCCTGGCTCATTGAAGGCCACCAACTGCGTGCAGGGTCGCCGAGAACTCGTGAAATTCTGCAAGGAGCACGACGTGCCGCACGACGTCTGTGGAAAGGTCGTCGTGGCGGCCGACGAATCTGAGTTGCCCATGCTGGAGAAAATTCACGGCATCGGGATGCAGAACGAGATCGAAGACCTCGAGCGCATTGACGCCCACCAGCTTCGCGAAATCGAACCCCATTGCAAAGGCGTTGCGGCGCTTTGGGTCGGGTGCACCGGCATCGTGGACTTCCGTGACGCCACCGAGAAAATGGCCGCCGCGGCACTCGCCATCCAGCCTGGGAGCGAGATCCGCCTCGGGGAGGAGGTCGTGGACCTTGGGCCCGAAGGCGACGGTTCAGTCATCCGCACGACCCTGGCTGGGGAAGCGCGGACGTACCACGCCGACAAGGTCGTGGTGTGTGCAGGACTGCAGGCCGACCGTTTGGCCCGAAAGGACGGCGTCGTCCTCAAGGAACGCGTGGTCGGCTTCCGAGGAGATTATTACGAACT
>JBMZHG010000024.1:0-8798 GCA_049616325.1 Flavobacteriales bacterium | reverse complement strand
GAAGACCACGCCAAGCACAAGGTCCGGAACCTCATTTACCCGGTTCCCAACCCCGACTTCCCGTTCCTGGGCGTGCATTTCACGCGGATGACCAACGGGGAAATCGAGTGCGGCCCCAACGCCGTCTTTACCTTCAAGCGCGAAGGCTACGGAAAGACCGATTTCGACCTGCGTGACACGATGGAGGCGCTCGGCTACGGCGGCACGTGGAAGTTGTTCTTCAACAACATGGCCTTCGGGATCAACGAATACCGTCGCGCCTTCTCCAAGCGACTCTTCCTCAAGACGCTGCAGCGACTCGTTCCGTCATTGACCATGGACGACATTCGTCCTGGACGTGCGGGCGTTCGCGCGCTGTTGCTCAGCCAGGACGGGGACACACGCGACGATTTCCGCATCGAAACCACCGACCGCTCCATCCACGTGCTCAACGCGCCGTCTCCGGCCGCCACGGCCTCGCTGGCCATCGGCGATTACGTCGCCGACCGCTTTCAGGAGCGGTTTGGGAATTGAGTTAGACTTCTGTCGTCGTATCTTCAGTTGCGATGAAGCGCCTTCGAATTGTGCTGGCCGTGTGCGTCGGGATCGCAACCCAGACCACCTCAGCCCAAACAACCTTTTGTCCTGACAGCGACGGCAACGGCTACGTCGGCATGTCGGATTTGATGGCTTTTCTTGCGGCGTACAACTTGCCTTGGCCTCCCGCCGTGGAACTCGATTGCGGAGGAACGGTCTCCTTCGAGGGTTATGATTACGAAACGGTTGCCATCGGCAACCAATGTTGGTTTGCGGAAAACGTGCGCTACTTGCCGGCAGTCTTTCCTCCGTCACAAGGGTGGGAGGACGGCTACGGGGCACATGCGTACGTGTTGGACTACCAGGGTTCCGACGTGGCAGCCGCCATGGCCACGGCGGGTTACCAGACCTACGGCGTCATCTACGACGGCCCCGCTGTTCAGACTTGGACCTTGTGTCCCACGGGATGGCACCTTCCGACGTCGGCGGAGTGGCTGGTCCTTTTGAACGAAGTCGGAGGCCAAACCACCGCCGCCCCCGCCCTCAAGGCCAGTTCTGGGTGGAACGGCACCAATTCCAGCGGATTCAATGCGCTTCCCGGGGGCTCCCGAAGCAGCGCGGTTGGGTTTCTGTTTGACGGGAGCAACGCGTGGTTTTGGGGTGCCGAACCCTTCGGGAATTACTCCGGACAGGGCCTCCAGTTGTACACGTACGCCAACGGCGCGGTCCTGGACCAGGTCTACACCGGCCACGTTCGGTGCATCCAGGATTGAGTGCGCTGGCCGAGCAACAAAAAAGCCTCCCGAAGGAGGCCTCTTTGTTCTAACCAAAACCTAATTCATGTCAGCGATGGGTTCGCTGCCAACCTGAAAAACCATGTTCACCCTCCATTACGCGGAAGCTCGGAGAAGGTTTCATTTTTGACGGATTGGGGAAAAGAAAAGAGCGACCCCGTGGGATCACTCTTTCCGAAATTGCGGTTGGTGCAGGCGTCATTCGCAGCTTGAGCCATACACAACCAAGAAGTCAAGAAGGTCGGCGGCTCCGATTTGGCCGTCTCCATTGAAGTCGCCCACGCACCCGTTGGTGAGGCAGATGCCAAGCACTTCGTCGTACACGGTCCCTTCGCCACACATGTAGCTCAAATCGCACGAGCCATCATCCACCGTTGCGATGGCGTTGTAGTTGCTCGACATGGGGTTGGTGCAACCTTCCAAGTAGGCAGGGGGGTAGTCACAAGGACCAGCGCATCCTGCCAACGGGTCGTAGTTGCAGGCCATGGCGTCTTGGCAACCAGGGTACGTGCATGACCCATCAGTCCAATTGGCCGCAGCCTCGTAATTGCAGGCGGAGGCGTCGGTGCAGCCTTCCAAAACAGGGGCCAAGTTGCAGCATCCGCCTCCGGTTCCGAACGGGACCGTGTAGAGTCCGTTGAATTCGGTTCCATTCCATGCCAATCCATAGGTCGCGAAGATTTCATAGACGTTCAACGTGGTTTCGCACAGTCGCCATGTGCCTGGGGTGCCATCGTTCGCTTCTGTGGTGTAGTCGGCGTTGAAATCCATCAGGTAAGTCTCTTCACCGCCGCTGCACCCTTCGACCAACGTCAGAACCCACTGCGTGGCCGTCATGTCCGTGGCGGGGTTGTCTTCGTAGATGCATGAACCGTCGTCGCTGCAGGCATCCTCGTCGTAATTGCACGCCTGCGAATCCGTGCAACCTTGAACACTGTTGAAAGTGACCACAAAGGATTCTCCTGCACCTCCACTGAACGGTCCACCATCCACGCCGTAAATGGTCCAGCCAACCTCATCTGGCCATACGCCATCGGTGACCTGAAACAGGTAGCATCCATCCTCCATGCAGGCTCCTTGCACCCCACTTTCTCCGTCAGCCAAACCGCCGCCTTCGTAACCCAGTGTTCCTTCGATGTTGGAAAGGCTCCAAGAGGCTCCGTTCCAGCCGTCTCCATACTCGTCGGTCATTTCAATTCGGAAGCAATTCGAATCAAAGCAAATGTCGATGCAAGATCCGTCGTCGGTGCAGGCGTTGGGGTCGTAATTGCAAGCGACCACGCTGGTGCACCCCTCGGTGGGGTAAAGGCAACAATCGTAGGCGTCTTGGCAAATGTCGTCCCAGTTGTTGTCGACGCAGTAGCTGTCAGAGGCAATGATGTCAGCTGCACACGCTTGGTTTTCAGCCAAAGTGTAGCCTTCTGGCGCGAAACAGGCCAATACGGCAGGACCCCCGTCCACATCATTCGGCAAGTACCATTGTTCACATCCCAACTCCCAAGTCATGTCTTTAAGCATGGAAATGCCAATGTTTCCTGGATTGTGGATGGACGCACCGGCACCTATGGAAGGTGTCATCAGGTTGTTTGGGTTTGAGGCAGGGAAGGTGCTCTCGTCGAGGTGCGTGTAGCTCGAGCCGCCATTCCAAGTGGAAGGCGCATGCAATGGAACAACTTCATTGTTGTAGAACGGCATGGTGTTGGCACCATTCCAATTCAAGTTTTCGCTGGTGAAAGCGTTGCCCAACGCTTGAGGAAGGTTTTCGTACCCCATGATCGATCCGACCCCAGGGACAGTGCCCAACTGGACGAACAAGTCGTAGGTCACTGGCAGCCCCCCTGCACCCCAAGGTGCAATGGAACCGTTGCCATCTTCGTCCATGCTCACCGGTGAAGTGAAACCCAGTCCATGTCCGATTTCATGCAGTGCCACCGTCACGAGGTCGTACTGGTTAGAGGGGGTTTCACCGTCGATGCCCATGTACCATTGTGCGTCTTGATTGACGGAAATGTAGATTTCAGGATCCGCGCCGTTCAAGTCCGCTCCGGCGTGTTGGTTGGCATTGGCGACGGGGAAGTACACATCGGAAAAAGGCGCATTTGCAAAATTGACTTTGTGCACGGCGGAATTGGCACTTGCCAACGCGTTGCTTCCGGCTTCGTATTCCTGCCAGTATGCATTGACAACAATGGTTTGGGGAGCGACCAACAACGAAGCCCAAATGCTGCCTGCATACGACATAGCCGCCCGTGCGTCCTCCGGAAAATCGTCACTGAACACAAACATCAATTCAGCTTCCCGTTCCGATTGAGGAAGGATTCGAGGTGCAGGAATGCGGATGTCTCCTTCATATTCGCCTGCGAGGCAAATGGCAGCAGGAAATTCGAACTCCATTTCTTGGCCAAATGCCACGTCTTGGATGGACACAACAAGGAGGGCGCAACAGAGGGTTAAAAGGTTTTTCATGGCAAAGGCATTGGTGATTTGGGAATGTAAAACCAATGCACATCACATTGCCTATAACATCCTGATAACCTCTGATGAAACGTATAATGCTTGGCTTTTCTCGAATGCAAGGCAACAAAAAAGCCGCTCACACAAGTGAGCGGCTTTGGGTGTCGGGGCGGCAGGAGTTTTCGCCGCTCGCTCCGCTCGGACTCAAGATCCTGGTGAGGGGAGGGATTCTACAAAAGCCGCTGCCTGCTGCGCAGGTGTGCTTCTTTTTTGTTTGCGATTCGCCTGAAAGCAAGCTTTCGCTTTCGCGCACAAAAAAGCCGCTCACTTCGTGAACGGCTTTTGTAGTCGGGGCGGCAGGATTCGAACCTGCGATCTCCTGGTCCCAAACCAGGCGCCTTAACCGGGCTGGGCCACGCCCCGCCTCGTGATTGAGGACGGCAAAGATAGTGCAAGCGATTCGATTCGTTGCACACGGCCGCGTTTTTTCAAATTACTGCTCCCAGCGCCAAAAAGCCTGGTACATGCGCCCGTAATCTTGAGCTACGCCGCCCAGCGGGTACCACCCCTCGGAGGCTTTAGAGTCCAAGCAGGCACGAAACTCGGAATCGTCGCCAGGCAAGGCTTCGAGGTAGCAGAAGTCGTATTCGATTTTGGGCCGACCTTGAGCATAGCACAAGCACGCGCGAGGTGTATAAGAAATGGAAGACACGGTTGAAAAGGCGCGAATGCCTTCAACCGTGTAGTACTTGGTGGCATTCCCTGTTGTACCGTTGTCTTCGGTCCAAAAATAATTTTGCGGTCCTGTGCTGTATTGGGCGGAGACGGGCACCAATTCGGCCACCGCGTTGATGTTCAATGCAGCCACTTCGGTTGTCAACATTTGCCAAGGCCCGGGGAGGGCATTGCAATTGGACAAACAATCGAGGAGCCCAAGTCCGTCCTCGTCGATCCGCGCCAAGGCCACGTCGCTCGAAAGAACAGATGCTGAAAATTCGTTGCCGTACTGCGAGAGCAGACCTTGCAAGTCTGCCACGCCGATCAACCCGTCCGCATTGTCGTCGGGGTTGTAGGGCAAGGTGGGAAATTGGGCGAAAGCTGTCCCCGCGAAGTAGAGGGTTGCCGCCATCAAAATCAGAACAGGAAACCGATGCATGTCGTTTGCAGTTTCCTTGAAGATACGGATGTTATGTCACTTATCGCGACTTCGTAGTGCTAACGAAACCAGGCCGGCCGTCGCCGGGTTGAGGAGCAACGGGTGAATCACGAGGATGTCGAGAAAGGCGGGGAGTCGAAATTCGCGGTTGGCGATTTCAAAGGTGTTGCTGCTTTCGCTCACGTTCCATTGGATGAACGCGTCAAGGTACGCGGGGTTAAGAAGGTCAGTGTAGAGCCAAAATGTGAGCACGTTGACCACGCCAGCGACCGCACCTGCCCCCGCCGAAGCGAGGAGTATGTCTTTGAGGGAAAGGGAGGGACGATTAGGGGGGGTGGAACGCAACAAGTACAGCCAGGCAAGGGGTGCTCCCAGAAAGAGGTAACAGCCGTAGCTCGGTTCGACAAATTCAAGGTGCTCGGTACGAATGCCAGCGACATGTTCCGCGGCGATCCAGGCTGAACGGAGCAGGCCCAATGTTAGGCCTGCTCGGAGGGTGAATTGAAGGTTCATGCAGCGATCAGGTGTTGCCCAAAGGAACGAAGGCCTCGGCGGATCAGGGGTGCACTTCCCTTTTTTTAGGGAAAGGAGTTGAACGCACGAGGCGAAGCGTCTGTTCTTTGCATCCCAACACGCGAACCATGAATGATTCCATGAGAGAAGTCCGGCAGCTGCATCGCGCCGAAGAGGCGCCGATGGCAGATTTGGTGACGTTTCGCGCGTTGCCGACGGGGTCGTTGCCCGAGCTCAACCCGTTCCTGTTCCTGAACCACCACGGGCCGCAGGTGTACCCGCCGCACAACGGGGGGCTGCCATTTGGGCCGCATCCCCACAAGGGGTTCGAGACGCTGACGTTCGTGTTTGACGGGGAGGTTGCGCACAGCGATTCGACAGGCCAAACCTTCGTCACCGGTCCCGGTGGGGTCCAATGGATGACGGCCGGTCGCGGCATCGAGCACGCGGAGATCTCTCCCGAGAGCTTTCTCGAGTCGGGCGGCCCGCTTGAGATCATCCAGGTCTGGATGAACTTGCCGGCGGCGCTCAAGCGATGCGAGCCTTGGTATCGCGGCTATGACAGCGCCGAGCTCCTGCACGTGTCGGGGCCGGATGCGTCCTGGACGTGGCATGTCATTGCGGGCGAAGTCGACGGGCAGCGGGGACCGGTCGCGTCCCAGACCGGACTGTTCATGTCGTGGCTGGACCTGAATCCCGGCGCGAACTTCTCGACCTCGGTTCCTGCGGCACGGGGCGTGATGCTGTATGTCGTGCGTGGCGAAGTCGAAGTCAACGGTGTCCCCGTCAAGTCACGGACCATGGTTGAATTGGAGCGTCATGCCGGCACCGACCTCGACATCGCGTCCTGGGACGACGGCGCGCTCGTGCTTCTTTGTCACGGAGAGGTGATTGACGAGCCGGTCGTCGCACACGGACCCTTCGTCATGAACACAGAAGAGGAGATTCGTGAAGCGTATCTGGAATACCAGTCCGGGAAGTTCGGACGGGTCGGGGACTGACCGGGCAGGAAAGTCAAACGCGCCCCAGCGGCACCTGCAATACTCAGTCCTTACAGCTGGCCCATCTTGCCGGCGCGGTAATTGCGGATGCAGGCGTTGATTTGGTCTTGTGAATTCATCACAAACGGGCCGTAGCTCACGAGTGGTTCGTTGAGCGGCTGGCCGCCCAACACCAGGAACTCGGAATCTTCAAGGGCGTGGAAACGCATCACGTCGCCGCCGCGGTCGTACAGGGCGAGTTGCTCGTCGCGGAGGAGGTTGCGGCCCTCACCCTCGAGCTGGCCTTCGATGACGTGCGCGAAGGCGTTGTGCGTGGGGTCGACGGGTAGGTCGAGGCGTCCTCCCGCCGGGAGCGTGATGTGATAGTAAAAGGCGGGGGTGAAGGTGAACACAGGGGAGGTGCAGCCTTCGAGGGTGCCGATCATGACTTTGATTTCCGCATCGCCAAGCTCAACGACGGGCGTCTCTTCCCGCATGTGGATGTTGGTCGAAGGGTTACAAAACTTCTCCTGCGACGGCGTGTTGAGCCAAATCTGAAACCCATGCACCGTTCCACCGTCGCGCCGAATCTCGTCGCTCGAGACCTCCTCGTGGATCGCGCCCCGGCCGGAACTGAAGAGCATGAATTCGCCCTTGCGGTAGACGATGTCGTTGGCGAGGCTGTCGGTGTGGCGCCCGCTTCCAGAAATCAAATAGGTGGTCGGGGTGATGCCGGCGTGGGGGTGGGCTTTGATGTCCATACCCAAGGTTCCGGGCTCGATCCGCATGGGCCCAAACTCATCCAGCATCACCCAAGGCGACACCAAGTCGGTGTGGTTGCCGGCAAAAGATCGGATGACGGGCGTGTTTTGGACCATCGTGCTTTTGGCGGTCAGCACGCGCGCAATGGTGCGCTCGCCGCCTTGCGCCCACATGCCTGAAGTCGCACGCAAGATGCGAGGGAGCACGAGCGAGGCGCCGACGATGGCAGAACCTTTCAAAAATTCCCGACGGATCATCACTCCCCAAGGTACGACGATTGGTCGAACGGTCGGTGCGCTTGGCCTTCAGCCGTCGCTTCCGGCGTCTGCAGCGGTGGTGCAGGCGCGCATGAGGCCTGAAGTGGGGTCAGCAGGCGGGGTCATTTGAGCTTTTGACCTTGTTGGAACACAGGCCAAACGGCGCGTAAACTGGACAAAACCCCACCACACTCGACATCAACAGCAAGCACCCGACGACAAACAACCCCAAACCCCATCCTCCGCTGGTCGATTCTTGAAACGACACGTAGCTTCGGTAGTAGAGGTAGATGAAGAGGGCCGCAAGCACCATGCGGAAGATCCGGTCAAGTTTGCCCATATTCTTTTTCATGCGGGGAAGGTAAACAACTTTCAGAGTGGGCGTTGTAACCTTGGGTCATGATCCAATTTCTGAAGGCGTTCTTCGTTTTTGTTGCGTTGAATTTTGCGGGCTTGGCCTTGGGCGGTCTCTTCACAGGCCCGGGGGTTCAATCGGAGTGGTACGCGGCTTTGCCGCAGGCACCCTGGACGCCGCAGGGGTGGGTGTTTGGTGCCGCTTGGACGGTTGTCATGGTCGGGTTCAGTTTCTTCATGGCGGGGGCCTGGACGCACGAGGCACATGCTGAAAATCGGCGTACTTGGACGCGTTTGTTCGCGGCCTCCTGGGTGTTGAACGTGGGCTGGAATCCGGTCTTCTTCACGTGGCATCAGCCGGGCATCGCCCTCGTGGTGATCGCCACGCTGGCGGCGCTGATCGCCCGGCTCGCCCGGCTCGCACACCGCATTGGCGCAAGCTGGAGGTGGGGGATCGCGCCTTATTTGATTTGGTTGTCGGTCGCAACCTCCTTGAATGCGTATTCGGCGCTGGCTTGATTCGAAGATGTGATCGAGACCCGGAAATAAAAAAAGGCCAGCACAACTGCGCTGACCTTTCAAGCGGAGAGACTGGGACTCGAACCCAGGCGACGGTTGCCCGCCGACAGATTAGCAATCTGCTCCGTTACCACTCCGGCACCTCTCCAATGTTCCCGCAGGTTTTTTCGCACGCTTGCGTCTTGCGGGAGGCAAAAATAGTGAAATCCTTCCATGCACAATGCGACAAAATGCAGGAGTTCGTATCTTCGCTATCCCCGCGGACGTTTAACCCCAGGTTTGACCCAATGAAATTCAACACACTCATGAAAAAGTTCCTCTTCCTCGGAGCATTCGCCATCTTCGCTTTGACGGTGTCTGCCCAATCCACTGAAGCTCCCGCCGACAAGAAGGCCAAGACGGAGCAAACGTGCGCCAAGGACGCCAACAAGCCTGCTTGTTCTGCGACTGAAAAGGCGTCTTGCGACAAGTCCAAGTCTGCCGGCTCGTGCTG
>JBMZHG010000023.1:3071-31964 GCA_049616325.1 Flavobacteriales bacterium | reverse complement strand
GACGCCAACTCCACCATGTACCCAGGTGCGCCCGCAATGGGGGTTGGGGTGGACAACGACTGCAGCGGTGTCGTGGATTTGGACGAAGAAGCGCCTGCGTCCTGCCCTGAAGATGTCAACCAAGACGGCAGCGTAACCGTTGCGGATGTGCTGGCCGTGCTTGCCGAATTTGGCTGCACGACTTCGTGCACAGCAGACGTGGACAGCGACGGAAATGTGAATGTCGCTGACATTCTCGCCCTGCTGGCCGCGTACGGTGGGGACTGTTAACTCGATTTTCAATGAATAAAGCAATGCGCAAGGCGGCTTTTCTAGCGTTTCTGGCCCTTCTGGTTGCCCCCGTGGCGGGAGAAGCACAGTGCTCCACGTGCACTCCCGACCTTTCCTGCGTGGCTACCGACTTTCCCGTCCTTTGTCCCGAGCAACTCCCCAACGGAACGCAGGGTGAGCCCTACGAATCCACTGCAACGTTCAACTTACCACCCTCGGTGGTTGACCCCGGGTCGGGCATTGAAGCAACCCTTCTTACCGTGACGATATCCTCCGTGACGGGACTGCCATTTGGGTTGGACTTCACCCCCAACAACCCGGATGGGGTGTACAATCCTGGCGACGGTGAATTTTATGGGTGCGCCGTGGTTTGCGGCACTCCCTTGGTGAGCGGATCTTTTTTTGTGGACATCAACGTCTCGGTGCTTGTCTCGGCGTTTGGTTTTCAGCAAACCGTCAACCAAAGTTTTAGCCTTCCGCTTGTCATCGAACCCGGAGAAGGTGGTGGAGAACCTACCAGCTTTGAATTGAGTACCTCCCTCGGTTGTGCACCGCTTGACATTCAAGCCGCCAACCTCATCACGGACCCGGGCGCGAGCTATGCGTGGGACTTTGGCAACGGACAAACCTCCAACGAAATCGACCCGACGTTCACTTACGACACGGCGGGCACGTACGTGGTGTCCCTCATGACAGAAATCACAGAGTTGGCGCTGACCCAAGTCAACATCACCTCCTTGGGCGGAGGATGGGGCCAGGACATCGAGGACTTTTTTGGACAGCCCGATCCGTATTTCGTACTCAGCGGTCCGGAAGGTGGCATCTACACCTCGGCATACGTGGATGGCAACCAAACCCCAACCTTCAGCGGATTCAACATTCCACTCGACGCTGGCACGACCTACAACATTGCCTTCTACGACAGCGACGGTGTCCTGACTTCGGACGACTTTCTCGGGTCGAGTGATTTCACCCCTACCGAGGCGGGAGACATCACCGTGTCCAACAGCACCACAGCCATTTTGACCTTCACTGAAACGGTCACAGCGAGCATCTCCGAGAGCACCCAGGTTGTTGTTTTTGACGATTTGGATGTGTTCGCCGACTTTGACGGTGACGGGTTTGGGGATCCCGATTTGCCCGTGGACGCATGCGATCCTGAAAACACCACCCCCTTTGCTTTCAACAACCAGGATTGCGACGACGACAACGCCTCAGTCTACTTTGGTGCAGACGGGACAGGAGAAAACCTCGACAACAATTGCGACGGTTTGGTTGAGGGCGATGAAACCCTAGTGGTTTTGGGCTGCACAGACCCCGTGGCACTGAACTACGACCCCGCGGCAACCGTGGACGACGGCTCATGCGAGTTCCCCGCTTGTTTGGGGGACCTGAACGGCGATTTGACGGTCTCGGTTTCCGACATCCTTCTCATGCTGGGCGAGTTCGGATGCGTCACGGGGTGTCCTGACGACCTCACTGGCGATGACGCTGTGGGGGTCGACGACTTGCTTGCACTTCTTGCCAACTTTGGTCTGGAGTGCCCGGAATAAGTGGAAACTGCGGACGGAAAAACTCACTTGAATGAAATACATCAACTTCTTTGTCCTGGCATTCGCCTGCTCTGCGCTCATCCTTTCCGAATGCCATGCGCAATGCACGGCCGATTTTGATTTTGGAGATGTAACGTTGGGCGTTTCCCCCGACCCCGAGTTGGGGGAACAGTTTGAACCAGGCGTGGTTGGTCAACCTTACGAAGATGTCTTGCACATCCTCTTGCCAACTTACGTCTTGGACATCGACCCCACCCTCCCTTTTTCGCCGACGACCCCCTTGGACAGCGTCGCCTTGAGCACAATCACGTTGGTGGATTTGAGCGACACGTTGGTCACGACTACCCTGGACGCCGTAGGTCTTCAAGTCACGTGCAACAACAACGACGACTCCGGAAATCCGTGTTCCTTTTTAGGCGGAAACCAATACTGTGCTGCCTTGACAGGCATTCCTTCGGTTGGAGGCTCTTACCGCGTTGACATCAGCGTGGTCGGGTACGTCACGGTGTTTGGCTTTCCATTTGGCCAAGAACAAGTCTTTGGATCTTTCGTCATCGAACTGGGCGAAGAGGGATGCACCGACCCTGAAGCTCTGAATTACAATCCTTCTGCCGTAGTGGATGACGGAAGTTGCATCTTGGACAACTGCTACGGAGATGTGAACGGGGACAATTCAGTTACCGTGGGGGACATGCTTGAAATCCTTGCAGAATTCGGCTGCCAATCGGGATGCACAACGGACATCAGCGGGGACGGCTTGACTACGGTTGCAGATTTGTTGGGGCTGCTCAGCGTGTTTGGGGCCAGCTGCGGTTGACAACTGGGGACGATTCGGCCTTTTCTGCACTCAACGTAGCAACCTTGGGGGAGCAAGGGTTGTTTTGATTAAGACGACGGCTCTTTGTACATTCGGAAATCACCAGTTGAGATGAATCTACTGCGCTTCACCCTCTTGGCTTTTTCCCTGTCCTGGCTTTCATTTCAGGCTTGGGCACAGCCGTGCAATTACACGATGAGCATGTTTAGCCAGTTGAGCTCTGGCCAAACGGACTCCGAGTCCGAGGAGCTGGCGGGCACCTTGACTTCGGCAACATTCAACTTGAACTTCAGCGGCGTGGGGGCGAGTTATCCCTCAGACATGATGGTGTACATCTATGCCCCTAACGGAAACTGCATTGTTTGGGGAGGATGGAACATCAACCCGACAGGAGGCTGCACGAACATTGGAACCGGGGCGAACAATTCTTGGCCTAACAACTGGAACACGACAGCGAACGGCTTTTACACCTACACTCTTCCACTCAATGCGTACGGGCTGAACGGTTCGGGTGAATGGTCCGTCACCATTCAGAATGCTTGGACTGGTTCATCCGTTGCGACGTATGACCTCGACATTGTCTTCAATGGCATTTGCCAAGGCGAGTGTTTTGATCCGATGGCCTGCAACTTCGTTCCAGACGCGGAGATTGTGTTCAACGATTTGTGTGAGTACGCGATTGATTGGTATCCGAGCGGGCTGTACGATTGTGACGGCAACTGCTACTTGGACTTTGACGGCGACGGCATCTGCAACGCGCTTGAGATTCCTGGCTGTCAGGAAGAATGGGCCTGCAACTACAACCCCAACGCCACGGATCCGCCTCCGGCCGGTCAGCCCTGCGAATATCCTGAGAACGACGACGTGGACTGCGACGGCAACAGCCTTCTCCCGCAGTTCCTGACGCAGCCCCAAAACGCCACCGTGTCGTGCAGCAGCGTTCCGGTGGCACCGACCATTGCTGCTCAGCCTGCGCCTGCGGCGTTGGCCTACCACGGGCTGTTCCCGGAAGACTGTTACGACGAGAACGACGAGGTCGACATTGAGTTCAGCGAGTCCATCTATCCCGGGAGTTGCCCAGGGAACTACACGATTGACCGGTTTTGGTTGATCACGGATTGCCACGGACACCAAAACACCATGCTGCAGACCATCACGGTGGTGGACAACCTCCCTCCTGTGGTGTTGACCAACCTGGATCCGGACACGCTCGACTGCAACGACCCTGTGGTGTTTGAGCCGTTGCAAGCCGAGGATGCATGTGGCGGCGCTGTGACGGTGGTGGGCGAGCCTTCCTACGTTTCGCTTCCCGGTTCGTGCGACGGGGAATCCACGGAGAAGAAGTACACCACCATCAAGGACCAATGCGGCAACCAGACGGTGGTGCAGCAGGTGCTCGTGATTGAGGACAACGATTCGCCGTTTTGGCTCAACGAGCCAGACGAACAAATTGTCACCGACAACCTCGACGGCGAGGTGTTTGACGTTCCTGTGGCCGACGACATTTGCTCCGACTTTGAGGTGGACATGACCACGACCTACCAAGACGGCTTGTGTCCACTCTCCGTGGTGATGACGCGCACCTTTGTCGCCACCGACCAGTGCGGCAACACCTCTGCCCCGTTTGTCCAAGTCATCACCGAGGCTACGGATTTGACGGCGGAGGTGGACTACACGGTGGTGAGCTGCCACGACGGCAACGACGGCACAGCTTCTGTGACGTACGAGGGCGGTGTTGCCCCCTACAACGTCGACTGGAACGGGTACAACCCCAGCGCCTTGTCCGCAGGATCCTACCTGGTGGAAGTCACCGACGCCAACCTGTGCAGCGTGGAGATGGAGTTTACCGTCACAGAACCGAGTGCGTTCACCTTGGACCTCGAAGCGACGGTTCCTGAATGCAACGACCCGTTAAGCGGCACCATCGACCCGGACGTCAACGGCGGATCCGGAAACGTCATCCTGGACTGGGGTGGCATCAACCCCAATGCTGTGGAAGCAGGCACGTACACCGTGGTGGCCACCGACGCCTTGGGATGCGAAGCGACGGCAACCGTCGTCGTCCCTCCTGCCGACATCCCTGAGCCGCTTGAACTCAACGGCGATTGGGACGTGGTCCAAGGAGACAGCGCCGCGTATTACTACGAATACACCCTCGGAAGCACCTACGAGTGGACTTACACCGGAGCCACCGAGCAAGAAGTCCTCACCATCTTTGCCATCTCCCTGCAATGGGACAGCATTGGCTGGCAAGAAGTGTGCGTCACTGAGACCAACCAGGACGGATGCATCGGGCTGCCTGTGTGCGAGGAAGTCTTCGTGCAAGACGACGTGTGGAGTGTGGAAGAGTCTGGATCGTCCGCAATCATGAGCGCATTTCCCAACCCCACTTCGGACATTTTGACCGTGAGTCATCCATTGCTTGCGGTAGGTGAAGAATTGGAGGTCATTGACCGCAAAGGCAAAGTCGTGAGGTCCTTTGAGGTCCAAAACAACCCTGCAGTTTTGTTTGTCGGAGACTTGCCTTCGGGATTGTATTTCCTTCGTTTGGGCAATTCTGACGCTCTTCCTTTCCAAACCATCGACTGAACCAAGAGCACGAGAGGTTGTATCTTGCCACTTCCTCTCTATTGCTTTTGGCATGAACAAATTCCATCTTCTGTTGGCGAGCTCGCTGCTTGTCGGGCAAGGGTACTCGCAGTGCAACGCGGACCTGAGCATTGATGAATACGTCCCTGGAGGGACGACAGTGTCCAACTCGTTCGAGCTTGCGGGAAACCTTCAATTTGTGGACATTGACCTCAATTGGTCTGGTGGAGGTTCAAGTTGGCCTGCTGACCTCGCCATTGTCATTGAGGCTCCCAACGGCCAATGCGTTGCATGGTGGGGTTGGCAACCCACAGGGATTCCACCGGGATGCAACAACTTGGGGGACGTTTGGCCGCCAAACTGGACCACAACCAACTGGGGCAACTACAGCTTCTACATCTCGAACACGGGGAATCCTTCCATTCCCACCAACTTGAACGGTTCCGGAAACTGGACCATTTCTTTCACCAACACGTGGAGCTCTTGGGCTAACTACGACATGGACATCACCTTGGGAGGGGTGTGCGCCGGCGAGTGTTTTGATCCGATGGCCTGCAACTTCGTTCCAGACGCGGAGATTGTGTTCAACGATTTGTGCGAGTACGCGATTGATTGGTATCCGAGCGGGCTGTACGATTGTGACGGCAACTGCTACTTGGACTTTGACGGCGACGGCATCTGCAACGCGCTTGAGATTCCTGGCTGTCAGGAAGAATGGGCCTGCAACTACAACCCCAACGCCACGGATCCGCCTCCGGCCGGGCAGCCCTGCGAATATCCTGAGAACGACGACGTGGACTGCGACGGCAACAGCCTTCTCCCGCAGTTCCTGACGCAGCCCCAAAACGCCACCGTTTCGTGCAGCAGCGTTCCGGTGGCACCGACCATTGCTGCTCAGCCTGCGCCTGCGGCGTTGGCCTACCACGGGCTGTTCCCGGAAGACTGTTACGACGAGAACGACGAGGTCGACATTGAGTTCAGCGAGTCCATCTATCCCGGGAGTTGCCCAGGGAACTACACGATTGACCGGTTTTGGTTGATCACGGATTGCCACGGACACCAAAACACCATGCTGCAGACCATCACGGTGGTGGACAACCTCCCTCCTGTGGTGTTGACCAACCTGGATCCGGACACGCTCGACTGCAACGACCCTGTGGTGTTTGAGCCGTTGCAAGCCGAGGATGCATGTGGCGGCGCTGTGACGGTGGTGGGCGAGCCTTCCTACGTTTCGCTTCCCGGTTCGTGCGACGGGGAATCCACGGAGAAGAAGTACACCACCATCAAGGACCAATGCGGCAACCAGACGGTGGTGCAGCAGGTGCTCGTGATTGAGGACAACGATTCGCCGTTTTGGCTCAACGAGCCAGACGAACAAATTGTCACCGACAACCTCGACGGCGAGGTGTTTGACGTTCCTGTGGCCGACGACATTTGCTCCGACTTTGAGGTGGACATGACCACGACCTACCAAGACGGCTTGTGTCCACTCTCCGTGGTGATGACGCGCACCTTTGTCGCCACCGACCAGTGCGGCAACACCTCTGCCCCGTTTGTCCAAGTCATCACCGAGGCTACGGATTTGACGGCGGAGGTGGACTACACGGTGGTGAGCTGCCACGACGGCAACGACGGCACAGCTTCTGTGACGTACGAGGGCGGTGTTGCCCCCTACAACGTCGACTGGAACGGGTACAACCCCAGCGCCTTGTCCGCAGGATCCTACCTGGTGGAAGTCACCGACGCCAACCTGTGCAGCGTGGAGATGGAGTTTACCGTCACAGAACCGAGTGCGTTCACCTTGGACCTCGAAGCGACGGTTCCTGAATGCAACGACCCGTTAAGCGGCACCATCGACCCGGACGTCAACGGCGGATCCGGAAACGTCATCCTGGACTGGGGTGGCATCAACCCCAATGCTGTGGAAGCAGGCACGTACACCGTGGTGGCCACCGACGCCTTGGGATGCGAAGCGACGGCAACCGTCGTCGTCCCTCCTGCCGACATCCCTGAGCCGCTTGAACTCAACGGCGATTGGGACGTGGTCCAAGGAGACAGCGCCGCGTATTACTACGAATACACCCTCGGAAGCACCTACGAGTGGACCTACACCGGAGCCACCGAGCAAGAAGTCCTCACCATCTTTGCCATCTCCCTGCAATGGGACAGCATTGGCTGGCAAGAAGTGTGCGTCACTGAGACCAACCAGGACGGATGCGTCGGGCTGCCTGTGTGCGAGGAAGTCTTCGTGCAAGACGACGTGTGGAGTGTGCAGGAAACGAACAACGCCCCGTCGTTGTTGGCTTACCCCAACCCTGCAAGCGATGTTTTACTCATCCATGTCCCAAACGCATTAATGCAGGCGCCGTTTCACGTGGTCAATGCCCAAGGTGAGTTGGTGTTTCAGGGCACCTTGAGGAATGAGACGACCCAATTGGACATCCAGAAGTGGTCTGCTGGCCAGTACCTTCTGATTTCGTCAAAGGCCAAGCCAATCACTTTCCAAGTTCAGCAATGAGCTGACCGCACTTTAGTTCAAGCTCCTCAGAAAGGAGGAGATGCCTCTCCTTTCCCATTCATGCGCCCAGTCGCTATCAATCGAAGGAGATTTCGTCCTTGCAGATGCTTTGAAATGGAACTTGTCGCATCTCGTTGTCTTTGTCGTTGTCAAGGATGCTTGTGCACCACGAATTTTGGCGTTGAAATCAGGGATCCAGCGGGATCTCAACTGACCTAAGCCAATTGTCAATTGAGGCCGGCGAAGCAAGGTGCATTTTGCCTTGGATAATCGTTTGAAAAAATTCCGACCTCCGTCTAAAAACCCTTCGCATTGGTTCAATAAAAAAGCCCCACTCATTGTTGAGCGGGGCTTTCAAGGTTTTGGTTAGAGTGAGTCGCTCAGCCGAGCGCTCGGGATTGTTTCATCAATGGGCAATGACCAATTGTTTCACGGAACGACCGTTCTCTTGGGTCAGAACCATTCGGTACGTGCCGTTGGCAAGATTAGCCACATTGATCGTGTTGCGGCCTGCAACGAGGCGTTCGCTGATCACCACACGGCCAGCCGCATCCAACACTTGGAAGGCGTGGGCTTCCAATCCGTTGGTGTTCACAACAACCACGTCGCTTGCGGGGTTCGGGAAGGCTGTGAAACCAACCGTTTCCTCCGAAATGTTGGAGGCCGTACCGCTCACGATGAGACTGACAACATCGCCTTCGCAGCCGTCACCATTGAATTCTTGAACGGTCAGCACTCCCTCGCCGAGCAGCCAAACCACTGCAACCTGAGCAGTTCCTTGTCCTTCGACAATCAGTCCACCTTCGATCGTCCAGAGGTATTCTGATCCAGCCGTCCAAGTGTACTCGTAGGTTACTTCGTCGTCAAGCACAACCTCCGTTGCACCGTTGATTTCGTAAGCAAACAGGTAAGAGCACGCCGTGTAATCGTGCATCGTTGCATCCGCGTTGAAGTTGCACGCATTTTGGTTCATGCAACCGTAACACGCGAAATCGCACGAACCGTCTTCTGTCGTGGCCTGGTAGTTGAAGTTGCACGCGTCAGCGTCCATGCAGCCGTCCAAATCGTACGTGCACGTGCCGTTGTTGTCTGTTGCACTTGGGTCGAAGTTGTTCGCACCCATGTCGGTGCAACCTCCGATCTCCTCCACGTCGCAAACGCCATCCGCGTCAGCGTCGGAAACGCAGTTGCCTTCGCAGTCGTAACCGCTTGCTGCGGCAACACAAGACCCGTCGTTCAGCAACGCTTCAGCGTCGTAGTTGCATGCTGTTTCGTCGGTGCACCCCATGTTCACGCAGCTGGCATAATCGCAGCTTCCGTCGTTCACGGTTGCGTTTTCACTGTAGTTGCAGGCCAGGGGGTTGGTGCAACCTTCGAGGTCATTTTCAATGCAAGAGACAAAGTCGCAGCTTCCGTCGTTGACAGTCACGTCAACATTGAAGTTGCATGCAGCCTCAACGTTGCACCCATAGACTTGACAGGTCATGAAATCGCAGGACCCGTCGTTGTAGGCAGCATCTGCATCGTAGTTGCACGCAGCCTCCGAAGTGCATCCGCCCGGCACACAAGTGTTCCCTTCGGCGTCAAAGAATACGCAGGGTTCATCTTGAGCTCCAAAATTGCAAGCCAATTCGTTGTTGCAATCGCTTTCACCCGAGCCGTACAGGCAGCTGAAGTCGCATGATCCTGGGATGTAGAAGTCTGCGTTTGGATCAAAGTTGCATGCAAATGGCAAAACACATCCGCCCGTCAAAATGATGCACGTTCCGTTGTCGTCCGTGGCATAAGGGTTGAAGTTGATGGCAGCCTCGTCCGTGCAACCAGGAATTTCTTGTTCATCGCAAACACCGTCTCCGTCTGTGTCGTTCTCGCAGTTGCCGTCGCAATCCAAGAATGAATTGATCGGGAAGACACAAGAGCCTGCGTTGTTGATGGTCGCAGTTGGGTCGTAGTTGCACGCCTCAGCGTTCAAACATCCCGTACAGCTCTCAAACTCGCAAAGGTCAATGACGATGTAATCCGCATCGGGGTCGTAGTTGCAAGCAGAAGGAAGCAAACAGCCTGGAATCAAGCAACTGCCGTCGTCCTCCGTTGCCGCTGGATCGTATCCTGGGTTTTCGGGGTTCGTGCAGCCATAGACTTCCAATTCGTCGCACAGTCCGTCTCCGTCTGTGTCATTGATGCAGTTGCCCTCGCAATCATAAAACTCCTCTGCAAAATCGCATGAGCCGTTGTCCAAAGTTGCCTCGGGGTCGTAGTTGCAAGCAATCGCATCCGTGCAGCCCGCACACGATGTGAATTCGCAAGATCCCGCAAGCTGGTATTCAGCCTCAGGGTCGTAGTTGCACGCGGTTGCGATGGTACAACCGCCGACCAAACAAGACCCGTCGTCGTACGTAGCACCAGGATCGTAGCCTGGGTTCGTGTTATCCGTGCAACCTGCGACATCCTCGTCGTCGCAGATGCCATTTTGGTTCTCATCAGCTTCACAGTCTCCTCCGCATTCTCCCAGTGCATCGAGCTGGTTGCCATCGCAATCACAGTCTCCTTCGGGAATTTCAGAGCATCCGCACTCGTAGATGGCGCCTGGGCCGTTGCAAACCCCACAAGCATCGTATGCGCCTACGCAATCGTCAACGTCGTCGCAGACTCCATCGTTGTCGGCGTCGGCAACGCAGTCGCCACCACACACGCCGAGCGCGTCAAGCTGGTTGCCGTCGCAGTCGCAGTCGCCTTCAGGGATGCCGTCGCCGCCACACACGCCGCACTCGTCGTTTTGGAGGCACGAACCGTCGTCGGTGTTGGCCGAAGCGTCGTAGTTGCAAGCCGTCTCGTCCGTGCAACCTGCAATGTCGTTGCCGCCGTCACCGAACGTGCCTGCGCCGTCAAAGGCAATGCTGATCTGCTCTTGGTCGGCGCCAACGCCGAGTGGGAACACCTGGTAGTTCATTTGGCCTGAGACGGTACCCGCCGTAGTTACCTGCATGATGAGCACGCGCAGGTTTGCGTCAGGCAAACCGTTGCCTGCCGTGTTCAGGATGTACCATGAAGCGCCCGTGAGAGTTGAACTTTCCAAGTTGGTCGCGCCCGGGGTCAAGAAGAACGGAGTCACCGGCTGGGTGCTGTCCTCCACAATCGAAGGATCGGCAGCACCCGCAATGCCTGAAGTCGAAGCAGGGCCTTCCAATCCGATTGTGGCGTACGTGTCGTCTGCCAAATCAGGGAAGACCGGCAAGAATGCCGGGTTGATGCCGGAAGCGTTCCAAGAAGAGTTGAATGGGCTGTTAAACGCCCCGTCAGGAGCGCTGACAAGAAGGTTGTTTTGGTCGTTGCCAAACACCGCACTCATGCGGTCGGTGGCATCTTGCATGTCAACATAGAAGCGGTAGGTCGTGAGGCCTGCAGTCACTGCTGGTGCTGACTCCACCGTTAGCGAATATTGAGCCTCTGCTGAGCCGACAGCCAAGAAGGCGCTCGCGACGCAAAGAAGAGCCAAGGAAATTGAACGCAAACGATTCATGTTCGATACTTTACTGTTTACAGGTCGAAAAGATAGTCAAACAAGAATTAAGATTCGACTAACACAAATAAAGATTCGATGAAATGCGATCTAACCTTTTCGAGAATCTTCAAAACTTTTCGAAATCAAGCAAAGCCACTCACCTCACAATCAACGCCAACCCGCGTTCGCGAACACGCGCGAGACAAGCAACAAAAGCGATCAACCGATTGTTGTTATTTCCTGAATCGGAAAGCATGCGGATGTCTGCAAACAAATTCGTCGCTCACAGTTCAAACGAAAATTTGTTCCGTCGCAATCGCGCACCTCACTTATTACCCATGCAGACTAATCTTGTGGAAAAGCTGTCCAAACTCTTGTTGAGGACGTTGATTCCGTTGAATATTGGGGGGGTTCAAATCGATTTGGTTTGCCAAATCCCCTTTCCTGAATTGCCCGCCGCAGATGCCAAAAGCAAAACCGCGGCAAACTCGACTTTGGAACCGGTTCCTGATGCACCGGACTACGCGCTTCCCGCCAACTGGGCCGGAACCTCGAGAAAAGACTCAAACATTCGGCTCGCAGGAGACGATTACGCGGCACGCCTTGTTCGGCCGAATGGTCGAAAAAGTCGTCGGTTGAGTCGGCTGCCTGATTCGCTTCAGGCCGACGTGTTCTTCATTCACCCGACCATGCTTCTGGAAGGCGAACGATGGAATGCAGATGTGCAAGACGTGAATATGAACGAAGAGGTGGATCGTTGGCCTGTTCGACATCAAGCTTCGGCTTTTTCAGGGGCTGGTCGAGTGTTTGTGCCCCGCTACAGGCAAGCTCACGTCCGCGTCTTTCGTCGTGGCGATTCGTTGAGTTGGGCTGCAGTGGATTTGGCCTTCACCGATGTGAAGCGTGCCTTTCTCCATTACATGGAACATTGGAATCAAGGAAGGCCGTTCGTCTTGGCCGGTCACAGCCAAGGGTCCTTTCACGGTCGAATGTTGCTGCAAGAGGTCATTGAAGGAGCAGAGTTTCGCGGCCAATTGGTCGCCGCATACCTTCCTGGGATGGACATGTACGCCTCTGAATTCAAAGAAATTTTGCCTTGTGCGGAAGCCGGCGACGTGGGGTGTTTGTGCACCTGGATGTCCTACGGCGAAGGGTACCTTCCACCGTGGCTGGTCCAGAAACAATCGGAGCCCAATTCGGAGCCGTTGCTCTGCACACATCCGGTGCTTTGGGGGAAGGGTTTCCAGGCTGTTGACGCAGACCAAAACGACGAAGCCGACGCGTGTCGGGCAGCGCACTCAGGCGTGGTTCGACCGACCTTCAAACTCTCCAAAAAGAGAGCCATCTCCGCGTACCAAGTAGGGCCTGGCGTCCTTTGGCTGAGACCACCGCATGTCTTGGGCGGTCGATTGTTGCAGCGCGAAAACTGGCATTCCGGAGACTTGAATTTGTTTTGGGCGAATGTGTTCGAGAACGTACAAACTCGAACCGCAAATTGGCATGAACGCCAAAAACATTGAAGATTTCCGTCACGGCCGCATCCGTCAAGCTTAATTCCTGAGATGCAGAGCCAACCCAGTTTCCGTACTTTTAGACAAACCAATTCAACATGCGTTACGCATTCTCATTTGTGCTCGCCTCGATCGTGCACCTCACTTTAATGGGCCAATCCGGCTCGTCCTCCCCCCTGTTCTCCCAGGCGAAATCACCGCTTAAGTCCGCCACTCACAAAACCGAAGACACCCGGGGGTTGAAAATGGACGCTCAGCGATTTTCGCAAGTGCACAGCGAGCGTCCTGGGGTGCTGGAATTGGAGCTTGATTTCCCAGGAGTCGGCGTGATCGAGCTGGAATTCAACCAATTCTGCAACCTGAGCGACGATTTTGTCATCTCTCGCAGCACCGCGCAGGGAACCATCCAGGAACATTACGTTCCCAACATTGTCACGTACGAGCTCATGTCGGCACTTGCCCCTTCTCAATTGGCAGAGCGGGTCACAGGGACCGCGGTGTTTTTCAACGACCACCTGCAAGCCACGATGTACGTCGCCGGAGCGCAGTGGGAAATCCGTCCTGCCCTGAGCGACTCAGAACGTCGCGGCGTGACGGAGGACTACGTGCTTTTTGACATCAACAAAAGCCCGAGCACGAGCGGATTTTCGTGCGCCGTTCAAGATCGTGAAGACGCCATCGAGCCCAACCAGCTCGACAGCCAACAAAGTCTCGTGCCGCAGTGTGTGGAGATTGGTTTGGACATTGACAATTACACCTTCAACACGTTTGCCGACTGCTACGGTGCAATCGATTGGGCTTTGGGGGTGCTGGCAGGCGTCGACCAGATCTACCGGAACGAGCTGAACGATTTGATTACGCTCCAGGCTTCGTACGTCAACGTTTGGGAAATTCCGGAGCCGTGGGCGAACACCGTGAACGACGCAGGCGCCATGTTGGACCAGTTCCGAAGCGAATGGAGCGTGGGCAACGCCGTGCTGTCGAGCGCCAACTGGGATTTGGTGCACCTGATGACCAAACGTCCCGATTCAGGCACCGGCGGAATTGCCTACCTGGACGTGGTGTGCAATTCCAACTACGGGTTTGGGTTCAGCGCAGGCATGACCAACCAGAGCGATTTCGACCCTCTCCCCAACTACGCTTGGAATTTGGACGTGGTGTCGCACGAGCTCGGACACAATTTCGGCGCCAACCACACCCACTGGTGCGGATGGCCGGGAGGCCCCGACCACCCGAACGGTGCGACAGGCGGCGCCATCGACAACTGCTACGGCGCGGAAGGAGGATGTGCGGACGGCCCGTCCACCAGCGCAGGCACCATCATGAGCTACTGTCACCTCAACGTCGGAAAAGTGTTGCAATTCCACCCGGTGGTGGAACAAGCCGCGTTGTTTCCGACAATCCAAAGCCAGGGTTACTGCCACGGGAATTGCGCGGCCATTGAAACCTCTTGCGGCTCTTACGGTTGCACTGACCCGGAGGCCTGCAATTACGACCCTGACGCGGTGCAAGACGACGGGTCTTGCGGCGTCATCGACGTGTGCGGGGAATGCGCAGGTGGAGGGGCAAGCTGCACCGGATGCACGGACCCGTTGGCTTGCAACTACTTTGAAGATGCGATTTACGACGACGGCTCTTGCACGTACCCTCCTGCGGGGTACCCCTGCGACTGCGTTTCGGAAATCTCTCACGTCGCGACCCTTGGGTCCAATCAGTCTTCCGCGGCGGCCATTTCTGGGACCGGAACGTTGACCACAGCGGACGTCACACTCGTTTGGACCAACACCGCAGGAGACGGAAGCTGGGCAGGCGATTTGTTGATGGAGATTGGGGCTCCTGACGGGGCTTGCATAGGCATCGGCGGCTACGACGTTGGCACGGGATGCTCGCTCGGCTCACTGGGTTGGCCCTCAGCCTGGAACGTTACCGCGTCTGGAACCTACACCCACACCGTGGACTTGACGCCATTCAACATCAGTGGAGATGGCGAATGGAGCATCAACCTGATCAACGGGTGGACAGGCTCAGGCGGCGCGAATTACGACGTGGTCGTCAACCTAAACGGCGTGTGTTCTGGACCTCCCTCGTTTGGTGGGTGCACTGACCCTGAGGCGTGCAACTACGACGCGACGGCTACCTTGGACAACGGCACCTGCGACCTTGGAACCGCCGCGTACTTCGACTCCGACGGCGACGGCTACGGCCAGTACTTTGCGACGTACTTCTGCGGCTCAGTCGCCCCTGCGGGAACCGTGGTCCTTGACGGAGATTGCAACGACGCCAACTCCACAATGTATCCAGGAGCCCCTGGCACAGCACTTGGCAACGACAACAACTGCAACGGAGTCATCGACCCTGACGAAGAAGTTCCACCCACTTGCCCGGAGGACGTCAACCAAGACGGCGCCATTTCTGTAGCCGATGTGCTTGCGGTTCTGTCTGAGTTTGGCTGTGCGAACACCAACTGCCAATACGACGTCGACGGGGACAACGCGGTGACCGTCAGCGACGTCCTCGTGATCCTTTCAGCCTTCGGGAATCCCTGCTGAGGAGTTTGACCTGAAAAAGCGCAACAAACCTTTTCAGAAAGCAACCTCGGAGTGAACCTCGCGTTTGACCTATGTGTAGCATCACATAGATGAACACGCCTATCCAAGATTTGCCATGATTCGAAACCTGCCTGTGTCCATTTTGGTCTCCTGTCTGAGCGTCGTCCTTGTGCCCATTTCGATGCAAGCCCAAAGTGACGTCACCCCCGAGTTCCAACTGTTTCACGATGCCCCGCTGGCGGTTCGTCAATCCCACCAAGCCGAACTCGTTCGTGAAGTCGAACGTCCTGAGGATGCGACGCTCGTCCAACTCGATTTCTCGGTCTTCGAGTCCGCAAGGGGCGCCAACCTGGACGCATTTGACCTCACCCTTCCCCGTCCAACAGGTCGTTCGACAGGCTCCCCGGAGCACCTGTCCTTCCAACTGGAGCGGTTTTTCGTGCATCCTGCGGTCCTCACCGTAGGCATGACCTCACAACGTGGCTTCGAAGAGCACGATTACGTGCCTCAGTTGCAGACCTTCAAAATGCATTTCGAGGGCCATCAAGTGGGCACGTTGACGTTGATGCAAGACCACGTCTTGGGGAGTTTTTTTCACAACGGCCAACAATACGACTTGGCCCAAATCGACGGCGACACCTACGCCGTGATGGATTTCAACCGCCGCATCGGACTGACGCCTTTTGAGTGTGCCGTTCAAGATGCGGATCAGAATCGATTAAACACACAGCCAGAGGAGTTGATTGGCCGGTCAGGCGGCGGCGGATGTGTGGAAGTTGCCATCGACATTGACAATTACACCTACCTGACGTACAACAACATGGCCAACGCGACGGATTGGGCCTTGGCTCAATTGGCTGGTGTGTCGGCGATTTACACCCAGGAACTGAACGGCCTTGTCCTTCTCACCGCGAGTTACGTGCACATTTGGCAGTCGCCGGACCCCATGTCGAACTACACCAACGACGCTGGCGGCATGCTCGACAGTTTTCGCAACACGTGGGAAACCACAGCCAGCTTGGACGCCATACAGCGCGACGTGACGCACTTGATGTCGAAGCGTGGGAACACGGGCACGGGTGGCATTGCGTGGCTGGGAGTCAACTGCGGTTCGTACGCTTACGGATTCAGTTCAGCCATGTCCGGAAGCACCTCCACCAACATCAACAGCTACTCGTGGAACCTTGACGTGGTGTCGCATGAGTTGGGGCACAACTTCGGTGCCAACCACACGCATTGGTGCGGGTGGCCTGGCGGAGCGATCGACAACTGCTACTCCGCCGAGGGTGGCTGCAGCAACGGGCCCGCTGTGAGCAACGGGACCATCATGAGCTACTGCCACATCACCTCCACCCCCAAGGTGTTGCAGTTCCATCCCGTCGTAGAGCAAAACGCCCTCATTCCGAGCATGTCTTCCGCCGGATGCTACGGGTCTTGCGAAGGCTGGACGCCGCCTGAATGCGCCATCACCAACATCACCGCGGGAAACCAACAGGCATGCGACCCCCTCACTCTCACCTACACGCAGCAGCTTATTGTTACCCACGACTACGCCCCAGCGGACGGTTGGCTGATGGTGAACGGAGAACAAAAGGTCATCAGCTCAAGCCCGCAAGCCGTCAACCTTGTGGGCCAGCCTGCCGACGGCCAGAGCGTCAACGTCACCGCCTACTTCACGTCGGACGAGGGATGTGCCTTGACCAAGGTCAACGCTTTTACCCGCCGGGACCCCTGTTGCGGTCAATTCCGAATGGTGTACGTCGATCCCGACGCCAACATCTTGCGGATACGGAACGAGGCGGAATGTCCGGGACAGCTTGACAATTGGGGCTTCTTGGCGCCGTCTGGCTACGTGCCCCTCACAAGCTTGGTGACGCAAGGCCAAAACTTGGTCGTTGACCCCGGCGAAACGGTGCAAATCTCCTGGGCAGAAGGGCTGTCTGGCGACTGGTTGATGCTCTTCCTTCCGACCAACCTGGTGTACGATTACGTGCAGTGGGGGCCCAACGCCCCGGCCAACATTTACTTCTTGCAGTACGAGGAACTCGACGTGGTTTGGCCTGGTGGCGGAAGCGCGTACATCGACGACCTCCCGCCCTACACCTACATCGGGACGGGGGAATACGGCGTGCAGACGTGGGCTGGGCAAGACGTGCCATGTGCCATCACAAACCTTGAAATCACGAGCGGGACGGCGTGCGATCCGGAGACCAACACGTACGACATTACACTTCAGGCCAACTGGGTTGGAAACCCCGAGACCGGTGGCCTTACCGTCAACGGCATTTCTTATCCGGTAGTTGGAAACAGCCTCACTGAAACCGTAACGTTGCCTGCAAACGGCACGTGGGTCAACCTCGTGGCGTCGTTTGACGACGAACCGACCTGCACTGCGACCACAGGCAATGCGTACTTCGGACCAACTTCGTGTGTGCTTTGTCCGGCCGACATCAACGGCAACGGCGCAATCGAAGTGTCGGACGTCTTGTTGGTGTTGTCGGACTTTGGCTGCGCCTCGGGATGCAACCCTCTCACCGACCTCGACGGCGACGGAGCCATCACGGTTTCGGATGTGTTGGCCGTGTTGAGTGCCTTCGGCGAAAACTGCTAAACGCGGCTCAGCGGCCGTTGACGGGGCGTTCCAAGTGCCCCGGGAAGGCGAATTACTCGACGATTGTGCCCGGAAACTCGCCCTTGCCGTCAAATTCAAAACGGCATCGCAGCTGGTCGTAATCTTCGGTTCCCGGAAAGATCTGGACGTTGATTGCACCTGACAGCGAACCTGCCGTCGTGACATGCATAAGAAGCACCTTGCCGTCGACAGGCTCACCGTTGGCAGCTGTGCGTAGGACGAACCAAGCTCCTCCCGTGTGGGTGTCAATGGCCAAGTCCGTCTCTCCGTCCTCCGTAAAGAAGGCGTCCCAAGGCGCTCCTGGGTCTTGAACCATGGTGGGGTCCTCGGCTCCCTCCACCCCACTGATTTTCGCCCCCGTGGTGATTCCAACGGTGGCAAACGTGTCGTCCCCCATGTCCGGCATGATTTCGAAGAACTTTGGATTCATGCCCGAAGCTGACCAACTCCCGTTGTACGGGCTGTTGAAGACGCCTTCGGGAGCGCGCAGGGTCATGGGGTGCACGTTTGTGCCGTAGATGGAACTGACCCTGTCGCCTTCAGGCAATCGCACCGAAACGAGGTAGCGAGTGAGCCCCGCTTGATGCGCAGGCTCGCCAACGATTTCGAGTACGTAAGGCACGTCCTCAGTCGTCTTGAACCCGATGTCAGAAGCGGTTTGGGCCGTCACCTCACTGGTGAAGGTCGTCAGGCAAGCCATGCTCGCCGCAAAAAGAATTCGTCCAATCATGGCACAAAAATGAGAAAGCCATCGCGACTCCCCGCAGCTCAAGGACAAACGTTGCCGTACACCGACAACAGCCCGAGCAAATCCTGAGTCGTGATGTTGCCGTCTTGGTCAGAATCGTGCCAACACACCTCGTCGGGCAGGCATTGTTGCAGCATTTCTTCCCAATGGGTTCCTGGCCCGCATGCGCTTGACAATTCAGGACATTCGGGCACCAAGCAAGACAAGTCGCAGCTGCCGTCATCGGAGGCCGCAAACGCGTCGTAATTGCAGGCTCCCACGTACGTGCAGCCGGGGTTCATCGCCGTTGTGGCTCCTTCTACCCACGCCAGGTGGAGGTTTGTGGGCACGTTGTACAACCACTCTTCCAGTCCCGATGGCCAAACCGCATGCAACGAATCCACCGACAACATTTCACCCAACCCAAAGTGAAGTCGGCGGGCCCGCTGGGTCATGAAGCTCTCTCCTGCTGCCAGTTGTCGGGTTCGCTTGACCACTGCCCCCTCGGCATCGGTGGTGTAGGCGTGCAGAATCAAGCCGATTCCATCTACGTTGGACAGGGTACCTGTCGGCACCACGGTGAGCCAATGGTTGTCGTTGGGAATGCCTTCAAGCATGGAAGCCACCGAATCGCAGGTGTAGACTGCGATGTCGAAAAATCCATCCCGATTCCAATCCATTGTGCTGTGAGTGAACGATTGAACGTCCAATTCCGGGGTAACCTCCGCCCAAGAAGACCACGTGCCGCCGACATTTCGAAAGATGGCATTGTCGACGGGATCGACCTGAAACACCCCTACGTTGTAGTAGGTCCAATTGCTCGTGGACACGTACAAATCTTCCCACCCGTCGTTGTCCCAATCCCCTGCAGAGACATTCCAGCTTTGTCGGTACAACTCCAGCCCGAGATCTTCGGATTTGTTGGCGTACACCCCGCTGTCGGTCAATTGCATCAAAACATTGCCCTGCGGTTCGCTGTTGGCGAGGTACACCTCCAATGTCCCGTCCAGGTTGAAGTCGAGCCAGGTTGCGCCCATGATGTCGCCCGACACATTCAGGCCTACGCTGTCGGGGAGCGCGGAAAGTGAATCGGGCATTCCAACCGAGGCAGCGCCCCCAACGTAGGCCTCGTTGTCATTGAAGCGGTCGTTGATGACGTACGTATCCAACACGTCGTCGCCCGTAAAATCAAGCCAATGGTGCTGGAACGACGCCCGCGCGACGGGAAGCATGCCAAGGGCCGCCACGTCCTGCTCCTCGAACGTCCCGTCGCCGTTTCCGAAATAAAGCTCGTTGAGATAATCGTAAGGGCTCGTGTAATTCGCCACAAGCAAGTCCAATTGCCCATCCCGGTTGAAATCGACCCAGGCTCCGCCCCATGTGCTCGTGCTGAGTGAATTCAGTCCACAGGATTCTGAAACATCGACCAGACTGAGGTCTCCTTGGTTCAGGAATAACCTGTTTCGATCTCCACGGCACCCTAAAAACAAGTCTTGATCGCCGTCGTTGTCCACATCTCCCCAGACCACTCCTTTCACCTCGCATTCGCCCTCGATTCCCAAATCGAGGTCATGTGCTACAAACGCGGTTTCCGTATTCAAGAAAAGCTTTGCCCCGCCAAAGAAATCCCCGAAGGTCAGGTCGTCCCAACCGTCGCCGTTGACATCCACCGCACTCATCCCAGGACCCCAAAATCCTTCCATGTTGTCCGTCACTACGTGAAACGCCTCTGTTTGGGACAGAAAGGGAGCTGGATCTTGGGACAATGAACTCGTGGCAACGACGCCACTCAAGATGACTGTAGCGAGTACCGAGCGCAACATGGTTCTTGCAAGATACCACTCCCCTCCAGCCACAACAAGATAAATCGGTATAACTCGGTGTGAGGCGTCAACGCGAGCCCAACCGCCTTACGGGAATTTGGGGAAGCGTGAGAAGTCACGCGGGCGTTTTTCAAGGAAGGCGTCGCGTCCCTCCTTGGCTTCTTCGGTGCCGTACGCCAGACGGGTCGCCTCCCCCGCATAGACCTGCTGGCCGACCAGGCCGTCGTCGATGAGGTTGAACCCAAACTTCAGCATCTTGATTGCGGTGGGGCTCTTCGTCATGATTTCCTTCGCCCAAGAAAACGCCGTCGCTTCAAGTTCGGCGTGCGGCACGACCGCGTTCACCATGCCCATCTCGTACGCCTCTTGGGCCGAGTACGACGCGCCAAGGAAGAAGATTTCGCGGGCACGTTTTTGGCCCACTTGGCGGGCGAGGTACGCCGACCCAAACCCCCCGTCAAAGCTCGCCACGTCCGCATCTGTCTGTTTGAATATGGCGTGCTCCTTGCTTGCAATCGTCATGTCGCAAACCACGTGCAGGCTGTGACCTCCGCCAACCGCCCAGCCTGGAACGACCGCGATGACGACCTTGTTCATGAACCGGATTTGGC
Source organism: Flavobacteriales bacterium (assembly GCA_049616325.1). Lineage (GTDB taxonomy): Bacteria > Bacteroidota > Bacteroidia > Flavobacteriales_D > Sanyastnellaceae > UBA11663. The sequence goes on along the minus strand of JBMZHG010000023.1, from coordinate 10,862 downwards.
GTTGAACGTCGAGGATGTTGAAGCGGTTGACGCCGTTCTCTCCTTTGTAGCCGGTGTTCGAGCGGACGTTTTGATCACCCCCGCTGCAAAACGCCCAACCGCCGTCTTTGGACGAAGGTCCCTCCCCGGTGATCAACACGACCCCAATGTCCTGGCTCTCGTGGCAATGGATGAGTGCCTCCCAAAGCTCGTCCACCGTCTTAGGCGTGAACGCGTTGCGCACTTCGGGGCGGTTGAAGGCAATCCGAGCGACACCTTCGTGCTCTTTGAAAGTGATTTCGTCGTACTCCTTGATCGTTTTCCAGGGAAGGCTTGCCATGCGAAGTGATTGTTCCAGTTCAACAATGCCTGCGACTTCGGGTTCACAAATCGGTCGAAACGAGGCCACAGAAATACGCATCAAAGATGAGCGCAAATCTGCGCTTCTCAATCAAACGGAGAAGAGAAGGCTTCGTTCTCTGCCAAGCTTTCGTCGGTTAAGCAATGCAAGAAGGCCAGCAGATCCAACTTGTCTTGCTCCGTCAGCATCAAACCTGTGGACATCGTTGCCGCCAACGCAGGATCCAACGTGCTCGAAGGCTTCAGTCCGTGGTCGTAGTGGTCAATCACTTCTTCAAGGGTGTTGAACCTCCCGTCGTGCATGTAAGGCGCGGTCAAGGCAATGTTGCGCAACGACGTAACCTTGAACTTCCCCCGATCGCCCGGGAGCCCTGTCACCAACATCCTTCCCTCGTCGCCCCAGTCGCCCTCCTCGTCCAAGCCGTTGTTCATGTATTGGTTGTTCGAGAAGTTGGGGCCGCCATGGCAATGCTGGCAATCTGCACCGCTGTACTCGGGGAAGAATTCGTTGTATTCCGTGGTAAACAACTCCAAACCGCGCAGTTCCGACTCCGTGAGGACCTCCTCGCCGCCGAGGTAACGGTCGTATTTGGACTGGAACGAGGTGATGGTCAACATGAATTGCTCCATGGCCAAGGACATCCGAGTCGCCGTCACCTCTTCGTCGCCAAAGGCCCGAACAAAGGCATCTTGGTACGCATCCAATTCCGCCACCTTGGCGGCAGCATCCTCCAACGTCTCGTCCATTTCCAGGGAGTCTTGGATGGGCATGAGACTTTGATCTCGAAGCAATTCGGCACGGCCGTCCCAGAAAAACCCGTTGTTGTTCCACGCCATGTTGAACACGGACATCGCGTTCCGGTGACCCTCCAATCCTCGAATGCCCACGCTGAGTTGAGCGGTGTCCGTCATGGCAGCCGATTGAAGGTGGCATGTGGCGCAACTCATGGTCCCGTCACCACTCAAAGACGTTTCATGGAAGAGCATTCGACCGAGAGCGACTTTGGCCTCCGTCAACGGGTTGTCCAAAGGAAGCATGGGAGGAACCACGTGGCTGGGGTGCGCAATCACAAACGGCGTCAGGTCGTGCTCCACAGCAGGAACGTCTTCCCTGCAGCCCGTCAGCAACACGACCGATGCGACCGACAAGCACAGCCACAAGGATCTGCACACAGGAAAACGGAGCGTGTCTTTCATGGAACCAGGTTCTCACACCAAGTTACAAACGACTCATCCGTCAACGCCTCCAGAAAGGCCTTGAGGTCCTCTTTTTGGGACTCGGTCAGCACCAACGGGCTGATTTCCACCGCCTTGTTGGGGTGCGCTTCCCCTCCAGCCACGTAGTGCGTAATCACGTCGTCGAGGGTCGCCAAACTTCCATCAAACATGTAAGGCGCGGTGATTCCCACGTTTCGAAGGCTGGGCACTTTGAACTTTCCCACATCCTCCTGTCTTCCGGTCAACCGTGCCAGTCCCTCGTCTTCGTAGACTTCAAGCAATCCGTTGTTCACCACACGGTGGTCCGTGAACAAATGTCCCCCGTGGCATCGCCCACACCCCACGTCTTCAAAAACCGCCATCCCCGAGAGAGCCGATTCAGAAAGGGCAGAATCGTCTCCAGCCAACCATTGGTCGTAGCGGCTGTTGCCGTCCAAAAGGCCCCGTTGAAACGCGGCCAAGGCGCGTGTCACGACGTAAGGAGACGGCTCCTCGTTGTAGGCTTCGAGACTTGCCTTGGTGTATGCCGAGTCTTCAGCCAAGGCTTCCGCAATGGCAACGATGTTGTGATGAAATTCATTCTCCTCTTGAATGGGGACCAGCACCTGCATTTCCAAGGTGGGCACCCCTCCTTCCCGGAGGTAATAAGGAAAGTAGGCCACGTTGGCGAGGGAAGGTGTGTTTCGGGTACCTGCAGCACCCCCAGCTCCCGGAGAAGTGGCGGTCACAGATCCCATGGCGTTGGAAGGCACGTGGCAACTCGCGCACGACACGGTACCATCGATGGAGAACTGCGCATCGAAAAACATGCGTTTCCCCAATTCCCATCGCGCCACTGTCAGCTCGTTGTCCTCCGGTTGGGGCAAGTCTGGCCAATGTTCCGGAGCCTGTCTCCAAGGAACCTCCACGGTGGAAATGTCGTCCGAGGGCTGGCAGGAGGCGCAAATCAATCCCAAACATCCCAATCCTGCCCACAAAAAGGACCTTTGTCGGGTGGAACGTCTCGGATTGAAAGCCACGCTCTGCGAATGGGCCGTTATTGCTTGACGAACCGAACGGAACGCGCAGGGCGACCGTTTTCTCCCGTCACCACAAAGAAGTACACCCCGGGCACCAGCCCCTTTGTCGAAATGCGTTGAGAAGCTGTGGCCTTTCCCTCCATGACCTGTTCGCCAGAGACGTCGTAAACAACCCAAGGATGGGTGCCCTCCGGAAGGTCGACCGACAACCAATCCGCTGCAGGATTGGGGTAAACCAAGTCACGTCCCAAAAGCGGCGCTTCGGCCACAGAAGTGGGCGCACCCGCTTCAAACACCCAATCGCGCATGTTGTCCATGGCGTCTGCGGCTTCGGCAGTGCTGGAGTGTTCAATGAATCCCTGACTGACGGGCAACTCCGTGAATGCTCCTTCGTAATTCGCATTGAGGTACATGGTCACCACACCCTCTGAAGGAGATGCACTCAAAGAGTGGGTCTGGTGATGGAAATTTTGATCGCCCAGGGCATGCACTTGGTATTGCGCCGCCAGACCGGTCCCGGCGAAACCCTCCAGCGCCAAGAAGCGGTACCCCGACGCCCATCCCCAATGCATGCTCGGCATTTGAGGTGCCAAGGGGTGCCCACCTGGGTAAGTCGAGGGGTCGATGCCTACGTTGTGATCGGCATCCACGCCCACGCCGAAGGAAATCCCTTCCACCTGGTCCACATCCCACTCGCCCAAGGAGTACGCCCCGTCGTCGTTGACGTCGGCCAACACATACACCTCCTCAAGAGCCGTCTCTTGGCCCCCGTCGTGGGTGATGACAAAATCGCACAAGTAATATTCCAACCGATCCACGCGCACCTCCGTGTCCTGCACAGAATACACCTGACCCACCACAAGAGGCTCGTCGTTGAACAGGTGATGAATTTGAAGGACGACCTCATTTTGGGCCTGGCTCGGGGCAGCCGCGAGCATGAGGAATGCGAAAAGAGCAGTAGAAAGATGTTTCATGACGCTTGTGTTGAGTTTTCCTAGCAAGGTAAATCACGTGTCGCCCTTCAACAAAATCGCAGCGCATTGAAGGCACTGCATCACGGAGATTTGTGGGACCCTCTTAGGTTGGAATGAGCGAGGATGGTTTTTACCCTGCGTTTCGCCTTGAAAGCGAAAAAGCCCCAGCGTTTGCTGAGGCTTTTGCGGTCTGGACGAGACTCGAACTCGCGACCCCCTGCGTGACAGGCAGGTATTCTAACCAACTGAACTACCAGACCTCCTCTTCAGGGCGAAAACCCTTCAGAACCATCCTCTTTCGGATGGAGCGCGAAGATAATGCCGTCTGCGTTATCTGCGCAAGGCTTGCTAAGAATTCTGCTTAAAAAAGTTTCGCCCGTTTGGTGAGGTAGCTGGTCAAGACAGGCAGAACTCCCTGAGCCACATCCACATCCACCCAATCGATGCCGTGGGCACCGCAACGGTCACGAAGCGTTTTCTGAAGCTTGGCCATGCGTTTGACGTACGCCTCGCGCACTTCCGTTGGGTGCAACTTGAGCTCCTCTCCCGTTTCGAGGTCGACGAAGCGCGTCGGACGATCCGGGAAATCGAAGTCCACCTCCGTGCTGGCATCAAGCAAGTGGAACACCACGACTTCGTGCTTGTTGTGGCGCAAATGCTGCAGTGCACTCACAAGGGCTTCAGGGTCCTCGGCCCGGTCGAGCAAGTCGCTGAAGACCAGGATGAGGGAGCGACGCGGTGTGGCCTCCGCGATTTGGTGCAGCGCGTCGATGGCGCTCGTAGGGCGCGGGTCGGACGGTTCCGACAACAAGCCCTCGAGCTTGTCGTAGAGCATTCGGTGGTGGGCTCGTGAGGAGCGCGCTGGAGTTTGGAGTTCGAGCGATTCCGCGAAGAGACTCAGGCCGACGGCGTCGCGCTGCCGGCGGAAGAGCTCGATGAGGGCCGCCGAGGCGAGGACCGCAAACTTGAGCTTGCTCATGCGGTCGTCGTCGAGGGCGATGCCGTCGGGGTACGCCATCGAACGCGAGGCGTCGAGAACGAGCTGGCACCGGAGGTTGGTCTCCTCCTCGTAGCGCTTCACGAACATCTTGTCCGTTCGGGCGTAGAGTTTCCAATCGAGGTGCTTGGTGGACTCGCCAGGGTTGTGGAGGCGGTGTTCCGCAAATTCCACGCTGAAGCCGTGGAACGGGCTCTTGTGCATGCCCGTGATGAATCCCTCGACCGCTTGATGCGCGAGGAATTCAAGCCGGCCGAGCCGCTGCTGCAGTTCCGGTGTGGGGTTGATGGGCATGGGAATGAAAACGTCCCCACCAAGATAGGCAGGGACGTTGTCAAAGAAGTTGTGTGTCGCGCGAAGCCCTTACAGGAGTGCGTCGAGCTTCTCCTGAAGAACGTTTTTAGGGACTGCGCCTACGCTCTTATCCACCACTTCGCCGTTTTTGAGGAAGAGGATTGTGGGGATGTTGCGAATGCCAAACCGCTGGCTCACGTCGCTGTTGTGATCTACGTTGACTTTGCCCACGACGGCCTTGCCATCGTAATCGTTGGCCAACTCTTCCACCACGGGTCCCACCATGCGGCAAGGTCCGCACCATTCCGCCCAAAAGTCGACGACTACGGGCTTGTCGCTGTTGATTGCGAGCTCCTCGAAGTTCGCGTCGGTCAGTTCTACTGCCATGACTGTAAAGTTCTGATTCGAATTGAGATTGAAGGTCAAAGTTACCCCCTCGGAGGCCTCACGCAACGTGATTCAAGCACCTCAACAAGTCAGTTTTCCACCTTTTTAGCACGTTGTTCGTGGACAACGTCACCGCTTCATGTCGAGGCGGTACTGCGCCTTGCCAGGAACGCAAAGCTCCTCTAGGGTGGCGACAAACTTGTCGTCAAGTTGGACCTTCGAGGTGCGGCTTGGCATTTCCAGCTTCGCCTCGTCGTCGTAGATCTCGAGGGTGACCCCCACCGGGCCCGGGTGCTGCTCTACGCTCGCTGTGAAGGTGTCGACCCAGCTGTCGTTGAGGGCGCTGAGCTGAACTTGCACGCGCAGCCTGCCAATGCGCTTTTCGCGGGCTTCGGAAAGGAGTTCGATGGATTGAAGTTTGGCCTCCATCCCGTGGCGCCCAAACCCTTGCTCCTGCACTCGCGTCGTGACGAGCACCATCCATCCCTCGACCATGAACTCCTTGAACTTCACGTAGTCTTCGCCAAAACAGCGGAATTCGTGGGTGCCTTTGTAGTCTTCCAGGGCAAAGAATCCCCAGGGTCTTCCAGACTTGCTGATTCGATGTTCGCAGGAGGTGATGAGCCCCCCAAACGTCAACGTCTTGCCCCTCTCCTGTTCCAAATGATCGAGGCGTCCCAGGCCGTCCCTGGCACAGAGGTGATCGAGCTCGAGGCGGAACCGGTCAAGCGGGTGACCGGAGATGTAGACTCCGACGATGTCCCGTTCCTTGTTCAGCAAGTCCATGTCCGGCCAGGGTTCGCACTCCGGCACCGGGGGCTCAGGAATGTCCATCGCGCCGTCGTCGCCGCCAAAGAGCGACACCTGGGCCGAGTTTTCCGACTCCTGCGTCGCCGAACCGTACCGAACGGCCAATTCAATGAGCGGGCGCTCTTTGTGGTCCAGGGCAAAGAATTGCGCTCGGTGCAGCCCAAAGCTGTCAAACCCACCCCCGAGCGCCAAGGCTTCAAAGACCCGCTTGTTGCAGTCCTTGAGGTTCACGCGCCGTGCGAAATCAAACAGCGACGCGTACGGGGCGTCTGCACGGCCCTCGACAACGGCAATCACCGCACCTTCTCCCACGCCACGCATCGCCCCAAGCCCAAACCGAATCGCCCCCTCCTTGTTCACGGTGAACTTGAACGCCGATTCGTTGACGTCCGGCCCCAACACAGGCACGCCTTGGCGACGCGCTTCATCCATCAAGTTCGTGACTTCCTTGATGTCGTTCATGTTGTTCGACAACTGCGCGGCCATGAACTCGGCCGGGTAATTCGCCTTGAGGTACGCCGTTTGGTAGGCCACCCACGCGTAGCACGTCGAGTGCGACTTGTTGAACGCGTAGGACGCAAAGGCCTCCCAGTCGGTCCAAATCTTTTCCAGCTTTCCCGCGTCGTGCCCTTTCTCGACCCCGCGCGCCATGAAGTCGGGCTTCATCTTGTCGATGATGTCCTTCTTTTTCTTTCCCATGGCCTTCCGAAGGCTGTCGGCCTCGCCCTTGGTGAACCCGGCGAGTTTTTGGGACAAGAGCATGACCTGCTCCTGGTACACCGTGATGCCGTAGGTCTCCTCCAAGTACTCTTGACACGCGTCCAAATCGTACGTGATCGCCTGCCGACCGTGCTTCCGCGCCACAAAGTCGGGGATGTATTCCATCGGACCAGGGCGGTACAAGGCGTTCATGGCGATGAGGTCTTCGAAGACGGTGGGTTGCAGCGCCTTGAGGTGCTTTTGCATGCCGGCCGATTCGTACTGGAAGATGCCAACCGTGTCGCCGCGCTGGAAAAGCTCGTAGGTCTTGGGGTCGTCGAGCGGGAAGCTGTCCGGGTCCAAGTCCTTGCCGTGGCGAAGCTTGACGTTCTTGACCGCGTCTTTGATGACGGTCAGGGTCTTCAGACCCAAGAAATCCATCTTGAGCAATCCGGCTTCCTCCGCCACCGCGTTGTCGAACTGCGTGCACGCCATGTCGCTGTCCTTGGCAGTAGCGACCGGCACGAAGTTGGTGATGTCGTCGGGGGTGATGATCACGCCGCAGGCGTGGATCCCCGTGTTGCGGACGCTTCCTTCGAGGACGCGGGCGGTCTGCAGGGTTTGGCCTTCGAGCGTGGGCTGCTGGCTGATTGCCTTGAGCTGCTCCACCATCGCAAATCCTTCGCTCCTCACCTTTTCCTTGAGCGCCTTGTCGTCCAGGCTGAACATCTTCTTGAGCGAGATGTCCGGCACGAGCTTCGCGAGGCGGTCGGCGTCGCCCAGAGGCAACTCCATGACACGCGCCGTGTCCCGGATGGACGACTTGGCGGCCATGGTGCCGTAGGTGATGATTTGGGCAACTTGATTGGCGCCGTACTTGTTGATCACGTAGTCGATGACCTTGCCACGCCCCTCGTCGTCGAAATCGATGTCGATGTCCGGCAAACTCACCCGGTCGGGATTCAGAAACCTCTCGAACAGAAGGTCGTACTTGATGGGGTCCACGTTGGTGATGCCCACGCAATACGCCACAGCCGAACCCGCGGCCGAACCA
>JBMZHG010000023.1:0-3061 GCA_049616325.1 Flavobacteriales bacterium | reverse complement strand
GACCCGGCCCCACGCTTACACCCATCTCGCGGGCGGCCGTGGTGAAATCCTGCACGATCAGGAAGTAGCCCGGATACCCTGTCCGCTCAATGGTCTCGAGCTCAAAATCGATGCGCTCCCGAATCTCGTCCGTGATCTCTTCGTACCGTTTCTCCGCACCGAGGTACGTGAGGTGGCGCAAGTACGCGTTCTCGCCACGCTTCCCCCCGTCCTTGGCATCCTCCACATGCACGAATTCGGCCGGGATGTCAAAGGCTGGCAGCAGCACGTCGCGCTCGAGGGTGTATCCCTCGCATTGGTCGACCAGCGACGAAATGTTGGTGATGGCCTCAGGAACGTCCGCAAACAACTCTTTCATCTCCTGCGGCGACTTCAGGTAGAAGCTGTCGTTGGGAAACCCAAACCGAAACTCCCGCCCCCGCTTCCCAACGTATTTCTTGGGTTGGCTGACGTTGCGTGCGTCTTTGACACACAGAAGGATGTCGTGGGCGTCGCTTTGGTCTTGACGCGTGTAGTAACTGTTGTTGCTCGCCACCACCTTCACACCGTGCGTGGAGGCCAAACCCTGCAGCACCCCGTTCACCACCGTCTCCTCCTCCAATTCGTGGCGGTTGAGCTCGACGTAGAAATCCTCGCCCATCAGGTCCTTCCAAAAGACAAACGCCTCCTCAGCCTGCGCCTCCCCGACGTTCAAGATCAGGGACGGCACCTCGCCAAAAAGCCCGCCCGTGAGCACCACAAGGTCTTCCTTGTACTGGGCCACCAACTCGCGGTCAATGCGCGGCACGTAGTAGAACCCGTCGGTGTACGCCTTCGACGCGAGCTTGGCGAGGTTGTGGTAGCCGTTCTTGTTCTTGGCGAGAAACACGGTCGGGTACCCGTCGTCTTTCACGCTCTTGTCGTTCATGTCGCGGCACACGTTCAGCTCAGCTCCGACGATGGGCTTGATGCCCGCCTTGTTGCACGCCCGGACGAACTGAAACGCCGCCATCATGTTGCCGTGGTCCGTCACGGCCAGGGCCGGCATGCCCATCTCCTTCGCCGCCGAAACCAATTCGCCCACGGGACTCACGGCCTGCAACACGCTGAACTGCGAGTGGACGTGAAGGTGCGTGAACGGCACGTCCTCGAGGGCCGCCGCAGCTGCGGCATCCACCTCAGCCCCAGCCCCCGCCTTCTTCGCTTTCTTCGCCTTCTTGGGCGATTCGAAGTTGGCGGCCTCGAGCTTGGGCGCCTCGTACTTGACCGCTTCGGGGCTCGTGAATTCAGGACGCTCAATGACCCGCAGTCGGACCATTTCGAAGAAGCACCGAGCCGTGGCCGCCACGTCGTAGGCCGCGTCGTGCGCATCCCCAAATCCCTCCCCAAACAACTTTTGGTGAAGCTCCGTCAAGGTGGGCCACTTGAACTTGCCTCCGCGGCCTCCGGGGATGGCGCAGAAGTCGGTTCCTTCGTCTTTGGAATCGATGACCGCCATGTCCGTCAGCGGTTCGCAGGCTTGACCGAGTCGCAGCAGCTCCGCGCCAACCACGTTGACGTCGAAGCCGATGTTGTGACCCATGACGTACTTCGCCTTGGCCGCGTCGGCCATGAATTCCTTCACAACGTCGGCCAGCGGCACCCCTTCCTCAAGAGCTCGCTCCGTGCTGATGCCGTGAATCTTCGTGGAGTTATACGGGATGGTGAAGCCGTCAGGCTGAACAATTCGGTTGCCTCGCGACAACAGCTTGCCGCCTTCGTCGTGCAGTTGCCAGGCGAGTTGGACCAAACGAGGCCAATTGTCGCCGTCGGACAAAGGCGCGTTCCAGTCCCGCGGCAGGCCCGTCGTTTCCGTGTCGTAGATGAGAATCATGGGAGCCTTCGAAATTCGCGTTTGGCCTGCAATTCGAACATCTTCACCCGCCTCTTGTTTTCCACATTGCATCCCCATGCGCACGCTTCGCGTACTCGGACTGCCTGAAACATCTCTACCAGGACTGCCAAAGGACTGCCCATGACGACTCCCTCCACTCCCCACTCTCCTCACGGATCACGTGGCGACATCGACACGGTTGGCGACGACCACGTTGGAACCTCCATCGACACGCCGTTGCGCGACGACGCTTTCGCGATGAGCGACAACGACAAAATCACAGCCATTGCAGACAAATTTCGCGACATCATGGACCTCCTTGGGCTCGACCTTCAAGACGACAGCCTCTCAGGGACACCACACCGCGTCGCCAAGATGTATGTGAAGGAGATTTTTGGCGGCCTCAATCCTGCCAACCACCCGGACGTCAAGACGTTTGACAACGTCTACCAATACGACCACATGCTCGTGGAACGGAACATCACCCTCAATTCCACCTGCGAGCACCACTTTCTGCCCATTGTGGGTGTGGCCCACGTGGCCTACATCCCGGGCGAACGCGTGGTGGGGCTGAGCAAACTCAACCGCATTGTCAATCACTACGCCAAGCGCCCCCAAGTGCAGGAACGCCTGACCCGCCAAATCGCGGAATCGCTGCGGGAACTCTTGGGCACGGATGACGTCGCTGTGATGATCGATGCCAAGCACCTGTGCGTGTCAAGTCGCGGCATCCAAGACGAAGGAAGCTCCACCGTGACCTCGCACATGGGCGGCCACTTTGCCACGAACGAGAGCTTGAAACGCGAGTTCTATGCCCAAGTGGCCAGCACCACCTGACTACAGCATGCCTTATCTTGGATGAATGGCTCGTCCGTTCCTCCACGTTCCACGAATCCTGCTGACCACTGCGTCGGTCCTTTTGGTCGTGCATGGACAGGCGCAGGTTTGTCTTCATCCATTGCACATTGCCGAGATCACCACAGGGATCTGGGCGGAGGAAGTGACGTGGGAAATTTGGGCGTTGGACGGCACTCTGGCCGCGGGTCCTTTTGGGCCGTATGAAGACACCACCACGTACACGCACGAACTGTGCCTTGAGCCAGGGTGTTACAACGTGCTCATGATGGACAGTTATGGGGACGGTTGGCAAGGGGCCGAACTTCGCGTTTTTGACGAGGCTGGAACGCTGGTTGGCAGTTACAGCATGGA
>JBMZHG010000022.1:23994-33641 GCA_049616325.1 Flavobacteriales bacterium | reverse complement strand
GAGATGCTCTTCCACCAAATTCCAATGTTCATCGTAGTATTCCACCCCGATTTTGTCTGGTCGAGTCACCGGTTCACGAATGCCCGGGATGCTCAAGCAGCCTTCCTCCATGGAGGAAGTTTCCTCAGAAAGGTCAAACAACACGGGATTGATCATGACGCGCTTGAACCCTTTGCAATTCGGATCGCCGTCTTCTCCTTCTCCAAAAGGCGAACCGTCCGCCACAAAAAGGCGCAGGGACAACCCAATCTGGGGGGCGGCGAGCCCAACCCCGTCCGCCTCGTACATCGTTTCCCACATGTCCTCAATCAATTCCATCAAGTTGGGGTGGTTTTCACCCACATCTTCGGCTTCTTTCTTCAACACGGGATCTCCGTAAGCGACAATGGCTCGAATCATGTGACAAAGATAGGGGGAGCGGCTGCCCAGGGACGCACTACCTTTGCCCCCGATGTCGCAACTGAACACCATCCCCGAGGCCATCGAGGCCATCCAACGCGGTGAAATCATCATCGTCGTGGACGACGAGGATCGCGAAAACGAAGGCGATTTCCTCCTCCCCGCGCGCCACGCGACGCCTGAGGTAATCAACTTCATGGCAACTCACGGCCGTGGATTGATTTGCGCTCCTCTCCTCGAATCGCGCTGCGACGAATTGGGACTGGAATTGATGGTGGAATCCAACAGCGCCGCGTACGAAACCCCTTTCACGGTCTCCGTTGACCTGATCGGACATGGATGCACAACGGGCATCTCCGCAAGCGACCGATCCAAAACCATCAAGGCCCTCATCGACCCCAACACACGGCCGGAGGAGCTGGGAAAACCCGGTCACATTTTTCCTCTTCGCGCCAAACCAGGTGGTGTTCTTCGTCGCCCTGGCCACACCGAGGCAGCTGTGGACTTTTCTCGGCTTGCAGGCTTCGAGCCCGCAGGGGTCATCGTCGAAATCATGAACGAAGACGGCACCATGGCTCGCCTCCCCCAACTTCTCGAGCTTGCTGCCAAACACAGCATGAAATTGGTTTCAATTGCGGACCTCATCGCTTACCGACTCGAGCACGAGAGCCTCATTGAACGAACTGCAGAAGTCGATTTGAACACGGAGTTTGGCCCCTTCAAAGCCATCAGTTTTCGACAAACAACAAACGACGTGGACCATTTGGCTCTGGTCAAAGGGGAATGGAATGTGGAGGAAGCCGTCCCTGTGCGCGTCCATGCTTCGAGCATGGTGGCGGACATCTTTCAAGTCAGTGACTTCGGCAAAGGTCCTCAACTACACTCGGCAATGCGGCAAATCCAAAACGCCGGGAAGGGGGCTGTGGTGTTTTTGAACAAAACACGGCACGGGGGTGGCCTCGCCGATGAATTGCACGCCTACGCCTTGATGAAACAAGCGAAACAATCAGGGGTCTTCCCGAAACTCGACTCCAAAGACCGTGGCATCGGAGCCCAAATCTTGCGAAATCTGGGCATCCATCGCATCTCACTTTTAAGCAACTCCGCCCAAACTGTGGGGGATGCAGGATACGGGTTGACTGTGGTCGAGGTGGTCCCGATTGCGTGACGCTGCCCTGGAATTCAATGCATAGAAAAAGGCCTTTTCTATGAGGTCTCTTCGGTGGAGATCAGCTCTCCCCGTCCTTCTTATCAAACTTACCGTACTTCTGACGGAATTTGTCAATCCGTCCAGCAGTATCCACAAATTGGGCCTTGCCGGTGTAGAATGGGTGACTTTTGTGGCTGACTTCAACCTTCACGAGTGGATACTCGTTTCCGTCCTCCCACTGGATGGACTCTTTTGTTTCCGCCGCTGACTTGCTCAAGAATGCATAGTCGTTGCTCATGTCCTTGAACACAACCAAACGGTAGTTGTCGGGATGGATGCCTTCTTTCATGGTTTCCAAATTGGGCTGCAAAGATACAATGCACTGAGTCATTTGGCCAAACCTATTTCAGAGGAATCCGTTTCAACACATCGAAAACACGTTTTCATCCTTGTGAAAACATTTTTCAAAAATCGATTTGGCGCGCTTGCACATTACGTGTTGCTGCATTAATTTAGCGTTAGTTAAAGTGAGTTTAGCGATAAGCTAAGCATCAAGTGATAATTTGGTTAAGTTGGTCCCGCTCCGAAACGTCGGAGCGGGATTTTTCTTTCCTGGAATTTCCGCGCAAAGTCGGAGGTGTTTCATTGCGTCATAATCCGTTACTCTTGTCCACGTTGCAAGCGTGAGAACTTGCTCTTCGCCCCTTTCCGTTGAACACCAGGGTCGCCGAAATTGCCCAGGTGATTGCCCCCATTCTTCTCCCCGTATTTTCCTTATTAACGACGTTGATCAGCAGCCCGGCTCCCATTTTGGAGTGGAAACTGGAGCCCTCTGGTGATCGTCTGTACACGTTGCACCTGGACTTGCTCGCTTCCTCAGAGGCAGACGTGTGCAAATTGAGTTTGGTCCCCACATCAACCGACGCCAAATTGGATTTGGTCGCGGCTCCGCTGTTGTGCGACGACCACTGGTCGAGAAATTCGACGCTGAATTGGATGTGGAACAACGTGCCCAAACAAATCGCTTTGGACGTCACGCTTCTTCTGCCTGACGAAGCGATTGAACCAGGAATCCCCTTGCTTCAAGTCGTTTGGGAACAAATCGACCAAGGTCAACGTCAATCTTGGACCTTGGGCACGCTTGCCGCACCAGAGCTGCAAGAGGATGCAGCTTCGAATGAGGTTGAAGGCCTCCGGAAGGTGACTCGCATCGACGATTCAACGTACGACGTTGCACTTGAAGTCTCTGGCGCCCAACCGGAGTCCTTTGTCAAATGGACGGAGTACACCCCGGAAGGCTGTGTTTGTGAGGTTGTCGACGCTGCAGGTGCCTCGCTCCGGGCACGCGGAAATCAGCAAATGTTTCTCTGGTTTCAGGTCACGAAACCGGAAAGCTTGACACCCAAATACCGCCTCACTTGCGACGCCCCCCTTTCCTCTTCCTCGTTCTACGGCGAGTTGGAAGGTGCATTTGGAACTGCGGCCAAAACTTCGCATATTGCAAGGGTTGAATGGGTCGGGATGTCTCCCGACTTGAATGAAAGCATGAAGCTGAATCCTTCGTCTGACACTCAGTCAGTGCGGTCGCAGCCTGCGACCACTCCGCCCTTGGAGTCTGATACGCGTGGCACGTCAGAGGTTCGTTTCGCGGTCCAGTTGCTTGCCAACCACCGGGATTTGAACTCGTCTGAAGTGGTCACGGCTTTGGGTTACACGGATCCTTACCACATTTTTCGGCAAAACGGCTGGCACAAGTACCTGACGGACGATGTCCAGACATACGCGGAAGCACGCCAGAAGCGTTCTGTGATTTGGACAACGACAACTGCGACGGACGCTTTCGTTACTGCTTCTTTGGACGGAGAGCGAATCACTGTTCAAGAGGCCTTGCTGATGTCGAACCAATCCTGGAATCCCTGACGACATGTCTCCACGAGCGACCGATTGGAAGTCAGCCGTACAAGGCTACCACGATTACTTGACCCTTGAGCGAGGGCTGAGCAAGAACTCGGTCATGGCCTACATGCGTGACATTCGTCAATTCATGGAATTCGCCGTGAAGGAGGAGGACGTCAAAGCGCCGATGCACATTGAGTTGCCGCACGTTGAACGCTTCCTTGGACATCTCTACGACAAGGGATTGGCTCGGAACAGCCAAGCAAGAATGCTGAGCGGAGTGCGGAGTTTTTGCAAGTACCTGCGGATTGAAGGAATCATGGATTCCGATCCAATCCAAATGATTGAGGCGCCGCGACCCGAGCGCAAACTTCCCGACGTTTTGACGGTGGAAGAAATCGGACGAATCATTGGTGCTGTGGACATGAGTCGCCGCGAGGGAGTTCGAAATCGTGCGATGTTGGAGGTGCTCTACAGCTGTGGCCTTCGTGTCTCTGAACTCATTGACCTGCAATTGTCAAAGGTCGACCTCATTGACGGACTGGTTCGCATTGTGGGAAAGGGGAACAAAGAACGTGTGGTGCCCATTGGAACACAAGCCTGCGACTCCATTGACGATTACCTCAGTCACTACCGCGCCCACATCATCCCCGAGAAGGGGCATGAGGACACCCTGTTCTTGGGTAGACAAGGGAGAAAAATGACGAGGCAGATGGCCTTTACCATGCTCAAGCGCAGTGTGGTGACCGCAGGCATCCGAAAAAACGTGAGTCCCCACACCTTCCGCCACAGCTTTGCAACGCACCTCATTGAAAGTGGTGCCGACTTGAGAGCCGTCCAGGAAATGCTTGGCCACGCTCAAATCACCACGACCGAAATCTACACCCACCTCGACGGCCGCTTCCTCAAAGAGCAGGTAGATAAATTCCATCCACGAAGCGAAATAGCTGAAAAGGGATTGACGGAAGCTTCTCCGAGGGAGTAAAAACCAAGGGGTGCATTGCACCGCTTTCAGCAATGCATTTCTTTCCAGTGCGCTCGGGCCTCCTCCATCATCTTCTTCGGGCAATCTGTCTCCGCAGGGGGAAGTCCTAGATGGCCAAACGTGTGCTGAAGTATGGATGGCGCTTGAGCAACTTCAACCGGAGTTGCAAGGGTTTGTTTGCTCAACTTTTGGCCTTGGTCGTTGGTGACGACAGGGACGTGCGCATACCGGATAGAAGGACACTTCAGTGCTTGCTTTAAGGCCACGTGGGCGGCGGTGGACGACAGCAAATCAGCTCCCCTCACCACGTCTGTGACCCCCTGTTCAGCGTCGTCCACGACCACGGCCAAATGGTACGCCCAATGCCCGTCGGCTCGCAAAATCACTACGTCTCCCACGCCCTCACGAGGGACGGATTGGGGACCTTGGATGCGGTCATTCCAAGTCAAATTTTCTCCTGAAGGCATTCGGAAACGGTAAAGGCGAGGCGCTGCGTCCAGCGGAAGTCCGTCGCGACACCACCCAGGATACACTTCGAGGCCTCCTGCTTCCGCCAAGCGCCTTCGCGTGCAGATGCATCCAAACGCCAACTCGTGTTGAAGCAACTGTTCCAAGGCATTTTGGTACAAGCCATGCCTCTGGCTTTGGTACACCACTTCGCCGTCCCACTCCAGCCCAAAGCCTTCGAGCGTGCGCAAGATGTCGTCCGAAGCTCCTTTTACTTCACGCGGTGGGTCAAGGTCCTCGATGCGGACGAGCCAAGAACCGTTGTGCGCTCGAGCATCCAGGTAGCTTGCCACCGCCGCCACCATGGAACCGAGGTGCAACCTTCCCGTCGGCGACGGAGCAAACCGTCCGACGTACGGACGGGAGCTGTTCATCCACGCACCAATTTCCGGTACTTGATCCGCTTGGGGCCTTCGTCCCCGAGCCGTTTTTTCCGGTTTTCCTCGTATTCGCTGTACGTACCTTCAAACCAGTAGGCTTGGCTGTCGCCCTCAAACGCGAGAATGTGAGTGCAGATGCGGTCAAGGAAATAACGGTCGTGGCTGATCACCACCGCGCAACCCGCGAATCCTTCGATGCCCTCTTCAAGCGCACGCAACGTGTTGACGTCGATGTCGTTGGTCGGCTCGTCGAGAAGAAGCACGTTGGCTTCTGTCTTCAGCGTCATGGCGAGGTGAAGGCGATTCCGCTCTCCGCCCGACAAGACACCGCACTTCTTCTGCTGGTCTGCGCCGTTGAAGTTGAATTTGCTGACGTAGGCCCGGCTGTTGAAGAGTTGTCCGCCAATCTCCACTTGCTCGTTGCCACCTGACACGACCTCCCAAACCGTTTTGTTGGGGTCAATGTCTGCGTGACGCTGGTCGACGTACCCAATCTTGACCGTCTCGCCCATGTCGATGGTGCCGCCGTCCGGCGTTTCCTCTCCCATGATCATGCGGAAGAGCGTGGTTTTGCCAGCTCCGTTGGGGCCGATGATGCCCACAATGCCCGCAGGCGGAAGCTGAAACGTCAGGTTCTCCACGAGGAGCTTGTCCCCAAACGCCTTGCTCAGGCCGCTCGCTTCAATCACCTTGTTCCCGAGGCGTGGACCGTTGGGAATCGGGATGTTCAAACGCGCGTCCTTTTCCTTGGTGCCCTCCGCGAGCATGCTCTCGTAGTTGTTGATGCGCGCTTTGTTCTTTGCGCGACGCCCTTTGGGGCTTTGGCGAATCCAGTCGAGTTCGCGGTCAAGCTCTTTCCGACGCTTGCTTTCGTGCTTTTCCTCTTGGGCCAAACGCTTGCTCTTCTGTTCCAACCAAGAAGCGTAGTTGCCCTCGTACGGGATGCCTTCACCGCGATCCAACTCTAGAATCCAGCCGGCCACGTTGTCCAAGAAGTAGCGGTCGTGGGTTACGCACAAGACTGTTCCCTTGTACTGTTCGAGGTGCTGCTCGAGCCAATCGATGGATTCCGCGTCAAGGTGGTTGGTCGGCTCGTCGAGCAGCAACACGTCGGGCTGTTGAAGCAACAAGCGACACAAGGCCACGCGACGGCGCTCCCCTCCACTCAGTTCTGAAATCTTCTGGTCGTCCGGCGGGCACCGCAAGGCGTCCATGGCGATGCTGAGCTTGGTGTCGAGCTCCCACGCGTCGAGCGCGTCAATCTTGTCTTGAACCGTTGCTTGTCGGTCCATGAGCTTCTGCATCTTGTCAGGGTCGTTGAGGATCTCCTCGTCCATGAATTTCATGTTGATCTCCTCGTACTCCTTCAAGACGTCCACGATTTCTTGGGTGCCCTCTTCGACGATTTCACGCACCGTCTTCGACTCGTCCAGTTCCGGTTCTTGCGAGAGGTAGCCTACCGTGTAGCCGTCGGCCCAAACGACCTCACCCTGAAACGCCTCGTCCAGGCCCGCAATGATTTTCATGACGGTGGATTTACCCGCACCGTTGTTGCCAATGATGCCAATCTTCGCCCCGTAGAAAAACGAGAGGTAGATGTCCTTGAGGATGTGCTTGCCGGTGGGGGTCGTCTTGTTGACCTTCACCATGCTGAAGATGACTTTCTTGTCGTCCGACATGAGGATGAAATTCAGGAGTGATTGGGCGAAATGCCCGGGCGAAGTTAGGCTTCAGGAGTGCCTTGCACCAAGGTCAGCACCGTGATTTCAGGAGGCATCCCAACTCGACCGGGAAAGCCCAAAACCCCGAAGCCTCGGTTCACGTGCAGGTACTGGTCTCCTTCGAGGTAAAGCCCGCCCCATCGCTTGTAGGTGAGGGACGACGGGGACCACTTGATCCCAAGCCATGGAATCTCGATGCCCATTTGCATCCCGTGCGTGTGCCCGCTTAGAGTCAACTCTACAGGCGCCTTGCTGTCCATGATTTCCAATTCGTAATGCGTGGGGTCGTGGCTCATGAGAACCGTGAATGTCTTCTCGGCCCCACTCCCCTCCAATGCCTTCGATAGGTCGCCACTTTGACGGAAGCCTTTGCCCCAATTTTCAACGCCGAGAAGAACCACACGTTCACCTTCTTTCTCCCAAACGACGTGATCGTTGTTCAGCATCTTGAACCCCATCCGCGTCTGAATGTCCTTCAATTGGGCGATGCTCGCGGCGCGTTCCTCTTTGGTGAAGGGCCCGTAGTCCGCGTAATCGTGGTTGCCCATGACGCTGAATTTCCCGAGCGGCGCTTCGATTTGGGCGAATGCCTCCACCCACGCTTCCGCCTCGTCAGCCAACTCGTTCACCAAATCGCCCGTGAACAGCACCACATCAGGCTTCAGTTCGTTGACTTTGTCGAGTGCGGCAAGCACAGGCTCAGGCGTGCCCTCGAAAGATCCAAGGTGCGCGTCGCTCAGTTGCACCACACGAAGCCCCTCGAAGGCTTTGGGCACGCTGGGGTGGCGAACTTCCACGTCGCGCACCTTGTACGCATACTTGCCGCGGGTGATCCCGTAGCCCATGCCGAAGAAAGCAAACAGTCCCAACCCCTGACCAAGCACATTCAGGAAGGAACCGCGGCCCATGGCCCCTTCGGTCGGCTGCCCGGAAAGTTTGAGCCGTCCCAAGACGCCGAGGGCACGAAGCTCATCTACGATTTGAATTGCGCTGACGAACAGTTTGGGAATGATCAGCGCAAACGTCACGCCCATGATGGTGCGGAGCAGCACCGGGTGCGTGCCTCGCCACGTTGGCCACATGAAGAACGCCGCCAAAAACGCGGCCCACACCACGACATGCACGCTCCACCACACGGTTTTCGCTGTGCCCCACCAAGGCAAGTGGTGGTAGGCCTTCCAAAGCGAACGAAATGTCAGCGTTTCCAAGACCAAAAAAAACAAGGTCACGAAGGTCAAACCGAGGAGAATGCGTTCAAGCATAGGGCGTCGAAAATGTCATGGGGCGACAAAAGTACCTTTCGCGGATGCGGAATGTTCAGGTGGACTAGCCAAAACACATCAACGTGCTTTCGACTGCATCGCAAACTTGGCTTCCAACTCCTCGAGAGTCGCACTGAGCTCGACGGATTCGAGGCGTCCATTGGACAGGAAATGCACGGAACTCGATTCGCGCAACGTTGCATTCGCTCCGGCCAACCACCGCGTTACGCCAAGCAAATCGTGCGTGGCCATCACCGCACTTCCCCCCGAAGCCACGTGGTCTGTCAACATGTCCCAGAGGTGGTGCTGGCCTTCGACATCCAAGAATGCCGTGGGTTCGTCCAAAACGACCCAATGCGAAGATTGCAACATGGCCCGTGCAACCATGACCTGCTGAGCCTGCCCGTCACTCAAATGAGAAAACCGCATTGGAAGCCAAGGCTGCAAACGCGGATGACGCCTGGCCGCGAGATTCGCGTCGCCCGACAACGCGAGCACTTCTTCGACCGTCAAGCCCACTTGGCTCGGCGGCGTGGAAGGCACCAAGGCGACGTGATCTCGCCACCATCCGCGATCAGAGGGACGCCAACAACGAGATTCGGTTCTCACGAATACGTCCCCCTCAAGAAGGGAGTGGACACCCACCACACTCCGAATCAAGGTGGACTTTCCGCTTCCGTTGGGGCCCAAAAGAACGTGCAGACCTCCGGCCTTCAAATCGAGGTTGGGAAGGGTCACGAGAGGGGTCTTCGGATCGTAACCCACCGTCGCATTTTGGAACGACAACTTCATGACCAATCGTGCGTTCGTTTCCACAACACCGAGAGAACCACCGGCGCGCCGAGCATGGCCAGCACCGCGTTCAAAGGCCAGTGCATGCCCGCTCCGGCATCGGTCCAGCGCACCAACCCGTCTGACGCAAGCGCCAAAATGACTCCCCACGCCGCCACGCCTGCCATGGAAGCACGGTGCCCTCGGGGCTCGTGGAAAAAGCGGTAAACGTGCGGGGTTGCCAGACCTAAAAACGCGAGCGGCCCGCACACCGACGTCACCCATCCCAATCCAAGGCCTGTGGCGAGCAACAACTCGGCGTTCAGGCGTTGGGGAGAGACACCCATGGTTTGGGCCAGGTCTTCGCCAAGCGTCCACGTGTCCAGCCAACCCGCGCGAAACCGCATCCAAAGCCCAAGGATCCCGGCGAGAACCACGAGCGCAAGTGCCTGCCAAAGCGCGGCTTTCCCAAACGTCCCCATGCCCCAGAAGACAAAGGTTTGAAGGGCTTCCGCAGACGCAGACGACTGAAGCACCGCCACCGCAGCTCCCACCGCATAGCTGATCATCAACCCA
>JBMZHG010000022.1:0-23984 GCA_049616325.1 Flavobacteriales bacterium | reverse complement strand
GCCTCGAGCCAACGCCAATCAACACCAAAACGACGATGCACCCCACAGAAGCTGCAACCCACGACGGCAACGCCCAACCTGCCAACACCGCCAACGCCACCCCCAGCGACCCGCCCGAGGTGATGCCCAACACCCCTGGGCCCGCCAGCGGATTTCGAAACCACGTCTGCATCAACAGCCCCAACCACCCCAAGATGGCTCCGGAAGCCGCCGCGGCTGCTGCGCGAGGAATGCGCACCTTCCAAAGGACGGTCTCGTGAAGCACCTCTGTGGTTTTCCCCGTCAACGCCGAAATCAACTCAGCCCCGCTCATCGCCACTTCCCCGAAGGCCACGTGGAGCATCCACGCCAGCAGCATCGCTGCTCCTACCGCAACGTTGCGCCAGTTCATGGCCGCTCGCGAGTTTCGAGCAACCGACCAAAGGTCCCGTGGGTGCTTTGTTTCTTGCCCTCCATCATGTCTCGCAAGTCCTGGAGCACCTGTTCCGGGTGCGCCACCATCGACCCAAAATAATCGACCTCTGCGGTGTTGCATACCCAGACCTCCTTGGCGACGCCAAGCAAATCCTCGTGACGGGGATCCATGGCTTTCAACTTCTCCGCATCGAACCCCGACGGGCTGTGGGTGACCACCACCCAAGCGTCGGTTCCCGAGGCCGTTTGCAGCAGCGATTCCATGCCGAGCTCCACGTTGGCCTCAGAATCGGTTTGACCCAGTGCGTAGGTGCCACCGGCATCCTCAATCCACTTCGCCACGAAGCTGTCTTTTCCAGGGGCATGCCAAACGCCGTCGGCCACGCTCCCTGTGAACACGCGCTTGCGGACGGAGGGAACGTCGACCACCAAGGCCTCGTAGGTCTGTTTCACCGCATCAAACGCGTGCACGCCGCGGACAGAGTCTCCTGCCAACCACGACAAGGCCACCATCCATTCCGCGCGGCCAAGAGGATGCGGTTCGAGGTACTCTGTCACTGGAATCAAGGGCCAGCCCCGGTCGTCCAATTCGTAGGCCGGACTGACCAACACCCACGTGGGCGCGGCCACCGCCATCGCCTCTGCGTTCAAACCGCCATCGCCTTTGACATCCGCCACCCCCTGAGCGTCCGCCAATTCCAAAACGCGTTCGTCGCGGAGGTACGCCAAGGAGGTGCATCCTCGCCATGTCCCGAGCGCGCCCGCAGCGTCGAGCAAATGCACGTGGGTGGTGCTCGTGGTCACTCCTCGGGACTCTTCCTGCAACTGCACATGGGGAACTCCGGTCGCCAAGTGCTCCGTCAATTCCCTGGGAGGACGCTCGCTGCGTGACACCGTGGCCAGCCATGCCCCAGTCCGCGGTTGACGAATGCACAACGTCGTCTCCTCGCCCTCGCCCCCCGACCACCACACAAATCCTTCGGCATAAGCGGGCGCAACAAACTGCACGTGGTCACCGTGACATTCAGGTTTGGAACGGCCGCACCCCAACAGCATGCCCACGCAACAAAGTGCTGCCCCGAGGCCCCAAGGAGTTTGCCTGCCCATGCGTTCAAAGGTAGGGGCTTGGCTTACCTTCGGGACATGGCGAAGGACAAAGAATTGGCCCAAAACCTCAACGAGGATCGCATGCGCCTGCGCTTGGCTGACCTCGAGCGACTCGTGGCGGAAGTGAAGAAAGGCGGAGGAACCAAACGCATTGAAAAGGAACATGCCAAAGGCAAGTGGACCGCCCGAGAACGGAGCGACTCGAAATCGGCGCCTTGGCAGGTCTGGGCATGTACGAAGAGCAAGGAGGATGTCCTTCAGGAGGCGTGGTGATCGAACTCGGGCGAATTCACGGAAAACCCTGCTTGGTGGTGGCCAACGACGCCACGGTCAAGGCCGGAGCGTGGTTTCCCATCACCGGAAAAAAGAACCTTCGGGCGCAAGAAATCGCGCTCGAGAACCGGCTCCCCATCATTTACCTCGTGGACAGCGCTGGGGTGTATTTGCCCATGCAAGACGAGATTTTTCCGGACAAAGAACATTTCGGCAGGATGTTTCGAAACAACGCTCGGTTGTCGTCGGCAGGCATTCCCCAAATCGCGGCCGTGATGGGCAGTTGCGTCGCAGGCGGAGCCTACCTCCCGATCATGAGCGACGAAAGCATCATTGTCGAAGGCACGGGGTCCATTTTCTTGGCCGGATCCTATTTGGTCAAAGCCGCCATCGGCGAAACCATCGACAACGAAACGCTTGGCGGTGCCGCCACCCACGACGAGATCAGCGGCGTCACCGACTACCGTTGCGCCAACGAAGAGGAGGCCCTGTTGCACATCCGAACGTTGGTGTCGCACTGGGGCGATTTGGCACCCACAGCCGGGTTTCACCGCGAAGCGGCGTCGAAACCGGACGGCCCCTCGCCGTGCGCTGTCCTGCCTGACGCGCGAACGGAACCCTACGACACGTACGACCTGATTGCGTCGCTTGTGGACGCCGAGAGCTTCACCGAATACAAAAAAGGGTACGGCAAGACCCTCGTTTGCGGGTACGCGCGAATCGACGGATGGAGTGTGGGCGTGGTGGCCAACCAACGCAACTTGGTCAAGAGCAAAAAAGAAGGACTGCAATTTGGCGGCGTCATCTACTCGGACAGCGCCGACAAAGCGGCCCGGTTCATTGCCACGTGCAACCAACGCAACGTGCCGTTGCTGTTTTTGCAGGACGTCACCGGCTTCATGGTTGGATCGCGTTCGGAGCACGGCGGAATCATCAAAGACGGCGCGAAAATGGTCAACGCCGTAGCCAACAGCGTGGTGCCCAAATTCACCGTCGTCGTTGGGAACAGCTACGGAGCAGGGAACTACGCCATGTGCGGCAAGGCCTACGACCCTCGGCTCATCGTGGCGTGGCCCACTGCTCGAATTGCCGTCATGGGCGGCGAGCAAGCCGCGCAGGTGTTGCTTCAAATTGAAAAAGCTTCCCTCGCCAAATCAGGCCAAAAACTCGACGCGGAGGAAGAATCCAAGCTCTTGGATGCCATCACCGCGAAATACGACGCCCAAACCGACCCAACCTACGCTGCCGCTCGGCTGTGGGTCGACGCCATCATTGACCCTGAACAAACGCGAACCTGGATCAGCATGGGCATCGAAGTGGCCAACGCGGCACCCGCCTCGGAGCCCTTCCGCCCCGGCGTGTTCCAGACGTAACAACGACTCAACATGAAAACCAACACATTTACCCTGTTCCTTCTTTTGGTCCTCGGACACGCCTGGGGACAAGAACGCGCTTTGAACAAAGCCCTTGCCGACTCCCCTCGTGCTTATGCCTTGTTCTCTGCCGATGGAGAACCCGTGGCCTGGACTGATTTTGTCGTGGAAGCCTCCCAAGCCGATGTGGTGTTCTTTGGCGAATTGCACGACGACGCCATCATGCACTGGCTGCAGGCCGAGCTCGTCCGCGATTTGGTCCAAGCCGGAATGTCCCCTGCCCTTGGGGCAGAAATGTTGGAAGCAGACGACCAGCTGGTGGTGAATGAGTTCTTGGACGGCGTCGTGAACGAGGACAAACTCAAAGCCGCAGCCAACCTGTGGCCCAACCACTTCACCGACTACCACCCCCTGCTCGAATTGGCACAGGAACACAACCTTCCCTTCGTGGCGACCAACGTGCCTCGCAGGTACGCCTCGTTTGTCTACAAAAACGGACTCGAAGCCCTTTCTGACTTGAGCGAAGAAGCACAGAAGTATCTGCCCCCCTTGCCGGTGGCGTTTGACATCAACTTGCCCGGTTACCAAGCCATGATTTCGATGGGTGGCGGGCACGGCGGCGAGACACTTCCCATGGCGCAAGCCATCAAAGACGCGACGATGGCTCACTTCATCTCCGAGAATTTGCCGCGCGAAGCGCCGTTTGTTCACTTCAACGGAGCGTACCACAGCCAAGACCGTGAAGGCATTGTTTGGTACCTCCAACAAGCACGCCCCGAATTGCGCATCCTCACCTTGCACGGCCACACCCAAGCCGACGTCACGGTGCCCAACGAAGACGTGATCGGGAGGGGGGATTTTCTTCTGATCACCAACGAGCAAGTGACAAGAACCCACTGACCTCCAAGCGTCGATTTACTTTTGGTCTCCAATCCACGTGCCACACCAACTTCATCAACCATGACCCGATTCCACGCCTTTCTGTTCAGTGCACTTGCAATGACGCTCGCGAGTTGTGAAACTTCCACCCCGGTTGATTCTGGAGGTGAGCATTCTGAAAACCAAACCTTTTACGGGTCTGTCATTGACACGGACGGCGGGATTTCAGGAGCTGAAGTCCGGCGAGTTCTGGCGGAATCCGGTCGCGCCGAGGTTCGGCTCGAAGGCAACATCACGGCCACGTGCACCAAGAAGGGGTGTTGGATGGACGTGGCATCCGGGGGGGACACGGTGTTCGTGCGCTTCCAAGACTACAGCTTCTTCGTACCCACTGAAGGGGCGGATGGCAAGCGCACCGTGATTCAAGGGGAGGCCTTCTACGACACCTTGACGGTGGCCATGCTTCAGCACTATGCCGAGGACGCGGGCAAATCGGCGGACCAAATCGCCGCCATCACGGAACCAGAACTCCGTTTGGCCTTCACCGCCACCGGAGTGATGATCGAAGACTGAGCGATGAGGACTTTCCTCCTTCTCACGGTCGGCCTGTTCGCCGTGGCATGGATTTGTGCGGTCTCGAGCTGCCAGTCAAATTCCGCGGAATGCGCAGCGCCCAAGCTTGCGCCCAACCAACCCAACGGCTCCTCTCCCCTCGCTTCCACGATGGTGGCCATGGACGCTCAATTGCAATCCACCCTGCAGGCTGTCCTTGCGGACCCCAACCACGACTGGAGCTCTCGGACGCTCGTCTCCCACAACTTGTTGGGGATTGAACCCACGGACGAAAGCATGATCAATGCTCACTTCCAAGAACACGCTCCGTTGTACGCCTTGGCCATCGACCAATTCAACAACGCGCCGTCTTCCGTTCATTTCAATGAGGTGGTCGACGCTTGTGCGAATTGCCACCTCGGCACCTGCCCAGGACCGCTCGAACGGATTGAAAAGCGCAGAAGCTCACAGGACTGAAGTCCCAGGCAATCCCTGGAGCTGATTTACATCAAGGCGTCTGACAACATGCCCAAGTGCTGCTTCATCGCCTCCAAGAAGGGATGAATGTCTTCCTTGGTCTCATCTTGAAGTGCTTCTCCTGCCAGGACAAGCGCCTCCAAAATGTCCTTTTCGTCGGTTGCGGATTCCACCTGCTCGAGCAGTGTGGCCCCTTCCATGGCTTGGCGAAAGTCTCCCTGACACGCCACCTCAGCAACCAGAGCCAGGTTGCCGTCGCAAGTGAATCCGCAACTCCAAAGGAATCCCAGCACGTCGGCCCGAACCTCTGCAAATTCCTCCTCTCGCAAGGCCTCGAGAAACACCTCTTCGGCCGCAGAAAGTTTCAACGTGCCGAGCAACGTCCTCATTTCTTCCCGAAGCCCGTCTTCCGAGCGCGCAGCATACGCGGCAAGCAGCGGACGAATCCACGTCGCGTCGCCCTTTTTCTTGGCACGTTCCAAGGCCGCTTTCACCTTGGCTGAGCTGCTGTGAGTCAAGTCTTTCATCCTTTGTTCTGAGTAGACACGTCAAAGGAAGGGCCAAATCCCGCACCCTTGCAAACTGCAAGCAGTTCAGCCATCATCATCGCCGTCGCCCCCCAAAGCACATGTTCGCCGCAAGTCCAGCCAGGAGCTTGGAT
Organism: Flavobacteriales bacterium; assembly: GCA_049616325.1. Lineage (GTDB taxonomy): Bacteria > Bacteroidota > Bacteroidia > Flavobacteriales_D > Sanyastnellaceae > UBA11663. Next base: position 18,248 of record JBMZHG010000022.1, on the reverse strand, counting down.
GCGCCCACCGCGAACTGGAACCGAATGACTTGGCCACCGCACACCGGCTTGCGGGAAATCGTGCAACGGCTTGACCAGCACGTCAGCCACCTCTTCTTCTTGAAGCCGAAATTCCGGCGTTTGGGCGCTCCAGGCCACGAACGGCTGAACCCAAAAATCACTCGGCGGAACGTACAGCGGACTCAACGCACCGAGAACGGTTGCATCCGGCACGTGAACTCCCACTTCTTCCCAACATTCACGTTGCGCTGTGGCCCGCAAATTGCCGGCGTCTCCAGGATCTTCAGCTCCTCCCGGGAAAGCGAGCTGACCGCTGTGAGCCGTGCCGTCAGAAGTCCGAAGCATGAGAACCACGGACCAATTCTGTGCACGGTCGGGGCAGAGCAAACACATCACGCCGGCGCGTTTGGCCTGTTCGAGTCGCGAGGTCAAGTCAGGTGGACGGCCCGGAGGACATGCCAACTGCTGCGCGGACCAACCGGGCAAATCCTGCTCTGACAACACTTGCGCGAGCCGATTCACTTCAGGTGGTGCATTCACTTCGCTCACACTGCAAAGGAAACCTACACGACGTTTCTTTGCGTCATGAAAATCCACGTGCTCGACGACGATCTGCATTTTCCTCCCGTGGAGGAAGCGGGCGAGCACGGATTGCTGGCCGTGGGCGGCGACTTGGCCGCGGCTCGGTTGCTTGCCGCTTACGAACACGGCGCCTTCCCCTGGTTCATGCCAGACGACCCCCTTTTGTGGTGGGCTCCGGCTGAACGTGCAATTCTGCCTCTTCAAGGACTGAAGGTCTCCAAAAGCATGCGCAACGAACTCAACCGAAACCGGTACCGCGTCACGTTTGATCGCGCTTTCGAGGCCGTCGTTCGTGGTTGCCAATCCGCCCCACGGGACGGCGAAGGAACGTGGATCACGGACGACATTGCTGCGGCCTACCTCGCCTTGCACGAATTGGGCGTGGCCCACTCCGTCGAAACCTGGAACGGCGACCAACTTGTGGGCGGTCTGTATGGCGTTTCGTTGGGTCGAATGTTTTTTGGCGAAAGCATGTTTTCCAACGTGACCAACGCGTCGAAAGTGGCTTTTGTGAAGTTGGTCCGGTGGCTCCAGATGCGCGGGTTTGGCCCGTTGGATTGCCAAATCATGAATCCCCACCTGGCCTCCTTGGGCGCAGAGAATTGGCCCCGCGAGGCGTTCCAAACTGCCCTCGCAGAGCACCTCCATGCGGGTGCAACCCTGCGAGGTCCGTGGTCGTTGTTTGAGCACGAACTTGAATCCCATGAATGAGCCCCCTGAAGTGCCGCAAAGACTTCCACGCCCGAGACCCGGCGCGCGACGGCCCTCTTGGGTGGTGTGGTTGGCCCGGTTCGTGGTTCGCTTGCTCGGGTGGCAACTTCGCGGGCAACTGCCGCCGCAGTTTTGGCGCACAACCCTTGTGATTTGGGCGCCCAAGCCTTGGCAAGCGACGGCGACGCAATGGATGATGCCTGTGAAAGTGGTCTGGCTCGAAGGAGAAGTGGCCGATTGGGAATCTCGGAGAGATCAAGGGCTTGAAAATTTCTCCAAAGGCCAAACGAACGCCACGACCACTTTCGCCACGCCTGACCAATTGGTGCACATTCAACAAGCTGCACACGCCGCAAAGAGTCGAATCACGTTGTGCGCTTGGGAACCACGTCGGAGGTTTGTCCATGTGCATGCGCCTTTCAAAACGTCTACGTTCGGGGACCGAGACGTTCACTACATGACGCGGTACTTCAAGTACTTCCGCCAAACGGCGAAGTGACGTGCGATATTCACACGTTGTTCACAATTGCAGGAAACACGTGGACAAATCGTGAATAACGGACCCTTTGATTTTCCTGAGCATCCGGGTGAAAAGTCCTTTCTTGCTGTTCAAATCTTTCATCAACCAACGCCTGCACCATGAACAACTTGGACAAGTACGACCACATGATTCTCGACATCATTCACCAACACAAAATCGAGAACCAGAGCCACATTCGTCTTGCCGTTCTGGAGCGCAACTTTTGGAAGCGCATTGAAGAGGACACCGATTTGCACGTTGGCAAAGCTCGCATCGGCGAGCGCATCACGAACCTCTACCTTGATGGACTCATCCAGAACAAGGACGGCTACGCATTGACGAAGAAGGGCCGGGAACAATTGGCGTTCGCGCCATGGAAAAAGGAAATGGCCTGAGCCACGATCCTTACGAGATGGTTCCCGAACCGTCCGCGAACCCAACAAAAAAGGCGACCTCCAAGGTCGCCTTTTTCATGCGTTGTCATCACGCTTGTTCACGCTTCGTCGAGAATCTCGAGGGCTGGAAATTTCTCTTTCCAATACGCCAACTTGCTTGAATCACGCACTGTAATCACCGTCCGGCGATCGAGACGAACTTTGATGTTGGGCTGAAGTTCTTTCTCTGATTTTTTTCTGCGTGCCATGAATGTTGTGTTTCGCGCGTTTTCGCTCGCGGTGTTTCGCGTACGCCAAAAGAACAGCACTGGCAGGGAAAAAGTTGTATGATGTGCATAAACTCCTGATCGACGTTAAGGAAACTTGGCACATCACGGATCTGAAACGCACCGGCAAATGCGCTGGCGCGCATGGATGAGTCCATGTGGGACACCTCAACCCGCTGCTGCCGGAACCAACCTTCCAGAGTACCACGCGATGTAGGCGTAACATATCATGGGAAGGACAAAGGCCCAACCGAAGCCCATGCTGTCGACCAAGGCGCCCATCGCCGGCGGGATGAATGCTCCTCCGACAATGGCGGTGCACAACACACCGGATCCTTGCGGCTTGGCCTCTCCGAGGTCTTCAATGGCCAACGTGAAGATGGTGGGAAACATGATGCTGTTGCAAAACCCCACCGCCAACGTCAACAACAGTGCCGTGACCCCGACACTCGCAATGGACATGCCGATGAAGCTCATTGCGAGCAGCGCCGCCACCGCGAGCAACTTGGAAGCTGAGAATCGTTGCATCAAAACAAATCCAACAAATCGGCCCAGCATGGCGCCCCCCCAATACAAGGTGAGCAGCGCTCCAAGAACGCCTTTGGCATCCAACACCGCCAAGTCCTTCCCCCCGATTGATGCCGCCAAACCTGCCATCCCACCCAAAAGCGCACTCGATTTGATCTCGTCCACAATGTCCAGGCTCAGGCCGTAGTTCACCATGTACGAGCCCAAGGCCACTTCAGCACCTACGTAAACGAAAATTCCGACGGCCCCAAAGAGCAACTTCTTGTTTTGAAACACCGCACCGTACGACGCAGCTGAATCGGGCGTCTCTCCCAATATTTTTGGCAGAGAAACGAGACCTGCCGCCACAGCTAGGACAAAGAAAGCCAACGCCAGCAAGACAAACGGCACTTGCACGGCGGAAGCTTCGTTGGCGTAATAAGCCAACCTGTCTGCGTCGGAAAGTGCCTGAATGGCGTCGGCGCTCAAGATTTGGTCCCCCAACAAGAAACTTGCCGCCACCATCGGCGCAAGCGTGGTTCCAAAGGAATTGAACGCCTGAGACAAATTCAAACGCGCAGAAGCGGACTCCTCCGGCCCCAGCACACTGATGTACGGGTTGGCTGCCACTTGAAGCACGGTGATGCCCCCTGCAACGACGAACAGCGCCAGCAAAAAGAGCGGGTACAGCCGCGTGGCCGCAGCCGGGTAAAAGAGCAGACATCCCACACCGGCCGTCGCCAAACCGACTAAAATCCCTCGCTGGTAACCGATCCGAGAGATGAGGTTTCCCCCAGGGATGGACAACAATCCGTAGGCGGCGAACCAAGCAAACTGAACCAACCCTGCCTGCAAGAACGTCAGTTCAAAGACGTCTTTCAATCTTGGGATGAGTGCGTCCACAAGGACGGTAATGAATCCCCACATGAAAAACAGCGAGGTCACCGCGACAAAGGCCCCTCGCAAGGATTGGTTCGAGGAAGAAGAAGTCATGAAACAGGCAGAGTAAAGGTTAGCGCATCAAGTGAACAAATCCACGGAATTCCTGCGCATTGGTGTCAAATCCTGCTGCCTTGATCACCCAATGGTACACTCCGTTGGGAGCAAAATGCGTGCCTCCGTTGACGTCCCCAATCCACGCTTCGTCCAGGTCTGTGCTGGTGTAAACCAACTCTCCCCAGCGGTTGTAAATCCAAATCTCGAAAAGTCGAATTTGGCGCCCCGTGATTTCAAAGGCGTCGTTCAATCCATCGTTGTCCGGAGTGAATGCGGTCGGAATGTAAAACAGCACGTCCCCGTACACATCCATGACGGCGTTGTCTGTGCAGCCGATGTCAGTTGTGACGAACACCTCAGCCTCGTAGGTCGACAGGCCGTCGTACTTGTGGGTGGGGTTTTTCTCATAAGCCACATTGCCATCTCCGAAATCCCACATGTAGAAATACGCCGCTTCGTAAGGCTCTGCGGGGTCCACCAGCACGTCAAATTCGTACGTGTCGTCGCCCAAGCTTTCACGTAGGATGGTGGCTTTGACGGTTTGGACGTCCACTTGGGTGGATGCAAATCCCACATAATCGCAGTTGTCGACGACGACCACTTCGTATTCCGTACTCACATCGGGGTCCACCAAGTGCACCAATTCTTCGTCGGTGAAATCGTCCCACTGGATCAGGTAAGGCGGTTCTCCCCCTTGGATTTCGAGCTCCATGAATGCCGAAGCTCCGTTGCAAAGCAAGGTGTCGTTGGGCACCGTCAACACCAAAGGCTCGTAGGGCACCTCAAACAAACTCTGCAAGTAGATTTCACGCTCACATCCGTCTTCAAGGTACACTTCCATCAACGACGAGTTAAGCGCCCCGTATGTGACGCACTGCTCGTCTCCAAAATCCACGCCGTTGATTGACCAGGTGTACTCAACCGGAGGATAAGCGTAATTGGGGTCCTGAATCAGGTCAATGCACACCTCTTGGGTTTCGTCGCAAGGAACCGTCACCACGTCGGGCATGGACGCCTCAAAGGGTGGAGTGTCGTAGATGATGATGGTAATTTCGCTCTCAATGGTGCCACTCACCACCTTCAAATTCAACGTTTCAGTTCCCTCGTCAATGAAATCTTGAGGCACTTCAAACGTCAAAGAAATCCCGTATTCTCCCACAGGAATGGCCGCCGACGAGGGCAAACCCAACAGGTCCTCGTCCAGCGTTGCTTCGGAACCCGGAGCAGCAATCAAGTCAAACGGAAACGGGAACAACGACGACACGGCGCACGGACGGCTGATGGTGATTGTGGAAGGGCCGCAATCTTCCCAGGCGCAATAAATGATCTCGTCGTCGTCGGGATCGGGGTCGCATTCCGGCGAGGCCTGCGCTTCGTAGGTCGTTGGAATGGGCGACCCAAAGCTTCCTTCTTCCAAAATCACAACCGAGTCCAAAATGGTGTCTGAACCGTCGCCAATGGCCAATTTGATGTGGTATGTCTCTCCACAAATCACAGGGTACACGGCCGTCAACACCGTGGTGTAGCCGTTCATGCACACGTCAGGCGACTCGTTCAAAATGTAGTATTCGGCATTGAGCAATCCGTTGACCGAACTGATCGTGATGGGCAATTCGGGGTCGGAATCCGGCACACTGGCAATGTTGATCGCCTGACCAGGAAAGGCCGCAGGTGCGTTGTAAGGCCCGTTGATCCCCGCGCCAGAAAGGAAAAAGGCGAAAATGTCGTTGTATTGGGTGTTCTCCCACGCCTCGTACTCGCTCGACCCGAAGATGTAGTTGAAGGAAACGTAGTCGCCTGCGGGGTCAAAGTCGAATTCCAGCACACACAAATCGTTCACGCTTCCCACTGTGAAACTTTGGCCAATCAAAGAAGGCACGCTGTTGGCAATCTCAAGCAGATCCGCGTCCGTGGGGTTGCCTCCTTGGCAATCAAAGCAGCCAAGGCCGGCGCAAAAAGCGTCCGCTGCGTTCCCTGAACTGAGCACCAGTCCGCCGTCGATGGGAAATCCGATGGACGTCCCTCCTGTCATGTACCCTATTTGGGAAGACGACCCAATGAAGGAAACGTTGGTCGCCGAAACGCCCTCCCCCAAAAGCACATCGTTGACGTATTGCGTCGGCGACAGACTTTGGTCAACGCTGACTTGCGCCAAAAAGGCAGCAGGAAACGCAAGAAGGAAAAAAACGGTGACCCTGATGTCAAGGCACTCACGAATGGAGAGGAAGAGGATTCTCATGGCAGGGAGCTCATGGGGCGCCCTGCAAGATAAGCGAAGTTGGAAACGTGCGGAACCTCAGTTGAAATCCACCAAGGACGCCGACAATTTCTTGCGAGCGTGAAAGATGCGTGACTTGACGGTGCCCATAGGAATCTCCATTTCGGCAGCGATTTCGTCGTAGTGGTACCCGTCGAGGAACATTGTGAACGGCTTGCGGAAATCCGGCTTCAATTCGTCTATGGCTCCAAGGATGTCCGCTTGGTTGATGACTGTGGTCACGGTGTCTACACGGTAGTCCTGGCTCGCGTTGATGAAGTATTGGTTCTCCGTACTGTCGAGCACGGTGTTTTGGAATTTCTTTCGCTTGTAGTTGTTGATGAAGATGTTCCGCATGATGGTGTACAACCACCCCTTCATGTTCGTGCCTTCCTTGAAGTTGTTCTTGTAACGAAGCGCTTTGACCATGGTGTCTTGGACCAAATCGTCCGCGTCTGCCCCATTTCGTGTGAAACCCAAAGCAAAACCGCGCAGAAAGTCGGATTGGCTGACGAGAAGTTGATTGAATTCGAGCGTGCTCATGATCGTGTTGTTTAACGTTCGGAGCCCAAGGTTAAACAGAATAGCTCTGACAACAAATTTTTGTGGAACTATTTTCCAAATTTGTTCAACAAAAAATCTTAAACCACTGTCTTAGAGTGTTTTAAAACCAGGCCCTGCATGGTTATGTTTGCGACCTTCAGAAGAGCCGTTGCACCAACGCTCCCCCTGTGAGGTCCACCGTGACCCCGGGAGCCGGCTTCGCGTCGCGGAAGACACCCCCGGCAAGGTGGAAAGAAATGCCGGTTCCTTCAAACGTTCGAACAACGCGGTCCACGTATTCCTGGGCTTGGCCTTCCGCCGGGTACGTCGTGCAGTACGTCACAAAACAAACCTTGTCGAATTGCCCAGCGACGGCACGGAGGTCGTCGAATGGCACGCTTTGGCCCAAGAACACAGACTTGCGCCCATGTGCGCGACACAATTGGTGCACAAACAACAAGGAGATGTCATGAATCTCGCGTTCAGGCAGGTAAAGAACCACGACTTCTTGGCCTTCATCCTTCGGTATCGGCGTTTGATGGACTTGAGCGTAGAGCATTTGCCGGAACAGGTTGCTCATGAAATGCTCGTTGGCCGGGCAGATGGCGTTGGTCAGCCACAACACACCCACTTCCGCGAGGAAGGGCAAGCACACCCTCAACACCGTCGTTTCGAAGCCCAAACGGTCGATGCACTCGTCCATGGTGTCTCGAAACAGCTGTTCGTCGTAAGACATCATGGCCACTTTCAACCGCTGTTGGGCCACCATTTCCTCCCCTTGATCGCCAATGGCCGGGCCTCGTTGGACCGCAGTCAACATCTCGACTTCCGACATGGTCGCCACCTTGGAGATTTTCAATCCTCGGTCGACGAGCAAGCTCACGTTCAGAAGCCGTTTCAAGTCGTCGCCGGAATACGTTCGAATGTTGGTCTCCGAGCGCTCGGGACGCAGCAAGTCGTAACGTTGTTCCCACACACGGATGGTGTGCGCTTTGACCCCGGTCAGGTTTTCGAGGTCCTTGATTGAAAACTCCTGCTTCACGCCGCCTTAACATCTAAACGACCTTCTTGGTTCACAACCTAAGTTTGTGTCATGGCTTCAACCTGGTTTCTCGACGTCGTCCCAACGCCTGACCTGTACCCCTTGAACGTACTTCGTGGGGAGGAGACGTTGCATTTTGGCGTGCGGTCCGTCGCTGCGCAATGGCAAGACGTTCTTCAAACCAAACCCCATCTTCGCGTTCACCCTCGATTGCTGCCAACGGCCTCCAACATCGTGGCGCTTGACTCGCTTTCGTCAGGGGAGTGCTGGGTTCACAACGGCGTAACAGTTGCGCAACTTGGCGCGGCCGATGGACCGGAGCGCTCCGACGTCGCGCCGGACATGTGGACCGACGTTTCCGCCCTGTTTGAACGCGCCGGCGACGGCCTGCGAGAAGATTTGCCAAGGTTGAAGCGTGCTTGGCGCCTTCGGACCCTGGACGGGGACGAGCGTGAAGCTTGGGCAACGCGGGGCGTGATTGTCCACGGCCCCATGGACCGAATCCACGTGGCGCCAGGCGCTGTGCTGCGTGACGCGACCTTCAACACAGAACAAGGGGACGTCGTGCTTGGCCCAGGTGCCGAAGTCATGGAAGGGTGCCGCATACGGGCACCGTTCGCCCTGGGTGAGGGATCGACACTTCGCATGGGATCGTTGGTGTACGGCCCGACTGCGGTGGGGCAAGGGTGCAAAGTCGGAGGCGAACTCAGCAACGTCGTGGTTCACGACTGGTCCAACAAGGCTCACGGGGGGTTTCTGGGGAATTCCGTCCTTGGATCGTGGTGCAACCTGGGCGCAGAAACCACGTGCAGCAACTTGAAAAACACGTATGGAGAAATCGCAGAATGGAGCGCCGCGGACGGAAGTTTCCAAGGACGTGGCCGCACGTTTTGTGGGCTAATCATGGGCGATCACAGCAAGACAGCCATTCACACGGCGTTCAGTACCGCCACCGTGGTGGGCGTGATGTGCAACGTGTTTGGCGACAAAACTCCGCCGCGCCATGTGCCGTCGTTTTCTTGGGGAATTGCGGGCGAGACGTACGACGTCGAACGCGCCCTAGAGACGGCGCGAAAGGTGATGGCGCGACGCAGTCAGGACTTGACGGGCGAAGACGAGTCTCGCATACGCGCCGCATTCAAGGCTTCCACCACGCCCTAGCTTGGGAAATCCTTTGGAGAAAACCTGACATCCTGTCGGGGTTTTCAACTTCTGTCCGCGGCGCGGGCAACGAACTGGACAGGTTGACGTTTGTTTTGTCAGAAGGACGACAAGGCAGATGCTTGGCACGCGGTTTGTCCTCAAGGAAATCATGAAAAGGAAGGCCATGCGATTGAGTGACATGCAAGACCAAGACTTCATCCCCATCCTGACGGAAGAGGACGAGAACGCGATGCAGGAAAAAGAGGTGCCCGAGGTGCTTCCCCTTTTGTCGCTGCGAAACACCGTGCTCTTTCCGGGCGTGGTCATTCCCATCAGCGTAGGGCGCGACCGGAGCGTGAGGCTCATTCGTGAAGCCAACAAATCTGAGGCGCTCATCGGCGTGGTGAGCCAAAAAGAAGACGACACCGAAGTCCCGGGTCCAGAAGACCTGAACGCCGTGGGCACCGTGGCGCGGATTTTGAAGATGCTGAAAATGCCCGACGGCACAAACACCGTCATCTTGCAGGGACAGCAACGCTTCAAATGGACCGAGGTCATTCAAGAAGAACCCTACCACAAAGCCAAGGTCGAATCCTACGGAGGCGTGGATGAGCCCCTGCCCGAGGAAGAAGGACAAGCAATGATGGAAAGCCTGCGTGACCTTTCCGTGGAACTCATCGAAATGAACCCCAACATCCCGACGGAAGCGGCAGAAGCCATCAAAGGGATTGATCGTTTGGGCTTTCTGGTGAATTTCGTTGGGAGCAACATGCAGGTTGAAGTGGAGGACAAACAAGCCATCCTCGAGGAAATCAACCTCCGGGAACGCGCTCAAAAAGTCCTGGAGCTTTTGCACAAGGAAAAACAAATGCTGTCGCTGAAGCAGGACATCCAACGAAAGGTGAAGACCGATTTGGATCAGCAGCAACGCGAGTTTTTCCTGCACCAACAAATGAAAACCATCCAGGACGAGCTCGGGGCCAATCCGCTCAAAGAGGAGATTCTGGAGAAGCGCGCGAAAGCTGCGACCAAAGATTGGCCAGTGCATGCGCAAGAGGCGTTCGACAAAGAAATCGGAAAGCTCGAACGCATGAACCCGCAGGCGAGTGAGTACAGCGTCCAGGCGAACTACCTCGAAACCCTGCTCGACCTCCCTTGGAACGACGTTTCGAGCGACAACTTTGACTTGAAACACGCCCAAGCCGTCTTGGACGCCGACCACTACGGACTCGAAAAGGTGAAGGAACGAATCATCGAACACCTGGCCGTGTTGAAGATCAAGGGGGATCTCAAGGCCCCGATTTTGTGCCTGTACGGCCCTCCCGGCGTGGGCAAAACGTCGCTCGGGCGAAGCATCGCCGAAGCCTTGGGACGGAAGTACGTCCGAATGAGCTTGGGTGGCTTGCGAGACGAAGCAGAAATTCGAGGGCACCGAAAAACCTACATCGGCGCCATGCCGGGCCGCGTTTTGCAGAACTTGAAGAAGGCCGGGACGAGCAACCCGCTCTTCGTGCTCGACGAAATTGACAAATTGGGACGCGACCACCACGGGGACCCCTCCTCTGCCCTGCTCGAAGTGCTCGACCCGGAACAAAACCACACGTTCCACGACAACTACCTCGACCTCGACTACGACTTAAGCAAGGTCATGTTTCTCGCGACGTGCAACGACCTGAGCACCATTCAACCCGCGCTTCGCGACCGCATGGAAATCATCGACGTCAGCGGGTACACGCTTGAGGAAAAAGTCCAAATCGGGAAGCGCCACCTCCTCCCCAAGCACCTGAACGAATCCGGACTCGCACCCGATCAATTGAAGGTGCCGACAGCCACCATCCAATCGGTGGTGGAGCAGTACACGAACGAAAGCGGCGTGCGCGGGCTTGACAAGCGACTCGCCAAACTCGTGCGGCACCGCGCGAAACAACTCGCCCTGGACGAGGCGCATGACGTCGAAGTGGGGTCGGACGATTTGCACGGAATTCTCGGAATCGCACGGGAGAAAGACCGGTACGAAGGCAACGACGTGGCCGGGGTGGTGACGGGTCTTGCTTGGACGCCACGCGGCGGGGACATCTTGTTCATCGAATCGTCGCTGACCCCAGGTACCGGAAAGCTGACCTTGACCGGAAACCTCGGCGACGTCATGAAGGAATCCGCGATCATTGCCCTGCAGCACCTCAAGGCCCACGCCGATTGGTTGGGACTGACGCCTGACATCTTCGACAAGTGGAACGTGCACATTCACGTTCCTCAAGGTGCCATTCCTAAAGACGGGCCGAGCGCAGGCGTGACCATGCTCACGGCCCTTGCCAGCGCGTTTACGCAGCGCAAAGTGCGCAAGTACCTGGCCATGAGCGGTGAAATCACCTTGCGCGGCCAAGTGCTTCCCGTCGGAGGCATCAAGGAGAAAATCCTGGCGGCGAAGCGTGCCGGGATCCGAGAAATCATCCTCTGCGAACGTAACCGCCAAGACGTCGACGACATCAACCCTCGCTACGTTAAGGGTTTGAGCTTTACGTACGTTTCACACATGCGAGAAGTGGTGGACCGTGCGTTGTTGGGGCAACATGTTGAACACCCGTTGCGCATCGTCTCGTCCTAAATTGCACCTCATGGTTCGGTCTCTTCCACGGTTGTTCTTCACGCTCCTTGCCCAAGCGAGTCTTGTTGGGCCCTCGGTTTCTTGGGGCCAAACCCCCGCGGACGTCCCCCCTTCCCTGGCCTGGGATGTGAGTGCGGACCCGCGCAACGCCGCGGTTGGGGGACTGGACGTGGCACCTGTGGCCGGGGACGGTTGGTCGGCGGTGCTTCATCCGGCCGCACTGGACTCCACGGTGGAGCAACACGTGTACACCTCGTACCTCGACTATTTCGCGGGAATTCGCACCGGCGCGGTCGCCGTGCCGCTCGCCCCCTCTGGACGCCGAGCCTCGTACGTCGGCATTCGGTTTGCGACGTACGGTAAATTCGAAGGAAGCACCGCGGCAGGCGACCCCACAGGCGCCTTTTCCGGGGGCGACTACGCGGCGCAATACGGCATGTCGTGGGTCCTCGATTCCAACTGGGTCGTTGGCGTGGCAGGGATGGTCGGCCTGCGAAACTTGGAGCAAGTCAACGCAGGCGTTTTCGGAGCGGATTTGGGTTTGGTGAGGCGGTCTGACAACGGCCTCGGGGCTGTGGGGATCTTGGTTTCCAACTTCGGCTTGCAAGAGGATTTCTCCGGGATCATGCCCGAGGGACGGTTGCGCCCCAACGTCCAGGTGGGCGTGACCCAAGGGTTTCCCAACGCGCCGTTCACGTTTCACCTGCGACTTCAGCGCCTCGAAACCTGGGACCTTGCTCCGGCTGGCACGTACGACGACTTCATTGATCCGCTCACAGGCGACGTCATCCCCAACGACACGTGGGTGTGGGGCGACCAATTTTTCCGGCACCTGTCGGGCGGCGTGACTTTGAATTTGGGTCCGCACTTGCGCGGGTACGTGGGCTACAACCACCAGCGCCAAAAAACCATGGCTGCCGCAGGTCGCACTGGGGTCAACGGCATGTCCGTGGGCATGCGCGGCCGCTTCCGCAACTTCGACCTGAGTGTGGCGCGCAGCGTCTACCATTTTGCGGGCAGTTCGACGCATTTGGGCTTGATTCTGAGGCGCCCGGAAGCGCCTCCCAAATCGACGCCCTCGGCCCCCTGATTTTCAACAGGGAGAACCTATCTTCGACGCATGGGGAGAAGCCGAATCAACATCGCCATTGACGGCCATTCAAGTGCGGGAAAAAGCACCATGGCTAAGTCCCTGGCCAAGGAGTTGAACTACGTCTACGTCGACACGGGCGCGATGTACCGGGCAGCCACCTTGCACGCCATGCGTGAGCGAAATGTGGTGGATTCGACGGTGAACGAAGTGAGCCTTCGAGCGGGGCTGGACCGGATGTATTTGGCCTTCCGCTACAACCCCCAAACGGAGCAATCGGAGATCCACTTGAACGGAATCAACGTGGAGAAGGAAATCCGGTCGATGGAAGTGGCCCAAAAGGTCAGCCTCGTCGCTCGCGTCCCAGAAGTCCGCACCAAATTGGTGGCGATCCAACAGCGCATGGCCGAGGCCGGCGGGGTCGTGATGGACGGCCGCGACATCGGCACGGTGGTCCTTCCGAAAGCCGAACTCAAGATTTTTATGACGGCAGACCCCGAAACGCGCGCCTACCGTCGCCTCAACGAACTGAAAGCGAACGGGAAAAACGTGAGCTACGACGAAGTCTTGGAAAACGTCCTGGAACGGGACCGCATCGATTCGGAGCGAGCCGTCGCGCCGCTGCGTCAAGCCGACGACGCCGTCGTGGTCGACAACAGCGAATTGACCGTCGAGGAACAATTCAACTTCCTGGTCTCCCTGGCGCGAACCCGCATGGAGGAGGAAAGTTGATGGTGCGCGCTTGGTACACCTTGGTCGTGCTGATGGCTTGGGCAGGATGCCACCGCGCCCAAGACAGCTCCGCCCCTGAAGGACCGGTTCGGCCTGCCTTCCTCTTTGAAGACAGCCTGGCTGTGGACAGCGTGCTCCAAACCCTGTCCATGGAGGAGCGTGTGGCGCAATTGCTGATGGTCCCCATTTACGCGAGAACCGACACGGCGGGCTGGGCGGAAGCCGAGAAGTGGACCCGCGACTTGGGGCTCGGCGGCGTGATTTGCATGCAAGGCGGACCCGAGCATCAGCGCATTCGGCTGAAGCGACTTCAAGCCCTGGCAAGGGTTCCCCTGATGGTGGCTTCCGACGCCGAATGGGGTCTGGGAATGCGGCTTGACAGCACGCGGTCCTTTCCGCGCGCCATGACGCTTGGGGCCACTCGGAATCCGGAGTTGATTCGGATGTTTGGGCAGGTGGTCGGCCAAAGCCTGCGCGCCACGGGCGTGCACGTCAATTTCGCACCGGTTGTCGACGTCAACTCCAACCCCATCAACCCGGTCATCGGAAGTCGCAGCTTTGGCGAATCGGTGCCGTGGGTTGGGCAATTGGGGCAGGCCTACGCGGATGGGCTGCAGGACGTGCATGTCCTTGCCACGGCGAAGCATTTCCCGGGACACGGCGACAGCGACAGCGACTCGCACGCGACGTTGCCGACCATCAGCCACGACCGCGCTCGGCTCGATTCGGTGGAGCTCGCGCCGTTTCGGCACGCGTTCGACCGCGGGACGGCCGCCGTCATGGTCGCCCACCTCGACGTGCCCGGACTTGACAGCACCGAAGCCCAGCCTTCGACGCTGTCTCCTCTGATTGTCGATTCGTTGCTGCGCGGCGAGTTGGGTTTTGAGGGCTTGGCGTTTACGGACGCGATGAGCATGAAAGGCTTTGCGGACTTCGTAGGCGACCGCCCCCGCATCCGCGACGCGTTGCTCGCCGGCAACGACGTCTTGCTGTTCCCGGGCGACCCGGTGCTGGCCATCGAGGAAGCCATGGCCGCGCTGGCCGACGGCACGTTGGATTCTGCGGCGGTCACCGAAAAATGCCGTCGGGTATTGCTTGCCAAATCGTGGTGCAAGGCCGACGAGCCCGTGCCGTCATTCGGCACTCGCTGGGAACCGGAACACGCCGACCTCATCCACCGTGAACTTCTCGCACAGAGCTTGACTGTTCTTCCCGGCACCGACAGTGCCGCTCGTGCCCCGTTGCTTTCACAACAAGGCAAGTTGGTCATGTGGGATTTGGCCAACCACCTCGAATCGTGTCAGCCCCTGGAAGACCAACTTCGGTCGCACCTGGGCGCGAGATGGTCGATTGAGCGTCACGTTTTGGCCAAGGACGGCAGCGGACTGGGACGGGAAGCGGTGGCGGCGTCTCTCGCGGAGATGGACCGTCTTGTGATTGTTGCCACGGAAATGAGCCACCGGCCTTCGAGGAATTTTGGTCTTCAGCGCGACGGCGTCGAGGCGTTGAGCGAAGCGCTTCGGAAGTGGAACATCCCTGCACAACGGGTGCACGTGGTGTGGATGGGCAATCCGTACGCTTTGAAGGATTTGGCTCCTCTTGCCGAGCAGGCGAGTGCGCTGACTGTGGCCTACCAAGACGACGACAAGACCTGTCACGCCGTCGCGGACGCCTTGTGCGGGATCGCCCCGGCCGGAGGACGTCTTCCGGTTTCGCCGGTGGACGCCCCATGGCGGGAAGGCGACGGACTGGACTGGGAGGGACATTGGCGCTTGGGGCGCCCCGTTTCGGAACGGCTCGGGCATTGGAGCTCCCCCGAGTCGCGCATCGACAGCTTGCTCGGGTTGGCCCTGGACAACCGTGCCTTGCCTGGCGCACGGGTCGTGGTGGCGCATCAAGGCCAAATCGTCGTCGACAAGGCCACCGGCACGCTCGACGGCACGCTTCCCGTGACCGCAGAATCCATCTACGACCTGGCGTCCATCACCAAGGTGGCCGCCACGGGAAACCTCCTCATGCAGCTCGCCTCCCGCGGCGAACTTGGCCTTGACTGGCCCATGAGCAGTCTCCTTCCAGAATTGGAAGACCACCCCTTGGGCACGCGTACCGTCCGCGAATTGCTGACGCATCAGGCAGGACTCGAGCCGTGGATTCCCTTTTACATCTCCGCGTTGGAGGACAGCTCGGGCGTGTTTGGCTCCTCCCCTTCGGACGGATGTGCCATCGAAATCACACCCTCCTTGTACCTCGAGGACGCCTACACCGATTCGGTGTGGAACATGATCCTGACGTCCGAGCTCCGCCCCCCAGGGAAATACCAATACAGCGACCTGGGGTTTTACCTGTGGTTGCGCGTCCTCAAAGCACGGGGGATCGAAGTGGAACGCTGGGTTGATTCGGAACTCGCTGAACCGATGGGGTGGGCAAGCATGGGCTACAACCCGCTGGCGCATGGGCTGAATGCCCAGGACATCGCACCCACCGAATTGGACGAGGCGTTTCGGAAGTGCGTGGTGCACGGCACGGTGCACGATCCAGGTGCGGCGATGCAAGGCGGTGTGGGGTGCCACGCAGGGCTGTTCTCCAACGCCTACGACCTTGCAGAGCTCGGAGAGGCTTGGTTGCGCGGCGGCACCCTCCGAGGCGTGGAAATTGCCCCGCAACGGATCCTGAACCAATGGACGCAACGGGGCTTCCCCGACGGCGAAAACCGGCGCGGAGTCGTCTTCGACAAGCCTGCGTTGGACCCCGATTCGGGACCAACTTGTGACCTGGCTTCGTGGGAAAGTTTTGGGCACACAGGGTTCACGGGGACGTTGATTTGGGTGGACCCGGCGTACGATTTGGTCTACGTTTTCTTGAGCAACCGAACCTACCCTGACGCAAGCAACACCAAGTTGCTGCGCTTGGATACGCGCACCGAGATTCAGCGCGTCGTGCTTGAACATCTTGGCGCTTCAAGTCGTTTTCCTGACACCCCATGAGCCCGTCCTCTTCCCAGCTTCGCATTGGCATCGTGTGCTATCCCACGTTTGGTGGAAGCGGTGTGGTGGCGACCGAATTGGGAAAAGCTTTGGCGGTGCAAGGGCACGAGGTGCACTTCATCACCTACAACCTGCCTGTGCGTTTGGGCTCGTTTCATCCACGGGTTTTCTACCACGAGGTGGAAGTCAGCAAGTATCCGCTGTTTGAATACCCTCCATACGAATTGGTGCTGACGAGCAAGATGGTGGAGGTGGCCCAAACCCACAACCTCAACCTCCTGCACGTGCATTACGCCATTCCTCACGCGAGCGCGGCGGTGAATGCAAAGCGCATTTTGGCGGAAGTGGGTAGGCACGTTCCCGTGGTGACCACGCTGCACGGAACGGACATCACCTTGCTCGGCAAAGACCCGTCGTTCAAGCCGGTCATCACCAACGCCATCAACGAAAGCGACGTGGTCACGACGGTTTCTCAAAATTTGAAGGACGACACCCGTCGCTTGTTTGACGTGACCCGCGAGATCGACGTGGTGCACAACTTCGTGTGCCCGACGCATTTTGAGCGCCCTGCGGACGAGGCGTTCCGATCTCAACTTTCACCTTCCGGCGCCCCAATCTTGTGTCACATCAGCAATTTCAGGCCGGTCAAGCGCATTCAAGATGTGATTCACATTTTCGCGAAAGTGCGTCAGAAACGCCCGTGCACCCTCCTGATGGTCGGTGATGGCCCAGAACGCACCTCTGCGGAGGCTCTCGGTCGCGATTTGGGCGTAGGACAAGACATCGTGTTCTTGGGCAAAGTGAAAAACCCGATCGAGCCCTTGTTGATTTCCGACTTGCTGTTGCTTCCTTCCGAAACGGAGAGCTTCGGGTTGGTTGCCTTGGAGGCCATGGCCGCAGGCGTTCCAGTGATTTCCTCCAACGTTGGAGGGCTTCCCGAAGTCAACGTCCACGGCGTTTCCGGATTTCTTCGACCCGTTGGCGATGTTGCAGGAATGGCCGAGGACGCCCTTCACGTGCTTTCCGACGAGCACCTCTCGGGGTTCAAGGCCCAAGCACAAGCCCGTGCTGAGCTTTTCCACATGGACCAAATTCTTCCCCAATACCTCGCCGTCTACGACCGCGCCTTGACCTCTTCTGCATCATGAGCACCGCGAAGATTGGGGAACGAATTGCCATGACGGCCCACGGGTCCCGCTGGGTGGCAACCGTGTCATCCGCCATCCCCTCTTGGCAAAGACAGTCCCTCGAGATTTGGTTTGGTGCCTGGATGGCCCTCGGGGCCATGTTGGGGTACGGGGTTTGGGCGTTCCCTGGGGACGAGCGCCTGTTCTACCTCATTTGCGTGGCGTTTTGGGGATTCTTCGCGTTCCGTGCTTGGCGCGCGGTACGTTGGCGGCGCTCTGGGTTCGAAGTCATTCAACTCAGTCCCGAAGGCCTTGAACTCCGATTGGATCACGGCAATCGAGCCGGCCGTGCCCAGCGGTTCTCCCTCAACGAAGTCTCTCCTGCTTCCGTTCCCGAGCCCAATCCACGCTCGTTTCTTGAGTCCATGGAACAGCAGTTTTGGGTGGTTGGCGGAGACCGCATCCACGTCCAAATCGGAGGCAAGACGTTTGTTTTTGGCAAGCAACTTGAATTGCGTGACGCTCAGCAGCTTGCTCTGACGTTCAACAAGCGGCTGGAAAAACTCCAGAAACAAGCCCGCTAAGCCCGCCGTTGGTGCGGCTACAAAGCGCGAAGGGACGCTTGCAAAAATCCCCCTGACGACCTGCGTTCTGCCCCCATCCTTGGGGCATGAAACGACTTTTCTTCATTCGCTCTTTGCCAATCCTGGCCTTGTGCTTGAGCACCCTTTCGTGCACCCTCCCTTCC
>JBMZHG010000021.1:0-34490 GCA_049616325.1 Flavobacteriales bacterium | reverse complement strand
GCTTCTTCAGCTTGGCCGGTTCAGGGTAAATCTCGGACGAACATCCGGCCTTCCGCATCGCGGCGGCGACTTCGAGTTCGCGGCCGACTTGCCCTCCTTCCATTTGGGCCACCATAACGTCCAGGCCGTCGGTGCGCAATTCGGGCCACGCTTCGAAGTGGTTGAGCACGTCTTCGATGCGGTCCGCTCCGAAGCTGATCCCCACGCCGCTCATGCCTTCCCATCCAAAAATCCCCGTCAGGTCGGCGTAGCGCCCGCCTCCGCAGATGCTGCCGACGGGCGCCTCGGGAACGGTCACTTCAAAGATGGCTCCGGTGTAGTAATCCAACCCCCGCGCCAAGAGCGGATCGACCACCAAACAGGCGGGGTCCACACCAAGGGCTGTGGCGAGGGCCAAGGTCTCCCGGACAGAGTCCAGCGCCTCGCGTCCCGCCGCGTGGTTGGAAAGGAGGTTTTCCAACCCTTCCAAGACCTCTTCGGTCGAGGATTGGTCGCGCAAGGCAATCAACTTGGGGAGCTGCTCCGAGGCCGAGGCAGGCAAGCCGCGCTGCTCAAATTCCCGAACGACCCCTTCCAGGCCGACTTTGTCGAGTTTGTCGACCGCCACCGTCCAGTCGGAGAATTGCTCGGCAGAGACGCCGCCTGCTTCAGCCAAGGCCTGCAACACGCGCCGGTCGTTGATCAGGATTTGGAATTCAGGAACGTTCAGGGCCGTGAGCCCCTCGAAGAACACCTGGACCAATTCCAGCTCGCAGAGCGTGCTGTCGCTTCCAATGATGTCGCAATCGCATTGTGTGAACTCCTGGTATCGACCCTTTCCAGGACGGTCGCCGCGCCACACGTTTTGGATTTGGTAGCGCTTGAATGGAAACGTCAATTCGTTCCGATTCATCACCACGAACCGAGCGAACGGAACGGTCAAATCGTAACGCAGGGCCTTCTTGCTGATGCTCGCCGTGAGGGCCTTGCTGTCTTTGGCCTCCAGGGCAGATTCGTTGGCCTTGGCGAGGTAATCCCCGTTGTTGAGAATCTTGAAAATGAGCTGGTCGCCCTCTTCTCCGTATTTGCCTGTCAGCGTGGACAGGTTTTCAAAGGACGGCGTTTGGATGGGCACGAAACCGTGCGACTCAAACACCGCGCGAAGCGTGTCGAACATCCATTGGCGACGAGCCATGGCCCGCGGCCCAAAATCACGTGTGCCCTTCGGTATCGATGGTTTGCTCATGGCCTGCAAAAGTGGGGCCAATCCGTCAGCGCTTCAGGCGACGGCGGTATTGAACAAACAACAACACGATCAAAACAGCGGTAAGTACCCAAATCACTTGCATGGTCGAAACTTACGACGAATTGACGTCGCATTCCCGACCTCGCACCGCACTACTTTTGCACCATGCTCGCTCCTCTCCCACAAACCGTTCATCGAGGCCACCAAGGTGCCGTGTACGACGTGGCTTGGGAGGGCGTCCACCGCACTTGGCTCTCTGCTGGAGGCGACGGAGTTGTCGCGCTTTGGGCACTTGGCGCCGAGGACGGCCAAGCCGTTTTTCATCACTCGGCCCCCTTCTTCTCCGTCGGCGTGTGGAACGGCGATGCAGTGGCGGGCAACTCCACCGGCGAAATCTTCCTGAAGAACGGGGCGCGTCACGCCGTGCGTCGCGTGCATGAGTCCCCCGTGTTCTCGCTCCATGTGGACGGGCAGGACCGCCTGTGGTCCGGAGACGGTTCGGGACGCATTTGCCGATGGGAACGGACAGCCCTCGGCATGGAGGTGACTTTGGACGTAAAGACGGGCTTGGGGAAAATTCGTTCCATTGACACCCACCCTGACGGCATCTTGGTTGCCGGCGGAATCGGATCCTGGGCCGTGTTGACGGAAGCGGGCGTGGTGGCCCTTGAGGTGAAAGCACACGAACGAAGCTGCTACTGGGCCCGCTATTGGCCTTCCAAGCAAGTGGTGCTCAGCGGCGGGCAAGACGGGTTGTTGGTGGTGCACCGCGGCGGAGATGAGGTGCTCAGATTGCCCGTGCACCAGAGCGCCGTGTACCGAGGACTCGTGGCGGGAAACACCTTGTGGACCGCCTCGCGAGACAAGGAAGTGAAAGCCTGGGACGTGCAGACCTTGGAGCCCCTCGGCAAACTTTCCCGCCCGCACACGCGCTCCGTCAACGCCTTGGCCTTGGGCGGCGAAGACGGCACCCTCCTCGCTTCTGGGGGCGACGACCGGAGCCTCAAGGTTTGGGAGGTCGGGTGAGGCTCACCAAACCACAGGACGCTCCCCCCAGGATTGAAGGGCCGTGTTGGTTTGGGTGAAGGGGCGGCTTCCCCAAAACCCCCGGTACGCCGAAAGCGGACTCGGGTGGGGCGCACGCAGGCAAACGTCGTCCTCACGAGAGCCCTCAAACTTGGCCACCACGGAACGGTGAAGGTCTTGTGCCGGTCGGCCCCACAACATCCAAACCAACCTCGGCCGACGCGCCATCATGCCCAGCAAGGCACATTCCACAACCTCTTCCCAGCCGAGTCCCTGATGCGCTCCTGCGGTGCCCATTTCCGTGGTCAGGGATGAATTCAGCATCAGCACACCTTGGCGAGCCCAATCTTCGAGGTTGGCGGCGCGCTCGACGGGCAAACCGCAGTCGCTCGCCCGTTCCTTGAATACGTTTCGAAGCGAAGGCGGCCACGGCAACAACGGGTCCTCGACACTGAACGCGAGCCCGTGCGCTTGCCGCATCCCGTGGTAGGGATCTTGGCCCAACAGAACCACGTTGACTTCGTCAGGCAAGGTGCATTCGAACGCACGCCAGACCGACTGCAAGGGGGGACAAAGCCTCCCTTCTGCCTCCAATTTCTCGACGCGCCCACGCAATTCCTCAGGCGCGCTTCCTGCCCCTTCGCTGCACCACGGCGGCAGCAAGTCTCGCCACGCAAGTGGCGGGAGAGGCCAAGGTTTGGGGGAACGGAGCATGCCTGAAATGCAGCGGTTGTGGAAAACCTGTGACGGGTTCGTGCGCCTCAGATTTTCAATGCGCCAATCTAGGGGGTATTTTTGCGCTTTCCCACTCGACACCCCACCATGACCGAAGCCCTTCCCATCGACCCTTCCGTTGTCAACCGCTTGAAAAGCAAAAAGGGGAAGGATCTCTATGGTTATCAAACAGATGCCATCGAGACCATCATGGGGCGAATTCAGAAATTTCCCGAGGGATACAACCTCCTCTACCAACTTCCGACGGGCGGTGGCAAAACGGTGATTTTCTCCGAATTGGCCAAACGCTACATTTTGGAGACGGGAAAGCGGGTGTTGATTTTGACTCACCGCATCGAGCTTTTGAGCCAAACCTCCACCCAACTCACCGAAATTGGGGTCCCCAACAAGATCATCAACAGCAAGGTCAAGGAGCTCGAAAACAGCGAGGACCATTGGTGTTACGTCGCGATGGTGGAAACCCTCAACAACCGCCTGAACGACGAGCGCATCGAATTTGCCGACCTCGGGCTTGTGGTGGTGGACGAGGCGCACTACAACAGCTTCCGAAAGCTGTTCAAGCACTTCGAGCCACAGATTTTGCTCGGCGTGACCGCGACACCCCTTTCGAGCAACATCAAGCTCCCGCTCCACGACAACTACGAGGAGCTGATTGTGGGTGAGAGCATTGCGAATTTGGTCGGGCAAGGGTTTTTGGCCAAGGCGAGCACGTACAGCTACGACGTGAACCTCCGCGCCCTGAAAGTGGGCATCAACGGCGATTACACGGTGAGTTCCTCCGAGCGTTTGTACGGCAATTTCCTCATGCAAGAGAAGCTGCTCTACGCCTACGAGGAAAAGGCCAAAGGCACCAAAACGCTCATCTTCAACAACGGCATCAACACCTCCAAGCAGGTTCAGGCGATGTTTGCGGAGGAGGGCTACCCGTGCATGCACCTCGACAACACGCACAGCGAAAAAGAACGCGCCGACATCCTCGAGTGGTTCCAAAAAACGCCGGACGCCGTGTTGTCCTCCGTGTCCATTCTGACCACCGGATTTGACGAGCCAACCGTTGAAACCATCATCCTGAATCGGGCCACCAAGTCGTTGACGCTGTACCACCAAATGATCGGGCGCGGCTCGCGCATCTTGAAAAACAAGAGCGAGTTCACGGTCATCGATTTGGGGAACAATTCGCGGCGGTTTGGGCTGTGGGACGCGCACATCAATTGGCACGACATCTTCAAGTCGCCGCAATCGTACATCGACGGATTGTACACCGACGAAGAAATTGAAAACGAGTTCGTGTTCGAGATGCCAGACGAATTGGCCGTGCGCTTTGAGGGAGGGCCAGAAACCGAATTCGACATGGCTGAAGCCTACCTCGAAGTGACCCGAGAGGGACTCCGGCCCAAGGAAGCCATTCGACGCAGCTTGGAACAGCACGTGACCATCATTCGGTACGCCGCAGACGACTATTGGGATGCCGTCGAGCTGGTGGACTTGCTGGTGGACGACGTCAAGTACCGCGTCAAGCAGTATTCCAAGTGCATCGCCAAAGCGACGCCCAACTACCGCAGTTGGCTGGAGGAAGAATACTGCCGAAACCTCAAGACGGCCCTCAGGCACGCCTTCAACGACGAAGGCTGATCCCACGCCTGTGAATTCGTTCGCCTTGAGTCGAGGCGACCTGCCTGCGGCTGCTGTACCTTGGTTTCATGACGTGGCCGGCGACGATGTTGTGCTTTGGGGTGTGCTTCCTCTTGGGGTATGCGTGGAGCAGAAAAGCGCAACCTGAATCCCTCACCGAAGACCATGACGCCGAAGTGCCCGACGCCTGGATGGAGCGGCACCAGCGATTGAAAGACCACATGGGGCTGGCTGTGCGTGACCTCAACGTCAACGAACGACGTACCCGAGCGAAGTTGACTTCCCTCCAACTCCATTTGAGCCCGCATTTCATGTTCAATGCGTTGTCGTCTGTTCAATGGCTCTGGAGCGAGTCCAAGCACGACGAAGCACGCGGCTTGTTTGCCTCCTTCGTTGCGCTCTGGAAACACCACTGGCGCGAAGAAGGGGACGCGCTTCACTCGCTCGAAGCAGAAATGGACACGTTGCAAGCCTACGTCCATCTCGAATCTTCGCGGCTGGGTCATTCTGTCTCTTTTCGCTCCCTCCTCGACCCCGACATCTCGAAGTCAGCTCGAATTCCCGCCTTGCTGTTTCAACCTGCGGTGGAAAACGCGCTGTGGCATGCCTTCCGCGACCCCCCCGTGTCACCGCAAATCTTGCTGTCCATTTCCACCGACCCCGACGGATCGACCTCGATGGACGTGGTCGCCTCTGTGCTTGACAACGGGCGTGGGCTCCATGACGAAGGCGCAGAAGCTCGCGCCGTGCCTCAACACACCTCTTGGGGTCTGAACATGACGCGTGAAAAATTGAGGCTGCTCGACAACACTTCGAGCTTGGAAATTCTTCCGGCCGAAGCCCCTTGGAGCACGGAGGTGCGTTTCAGGTTTCCGCTCAGTCCGCCAGACTCGTGAGTTCGGGCAACCGAGGAGAAGGGGCCGCCGCCAACGTGCCGCGCTTGCCCTCCACAAAATCCAGCCACCCCACTGCCGCAATCATGGCCGCATTGTCGGTGCAATACGCCATGGGCGGAATGTGAACCGTCCAACCAAGATCGCGCTGGGCTTGCTCAAGCCGAGCGCGCAATCCGGAGTTGGCGCTGACGCCTCCGGCAATGGCCACCTCACGAATCCCGGTCTCCTCCACGGCCCGCGAAAGCGGTTCGACCAGCATGTCCAGGATGGCCGCTTGGACGGACGCACAAATGTCTGCTCGACGGCGCTGCACGAACGTGGCGTCGCTGCGCTGCGCCTGCTGCAAGAACTGAAGCACTTGGGTCTTAAGTCCGCTGAAGCTCCAATTGTAGCCCGACATGCGTGGGCGCGAGAACGCAAAGGCCTCGGGGTCACCTTCACGCGCCAATTGGTCCACCACTGGGCCTCCGGGGTAGGGCAAACCGATCAGTTTGGCCACTTTGTCGAAGGCCTCTCCAGCGGCGTCGTCCAGCGTTTGGCCCAGGACGCTCATTTCTTGTGGGCTGTCGACGCGAACCAGCTGGGTGTGCCCGCCGCTGACGGTCAAGCATAAAAAAGGGTACTCCGGCGTCGGACCGGGTTCCAGCACGTGGGCCAAAATGTGCGCCCGCATGTGGTGCACCGGCACCGACGGGATGCCCAACCCCCAGGCCAGGGACTTGGCGTACGACGTCCCAACGTGCAGCGATCCCTGCAACCCGGGACCCAGCGTGTAAGCCACTGCGTCGAGGTCGTGTGCGGAAACCTTGGCTTTGGTCAACGCAGCCTGGACGACGGGATGGATTTTGGACAAATGCGCACGAGAAGCCCATTCCGGAACCACCCCCCCCAATTCCGAATGCAAAGCTTGGTTGGCCACCACGTTGCTGAGCACCTCCGCGCCGCGGATGACCGCAGCAGAGGTGTCGTCGCACGAGGACTCAATGCCCAAGATGAGTGGCGTGTTTTCGCATTTCATCGCCTTGCAAATTTATGGCGCAACTTTTGCCACACCTATCTTCGAACTCCGTTGAAAAACATGACTTCCAACACGGCTTCCCCTCCCGTCTCTCCTTCGGCGCGTCCGCGTCGACGTTGGGCTTGGGCGGTGCTGTTGCTCGTCGCTTGCGCGGTTGTGGGAATGGGAAAGAACCGGATGGTGTCGTGGGGCGTCAAGCGCGCCCTTCGGTCCTTGGACGTGCCCGTGCGCTTCGAATCGCTCGACGTCGCGTTCATCAAGGGCGATTTGACGGTGGTTGGGTTGAGGTGGGATTCCGAGGAAAGCGATTCTGAGGACGGCATGACGGTGTTGACAGACACCATTCAAATTCGGCAAGCTCGTTGGCACGAAGGTCGACTCGAGGCTCGGAGCCTCGACTTAGGAAACGTTTCCCTGACCGGCGCGTGGAACGACCCCACGGATTCTGCAACGCAACACCAGTCGCGCACAGCGTCCTCTTGGCCCACCTCGCTGACGGGCGTTTCCCTCGATTCGGTGCGTTGGAACAGCCTCGTTTGGTCCCACGATTCCTCGGCCGCAGCCGCTTCGCTCGGAAGCCTGGCAGAAGTCCTGGTGGGACCCAAGCGCGTCGCGCTGGGTTCCATGAACCTCTCCGGTGCGTGGGGGACATCTTCGCTCATGCCAGACACCGTGGTCCTCGAACCGTCGCACCTTCATGGACGGTGGTCCCCGGAGGGCTGGCACGTTCAAAGCGAGGGCTTAAACCTCCCCGGGGTTCGCTTTGAAGGGGCCTTGTCGTGGCCCGAGCGCGAAGGCAACGGTTCGGCCGAATTGACTTGGGACTTGCTCGCTCCTTGGGCGGAGTCGCTTGACGTCTTGCCGCTTTTCAACGAATTGGAATTGAACGGAGGCCAAACCTCGGCCGCCTGGAACCTCAAGAATTCCTCCTGGCACGCCTCCCTTTCCGGCCCCGACTGGTTTTCAGCGGAGACTTCGGGGACCCCGGATGCGTGGAACGCTACCGTGAATGCCCACCGCATCCCAGAAACGTACAAAGCTTCCCTCCCGTGCTCCAAAATGACGTGGCAGGCGCAAGGAACGCCGGCAGCTTGCAACTGGATGCTCGTGGGCGACTCTTCTGTTCGCGTGACCGGTTCCCTGAGGACGACCGACGGTTGGTGGGAAGCCGTGCCTTCGTCGCTCCCGGTCGCCGACCTCTCCTTTGACGTGCAGCGCTGGGGAGCATGGATTTCAACTCCCGCCGACAGGTTGACCGCGGCGGTTCGGCACAACATCCAACGCGCCACAACGGTCGACCTCGCGCAGCCCGAGGCTTCCCTCCCCTGGAAGTTGAATGGCGCCTGGACGGCCCCCGCATTTGCATTTCAAGCGGAGGTCCTACGCGTCCCAACTCCATCGGGCGACACGCTCGACCTCAAAGCCTGGGGCACCACCACCCTTTCCGCAGATCGCGATGCCCTTTCCTGGCGCACCAAGGCCAGCACGCCGTCCGTTCCCGACACAGTAGCTTGGAACGGTTGGGCAAGCCTCGACCTGTCGTCCTGGCGCAGTCAGTTTCGGGGCTTGGGACTAGCACTCGAGGTGACCGGAAAAGATTCTCCCGTGCTGTGGGTGCAGGCGGCGGCACGGGCGGCGAGAAGGCAGCGGGTGGTTTGGCCTTTGTTGGACGCGCGAGCTCAACTTCAGGCGAACAACGCTTTGCTCCCCTTGATCGTCCCGGAACTGCACTTGCGACAGGAAGCCGACTTTCAGTGGTCCTCCAACTCACGCGGACTGGGGGGGCAAGTCAACTTTCCGCAATGGGCCTGGGGCGAACTTGAGCTTGATTCGACGCACGTGACCTTGAAGGGCGACCAAGAAAACCTGTTCGCAAACGTCGCGGTTGAAACTGCAAACGACGACACAGGCGTGCCTCAACTGTGGGCCCTCGACCTGCACGCCGACACCAGCTGGCACGCAAACTTGACGGTAGGGTTGGACGAGGAAAACACCGCCGAGTGGGCACTGGAAGCTTCGCCGGGAAAGGCCCTGAAAGCGCCTTGGACGTGGACGCTGCACAACGGCTCGCTGCCCGTGGGTTCAGAAACGTTTGAGTTGGCTGAGACTCCGCTTGTTTGGACGTCTCCCATTGCTCGTCCCCTGCCACCCTCTTGGAAACTTCAAAGCGAGCTTGGCTCCGTGGTTTTCCAATCGAAAGAACAAGCCAACGGCGTTCAAACCTTGACGTTCCTCGGCCACTTCGCGGACCTCTCCTCGGCCGCACGAAGCCTGCACCGGGACTTGCACGTGGGGCAAGTCGTCGCCTCAGGTGCAGTGGAATGGAACCCCAACGGAATCCCAGACGTGCTTGCCTCGTTGGAGTGCTCGGCGACCGGCCTCTCTTTTGATGCGTTTGCATTCCCGAGTGCCGACCTGTCTCTTGCCTGGCGCAAGGGGTTGGTGTTTGCTGAACTGGATGCGAGCAACGGCGAAACGCGAACCTCGCTCGCTGCAGACGGGGCCTTTCAGGTCAGCTCGATGGCCTTTCCCCGCATGACTTTGGACTTCACCAACCTCCCGGTGGAGTGGTTCTCAACGTGGGTAGACTCCGCCACTGCAGTGCTCGCAGGGCGCATGAACGCCTCCATCCTCGTGGCAGGAAAATGGTCCAACCCCCGGATTCAGGGCACGGGCAACTTGGACACGTTGACGGCATTCGTGCCAAGCTTGGGGACGGCGTTCAGCGGTCGTGGCGGGTTTCAACTCAACCGCGACGAGTTGGTCCTGGACAACTTCGTGGTGGCCGACGAGCAAGGGTTGCAAGCCCCGGTCTTTGGTGCGCTGCTTCACGACGGTTTCGAAGAATGGAACTTGGACGTCAGCGTGATGGAGGCCCCGGTTGGAATGAAAATCATGGACTTGCCGGCCACGCCGAATGCCCCGGTGTTTGGCTCGCTTTACGGAGGCGGCACGTTGGATGTGTTCTATTGGAACGACCAAATCACCCTCACCGGCGACGTCGTGGCCGACGCCCCCTCCGATTTCAAGATCTCCTTGGTCACCGAAGAGAACAACGGCTGGGGGGAGTTGGTCCACTTCGCAACGCCCCAAATCGCCGAGGTGGATTCCGCGGAGAAGCCTAGCCCTGACGCCGAAACCCCCGAGCTTGGTGTGGTGCTGGATTTGGACATTGAAGCCCGTCCCGGTGCGCGCGTCACGTTGGTGATTGACGAGGAAAACAACGCCAACATCGTCGGCTACACCGAGGGCAACATCAAACTCGTTCTTGAGGACTGGGATCGAATGACCTTGCAAGGCCAATTGGAAGTGGTCGAAGGCCAATACGACTTTGCTCTCGGCACGTTTTTGCGCAAGACGTTTGAAGCGCGTCCCGGCGCCGTCCTGAGGTGGGACGGCGACCCCTACCAAGGCGAAATGGTGCTGGACGCAGTTTACCGAACTCGAGCCAACGTTCAGCCCCTGCTTGGGTCGGCAAGCAATTCGGGGATGCGGAACGAAAACATCGACGTCGTGCTTCACTTGAACGGCCCCATGCTTCAGCCCAACATCGCGTTTGACCTGGAAGCGCCCCGGGCCGACAGGCTGGTGCAAGAAGCCCTGGCCAGCGCCATCACCGACGAAAGCGAGCGAACCAACCAAGCCATCGCCTTGCTCAGCCTGCAGGAATTCCTTCCGCAACAATTCAGCACCTTGGAACTGGGCAGCAACGGGCTTCAGGAATACAGCATCGACATGATTACGTCTTCCTTGTCTCGGTTTTTGAGTCGCATCAACGAAGACATTGAAGTTGGGGTGTCGTACGACCCACAAAACGCGCTTTCAACCACGGAATTGACAAGCCAAGATGCCTTGCAATTGGCCTTGAAGGCCTCTTTCCTGGAAGACAAACTGGAGGTGGAAGGCTCGCTCGGATCCAACGCCGTCAATCAGGACGCACTGACCGAAGCGCGGCTGCAAAACGTTCGCGTTTTGTACCATTTAAACGAGGAAAAAGGACTGCAGCTGACCGGATTTTCTGAGTCCCAAACTTCGGCAACCCAGTCGGCCAACACGACCAGTCAGGGCGTGGGCATCCGGTGGCACCGGGCGTTCAATTGGGAATGGCCTTGGCGTCAGGACAAGGAGTCGGAAGAGTAGGCCTCGTCGAGTCGGGCTTCCTGGGACTGCAACCAGCAATCAATGAGCCACCCTTTGGCCACTTGCGGGTTGCGGAACACACGAAAAGGCACGTTGGGCGAGAAGAACATCCAGCGAATGCGGTGACGCAACGCGGTGATTCCCGAAGGAACGACTGCGGCACGGGCCACCACGCCTGTTGCGGCTTCCTCCGTCATCCAATAGGAAAGCACGTCTTGATCAAACACGTCGATGTCCGAAGGAATCACATGAAACACCGTTCCCTCGTGTTCCGGACACAGAGCTCTTCGCTCTTCTTCCACACGGCGTGCTGCCCCCTCATCCAACAAGTGCCTGGGGTCGTGTTCCACCATGCACATACCGTGGCTCCAGATGTACTTGGCGCGCTCGCTTGAACTTGTCATTGCATGATCCACGAACCCAAGATGCGGCACAAACCCCTCCTCACTCCGCATCGAAGAGGGAACATGTTCACAACACGTTGAGAATTACGTCGTTCGGAGACTCGTTCGAAGCGAACGCCTCAGTCACAGTAGTAGTCGCTCAAGGAACTCGGCGAGCAAAAATTGAGCGGCGCCGTCAAGTCCCCCTCTTGCAAGTGCTGAATCGTTTGCTTGGTGTAGCCCAGACCGTAAACGCCAAGCGTGGTGCGCGATCCCCAAAGCCCAATGCCTCCCACAGGAGCGCCGTCCGCGTTGGTCACTTCAATGTTGGTCCAAGTGGGCCGGTCTTGCACAATGCTGTTGGACGTTTCGTTGACGTCGAGGTAGATCGCCAAATCCTGGTTCGCCACCTCCAGCACAAAGTCGAAGGCACGCTCCATTTGGTATTCGGCATCGTACCTGCCTAACTCGCGACGCACCCGAGGATTGGCCACCAGCCGGTTGCTCAATTCGGTGAAAAGCCGCTCGCATTCGAACGACTCGTCGATGGTTTGAGGGCTGTTGAGGTTGGTCACTTCACGGGTGCCCACAGGAATGGTCACGGTCCGGTCGCGCGCGCTGTCAAGCATGGTCATCGCGTCGTCAGCATAGAACTTCTCCACAAAGTGAACCACCAACGATGCGGTGTACAAACTCGCCCCTGGAGAAGTCGTCCACTTGAACGGGAAGTTGGGGTAAGTCGCGGTTCCGTTGGGACTGACCGCCGCAAACCCCATCTTGTAGGTCGGCAAGTTGGGCGGCGGTTGGTTGATGGCGCCGACGCTCGACTCGACCATGGTGGTGGTCGCCCGCGCTTGCTTGCCGTCGGGAAGGCTCAGCTCGAGGCGGTAAAGCTTGTCGTCTTCCAACGCATCCTGTGAGGTGGCGGCATAGTAAAGGCGCTGTTCCGGCCCAAAAAATGCCCCGGACGTCTCTTTGTTGCTCACAAGCGTGTCGCGAATCACCCATTCCCGTCCCGTGGGAAGTTCGTTTCCGACGATGCCTCCTGAACTCGAAGGAATCAACTCCACCACCCGCGCCGCCACGCTGCCGGCGGGGTACTCAGAACTGTCCGCCACCTGCGCCGCAATCAGTTGGTTTCCCTCCCCCAGCCACGTTCGGTTGATTTTCACCCACTGCGTGTCGGCTTGCAACTCAAGCAACCCGTACACCACAGGAAAACTGTCGTACGGCGCCGTCAGGTCGACGTCTGTGCTGCAACTGGAAACCGACACGGCGACCGCCAAGGCCAACCCTCCACCAATCGCTGCTCGGCGAGAGCGCATCCACGAATTCTTCATGACGCGAAATTACGCCTCCGCTGCTTGATTGGGAAGCGACAACAAAAAGGACAGGGTGTCGGCGCCGTCTGCGTAATCCGACAAGCCCGGACATTGGTTCGCGCCAAAGCCCGTGGTTCGCAATCCGCGGCCGGACAGGAGGTTGTTGAGCTCGCCGTCCGGACGGGCGGTGACGACTTGGATTTGGTCTTGCTTGGAGTGCAACAAATCCGCGACCTCCTTTGCCTGCGAGTAGCGCTCCACGAACAACGTTCCAATGGGCGAAACCAGCCCCGAATCCGCCTTCACCAACACGAATCCATTCTCAATCATCTCCTCCTTATTCAAGAGCCAAACCGCCTTGTGGTAGTCGTAGTTGTTGGCGTATTTGCCGTGTTGCGCCAAGTGGCCCCAAGGCATCCATTGCCCGAAACATCGGTCCAAATCAAACCCATCGGGCACCCAAACCTTGGTCACGCTTCGGCATCCCATGCCGAAGTGCGCGAAGATGTCGTCCCCCAGCCGGGCCAGGTCGTCGTCGGTCTCCGAGCCGTCCAACACCGCCACCGACGTTCGCGGTCCGCGAAACAGGTGCGGGAGGTGGCCGAAGTAGGCTTGAAAGTACCGGCTGGCATTGGCCCCACCCGTGGCCACCACAGCATCCAGGTCGCGCATCAAGCCGTCGTGAAACTCGACCGCTTCTCCGACGTAAGGCTCCAGCTCCGCCCACTTCGCCACCAGCCATTTGGGGAGCAGCGCGTCGTCTTTGGACAGTTTCACGTGCACGCGGTGCCCGGCAAACACTGCGCACAGAATGTCGTGCCACCCGACCAAGGGCAAATTGCCGGCCAAGATCAACCCCACTTTGGTCGGCGTGCCGCGATTCGGCAACGCGTACGCATCGAGCCAACGGTCAACCTCCTCGCGGCGGAGCGCTTGCCCGTGCGACGACAACGCGAGGTCGATACTTTCCGGAGTAAACCAGCCGTTGGACGCCAAGGCAAGCCGCTTGATGTCGGCGTCTTGAGGTGCCTCCTCACGAAGCCAGGCACCGAGTTGAACAAGAGACGAACGGAGTTTGTTGGCGTTGTACATTTGCTCTCCAAAGGTACCTGCCATGGCCATCATGATTACAGACGAATGCATCAATTGCGGTGCATGTGAACCGGAATGCCCCAACAACGCCATCTACGAAGGCGGGGCCACGTGGACGTTTGCCGACGGCACAGGCTTCAAAGGCACCGGCGACCACCCCACGGCGGGAAGCGTGAATTCCGACGAGGAGCACGACACCGTGAACCCAGACCTGTACTTCATCGTCTCGGACAAGTGCACCGAGTGCGTGGGCTTCCACGACGAACCCCAATGCGCGGCGGTTTGTCCCGTGGATTGCTGCGTCGACGACCCCGACCACCGCGAGTCGGAAGACCAGCTTCTTGCCAAGAAAGCCTTCATGCACTTGTAAGAAATCCGGCGCGTTGCACGTTAGAACTTCCGTCATGCTTCGCCCCACCCTTCTTCCACTCTTCCTTTCCCTGGGGTTCCTCAGTGCAACGGGCTTCGCCCAAACCGCCGAGCTCGCCCGATGCGAGGCCGCACACCAAAGCTTGAAACAAGCGCGCAACGAGGAAGATCGGCTCGCACTTCACACGCAATTGCAGGACTTGTGGGCCTCGGCGCTCGAAACCGGAGCCATCCTGGACGTGGATTGGGGTACCTGGGACCAAGCCGTCGTCGACCTCGGCGAAGGCGACGAACGCCTCGTCGTGTTTACCTGGAACGTCGAGCTAGACAGCAGGCTTCAAGCCTACGGAGGCTGGGTGGCACACGCCGCTCCGTCCTCGGCACTGGGCTACGAATGGACCCTCTTGACCCACGACCCCGAAGTCGACACGCGCGACCTGTCGCGCATGCACCGCCACGATCGCTGGCAAGGAGGTCTCTATTACGACGGCGTCCTGACCTACGACAAAACCACCCCGGTGTACACCTTGCTCGCTTGGGACGGTGCAGACGCGCTGACCACCTCCAAGCGGGTAGAGACCGTGGAGCCGCGCAACGGGCGGGTGCGGTTTGGGTCACCCCGGTTTGAGCTCCCCGAAGGGCTTCAAAAGCGCGTTGTGATGACGTACGCAGACGCCGTCCAAGCAACGTTGAAGGTGGAATCCGAGCCTGTCCGAATCGTGATGGACCGAATCGCTCCAGAAGACCCCTCGTTTCGCGGGCAACATGCCTTCTACGGTCCCACCTTGAGCTACGACGGCTTGGAGTGGAAAAAAGGGCGTTGGCATTGGGTCAGTGACGTCGCAGTGCGCAATTCGGAAGGCAATTCTCCCCGCAAGTACCGCGACCCTGCAGCCCGAAGCCGACGCAACTGAGGTCAGGAAGCCGCCCTTCCCCCAGACGCCCTTCCTTCGTACCTTCCTTCCATGAACGTGTTCCTATTGCGGCCCGCTTGCGGCCTGACCTTGGGTCTCCTTTTGGCCACCGCCTCGTGGGCCCAAACCCCCGAACTCAGATCCGACGTCAGCGGTGCGGAAATGATGACGGACCTCATGCGCCTGACGATGGTTCCCCTCTCCGAAGAACCTGTCGAGTTCCGCGGACACCTGGCGTACGAACTCTCCCGAAGCGGCCAATCGTCCGTCGGCGAATTGCGTTGGGATTTCGAAGGCAAGGCCTTGATGTGGACCGACGTCTTGAATTCGGAGGGCAATTGCACGGTTCGGCTTTCGCCTGCCACGCCGCTTGCAACTTTGGGACTGAAGCGGGAAGAAGGCAATTTCATGACCGAGCAAATGATGGTGATGGCAGGCTTTTGGAGCGAGGACAATGAACCGCGTGTCCTCAAGGCTGAAAAGAACGCGGAGCCCACCGCAATCATGGGCAAAGATTGCCTCCCGTGGTCAGGCAAAGAAGGCAAATCTCGCGTCACCGTCTGGATGGCGGACGTGAGTCAGTTCAGTTGGAGTGAAGCTGAAATCGAGGCGACTCGCAACGCCGCCGCATCGTGGCTTCACTGCAGGCCCAACGCTTCTGAGCTTCGCAACCTTACGTTGCCGGAAGGTGTGCCTTTGAAGGCGGCTTGGGGGGTGCCGGACGAAGAAGGCACGCTGCCCCATTCGATGCAGGTGCTGACGTTAAACCCCTCCGCCCCATTCACCTTGGACGCCCCCAACCTTTGGATGCATGTGCCTGGACGGGACATCAACCAGGTGGCGAAAGAAATGAAGGAACAAAAGGCCGGCGCAGGAAATTGACGCGAGCCCCAGATCGCGGACTTCACGTGGGCCTCACTCGGGCTTCCGCCACGAACCCTGCCCGAGCCAAACCTCCGTCGCCCCTGAGCCGTACTTCCGGGGGTCGCCCTCGCGGTACGAGCAATCGGGGTGGTGTTGGTCGAGCGCGGTGCGAATTTGGTGCCTGAGTACGCCCTGACCTACGCCGTGGATGAACACGATTCGACGCAACTTCTCGCGCTTGGCGATGTCCATCATGCGGTCGAAATGATCGAGTTGAATCGCGAGTTTCGTGCGGTCAGGCAGGCCACGCTGGTCGTCCACCAGCTCGTGAATGTGCAGGTCGACTTCCATGTGGGCGTCGCGCCGCGCCATGTTGGTTGCCTGCGAGTGCTGGTAGCGGACTTCGAATTCTCTTTGGAGTTGCTTCATCCGCTTTTCCCCCACGTCTTGCATCAGCAATTGGGCCAAATCCGGCACCTTGTCGCCGTAGCTCTTCGCTTCCTGCTCCGGATCCGGAGCGGCAAGCAACTCTCGCGAAGGCACGGTGCGGTCGAAGCCGTCCTCGTCGGTGACCACCACCGAGTCGCCCTCCACGCGCACGACAGTCGCAGACCCGACGTCGTTGAGAAACTTCACCCGCTGTCCTGCCACAAAGCCCATCACGCGTTCTTTTGAATCACCCATTGACAGGTCACCGCCGGGCCCTGGTGAAACGGTCCTTCGTCCAGGATTTGTTCGCAACGCGCCTGCCAAAGCACACGGCCGTCGGCTTCGCTCCCTCCTTGGAACAGGTCGGAGGCCAACGTCGTTTCTTCAAACAACATGGCCACGTCCTTGGGGCCGCCAGAAGTCAAGCCCAGCTGATCCCGATGAAATCCTTCGACCACAAGCCGGCCTCCGGGCTTCACCCAGGACCAGGCGCGCCGATGAAACTCCTCACGGCGGTCGGCGGGCATGTGCGCGAACACCAACCCGACCACGTCAAATTGCGCCCCCGGAACCACCTCAAAGGCGTCCCCCACTTCGGCACGGATCGACACCCCTGCCTCTGCAGCCAAGTCCAGCGACTTTTTCACGCCAACTTCGCTTGCGTCGAAGCTCCACACGTCCCAACCCGCCTTCGCGGCCGCGACCGCGTTTCTTCCCTCACCGTCGCACGGCAGCGCCGCGGTTCCGGGCACATCGGATGCTGCGGAGCCCGCCGCGAAACCCGCAGCAAGCACTCCCAACTGCGACGCCCAAAAAACGTTTGGCGTCGTGCCGTACACCGTTTCGTGTGCGCGGTAGCGCTCGTCCCACATGTTCATGCACCGAAGTTCGGGAACATCCGGCTACCTTTCGAACCATGACTTCCCTCGTTCGAACCTGCACGCGCTTGCTCCTAGCTCCCCTTGTGTTCTTTGCCGCTTCCTTCCCGTGTGAAGCCCAAGAGGCCCGCACCGACAGCGCCCTTGTCCGCGCCTTGTTCGACGAAGTCCTGGCGCACGGGGAGGCGCACGAAAACCTTCGCGTCCTGTGCAAGGACATCGGCCACCGCCTGAGCGGCTCTCCGAGTGCCGACCGCGCCATCGCCTGGGGCCAGCAAATTCTTGCACAATACGGGGCGGACTCTTCGTACGTGATGGACGTCACCGTGCCGTCGTGGACGCGAGGCGACGTCGCCGAAGCGTTTGCTTCTCTGCCTTCGGAGGACGCGAGGCCACTTCGCATCACGGCGCTGGGCGGCTCGGTCCCCACCCCCGGCGACGGGTGGGTGGAGGCGCCGCTTTTGGTGGTCCGAAATTTGGACGCACTCGACACGCTGGACGCACGCGGACGCATCGTGCTGTTCAACCGCCCCATGGATCCGCTCCTGATCAACACCGGCGCCGCCTACGGGGGAGCTTGGGACCAGCGCGGCCGCGGGGCCATTGCCGCAGCCAAAGCCGGGGCGGTCGGAGTGCTCGTGCGCTCCCTCACGCACGCCCTTGACACCGTGCCCCACACCGGATCAATGGGCTACGAAGAAGGAATCACCCGAATCCCGGCTGCCGCAGTTTCCACCGTGGACGCTTCCGCCTTGGCCCGTGCCCAAAGAGACGCCGCGAGTCAAGGACTGGACGTGGTGGTGAGGTTTCGGATGAACTGCCGCGATCTGGGCGAAGTCGTCCAGGGCAACGTGATTGGGGAATGGCGGGGCAGCGAACTCCCGGACGAAATTTTGACCCTTGGCGGGCATTTGGATTCGTGGGACATCGGGGAAGGCGCCCACGACGACGGGTCGGGGATCGTCCACACCCTCGAGGCGCTTCGGGCATTGAAAGCTGTAGGGTACCAACCGCGGCGGACCATGCGGTTTGTGCTTTTCATCAACGAAGAAAACGGGAACCGAGGAGGCAAGACGTACGCCGCTCGTGCTGCAGAAGAACACGCACTCGGACTGCGTCACGTGGCGGCCATGGAATCGGACGCGGGTGGGTTCGTCCCGCGCGGCGTACGCATGGACGCCCTCGACGCCCCGGTCGACCTGGTACGCAGCTGGGCGGACCTCCTCGAGCCCTACAACCTGCATTACTTCGGCCGCGGTGGCTCAGGCGTTGACATTGGGCCACTCAAGGAATTGGAGCCCCGCCCCGTCTTGGTCGGACTTGTTCCGGACGGGCAACGGTATTTCGATTTCCACCACACGAGTCAGGACGTTTGGGAAAACGTCCACAAGCGCGAACTGGAATTGGGCGCCGCCACGTGCGCAACGTTTCTTGCGCTGCTCGACCGGCACCTCCCTTCTCCTATGGAGTGACTTACTCGCCGGACTCTTCAGACTCGCTGGGCGTGCTCCAATAAGGCACGAACTGGAAATCCCCGTATTGGTTCATCGTGCCTGAGTAGGCGGGGAAGTGAATTCCCGTTTCGTCGAGGTGCCACGATTCGGGAAGAGGCAGCCCAATGTGGTCGTTCGCGTAGTGCCAAAGGCCGTCAAAAAACGGAGCCGATTGAGCCACAATGGCCGCGTCGCCAAACTCCAAGGAATACACCGCGTACAGCGGGTTGAAGCGCCAATCGAAGAACACGTAGTGGCCGTCGATTTCCTCTCCGGAAGTCACGGTGATGCGTCCGTCGGGGAAGGTGATGTGCTCAAATGTGGTGATGGTTCCACTCCGCTCCACGAGGTTGTACACGGTGACAAGTTCAGGGCATCCAGGCACGAACACTTCGGCGCTGTCGTAGATGCTGTATGCGAAGTACAGGGAGTCCAGTTGAGCGTCCGCGTTCATCAAGTCGGCAAACAAGGCTTCCATTTGGGTGCCTTGGTAGTCGCAAGCCACGGTCATGTCAGGGCCCCATTGGGTGTTGTATACCGTCAGGAAAGCGAGCATGTCCCCGGCGTTGATCAAGCCGTCGCCGTTGGCGTCGGGCTGCCAAGGTTGTGTGGTTTGGCCCCACACCCCTCCTGCTGCCACGAGCAGAAGAGCAGAGAAAAACGTACGCATGAGTTCCGATTTGGAGCCTTGAATATACATAATAATCTAATGGTTCGAGGAATTGTATGCCACATCCTGCGACGTACGGTGCGTTCTTTCATCAATCAAACATGTATTCTGGACAGCGTGAGCGCGGGATTAGCGGACACAAAAAAACCCGGTTGCGAGTGCAACCAGGCTTCTTTCGTGACCCTGTAGGGATTCGAACCCCAAACCTCCTCATCCGTAGTGAGGTGCTCTATCCAGTTGAGCTACAGAGCCGTTCCACCCTCGCCTCACGGCGAATCGGGGGGCAAAGATAGACAGGCTTCCTTTCCTACCAAACGCCCCCTTGAAATTCTCCTAAAAAAAGAAATCCGCACCGGCTGGTTCCCTCGCGTTGCCGCTTGTTCACCGTGTTGCCGATGCGGATCCTCCAGGCTCTTCCTTGATTGCTCTTGGAAGGATGCACCCCTCTGCCGAAGCGTCGAGGTCGACCGCGCTTTCGCACTGCCGCTGGGCCTCCGGGGGATTTCGTCACCGCCCCAATTGCCGGCCGAAGCCCTACGCAACTGGGATCGAGTTGTTCAACTTCACCTCGCGGGAATGTCCGAAGACACTCAGGCTTCCTCCCCCTCCTTGCGTCAGGTTCGGCGCTTGGGTCGCCCCAAGCGGGTGGGCTGCTCGCGGTTCCCGAGGGATCCGCGGTGTTTCCTCGCCCTTTGGCTTCCAACGCCCCTTGCGGGAATCGTTGGTCGGGTGGGCCTCCTGTCACGCCCCGAAAGACGCTCCGTTCAGCTTTCACCCTGATCGGGTGGGCCTCCTGTCACGCCCCGAAAGACGCTCCGTTCAGCTTTCACCCTGGTCGAGTGGGCCTCCTGTTCTGCTCCGAAGAGCAAACCGTTCGACGGTCACCCTGCCGCCGCGCCTTTGCGCGTCGACCACAAGAAGCTCCTCTCGGAAACGCGTCCCGAAGCCTTGCCGAAGCCCTTCTTCGTTTCGCCGGCCAACCTCTCCAAGTTTCTCTGTCGCCAGATCGGCTTGGTCAGGTGACAACTTCCGGTCCTGAAGTCCTCCGAAGAGGTCTTGCTGGGTGGGCCGGCGGGGTTGTCGTTTGGCCTCCTTGCTGACACAAAGAATGCACACAAACTCGTGCCACCAAAAAAAATCGTGTTTGCGAAATCCACATTGTGTTCACCTCGGTTACAAACAATTGTGGATAACCGAAACGCACCTCTTTTCTCTCCGTTTCGGCGCCGAAAAGTTACGGCCTCGCCCGCCGGAGGCCAAATGCTCGGGCGCCGCCGAACCGGCGAGTGAACTGGCAAGGGACTTGCGCAGCGTCAGGCGCGGAAGAAGCGCAAGCTGACGGTGGCCGGAAGCGACGAAGGGAAGGTGCGGCTGACCACCTCGTCCATCACCAGGCCAGCCTCTGCGGCCATGGCGTCGAAGACGGGGATTTCAAGGATGTATTGGTCGGAAAAGCCGTGGGTTGCGTCGTAGGCCGTGGCGGGGAGTTTCCCTTGCATCGTTTGGGCGTCCTCGGGAGCCACGGTGTGAAGTTCAATCATCAGAAGGCCATGTTGCGCCACGTAGGGCGACCATTTGAGCAAATGCTCCTTCAGGCTCTGTTCCACGTTGCGGAGCTTCAGGCGACGGCCGCGGAAGGCAAAGGCTCCGGTTGAGCTCGGCACTTCCGGTCGGTCGAGCATGGGCTCGTTGTAGATGCGGTTGTGGTCGAGAAAAGAACGAACGCTCATCAGATCTCCCAGCCGCACGTTGTGCATCTCGTACAGGTCGAGCGCCAGTTGGTCGGGGTCGCCGATGTCGCCCCACAAGAAGTGGCCTTTGACGCCTTTTTGGCGGAAGTGGTCGGCCGTGGCCACCAAGGCCTCTTGGTTGAAGTCCGCGCCGACGAGCATCAGCGGGTGCCTGTCGAGGTGTTTGCCGCGCAGGGTTTGGGTCTCCACAACCTCCCGCAGGTGCAACAGCAACGCGCCGTTCCCGCAGCCCATGTCACACAGGCCCAGCGGCTGCTCGTCGAGGGGAGCGTCGAACACGTGGCGGACGACGGTGTCCAAGTGCTTGAAGTAAGCCTTGTGCGCACCGCCAGAGCCCCACACGTTCAAGGTTCGGTCGACGTGAATCTCCGCCTCTCCCGGTTCTGTGCGCCACAACCACGAGCCGTCTCCAAGCAGGAGCTCCTTGGCCCACAAGAAGGTTTGGGTGTAAGACGTGGTGACGCCGTAGGCCGCGGAGCGCTCCAAGAAAAACGCCCCCAAGTCGGTTCCCGACCAACCCAACGACTCGCTCACTTCGCCCCACGCCTCCTGCAATTCTGGGTGAAGCCGGGCCAAGGCCAATGCCACGTCGTCCCAAGAGCG
This sequence comes from Flavobacteriales bacterium, assembly GCA_049616325.1. Lineage (GTDB taxonomy): Bacteria > Bacteroidota > Bacteroidia > Flavobacteriales_D > Sanyastnellaceae > UBA11663. The sequence continues at coordinate 13,050 of JBMZHG010000021.1, read as the reverse complement.
CATGGGCTCGGTGCCAAACGCGGTCCCCAGCGTCACAAGCCACGGCGCTGCGAGGGCTCCTTCGACGTGAGCCACAAGCCGCGCCTCCAATCCGGCGCCCGCGGCAACGTCGACGCCGGAAGCGGCCAGGTCGTTCCTTGCCTCCACCAGACGGCGCATGGCGAGGAGGGCCTCGGCGGTCAGCGGCGTGTCGGGACGGTTCCACATCCCAACAGCATATTCAAGCCAATCTCGACCAAGTCCGTACATCCCACGTTGCTGAGCCCAATGCGCTACGTCCGCCCCCTTGTTGGGCACGTACGTCACCTTGTCTTCTCCGCGGTGCGCCGAAAGCACCCCCTGCGAGCACAACATCCGAAGGCCGACGTTCAAATACCCGGGGTTGGCCCCAAACAACGAAGCCACCTCGTCCACGTCTCCTCCTTGCTGAACCATTTCCTCCAGCACCCCACTCATCTCAAGCACAGGCACGACCCCACTCATGGCGAGGCCGTCCAGGTGAAAAAACAGCCGCGAACGCCATTGGCGTTGCAGGTCTTTCGAAGCGGGAGCAAAGGTGTTCATTTGGGCAAGTTGAGAGGGCGATCAGCGTGATTTCTTGCCGCGTTGAAGGGCATCTCGGTGCACCGTCACAGCAATCGTCTTGGCCTTGAAGTAGGCCATGCTGATGTACTGACGGCCGCCGTAAAGGTTGCCTTCGCCCCAGCTGTTCTTGATGACGAAGTATTCGTTTCCGTTTTGGTCTTGGGCCAAACCCACGATGTGCATCAAGTGATCGTCCGTCGTGGTGTGGTTTTCAAAACCCACCTGACGGGAGTCTTGAGACACCTTGGCCTCCTGGATCACCTCCTTCCAAAGCTTGGACTCCTGCCCTTCGGCGGGCCAAAGGGCCATGCCGTTCCGGAAGCTGAATCCTTTCTCCGAAACGTCCGCGTCCCATGCAACCGTGTACCCGTTCATCACGGAGTTGCGGACCAGACGCGTCAAATCTTCGATGGGCAGGTTGAGGAACTGCCCGCGAGAGAAGTTGTCGGGGACTTCCAACACAAACGTCTCGCCAAACTCGTGGTGCGTGAAGCTGGTCGCCGAAACGTAAGCACCCGGGTCGATTCCGAGAAAATCACGGAACGATTCCGGCGTGTACGTCTTGTCGTTGAACTTGAACGACGACGGGAGCGCACCCAAGTAAGCGTCGCAAATGCCCTCCACCGCGTCGCGCCAGTCGTTCGAAAGCACCTTTTGCTCCGACATGGCCTTGACCGCCGCGGCGAGAACCGCGTCCAATTCGCTGTGGTTGAATTCCGTCTCCCCCGCGTCCAGCCCAGGGAAAGCCACCTCGGGAACCAACCCGTACCCTGCCGCCGCGTTCAACACGTCGTGGCACAAGCTCCCGGGCCCAAATTGATGCAACCCGTGATGCCGCAAATACATGTCCGCTTTCAGCGGGTAGGTGTAACGCACGGACGCCATCTCACTCAAATCCACAATCTCCCCGCTCAAACGAGCCGCCTCGCTCTCGAGGAAACTCGTGGTGGAGAAGCTCCAGCACGTGCCGGTTTGGCATTGGTCCTTGACCGACGTCGCCGTCAGGTCTGCCAACGTTTTGAACGTGTAAAGGGGGGCGTCTTCCGACGACTGGGCCTGGACTTGGCCAGCCCAAATCAACGCGGCGGTAAGCACCGCCGTTGTCAAGCTTCTTTGTTGCATGGGGCTCAATTTACACTGAACCCCGCCCCCGTTCAACTCTCAGAACGACGCGCGGACGAAATCGCCGATTTGGGACGGCATCATCCACGTCACAAACGCCGCGACATTCCAGCCGCGGTAAGACTCGGTTCCCAAGTTGATGTTGTCGCGGCTGGCCCGCACGTTCAATTCGATGTGGCCTCCCTCTTCGAACTCCACGGCAATTCCGGCGGCCGCATATCCCCCCATTCCCCATTGCGTCAAGACGTTGCTCGCAGGCGAAAGCGCTCCGCCCGACCCCGCCCCCACAGACGTCATCAAACTCACTTCGTACAGAGAGTTGCCTGCGTTGGGCGACATGACGATGTAGTTCTCTTCCAAGGACACGGCGTTGGCCAATCCGCCCAGCTCCAAGGCCCACGACGCTCCCTCAGCAATGTAAATCGAGGTTCGGTAGCCGAAGGCCAGGCCCAACCTCTGCTCCTTCCCCACGATGGGGTACGTTCGCACGTCTTCGTTGCCTTGCCCTTGATCGGGGATCAGTCCCGTGCTCAACGACCAAGCGCCCTCGGCCGTAACCTGCGCCACATCCATGTGCAGCACCAAGGCCGTCTCTGGGTTCCAGAATTTGGCCGCCTTCAACCCAAAGTACATGGACGGTTTGTACTGCATCAGGGGCAGGCTGTACACTTGCCAATCCGGGAATTCATTCAAGATGCCTGTTACGGGGTGCGTCAACTGCTGACTTTGCAGCTGCTGAAGCCGCTCGGGAATGCTCCACATCTGCGCCCCGGCATCGGTCAACTCATGACCTCCAGCGCCGTCGTGGAAGTAGGCGGCTTGAGAAAAGCCCCGGTACACGCCAACGTTGACCCCAAACTCCACCCCCTCACGGGACGCATAGGTGTAATCGTCGTCGTCGTCGCCGTACACGGTCATTTGGGCTGAGCCGCTCGCCGCCAAAATCCCTCCAAGGCACATCGCCCACGTCGTCTTCCACGTCATGTCTCAAAGTTCGAAAAAAAGACACCAAAGAAAATTCCCGCTTTTTGCCTACAAGTCCGATAGGGTTTGTATATTGGGGTATGGTTTTGATTCCAGATGCTTGTTTCGTGGCTTGCTGCTGCTGTTGTCCAACCCCTCCTTCGGGCAGGCAATCGGCGGTGTCTTGACATGTACCCAAGCGTCAGACTTCGACTAAGGCCTCCCCTTGTGGAGGCCTTTTTGTTTTCTCATCCGACACACGACAATCAACATTTCTCCCATGCTCAGCTTCATCAACGAGATTGACGACCCCGTCGTTCAGAAAGACATCCTTGATTTGAATCGCCGCATTTTGCTCTTCCGCGAAGGCAAGCTCAACGAGGAAAGCTTCCGTAGCCTTCGACTCGCCCGCGGCGTCTACGGACAGCGGCAACCAGGCGTGCAGATGATCCGCATCAAAGTGCCGATGGGCTTGCTCACGTTTGATCAATTCCGTGCCATTTTGAAGGTCTGCGACGAATACAGCACGGGCAAGTACCACATCACCACGCGGCAAGACATCCAGATCCACCACGTGAAGCTCGAGGACAGTCCTGAGCTGTGGGCCCGACTCGAGGCCAGCGACGTCACGCTGCGCGAGGCATGCGGCAACACCGTTCGAAACGTCACCGCCTCACCTCTTGCCGGCCTCGACCCCAGCGAACCATTCAACGTGCTGCCTTTTGCCGACGCGCTTTGGCGCTTCTTTTTGCGCAACCCCGTCTGCCAAGAAATGGGTCGAAAATTCAAAGTCGCATTTTCAAGCTCTGTCGCGGACACGGCGCTTGGCGTCATGCACGACCTGGGGGTCTTGCCTGCTGTCAACGCCCAAGGTGAGCCCGGCTTCAAGTTGCTCGTTGCGGGCGGCCTCGGGGCCCAGCCCGCGCCAGCGGACGTGCTTCACGAGTGGGTGCCTGTGGATGAACTGCTCCCAATCACGGAGGCCATCTTGCGTGTCTTTGACCGAGAAGGCGAACGAACGAAGCGCCAGAAGGCACGCTTCAAATTCCTGTACCAAAGCATGGGGCGAGAAGCCTTGCTCGAGGCCATCGACCGCGAACGGCAGGCCCCTTCCGGAGCCTTCCCAACCGTGGCTTTTGCGGAGCACGAACCCACCGAACCAACGCGCATCGAGGAAGCAGTGGCGCCGGAAGGCCACGAAGCGTGGCGACGCGTCAACGTTTTCGCTCAAAAACAACCCGGCTTTTTCGCGGTGGGCATTCGCGTGCCACTTGGCGACGAGACAACGGCTCGAACTCGTGAGCTTCTGGACGCGCTGGCGCCCTACACCTCGAACACCCTGCGCCTGACTCAAAGCCAGGATCTGCTTCTGCCGGACGTGGTGGAAGCCAACCTGCCGGTGGTGCATCGCATCTTATCCCAGCTTGGGTGGGCCCAACTCGGGTTCCAAGCGGCCGTTGATGTGACGTCGTGCCCGGGGACGGACACGTGCAATTTGGCCATCAGCAACAGCACGCACCTCAGCACCGTCCTCGAAGACCTCTTGGAAGAGGAATTCCCTCACATGATTTACGACCGAGAATTCAGCATCAAAATCAGCGGGTGCATGAACGCATGTGGGCAGCACAGCCTGGCTTCGTTTGGGCTTCACGGCAGTTCGCTGCGTCGCGAGGGCGCGGTCATGCCGGCCATGCAAATCCTCGTGGGCGGTGGCAAGCGCGCCAACGGCGAATGGTCGTTTGCGAAGAAAATCATGAAGCTTCCCACCAAACACGTGCCCGACGCACTTCGCACCGTCCTGATCGACTTCGAACAGCACCAACTCCCGCTCGAGACGTTCGCCGATTACTTCCTTCGGGTCGGCGACCGTTACCACTACGACTTGCTTCAACCGCACGTTGAGGGCGACGCGCCGAATCTCTTCGTGGATTGGGGCAGCGAACAAGCGTTTCAACCGGAAATCGGCGTTGGCGAATGCGCCGGCGTGGTCATCGACCTGGTGTCCACCCTCCTGCTCGAGGCACGGGAAAAGCTCGAGCTTGGCCGAGAAGCCTTGAACGAAGCGCGCTGGGGCCACAGCATCTACCACGCGTACGCTGCCCAAATCGCAGGCGCCAAGGCCCTTTTGGTGCGCGACGGCCACAAGACCAACACCTACGCCGACATCCTCGAGTCGTTCGACCGCGAGTTTGTGGCGTCAGGACAAGTCGTCCTGGAGGCCGGTTCGTTCACGGCCCAAGTCTTGTCCTACCTCGGCGGCAAGTCGACGGAAGACTTTGCACAAGCGTATTTCAACACAGCCGACGAGTTTTTGGACGACCTCGACGCGTTGTCAATGGGGTCCACCACTTCCAAAGCATCGTAACATGACCACTTTCTTTCCTTTCTCGAAACGGCAGGCTCACCTATGGTTGGTGGGCGCAGGACCGGGCGACCCCGAGTTGCTTACGATCAAAGGGGCGCGTGCCCTCGAACAAGCTGATCTCGTGCTCTACGACAGCCTGGTGCATCAGGACGTCTTGGCACATGCGCCAGCGCAGGCGGTGAAAATCTGTGTGGGCAAGCGTGCCGGCCAAACCAGCACCCCCCAGGCCCTGATCCACGACTGGATTGAAAAGGGAGCGCGACAAGGCCTGCGCATCGTGCGGTTGAAAGGCGGCGATCCAATGGTGTTTGGGCGGGCGGGCGAAGAATTGGCTTTTGCCGACAAGCTCGGCCTTCCTTGGACCTACGTGCCGGGCATCTCCTCGGGCACCTCGTTGGCCGGCTTGTCAGGCATCCCCTTGACGCTGCGTGGCGTGGCCTCGTCTGCGTGGCTCGGGACGGCGACAGGCCAAGACGGCCGCTTGACCGAAGACCTCCTGCAAGCCCTTCGCACCTCCTCGACGCTCGTCGTGTTCATGGGGCGCCGACGGCTGCGCGAAATTGCCAACCACCTGATCCACCTCGGAAAAGGTGACATGCCTGTGGCGGTTGTGTCCGAGGGAAGCCTGCCCCAGCAGCGCACCGTCGTTCGAACCGCCCGAGAATGGGCCGTGAGCACAGACCTCGATCGGGTGGCCGACCCTGCGCTTTTGGTCCTCGGTGAGGTGGTGAACCACCGCCTCTCAACCCACACAACTCCCCTTCGTTCCATTGCTCCAACCTTCAGTCATGAATACCAAGTTCCCCATCTTCCTCAAGCCGGAAAACCTCACGTTCAACGTCTTCGGAGGGTCTGAAATCGCCGAAGAGAAATTGCACTTTCTCTTGAAGAGCAGCCCGCACGCGCGCGTTCGCGTGTTCGCCTCGGCGTTCTCGGAACCCGTCCAAAAGCTCGCTGACGCCCACGACGGCGTCCGCCTCATTCCCCGTTGGCGCGCGTGGCCTTGGGACCTCGGTCGCAGCGACATCAGCATCGTGGCCACCGTGGAGCCTCGAGAGGTGCGCTGGTCGGTGGGGCTCGGGCGCCTTATGGGCCACCTCATGAACGTGGCGGACGTGCCCGAAGGGTGCGACTTTTACATGGGGGGCATCGTAACGAACGGCTCGTTGAAGCTGGCGATCAGCACGGACGGCAAAGCACCGATTTTGGCCAAGCGCATGCGCGAATGGCTCGAGGACGTGCTCCCAAACGACGTGGAAGAAAACTTGGACGAGTTGCTGGCATTGCGGCGGGAATTGAAAGGCGATTTCGCCCAAAAACAAGCCACCCTGCGCGCCCTTACGCGTCACTTCCGCGACAAGGCATCTTGACGCTCAAAACGGCGCGGGAACCGCGGGGGCCTCGCTGGCGAAGTTCATGCGGACCTCCAGGCGCTCCACCGGCCAGTCGCTCGCGTCCCGCGGCGTGGCGGCCAAGCGGTCAACCACGCCCATCCCTTCCACGACGCGCCCAAACACCGTGTGCTCGCCGTCCAAATGCGGCGCCCCGCCCTGCGTGGCGTAGGCCTGTGCTTGGGCTGCCGTGTAAGTTCGGCCTGCGTCGCGCTGGACGCGTCCGAGCTCCTCGGCGCCGATCTTTCGTCCTGTGACGATGTAGAAATCGTATCCGGACGAACGCTTGTCGGGGTTTTCGTTGTAGCTCCGCGACATCGCCAGCGCTCCCCGCACGTGAACGCGGTCGGCGCGAAATTCAGCCGGGAGCGTGTGCTGGCCAATCAAAAAACGGAGCTGTTGGGGACGCTCCTCCTCGCTGTTGCCGCCCTGAACCACAAAGTCCGGCACCACACGCGTGAACTCGGCAGGGTCAAAATAGCGGCGATACACTTTGTACAAGAAGTTGGCGCGGTGCACTGGCACGTCCTCAAACAACTCCACCACGATTCGGCCGTGCTTGGTGTCGAGGACAACGAGGTTCTCGGTTTGGGCGGCGCCCCACTCGGCGAGAAAGGCCGCGGCATTGGTGTCGTCCAGCGTCGGGAAATCCGACGCCACAAGGCGGCGAATGCGTTCGTCCACCTCCACCTTCGGTGCAGGCTGGGAAACTTCCTTGGCTGGTTCAGCATGAGACACCTCTCCAGCCGAGTCCCCTCCGCATGCCGCAAGCAATGCGACCAATGCGGACGCCGCAAACGTGCCCCAGGTCCACTTCATGGCACAAACATACCCCCGACGTACATTCCTTACGGACCCTCCGTCCCATCTTCGCAACGTGAAGTACGCCGTCGTTGACATCGAGACCACAGGAGGCTCCGCCAAGTCGCGGGGCATCACGGAGATCGGCATCGTGGTCACCGACGGCAACACAGAACTCGACCGCTGGTCGTCCCTGATCAACCCCTTCGAGCACATCCCTCCCCGCATCGAGGCGCTCACCGGCATCTCCAACGAGATGGTCGAGGAGGCGCCGGGCTTTGGGGAGGTCGCCGACAAGGTGGCGGAAATGCTGGCGGATTGCGTCTTTGTGGCGCACAACGTGGGCTTCGACTACGCGTTCATTCGCGGGCATTTTGAGGCCCTGGGTACGTCGTGGAGCCGACCCAAACTCTGCACCGTCCGACTCGCCCGCAAGGCCTTTCCCGGACTCCCGAGGTACGGGCTGGGGCCGCTCTGCGACGCCTTGGACATCCGACACATCAACCGACACCGCGCCATGGGCGACGTCGAAGCAACCGTCCAACTGTTCCATCGCATCGCGGCGTCGGAGCGCGGGGAGTCCGCCATCGCGGACGCGCTCAAGCGCGGCACGCGCGAAAACTGGATGCCCCAGCACGTCCCAGCTGCAGAATTTGACGCCCTCCCGGACGAACCGGGCGTGTATTGGTTCCTAGACGGTTCTGGAAAGCCCCTGTACATCGGCATGAGCATTCGACTTCAGCAGCGGGTTCGCAGCCACTTTTCAGGAACGACGGCTTCGACCAAGCGTCAAGTGTTGCTCCGTGACATGCGCGCCTTGAAACACGAGTTGGCCGGCAGCGAATGGATGGCCGCCGTGATGGAGGACGTGCGAATTCGCGCGCATTGGCCGCCCCTCAACCGAGCCCAAAAACAACCCAAGGCCTACCGAACCGTGGTGCATTACGTCGATCGGCAAGGACGCAACCGCCTGGCAATTCGAGCGCAAGGCAGTGCGCGCGATGCCGTTCGGACCTTTCATTCCGAAGCGAGTGCGCGCGCTTGGCTGCACGAACAAACGCTTGCGCACGCCTTGAACTCCGAATGGATGGGACTCGGAACGTGGAGCTCTGCCCAACCGGTCGGCGAAGACGTGCACAACGATCGCTTTTCAAAGGCAATGTTGGAATGGAAGAATGTGGCCTCGGGTTGGTTCGTCGAGGCTGGTCGAACGTCGGACGAGCGCGGGCTCATTGCGGTGTTGGACGGTCACGTTCGCGGATACGGGTTCGTCGAGGCCGAGGATTTGGCGGTTGACCCGAGCTCCGCCGAGGGACAAGAACGACTTCGGGACCTCTCCCTAGGACTGCACCCTGTCGCGCCCTCGTCCACGTTGGACGCCCGTTTGCGCGAACAAATTCAGCGCAACCCCTCGTGGGTGGCCCGGCAAAGCTGAGCTGGCCGCGCCCACCAACCAAGAAGCTGTCCTCAGTTTTGGGTCAATCCCACCTCACCAAGCGACGTGGTTACGGACTTGTACGACTGAGAAAACCGCAAAATGTTGTCGAGACTTGAAGGACGGGGCTGAGCCCAGGCGTCAAAGGTGCTCTCCGCTTCGTGAGCGGAAGGTTCGTTGCAAGAAAAAAGAGCGTCGGAGAAGAGTGAATTCATGAATGGGGGTTTGACAGTTCTCCCCTACAACGAAGAAGGGCGCACCGTATTGTGTGCGCCCTTGGCCAAATCATGAAACAGGCGATCCTCACCTCGGGGTGAGCACCAGGTTTTGGTCTTCCACCATGCGGCGGAGGTTGATTAGCGCGTAACGCATCCGGCCCAACGCCGTGTTGATGCTCACGTTGGTCTCCTCTGCGATTTCCTTGAAGCTCAAGTTGTACTCGAGCCGCATCTGCACCACTTGTTGCTGTTCTTCGGGCAAGTCCGGCAACAGCTGGCGCAATTCGTCCATGATCTCTCCTTCCACCAGGCGCTCCTCCACGCTCGGCGCGTCGTGAGAAAGCGTCTCAAAGATGTCGAACTCGTCCGTAGGGCGAACCATGCGGCGCTTGCGGTTCCGGCGGAAGTGATCGATGGCGGCGTTGTGCGCAATGCGCATCACCCACGGCCCAAACTTCCCTTCCTCGACGTACCTGCCGGATTTCAGGATTTGGACCACCTTGATCCACACGTCTTGGAAGAGGTCATTGGCAATTTCTCCGTCGCGCACCACAAAATGAATCTTGGTGAAGACTCCCTGCTGGTAGCGGTTCAACAACGTTTCGAAGGAGCGCTCGTCGCCGTTTCTGTACGCGCGGATGAGCTCGCGGTCGGTTTGGGATGCATGCATGACACAACTCGTTTAAGTTCACGTTCTTCCGCCGGGACGGTCCCAGCGTAGGAGCTTCATGAAATTGGACTGGAGTCGAGTGTGTCTATCGCGATGCGTTAAAAGGGTTCAACCGAACGAGACCTAAAGTACTCTTTTTAACTCGCAAGACCAAACCTCAGGTACCTTCGACGTGTTAAAAACTGCAATGAAGATTGACATCCACGGCGCCCGCGTCCACAACCTGAAGGACGTCCACGTCAGCATCCCCAAGGAGAAACTGACTGTGGTGACGGGTCTGAGCGGCTCAGGCAAAAGCAGCCTCGCGTTCGACACGTTGTACGCGGAAGGCCAGCGCCGCTACGTGGAAAGCCTGAGCTCTTACGCGCGCCAGTTCCTGGGCCGTCTTGAGAAGCCCGACGTCGACCGCATCGACGGCCTCTCCCCCGCCGTGGCGATTGAGCAGCGCAGTGCCGCCGGCGGTCCCCGAAGCACGGTAGGCACCCGAACCGAAGTCCTCGACCACTTGCGCATGTTGTTCGCGCGGGTGGGTGAAACCCGATCCCCGGTCTCGGGGGAGGTCGTCCGCAAAGACCGCGCAACCGACGTGGTCGACGCAGTCCTGACGAGCACCACCGACCGCTTGATGGTCGTCGCTCCCTTGCAAGCACGTGCCGACCGTTCCGCCGAAGACCACCTGCGCGTCCTGCAACAACAGGGCTATTCGCGGGTGTGGACCACAGACGGGGCTGTCCGCCTCGAAGACGTCAAGCCCGAGGCCGTTCTCGGGCTGGTCATCGACCGCTTCTCCCCGATCTCGGCTCAAGAAGACCCCGGACGCGTGGCGGACAGCGTCGAGACGGCGTTCTTTGAAGGGGGCGGACGATGCCAGCTTTGGAGCGTGGGCGACGACGGTGAGCCCACGTGTCGGGAATTCAACGACCGGTTCGAACGGGACGGGATCCTCTTCCCGGAGCCGACACCGGACATGTTCAACTTCAACAGCCCTGTCGGTGCGTGCAGCACGTGCGAAGGATACGGCCACGTCCTGGGCATCGACCCGGACAAGGTCGTCCCCGACCCGACCAAAAGCCTGTACGACGGCGCCGTGGCGCCTTGGCGTGGCGAGCGAACGGGCCGCTGGCGGGACCGCCTGTTGATGGGCGCCGCCGAGGCCGGTCTCCCGGTGCACGTTCCTTGGCACGAGTTGACTGAAGCTCAGCAAGATTTGGTCTGGAACGGATGTGCACATTTCAAAGGCATCCATGCGTTTTTTGCCACCCTCGAGGCCAAGAGCTACAAGATCCAAAACCGAGTCATGATCAGCCGCTACCGCGGCAGAACGCTCTGCAGCACCTGCAAAGGCACGCGGCTTGGCAAAGACACGCACAACGTGTTCGTGGGAGACCACACGCTTCCCCAGTTCCTGGCCATGCCAATCGACGAAGCCCTTGCCACGTTGAAAAGCTGGGATTTGGCCGAGAACGACCGTCGCGTCGCCGAGCGTCTGTTGTGGGAAATCGAATCCCGGTTGCAATGCCTTCTCGATTTGGGGTTGGGCTACCTGACACTTTTGCGAAGCAGCCCCACGTTAAGTGGTGGCGAATCTCAGCGCATCGCCCTGAGCTCGTGCGTCGGGAGTGCGTTGGTTGGCAGCACCTACGTCCTTGACGAGCCCAGCATCGGCCTTCACCCGGAAGACACCGCCCAACTCATCGGTGTGCTTCACCGCCTTCGGAACCAAGGCAACACCGTGGTGGTGGTCGAGCACGACGACGACATTGTCACCGCCGCAGATCACGTGGTGGACATGGGGCCCTTTGCAGGCTCCTTCGGCGGCGAAGTGGTGTTCAGTGGGTCCCACCAAGGCCTGGCAGAGCTTGATGAAGATCACCCCTCCTTGACGGCAGCCTACCGCAACGGAAGGCAACAAATTGCCGTGCCAGCCAAACGCCGGCCGGTCCGCGACAAACTCGTCCTCAAGGAGGTTCGAGCCAACAACCTCAAAGGCTTTGACGCCACCGTCCCGCTCCGTTCCTTGGTTGCCGTGACGGGCGTGAGCGGCTCCGGCAAAAGCTCACTCGTCACCCAAATCCTCGTCCCGGCGGTCCAAGCGGAACTCGACGGGTTTGGAGGAAGTCCCAAGGGGTGTTCCGGGCTGGAAGGCGACTTGCGGACCCTGGAGCACCTGGAATTCGTGGACCAAAACCCGATCGGCAAAAGCTCCCGCTCCAACCCCGTGACCTACGTCAAGGCCTTTGACGAAATCCGCTCTTTGCTCTCCGACACCTCCCACGCGAAGGCGCGCGGCCTCAAACCTTCGCACTTCAGCTTCAACATCTCCGGAGGTCGGTGCGAATCGTGCGAAGGCGAAGGCTACGTCACTGTGGGCATGCAATTCATGGCCGACCTCAAACTCCTGTGCGACGAATGCCGCGGCAAACGCTTCCAGGACCACGTGTTGGAGGTCACCTACCAAGGCAAAAACGTGCACGAAATCCTGACCATGACGGTCGACGACGCCCTCCTCTTCTTCGCCCCGGAACCCGGCAAGAAGCCCTCCGCCACGATCCGTCGCCTTCTCGCCAAGCTCCAACCCCTCCAAGACGTCGGCCTGGGCTACGTGGCCCTTGGCCAGGGTTCCAACACGCTCAGCGGCGGCGAAGCGCAACGCATCAAGCTCGCCGCCTTCCTCGCTCGCGGCGACCGACAAGGCCACACCCTCTTCGTCTTTGACGAGCCCACGACGGGCCTGCACGTGCACGACGTCGCCAAACTTCTCGAATCCTTCGAAGCCCTCCTGGGGCAGGGCCATTCGGTGGTGGTGATTGAACACCACCTCGACGTGATCAAATGCGCTGACTGGGTGCTTGATCTCGGACCGGAAGGCGGCAAACGCGGGGGCAACCTCGTGCATGCTGGAACACCCGAAAGTTTGGCCCAAAACGTCGACTCCCTCACCGCCAAGCACCTCGCCCCCAAACTCGCACAAGCATGACCCGTTTGTCCTTTTTCGCCTTGACGGCTCTCGCGGCCCTCTCGGGATGCCATGCCCAAGAACCCGCTCCAGATTCAGCCACCCTTTCCACCGACAGCCTACGCGCGTCCAGCTGGTGCGGCGTGCTGAGTCCCGACGCTTACCGCGTCTTGCGGGAGCAGGGAACCGAACCGAGGTTCTCAGGCGAATTCTGGCTGCACGACGAAGACGGAGTCTACGTCTGCATGGGCTGCGGAGCGCATCTCTTCGATTCCGGAGCCAAATTCAAAAGCAACAGCGGGTGGCCCAGCTTTTACGCGCCAGCAGCGGCCGAAGGCGTCGGGGAGCATGTCGATTTGAGCCACGGCATGCGGCGTATGGAAGTTGTCTGCAACGCTTGCGGCGGTCACCTCGGTCACGTGTTTGAGGACGGCCCCCCACCTACGGGGCTTCGTTACTGCATCAACAGCGTGGCGCTCGACTTTGTCCCACGCGACAGCGTCGCGTTGGTCGCGCCCGCTTCGCCTCCTGCCGAGTGACCCAG
>JBMZHG010000020.1:23950-35347 GCA_049616325.1 Flavobacteriales bacterium | reverse complement strand
TCGACGTGCCAGACGTCGGTCAGGCCGTGCGAAAGTGGTTCGGCGTGATGCGACCTGTTGACTTGGACAACTTCTGATCTGCAACCTCTCATGAAGAAGCATACATCTCTCCTCCTCGCGGCCTGTGTGGTCCTTGGAACCGCATTCGCCGGAAACCCTGACCGTGCAGGATCTGCAGGTGCAGGACAACTGCTCATCAACCCTTGGGCGGCTTCCAACGGCTTGGCTGGAACCAACATGGCGTCCGTGACCGGACTTGAAAGCACGTTCAGCAACGTGGCGGGTTTGGCCTTTGTGCAGCGCAACGAATTGGCTTTCGCCAACAGCATGTACTTGGGTGGAACTGGCATTGCGCTGAATTCACTCGGATTCGCGACGAAAGTGGGCGACTCCGGCGTGCTCGGCTTGAGCGTCACGAGCATGAATTTTGGGGACATCCCCATCACCACCGAAGACCTGCCTGAAGGCGGCATTGGTTCGTTCTCCCCCTCGTTCAGCAACATCGGGGTAACCTATTCCAAAGAGTTCTCCAACTCCATCTACGGCGGCATTACGCTTCGCATCATTGGCGAAAGCATCAGCAACGTGCGTGCGAGCGGGGTGTGCTTCGACGCAGGGATTCGCTACATCACAGGAGAAGACGACCGGTTGAAGTTTGGCATTGCCTTGCGCAACGTGGGCGCACCCATGCGCTATGCAGGCGACGGTTTGACGGTCACGGCAACGCCGCAAGGTGCAGACGGATCGTTGACCATGTTTCAACGTTCTGAGAAGTACGAATTGCCTTCGCTCGTCAACATCGGAGTGGCCGTGGACGTGGTGTCCAACGACAACACCGTGGTGACTGCCACGGGTCAATTTGTGTCCAACAGCTTCACCAAAGACCAAATAGGTGGAGGCGTGGAGGCGACCTTGGGCGACCGATTGGTTCTTCGCGGGGGGTACCTCTGGGAGCAAGGCCTGATTGACGGCGGACAAGACGTGGCGACAGCCTACACGGGTCCCGCTGCAGGCGTTGGATTGAACTTGCCAGCCGGTGAAGGAGCTACCATGAAGCTCGACTACAGCTACCGCACGACCAACCCGTTCAACGGAACGCATACGCTCGGGCTGAAAATTTCGTTGTAACAGAGACGGGCGAAAAATTTGCTATTTTGCATGAACGAGAGGGCCCCGCGCCCTCTTGTTTGTGTTTCCTCTTGCACGAACGACGCGCTGAAGAAGCGCACATCTGAACTTTCTTTTTGATCTGACATCATGTCCAACGTATCCTACTACACCGCCGAAGGTCTTCAGAAGCTGAAAGATGAGCTCCACCAAATGAAGACGGTCGAGCGTCCAAAGATCTCCCAGCAAATCGCCGAGGCGCGAGACAAGGGCGACCTCAGCGAGAACGCGGAATACGACGCCGCAAAAGAAGCACAAGGCATGCTTGAGGCCAAAATTGCCAAAATGGAAACCCTTCTTGCGAACGCCCGAATCATTGACGATTCAGACATCGACAACAGCAAGGTGTTCATCCTGAGCAAGGTTCGAATCAAAAACCAAAAGAACGGAGCTGAAGTGACCTACACGCTTGTCGCTGAGAACGAAGCCAACCTGGCTGAAAAGAAAATCTCCATCGACAGTCCCATCGGCAAGGGGCTGCTTGGAAAGGCGGTGGGCGACGTCGCCGAAGTGACCGTACCCGCAGGAGTGATCCCGTTCGAGATCCTCGAAATCTCCCGTTGATGGCCTCCATCTTCAGCCGGATTGTCGCCGGGGAGATCCCATGCCACAAGGTTGCCGAAGACGATCGCTTCTTGGCGTTTTTGGACATCATGCCTCTGGCGACCGGCCACACGTTGGTCATTCCGAAGCAAGAAGTGGACCGCATTTGGGATTTGGAGCCAGGATTGCTTGGAGATTTGCACGTGTTCAGCCAGCGCGTCGCACTTGCCATTGAATCGGCTGTGCCTTGCCAGCGCGTGGGTCAGGCCGTCATCGGCCTCGAGGTTCCGCACGCGCACGTTCACTTGATTCCTCTCAACAGCGTTGCCGACATCAATTTCGAACGGCCCAAGTTGAAGGTGACTCAAGAAGAATTGGCTGAAACCGCGGAGAAAATCCGCAACGCTTGGGGCTGAGGTACTCCACGGCGGTGAGACACCTCTGGAGCTGGGGGCTCAGGGAAGGTCCAGCAACGCAGTCCAAACACTTAGCACTCCCGCGTCTTCTCGGGTCCAGATGGGACGAACGCGGCCGTCCACGGCTGAAATGTTGTTGTAGTCCCCGAAGAACACCTTCCCCTCCGGGACAAACGGCGACTCCGACACCGTGCGGTTGATCCAGGTGGTTCCTCCGTCGGTGCTTGAGGCCACCACCACGTGGGTGGACACGTCTTCGCGATTAGAGTTGTGACGGCGGTCGTAAAAAACGACGTGCACGTCGCCTCGAACGGGATCCACCGACATCCACGTGAAGAATTGATCCCGGTCAGCTCCGTCGTTGTTGACGCGGTGGGTGGTCGACCACGTCTCTCCCGCGTCGTCAGACCACGTGATCCAAACGTCGTTGTCGCCGTTTCGCGAGTCGGTCCAGTTGACGTAGATGCGTCCGCGGTGAGGGCCCGAGCTTGTGTCGACGCAGGTCACGGGCATCCCATTCACGCGTCCAATGCCCGCAATTTCCTGATCCCACCCTCCGACCATGTCGGCGACGATGCGGTCCTGCCCCCACGTGAGCCCTCCGTCCAGGCTTTTGTCGAAGTAAATCCAGGGACCGAGCGCCCAGGCCACGAAAATCTCCCCGTTCACACCCACCGCCGGAACCGCCCCCTCGGTCGTGTCGTCGCCGTCGAGGCAATCTCCAGCCTTGTCGCTCACGCGAACCGGCTGAGACCACTTTTTTCCTTTGGCGTTGGCAAAACTGCACAAGATGGTGGTGCTGTCGCCGGGTTCCTCACTTCCGTAGGTGTCAAACTGAGTCCAGCACGCATGAATTTGGCTGCCGTCGGCATTGACCGCCGCCCACTCCTTGTCCTGATCCTTGGGCGGCGTGTGCCCCATGCCTCCCCCCTTGGACCACGTCGCTCCCCCGTCTTTCGACCGTTGACAAACGATGCGATCGAGCAGCGCATCGCTGCGCCACCCCTGCCCTTCCGGGTCGCTGAGGTGGAGGTAGTAAAAGTCCCCGGTTGGGCTTGCAACGACGCACGGGTCGCCAAACACCCCCAAAGGCGATTTCAGGGTGCCCTTGGACCACGTCGTCCCTCCGTCTTCGGAACGGTAAACGTTGTCCAAGATGCTGCCCCCCACCACCACATCCGGGTTTGTGGGGTCGATGGCAATGCTGGGCTCGCAGGGTTGGTAGCCACTCCCTTCCCAAACGTCCAGCCGCACATTAACGGCGGACTGCGCCAAGGCGACAACTGAGGCTCCCATGGCAGCCAACGTCATCAGAACCAGCCGGGTCGTCATCCGTGCCATGCGCGGTATCGTTGTGCGAATTCCTTCGCGAAGTAGGTTAAAATCACGTCCGCTCCAGCCCGGTGAATGCTCATCAACATTTCCGGCATGGCCTTCTCGTAGTCGATCCAGCCCTTTTCCGCGGCCGCCTTCAACATCGCGTACTCTCCGCTCACGTTGTAGGCCGCGATTGGGCGGTCGCTGAATTCTTTGAGGGCCAAAATCACATCCAGATAGCACAAGGCGGGCTTGACCATCAGCATGTCGGCCCCTTCAGCCATGTCCAGTTCCGCCTCGCGAAGGGCCTCGCGGCGGTTCGCGGGATCCATTTGGTACGTCTTCTTGTCCCCGTGCTTGGGGGCGCTCTCGAGGGCGTCCCGGAACGGGCCGTAGTACGCGCTGGCGTATTTGGCGGTGTAGCTCAAAATGGCTGTGTCGGTGTGGCCCGCCTCGTCCAATGCGTGACGAATGACAGCCACGCGGCCGTCCATCATGTCCGAAGGCCCGATGCTGTCGAAGCCAGCCTCCGCCTGGACAACCGCCATGTCGCCCAGGATGGGAAGTGTGAGGTCGTTCACGATTTGGCCTTCCCTCACGACACCGTCGTGCCCGTCAGAGCTGTAGGGGTCCATGGCCACGTCGCTCATCAGCCAGGCCTCCGGAAAGCGGTCCTTGATGGCGCGAGCGATGCGCAGGTAGAAGTTGTCGCGGGACAGGCCGTAGGTCGCCGAGGCGTCCTTCAGTGCGTCGTCAACGGCGGGAAACAGCACGAAAGACGAGACCCCAAGCTTCATCGCTTCCTCCACCTCACGCAAGGCGTGGTCCTCGGTGACACGGTCGATGCCGGGCATGGAGGCGATGGGCTCGCGGCGCGTGTTGCCGTCCAAGACGAAGAGGGGATAAATCAGGTGATCCGGGGTCAAATGCGTCTCACGCACCAAACCGCGCACGGCAGCTGAACTCCGGTTGCGCCGGGGACGTTGGGGCAAGTCGTACGCCATCTTCACGGGGTCAAGGAGTTCAATTCGATCACCAACTCGTCCAATTCGGCTCGTATGGCCTTTTGGAGGGCCAGGTGATCTTCGTCTGAAAGGTCGTCGAGCGAAGTTTCGTGGTGATGGTGGTGGTGTTCGCCGTCAGCATGGTCGTGGTTGCAGGTTGCGCCTGGAAGAAGAACCTGGTTGGACATCCACGTTTCGTAACGCGCATCGAGGTCTTCAAGCCTTGCCAACACGCGCGTGAAGGTGTCTTCGCGGCCATCGACCCCGCTCTGTGCCGCCAATTGCGCTTCCAAGTCCTCGCGAATCAAGTCAAGACGCGTGTGAAACTGACGACCTACCTCGGAGGTTTCTTCGTTCAAAACGCGCGCCTCCTTCAGAGCAGCGCTGTCTTCGTGGTCGTGGCACCCCGTTGCGACAACGGCGGCAAGCAGGGCTGCCGAGAGCCACGACTTGTGCATGTACTTCATGGCCTGAAATTACAACGGATGTACGACTCACGGGCGCCGACGCGGCACGGGATCGGCACCCTGTGTCCCCCAAGGGTGGCACCTCGAAATTCGACGCAATGCCAAGCCCAAACCCTTCCATGCACCCCATTCTTCCAGCGCATCGATGGCGTAGCGACTGCATGTGGGATCGTGCCGGCAATTGCTCCCCAGCCAGGGGCTCAACAGAACCTGGTACGCCCGCACGAAAAAAATCAACACGCGCTTCACCACGGAATCCGCTCCAAAGCCATCACCAGGGACAAAAACACGGCTCCCCCGCACACGAACAACTGTTGATCGCGTTCCGAAACCTTGACCGAACGAAGAAGGCTGGCCAACGCGAGCATCACCGCCAAAATCACAAGCTGACCGATTTCCACGCCGAGGTTAAATCGGAACAGGCCGCCAACAAAGCCAGCCGTCTCGTCACGTGAGATGCGAAAAAAGGAACTGAAGCCAAGGCCGTGAATCAGCCCAAAAACGGCGGCCATCACGTACGTCCAACGACGCTGCTTTGCCGTTCCTTCTCCAGACCACAAATTCCAAAGTGCCGTGACCAGAATCGTCACTGGAATGAGGAACTCCACCCAGTCGCCGGGCACGCGAAACAGGTCGAGCGACGCAATGGCGAGGGTCAGGCTGTGGCCGACGGTGAACGCCGTGGCGAGAAGCGCTGCCTTGCCCGCGTGCCTCAAATCACAGCGTGCGACGAGCGCCAGCAAGTAGAGCATGTGGTCGTACCCCTGCCAGTCGGTGATGTGAGAAATGCCGAGGGCGATGTCGTTCATTCTTCAGGTCGGTCGTAGCGCGTGACGACGAACGCGTAGTCGTGACGTTCGTCGCCGCCGTGGCGTGCGAGCTCCTCACCCGCCCAGCCATGCCAGGCGCGAAGCGGGTAATGCGCATCGCCGTCTGGTTCGGCATGCACGTGCGTGATGTATTGCGTGTCGACGATTCCGGCGTCGAGGGCCTGCTGGTAGATTTGGCCTCCGCCAATGATGAAGCATTCCGTCTCGCCCTTGGACCTTGCGAATTCAATGGCGTTCATCAGGTCGTGCACCACCACAGCCCCCTCCGCCAAGTAATCGCGGTTTCGGGTAACCACGACGTTGGTTCTTCCACGCAACGGGCGGTATTTCTCCGGAATGCTCTCGTAGTTCTTTCGACCTGTGATGACGACGTGGCCCTTGGTTGTTTCCATGAAAAACTTCATGTCGTCCGGCAACGACCAAACCAAGTCGTTGTCCTTGCCGATGACGCCGTTCCTGGCCACGGCGGCGATGGTGCTGATGCGCATGACGAATTAAACGCTGACGGCCGCTTTGATGTGAGGATGCGGATCGTAATCGACCAACTGGAAATCGTCGTAAGTGAATGCGAACAGGTCGGTCACCTCCGGGTTGATGATCATCTGGGGGAGGGCCCGAGGCTCACGAGTCAGCTGCTCGCGCGCTTGGTCCACGTGATTGAGGTAGAGGTGCACGTCGCCAAACGTGTGCACAAACTCCCCGGGCTCCAACCCCACCACCTGCGCGACCATCATGGTCAACAAAGCGTACGAGGCGATGTTGAACGGGACGCCGAGGAACGTGTCGGCGCTTCGCTGGTAGAGCTGGCAGTTCAGCTTGCCTTCCGCCACGTGAAACTGGAACAGGCAATGGCAGGGAGGCAGCGCCATCTCGTCAATGAAGCTTGGGTTCCACGCGCTGATCACGTGGCGCCGGCTGTACGGGTTGGTCTTGAGCTGCTCGACAAGCTTGGTGATTTGGTCCGTCGCGGTGCCGTCGGGGTTGGGCCACGAACGCCACTGGTAGCCGTAGACCGGACCGAGGTCGCCGTTTTCATCTGCCCATTCGTCCCAAATCCGCACGCCGTTTTCTTTCAAGTACGCGATGTTGGTGTCGCCTTGCAAGAACCACAGCAGCTCGTGGATGATGGAACGCAGGTGGAGTTTTTTGGTGGTCAACACCGGAAAGCCTTCGCTCAAGTCGAACCGCATCTGGTAACCAAAGCACCCCAACGTGCCCGTCCCCGTGCGGTCCTCGCGCTTCACTCCGTTGTCGAGGAGGTGATTTAAGAGGTCCAAATACGCTTGCATACCCCGAAAATAGCGGGCCGTCACCGCATCTACACTACCTCGTGAACACGTGGTGAAAAAAAGCCGTGCCGTCTCGGCCAAGAACCTCCGCATTGGCGCAAGATTCCTTACTGCAAGAGATGCAGCTTGCCTTCGACGAATTCACCTCGTTGTGCTGCGACTGCGTCTGGGCCTGAGGCTGGGAAACGCCAGCGGTACAACGCGTTGAGCACTAGAAGGTGAAGCACCAAAGCTGCGTGCAAAGGCAGCACGTACCACGGCCAAGCGAGGTCGTGAAAGACGAACGGGTTGTCCGCTTTGGGCGGCTCGGTCATGTACATGTAGTTGGCCAACACGTCGCTCGGGCACCACGTGTTCAAGGCGTAGTTCACGCCCGCCATCAACGTGCTGGCCGCTGCCGCAATGAAGTAAGCCTTGACCCAACCCCATTTGGGAAACCGCATCCCATACACTTGAGACATCACGACCGGCACAAACACCAGGGCCGCGTGGTTGATGTAGTAGTGGATCAGAATTGGCAAGTCGTCCCCGACGGTCAGCTGAGGTGTCAGGATGGCGTGAAATCCACCGATGGTGCCCATGAATGCGGTGAACAAGAAA
The DNA here is from genome assembly GCA_049616325.1 of Flavobacteriales bacterium. Taxonomy (GTDB): domain Bacteria; phylum Bacteroidota; class Bacteroidia; order Flavobacteriales_D; family Sanyastnellaceae; genus UBA11663. The sequence continues at coordinate 27,714 of JBMZHG010000020.1, read as the reverse complement.
ACCGTGCGGTTGCGCCAAAAACAGTTCAGCGACACCAGCCAAATGTTGATTCCGCAGAAATGCAAAGGAAGGCTGCGGTGCACGGTCCACTCGAACGCAGGGTCCAACGCCATGACCAATTGGTAACCCACTTGAAGGGCGATGAGGACCCAACCCATTTGAATCAAGGCGCGGTCCTTCCGGTCTTCATCCAAGGATTTGAACCGCCAGTGCAAGGCCAATCCGGCCAACAAGCTTGCCAATAGCAGCGCCCAATAGCGCGGTTCATTCATGTGAATGACGACGTCGTACTGATTCATGTCTCGCAGGTGATGGCGAACAAGGTACAACGTTCAAATGAAGCGCGTTCCTGGGGCTCGCGCACAGGCTCACGACGGTTCAGGACGACTTGACGCTTTCGACGTGCAAGGTCTGGGTTGGGAACGCAAATTCGAGCCCTGCGGCGTTGAAACGCTTGAGGATCTCCAGGTTGACGTCGTTGGGGACATGCGCCCAATGCTCGCCCTTGCGGATGAAGTAGATGGCGCTGACGTTGAGGCTGAAATCCCCAAACCCGCTGAACCACACCGTGTACTCATCTTCCGTTCGGCCTGCCTCGGACACGATGTCGGTGAGGATGGACAAGGCCTGTTCAATTTGTTCCGGAGTCGTGTCGTAAGTGAGGCCTAGCACGACCTTCATTTTGCGCGAGGGCTCGGCCGTCACGTTCTCCACTACCTGATCCGTGAACTGGTGGTTGGGGATGGTTACGAGTCGGTTTTCCAGGGTCTTGATTCGGGTCGAGCGGATGCCGATTTCCTGGACGGTTCCGTCGATTCCATTGACCTTGATGCGGTCGCCCGCGCCGAAGGGCTTGTCAATGAAGACGGTGATGCCGCCAAAGATGTTGGCCACGAAGTCCTTGGCCGCCATGGCCATGGCCAAACCACCAATTCCAACGCCGGCAAGGAGCGCGCCGACGTCGTACCCTGCGTTGGTCAGGCCCGAGATGATCCCGAGGATCCACACCAACGATCGCAGCGTCTTTTGAAGGATGGGGCCAAATTGGGCCACCGTGTCCCCGTCCGTACGCTCGTCAAGGTGCAGGATGACGTTGCTTACGATGGAATCCAAAAGCCGCGCCACCAACCAAGTGATGTCAATCGCAATGAGAATTTGAAACACGTGCTCCATGAATTGGTCCACGTTTTCCCCAAAGTGCAAATGCTCGTACCCCAGCCAAAAGCCAAGAATCACAATGCCAAGCGCGATGGGCTCTTCGATTTGGTCGACAAGGACGTCGTCCCACTTGTTTTGGGTTCTGGCGGCAAGCCGCTTAAACACGCTTTTGAAAAGCATGTATACGATGCGCGCCACAACCGCGCTTCCCACAAAGTAGCCCATCGCTTGGGCCCACTCCAGGAGGGGGTTGCCCAAAAACGCCGTGTCGGTCAAGAATTCCATGCGCCAAACTTCGCACAAAATGCGCTTTTGCTCCCTCCTCAACGCGGGTATCTTTGCGCCATGAATTCCGCTTCCTCTCCCTCACTCCCCCCCGTCGGTCCATCTCTGCGCGTTGGCGTGTTGGGAGGCGGGCAGTTGGGCCGGATGATGATCCAAGAAGCCATGAATTGGGACGTGCGCGTCGAAGTGATGGACCCGAGCGAGGAAGCCTCTTGCCGCCACCTCACGTCCCGATTCGTCCAAGGGGACCTTCAAAATGCCCTCGCCGTGCGGGAATTTGGGGAGGACCTTGACGTCATCACCGTGGAAATCGAGCACGTCAGCGTAGAGGGGTTGCAAGCCTTGGCGGACGCCGGCGTTGAAGTCGTACCGCGGCCTGCCCACCTCTCGTTGATTCAAGACAAGGGGCTCCAAAAACAAGCCTACGAACGTTGGGGCATTCCAAGCGCCGCCTACCAACTCATCGAAGGCCTCGCGGAAGTTGGGGCGCTGGGCTTTCCGGTGGTCCAAAAACTCCGCAAAGGCGGCTACGACGGCAAGGGCGTTCAGGTGTTGCGTTCCGAAGAGGAGGCCGCCGAACGCGGTTTTGACGCTCCCTGCGTGTTGGAAAAAGCCGTTGACATCGACAAAGAACTGAGCGTCATCGTGGCGCGAAACGCCTCCGGTGCCACGGCCGTGTATCCTGTGGTGGAGGCCGTCTTCAACCCCGAGGTCAATTTGGTCGACCACCTGATGGCCCCTGCGGCGATTTCCGCACAGCTCGAAGCCGAAGCTCGGCAGCTCGCCCTTGACGTGGTGACCTCCATGGATTTTGTGGGGCTGCTTGCGGTCGAAATGTTTTTGGATCGGGACGGCGCACTTTGGGTCAACGAAGTGGCCCCGCGAACCCACAACAGCGGCCACCACACCATTGAGGGGAACGTCTGCTCGCAGTTTGAACAACATCTCCGCGCCGTGCTGAACCTACCCTTGGGTGACACGTCCCCCCTCCACCCCGCGAGCGCAATGCTTAACCTCATTGGGGCTGCCGATGCGCATGGAAAGCCTGTGTACACTGGCCTGGAAGAGGTTTTGAAATGGCCCAACGTGCATGTGCACCTCTACGGCAAGTCGACAGTCAAACCGCACCGGAAGATGGGGCACGTGACCGTCACCGGTCCCAATGTGGCCTCCGTTCAACGCGACGTGTTGAAACTTCGCGAACGCCTGCAGGTCAACGGGACCAAAACCGCCTGACTTTTGAGGAAGCATGGGCGCTTCCTCTCCCCTCCACATCGCTGTCCTCGCCGGTGGTTTTTCCGGCGAAGCTGACGTCAGCCGCCGCAGTGCCGCCATGGTCATGGCGCACATCGACCGCGATCGTTTCCACCCGTATCTCGTCCACATCGACCGCGACGGTTGGTGGACGCAAGAAGGCGACGATCAAGCCCGCAGGATCGTCGACCGTCAAACGCTTGGGTTTGTTGCCTCGGACGGCAAGAACCTCACGGCCGACTTGGCGTTTGTGATGGTGCATGGAACCCCAGGAGAGGACGGCCTGCTTCAGGCCCACCTCGATTTGTGCGGAATTCCGCACACCACGGCCAGCCCTCGCGTTATGGCCACCACCTTTCACAAAGGATGGACCACCGCTTTGCTTCGGGACGCAGGCCTTCCTGTAGCGAGGTCCGTGGAATGCTTGCTGTCGGAGACGTGGGACGAAACTCGCGTGAAGGAGATCGTCGCAGAACTTGGACTTCCCTGCTTTGTGAAACCCAACGAATCGGGGTCGAGCATTGGCATCAGCCGGGTTGAAGAAGCGAACGAATTGTGGCCTGCGATTGAAGCCGCGCGCTCGACGGGCACCAGCACGGTGTTGGTTGAGGCCTTGCTGGCCGGGCGAGAATTCACTTGCGGCGTCGTTCCCAATGGATTGGGCGGATTGCAGGCACTTCCAGTGACAGAAATTGTGTCGCACAACGCGTTTTTTGACTACGCGGCCAAATACGACGGCCAAAGCCACGAAATCACGCCCGCAGAAATCGACGAGAACGCGACCTTGGCTCTCCAAGAAACTGCGCTGGCGGTCTACCGAACCATGCACCTTAAAGGCATGGCTCGGGTGGACATGATGATGGAGGAAGGTGCCGCACCTCACGTCATTGAAATCAATGCGGTGCCGGGCTTCAGCGCTCGAAGCATCATTCCGCAGCAAGCCGCGGTCGTCGGCATCGACAAAACGTCGCTGATTTCGCGCGTCATTGACGACGCCCTCGCCCGGGTCTGAGGTGGGGTACAAAAAAAAGAGGGCCACTCCGTCGAGCGACCCTCCCACTGTTGAA
>JBMZHG010000020.1:0-23851 GCA_049616325.1 Flavobacteriales bacterium | reverse complement strand
ATGAAAACAAGTAAACTGTTATCGAAGCTTGCGCTTCAGGGTTCTTTAACGGGACTGCATCCCGAGAAGTTACAGTTCGCGCAAAAAAAATCGAGTTTTTCCAAGACACCCATTTTACGGAGGGTTCAAGGGGTGAGAAAAAATCTGTCCCTGGGCTGCCTGGTACGGGATTTGGCCTCGGCAAGGCCATCGGGGGATTCCCTCGCGACCGACCTGGCCTAAAAACGTCCACAAAAAAAGAGGGCCACTCCGTCGAGCGACCCTCCCACTGTTGAATGAAAACAAGTAAACTGTTATCGAAGCTTGCGCTTCAGGGTTCTTTAACGGGACCGCATCCTGAGAGGTTGCGATTCGCTTAAAAAAACTTCGATTAATTTCTGAAACCGCCCATTTTACCGGGGTTTCAAGAGGTAAAAAATCGACCTCAAGACCGAACCCGGTCGGGATTTTCGGCCAAAAACGCCTTCCAACCGCCGCCGCCACGTTGCATGCGCGGGGTGGCGAGCTGAAAATGGTGGCACAGCGCCACGGCCAGGCCGTCGGTGGCGTCGAGGTCCTTGGGCATGTCCCCCTGCGGGATCGACAAGGTGCGCTGAACCATGCCCGCCACTTGCTCTTTGGAAGCCGCACCGCTTCCCGTAACCGCCTGCTTCACGCGACGCGGGGCGTATTCCGCCACGGGGATTTCGTGGGCGAGGGCGGCGGCGAGGGCGACGCCTTGGGCGCGGCCGAGCTTGAGCATGGACTGGACGTTTTGGCCAAAAAAGGGCGCCTCCACCGCCAAGTCGTCGGGTGCGTGGCTCTCAATCAGCCCGGACACTCGGTCGAAGATCTTCTTCAACTTCAGCGCGTGGTCCTTGTATTTGCTCAAATGAAGTGCCCCCATTTCCACCAGCTCCACGTCGTTTTTGCCGCGGCACCGGATGACGCCGTAGCCCATGATGGTGGTGCCAGGGTCGATGCCAAGGATGATGCGCTCGGGCGCGGGGTTGGGCTTGCTCATGGGTAACTTGGAGGCCAAATGAACGCTGCGTTCGTCACCACAAAGTACGTCGCCCTGAAGGAGGCTTGGCGCCCATCCGCTGAAAAAGCTTCCGCATGGGTTCGTGAACATCGCACGGCGCTGTCTTGGGCAACCACCTGCGCTTCGGGGGCTGCCGTGGCAGCGGTGCTGGTGTCCCACGGCGGGTGGGAGGCCATGGCCCAAACACGCGTCGCGGTGCCGTGGCACCTCGGAGCAGTGCTGGCGCTTTGGCCTGTGAACTTGGCACTGGAAGTGGCCAAGTGGCGGAAACTTTCGGGACACGAAGCCTCAAGAACCTGGTCCGAGGCGTGGAGGGAGGTTCTTGCCGGCCAAACCTGGGCCCTTCTCGGCCCTTTTCGACTCGCCGACGGCGCCGGCAGACTCGTGGCTTCACGCGCCAACCACCTCTCGGTGGGGGCGGGGGCCAAAGCCTTTGCTCGGGGAGCTGCAGCCCAAGGTTGGGCAACGTGGGCCTGGGCCGTCCCCGCCCTCGTTGTGTGGGGGCATTCCGCGGCAGGGGCAGCGTTGGGCATTGGGGCAGCGATCTCAGGCACGATTCTCGTGCGTGCAGGTGCCGGGCTTGCGGTACTTGCGTTGAGTGTCTCGCGCTACGCCGTGTTCGCCATGCAGTATTTGTTGTGCTTGACCGGTTGGGGTGCGCTGACCACGGACCTCATGTGGACGGAGGGCTTTCCCCGAATTGCTGCCGTCTGGTGCGCAATCAGCACCCTTCCTTGGCCCGCCGAGTTGGGCGTGCGTGAAGCCGCCGCCACCTGGGCGTTCGACGATCAGCTTCCAAGCGTGGTGGTCGCCACGTTCGTGTTGTGGGTGGTCAATCGGGTGGGCTCCGCAGTTTTGGGAGGATTTTTTCTCACGCCCCGCCCATGACGGCCGTGGCCATCAGCGTTGGCGCCTTGGTCCTGCACGCAGCCGTGTTGTTGCGATGGGCACGCGGGTGGCGCTTGGCGCGAGCAACGAAGCCGGCAGACCCACCCCAACCGACGGCCTTGACGGTGCTCATCCCGGCGCGAAACGAGGCGAATCGGCTCCCGGGGCTTCTCGACGATTTGGCCTTGCAATCTGCGAGCGTCCCCTTTTCGGTCGTGCTCGTCGACGACCACAGCACCGACGAAACCGCGGCTGTGGCGCAAAACCACGGCCTTGCGCGAGCCGGACGCTTGACGTTGATCCTCAATGAAGGCAAAGGAAAGAAGTCGGCTCTGCTTTCAGGGCTGCAGCACGTGAGCACGCCCTGGGCGGTCACCTTGGATGCCGACGTGCGCCTGGGTGCGGGCTGGGCGGAAGCGTGGCATGCCCAGCTGTCACGGGTCGGCAAGACGGTGGCCTGCGTGGCGGGGCCGGTGGTGCTCCAAGAACGGGATGCAAATCCAACCTTGGGCGCCCGCCTGCAGGCGCTCGATTTCGCCGCACAAATGGGGTGGTCCGCTGGGCAGCTCGCTCGAGGGCGAGCAGGGTCTGCGTCGGGCGCCAACTTTGCTTTTCGACCCGCAACGTACCCCGACACGCGATCACTTGGGCCTTCCGGTGACGACACCTTGGTCGTGCAGGCGTTGAACGCAGCGGGCCACAAGGTGCTTTGGCTAGCGGATCCCCAAGCTCGGGTTTGGACCCCTGGTGCAAGGTCCCTTCAAGAGTGGGTCAGTCAGCGCTTGAGGTGGGCGGGGAAAACCCGCCACTACCCGTGGGAAGCCAAGCGCACCGCACTCTGGATGGGCACGATGGCTGCTCTGCAATGGGGGTTGATCGCCTTTGCCGCGGCGGCAATCGACAATGTGAGCTGGGTCTGGGCGGGAACGTGGTGGGGCGTCGTGACGGCGATGAACGTGATGTACGCTTGGCCCGTGGCGCGGGAATTTGGAGTAAAAGCCGGGGTTGTTGACTGGGTTGTACTCGGAGTGACGCAACCGCTTCAGGTACCGTTCTTGCTCCTTGCCAGGACCGGGGCGCTGCGTCCTTGGGGCATCGCGTCGCAACCAACGTGGAAAGGCCGAACTTGCGTCCCGTGAGTGCGTTTTGGAACCATCGCATGGCCACGCTGGGAGCAGCTTGGATTGTCCTGTGGCTGTCGGTCGCCGTGGTGGGCAGTCCGCTTCGGCCCGACCCTTCCCCCATGGCCAACGACCAGCACCTCGACCGAGGCATGCTGGCGCCCGGAACGGAATGGCAAGACGAAGCAGGCGCGACCCACGTCGCGTGGCTCGGAACCGACCGTTACGGACGCGATCTCTTGAGCCGCCTGATGGCCGGGAGCGGAATTTCGTTGTCGGTGGGTGCCGGTGCCGTGCTCATCAGCTTGCTGCTGGGGTTGGTTCTTGGAGGGCTGGCAGGGTACCTGGGAGGTCGAGTTGATGCCGTCATTTCATGGTTCCTGCAAGTCATGTGGTCGGTGCCGACGCTTTTGATGGTGTTGGCGATCACGCTGGCGTTTGGAAAAGGCTTTTGGCAAGTGTTTCTCGCCATCGGACTCACAATGTGGGTGGAGGTTGCCAGGATTGTCCGCGGGCAATTCCTCAGCTTGAGGGAGCAGGCGTACGTGCAGGCTGCGGAGGCGCTCGATTTGCCGGCGTGGCGAATCATGTTGCGGCACATGCTGCCCAACGCGGTCGGGCCACTCGTGGTGGTGTGCGCGGCGAATTTTGCAGCGGCCATTTTGATCGAAGCTGGCTTGAGTTTCCTCGGCGTGGGAGCCCAAATCCCCATGCCCTCCTGGGGCAACATCGTCAAGGAACACGCCCACCTGCTGACCACCGACCACGCCTGGCTTGCGCTCGTTCCTGGCGCGCTGATTGCGAGCTTGGTGCTGGCATTTACGTGGGTGGGAGACGGCCTCCGTCACGCGCTGCAGCACGCCGACTGATTCCCTTCACGCGGTTGTACCTTCGGCCCATGTCCAACTTGGATCTTCACGTACCGATTTACGTTGCGGGACACCGCGGCATGGTGGGCTCGGCGATTGTCCGTGCCCTGGAAGCGCGCGGGCACACCAACCTTGTGACGCGCACATTTTCGGAATTGGACTTGCGCGACCAGCGCGCGGTGCACGCATTTCTCGAAGAAACGCGGCCGGCCCAGGTGTATCTCGCAGCGGCGAAGGTGGGTGGCATCCACGCGAACAACACTTACAAGGCCGATTTCCTGTACGACAATGTGATGATGGAAGCGAACGTGATTGAGGGCAGCCGCCAGGCGGGGGTCGAGAAATTGCTGTTTTTGGGCAGTTCTTGCATCTACCCCAAACACGCGCCCCAACCGATGTCCGAAGACGTCCTCCTGACCGGCGCACTCGAACCCACCAACGAGCCTTATGCCATCGCCAAAATCGCGGGCCTGAAGCTCTGCGACGCCTACCGAGATCAGCACGGTTGCAACTTCATCAGTGCCATGCCGACCAACCTCTACGGGCCGGGCGACAACTACCACCCGGAGAACAGCCACGTGCTTCCGGCGCTGGTTCGGCGCTTTCACGAAGCCAAGGTGAACGGCGCGTCCGAAGTGGTTTGTTGGGGCACGGGCTCCCCGCGCCGAGAATTCCTTCACGTCGACGACCTCGCCCAAGCGTGCCTTCACCTGATGGACGTTCACAACGACGCCGGATGGGTCAACGTAGGCACCGGCGAAGACGTGACCATCAAGGAACTGGCGGAAACGGTGGCCCGTGTCGTCGGGTTCGAAGGCGAACTGGTCTGGGACACGACCAAACCGGACGGCACCCCGCGCAAACTCCTGGACGTGTCGAAAATGACCGCCCTGGGCTGGCGCGCAACCACCCCGCTCGAACGCGGCATCGAGGCGGTTTACGTTGATTTCCAGCACGCCCTCCAACACGAAGTCCTGCGCGGATGATTCCGGCACGTGCGCTGGGTGGGCTCCTGCTTTGGACGACATGCGCGGCCGTTTGCGGCCAAGACGACGCACGCCAGGATTCTTGGGGGCCACAACCCGGCAACGTGGCGTGGTCCGTGCAAGAACACTTGTTGACGTGGCAGACACCGCACTTGGACCTGACTCTGGATCCCTGGATCACCATTCGGCACGTGGTGGGGACCGCCTCGAGTGCCGCCGAACAGGAATTGACGGAACCCTGGGACAACCTGCGCGGCGCCCGATTTGAGGCGCGGTTGGACGGGGTTTGGGAGGTCAGCGGGAGCCTGGAAGAGCTTCAAGGCATCCCGGCCGCCTGGGATCTGTTGACCGTCGCCGACCTCAGCGCACTGCCTGGGTGGGGGCGGGCCAAAACCACCGCTGGGGGACGCGTTGACGTCGCGCGAGCCCGCGTGCAAACCACCCATTCTCAAGCGCTTGGTTCTCAGGACAGCTTATCGTGGTCGGTTGCGTACGCCCCAGTGAGTTGGGGCGATTTGCCTTCCCAGCTCACGTTTTCCGGCCGCGCGGCATCGTTCCCACACGGCTCGGTCGCGTGGAAGCGGCCCAACTGGACGTGGTCGGCCACGGCCGCGCGGTGGACTGGTACAGAACGCGGGCCGGACGGAGGATCCACCGAAAGTCTGTTTCGTCAAACAGACGCGGTGTGGTCAAGTTCCACCTTGTCTTTCTCGCCGCACTCGAACCTCGGGGCGCTCGCCGGAGCCGCTCGCGCTCGGCCTTGGGTCGGAGAATTGTCCTCCGACAGCGCTTTTCGCTGGCAACCTTGGGCGAGCGTGGTCACTTCGTCCAAGGTGGAAAGCGCAGATCTGCGCGTGTCGGCGGAATGGACCACACACCAAGGATGGGGGCTGTCGGCGGAGTGGCGGCCTGACCGAGAACTTCGGGGTGCGTTGTCCTTGACCCGGTTGCCGGCCGTCGCCGGAACGGTCATGCGCAACGCCGGAACGCCGCTCTCCGACGTGCTTCGGCCCGCTGGAACGGACGAACCCTTGTGGCGCATCGAAGTGCAAGGAACGCGCAGTTGGAATCACCTTGAAGTGGGCGGTCGGGGCTTGTCAGCGGGGGCCTCCCGCGCCGCAGAAGCCTGGCTCGGATGGCGCATTCAAGGCACGTGGCCGCTTTCCGCCACGCTTGGCGTGGAGGTTTGGCGGGCCGCCGCCCACCCGTACCTGCCCTTCGAAGGGGCACGTCTTCGGGTTGGGGTCACACACCGACTCGGCATGACCCCGGGCTCACCTACCTTTGACGCACCATGACTTCGTTGATGCTCCCTGCTACGCTGGCGTTCTTGGTGGTGCTGTTTGGCATGCCTTCCCTGATCATGGTGGCCAAACGCAAACACCTCGTCGACGAACCCAGCGAAGCGCGCAAACTTCACCACCGCTCGGTTCCAACCGTAGGCGGAGTCATGCTGTTTGCGGCGACGGTGTGCAGCGCGTTGGTGTCTTTCGCGCTTTCGGACTCTTTTGGCTGGACTTCCCTTCGTTGGCTCGGCGTCCTTGGCGCCGCGGTGCCGATTTTTTTCATGGGCCTGAAAGACGACATCATGGGGATGGCTGCGGTGAAGAAACTCATGGTTCACGTGGCGATTGGTGGGTTCTTGGTCCTCGGTCTCAACCTGCGCATCGACAATTTTGACGGGCTCTTTGGGCTGCACGAACTGCCGTTTGGGGTCAGCTCCGTGTTTTCGTTGTTCGTGTACGTCGTCATCGTCAACTCCATCAATTTGATTGACGGCATCGACGGCTTGGCCGGCGGTTACGGGTTGGTGGCCATGTCGGCGTTTGGCATGTGGGCGCATTGGACCGGTGACGCCACCTCGGCCATTGTCGCGTCCTCGATGGTGGGTGCGCTTGCGGGCTTCTTGTTGTTCAACTTGAATCCTGCCAAGATTTTCATGGGGGACAGCGGGTCGCTGCTGCTGGGCTTCATGGCGTACGTCATGGCGGTGAACGTGGTCCAAACTCCCGAAGCCTCTGCCCTGCCTGGGGTCGTTCGGCCGGTGGCTGCGATGTGCCTGTTGGCCTACCCCCTCGTCGACACCTTGCGCGTCTTCACGTTGCGCGTCTTGAAAGGCGGCTCTCCGTTTTCGCCTGACCGGCGTCACATTCACCACCTGCTGATGAAGCTCGGTTGGGGGCACCGCTTGAGCTCGGCGGCTTTGTGGATGTACAGCCTGCTCTTCGTGGTGTTGGCGTTCAAACCCAATTCGTTCTGGGGAGGGTTGAATGTCACCCAACAATTCGTACTTCTGCTGGGACTGGCCTTCGGCGTGGCCGCGATTCCTTCGGTTTTGATCCAAACCGGCTTGGGGGTTTCCAGCCTTTCTGAAGAAGACCTGGGCGAGGAGAGTTCCCAGCCAAAACCCCAGGGCCCTCGACGTGTGGCGTAAGCGGATTCAATCGGGCGGCTTGGCCGCATTCGGATGGATTTGGGTTGGTTCGTTGACGTGGGCCCAAGCTCCCACTTCGACTTCGTGGCATTTGCCGTTGGACGAAGCCGCTTGGGTGGTGCGTGCCGCGTCCGACAGCGCCAACGTGATGGTGCCCAGCGTTCAACCTAGCACGGCCTGGAACCGTCCCGCCTCCCTTCAGCCCACTTCGAGCAGCTTTGACGGCCTCGCGGTGGTTGGCGAAGCTCGCCAAATCCTTGGCGACTTCCGAGCCCAAAGCACCGCCATCGGCCTGGGAACTTCGGGCACCTTTCTGAACCGCGGCGCCTACCACCTCGCCGCCTCACGGTGGCGCATTCCTCTCGGGTTCCCCATGGCCCGCGAAGTGGCAGACCACGGCTCGATGGACGGGCTTGGTAGGGCCGCGCTCCTGAACGAATCCACCGCTTCCGTCGAACGGCTCGAGGGCGCAGTTTCCTGGTCGATTTCGCCTTCTGTCGCATTCCGGGTGGGGCAAGAAAGCCACCACTGGGGTCGGGGGGCGCGGTCGTTGTTCTTGGACCGCCACATGGCGCCGGCGCTGGGGGCGCGGCTGTGGGTCGACGCGGGGGTGGTGCAGTACAGCCAGGTCCTGCTTCGCACTCGGCACGTGCAGGCCGACACCGTCGAGACGGGGTGGCTCGCGGCCCAATGGACCGAGGTTGATCTTGGGGCCGGTTGGAGCGGGGCGCTTTTTGGGGCGGTGAAATGGCGCGCGAACGACGTGGCGTTCCGAGGGCGCCTCGAACCGCATTACCTCGTTCCCTTGGCGGCCTTCCGCCCGCGGGAATACAGCCTCGGTTCCGCGGACAACGCCCTCCTTGGGGCCCAACTGTCCCACCGCACCCGGCTGCGCCGGGGCCAGCACTTCACCTCGTACGGCCAACTCCTGTTCGACGAGTTGCTCGTCTCCAAACTCCTGGAAGGCAACGGGTGGTGGGGCAACAAATGGGGGGTGTTGGTGGGCGCAACTTCGGTGAGTCGTTCCGGAAAATTTGGGTGGTTGGTGGAAGGTGCAGCGGTGCGGCCTTGGACCTACACTCACAACACCCTCCCACTGTCCTACTCGCACCTCCACCAACCCCTGGGACATCCGGCGGGCGGCAATTTTGTGGAAGGTCGGGTGCGGCTCCGAACCGTGCTTCGCGACACGTACACGTTGCGTGTGAGTTTCTTGCGACGCGTTCAAGGGCGGTCGTTGGGGGGCGGGGAGGCGCTGCTGGCCTTTGCAGCGGGAGAAATGCCGTGGACGTCGTTTTCGGAACGCGCAGGGGAAGACGGCAACGACCTTCTTCAGGGTTCAAGATCGGACCTCTCCCGCCTCGAGCTCGACCTGAGCATGCCTCTTGGGGAACGGTACGGCGTAGGCGGCGTCGAGGCGTTTGTTCGTGCCTGGATGCGCCTCGAAACCCAAACCGCGCCCGGCGCCTGGCAGGACCCTTGGGACACGGGACGTCTCGAACTCGGGGTACGTCAATCCCGTGTCCTAGACGAGCGCGATTGGTGACCGCAAGCACCGACGGCCCGAGCTTCCTGCTGTAGCTTTGCCACCCATGCACCGCGACCTCGCTACGTTGTTCAAACTCCGACTCGGATTTTTCGTCGTGCTTTCCGCGGTGCTCGGTTGGTTCATGGCCACGGAAACCATGGACATCCGGACGTTCCTGATGCTGACGGTGGGCGGCTACGCCTTGACCGGCGCGTCCAACGGCCTGAACCAAATTCTGGAACGCAACGTCGACGGGCTCATGAAGCGCACCGCCAACCGTCCCCTTCCCGCCGGCCGCATGTCGGTGACGCAAGCCCTGATTTGGAGTTTGGGAGCCGCTGCCGTGGGCCTCGCATGCCTCTTCAGCCTGAACCCTCTGAGCGGATGGCTGGGCGTGGCCGCGATTTTCAGTTACGCCTTCATCTACACGCCGCTGAAAGCACGCACGAGCCTGTCGGTCTTCGTCGGGGCGTTTCCCGGCGCGTTGCCGCCGATGATCGGGTACGTCGCGGCGACCGGAGACTTCGGGATTGAACCGGGAACGCTCTTTGCGGTGCAATTCATGTGGCAGTTTCCGCATTTTTGGGCCATCGCATGGCTCGCCCACGACGACTACTTGAAGGCCGGCTACAAGATGTTGCCCTTCAACGCGGGCCGAACCGCTCGTTCCGCCCAACTCATCCTCTTGTACACCTTGTTCTGCATTCCAGCGAGCATGTTGCCCTGGGCGCTGAACCAACCCATGGTGGGAGATGTTGCCTTGGCGGTGGGTGCGGCAGCTGGCATCGGCTTCTCGTGGTTTGCGTTACAATTGTTGCGCAAGCTCAGCCTCGATGCCGCCCGGCATTTGATGTTTGCCAGCTTCGTGTACTTGCCTTTGGTCCAAATCGTCTACGTCCTCGACAAAATCCATTGACCCCATGAGTGAACACGTGTTTGAAGGCCTTGACGGCCAAGTGCGGGACCGCACCAAAACCATGTTGATGTACTTCATCGTCTTTGCGGTGACCATGCTGTTTGCCGGGTTCACCTCGGCCTACATCGTGAGCAACATGGGGCAGTTCTGGGTGCATGTGCCTGCTCCGAGCATGTTTTGGGCGAGCAACGCGCTGATCGCGTTGAGCAGCGCGACGCTCTGGTGGGCGACTCGTGCCGTGAAGGCCGGTTCCACGCAACAGGGACTCGTTGGGTTGGCCCTCACCCTGGTGCTGGGCATCGGCTTCACGGTCACGCAGGCCGAGGGGTGGAAAGACCTCGCCGAGGTCGGCATGGGCTGGGACACCACCGACACGGACCGTGGAACGGCCTTCCGGTGGAACAACCTCGCGGCGATGTACGAAAGCAACGCCGTATACGGCCAGGACTACGATTTCCGGTACGACGGGCAGGTGCTGCTTCACGACGCCGCGCGCGGTGAACTCTACGCTCCGGACGATGCGCTGATGGTGCAGCCCATTACGACCAAAGTTCTGCAGTCGTCCAACAGCGGCGGCGGGTACATCTGGGCGCTGGTGATGGTGCACATCCTGCACTTGGTCTTTGGGCTCGTTTACCTGGTGGTCAACGGCATCCGCCTCTACACGGGAGTCATTCACCAGGGCGACGCGGTGCGCCTCAAAGCGACGGGCATCTACTGGCACTTTCTCGGCTTGCTTTGGCTCTACCTCTTTGCCTTCTTGTTCCTCATGCACTGAGGGTTGTGGACAGAAGCTGCGATTTGGACTGATTCTTCCTAGTAGACCTAAAGGGATTGCCCTATTTTCGCGTCACAATTTCAAGCCATGGCTGGAAACACCGAAACGATTCCGACTGAAGTCCTTTGGGGTGGAGGTCAAAGCCCGTTCTCTGTGACGTACGGGAAAATGATGATGTGGTTCTTTCTCGTGTCCGATGCACTCACCTTTGGCGGGTTGCTGACGGCGTACGGGTTTTCTCGTGCCACGTCTGAAGATGCTTGGCCCATTGGGGAACAAGTGTTCCGAGCTCTCCCTGGCTTGGAGGGCCAATACCCCTTGATTTACGTGGCCTTGATGACGTTCATCCTCATCGTCTCCTCCGTGACGATGGTGCTGGCCGTGGAGTCAGGACACCGCAACGACAAGGCAGGCGTGCTGAAGTGGTTGGGCGCCACCATCGTGGGCGGCTTCTTCTTCCTCGGTTCTCAAGCCTGGGAATGGTCTCACTTCATCCACGGTTCAGGTGGCGGGTTCCAACTCGCGAAAGAAGTGACCGTGACGGCTGACAACGGAGAGAATTTTACTTTGGCGGAAGGGGAATTGGTCTTCATGGACCACCACTTTGGCCACTTGGCTGAACCTTGGATCAACGGCGACCCCAACACGGTGTTGCACGCCGACGGCGGCCACATCACCTTGACGCAATACGGGGAGCACGAACACACGGCTGAGCTGCACAGCTTGAGCCTCAACAAGTACGTGGAAAACGAACAAGAAGTGTCGGGTGCAGAAGCGGCCAAGTTGTGGAACGCCAGAAGCGATGTGTTCGCCTTCGGCGCCAACCTCGAAGACAGCGAATACGCTGCACAGCAGACCTACGCGAACTTCTTCTTCTTCATCACCGGGTTCCACGGGTTCCACGTGTTCTCCGGAGTGGTCATCAACATCATCATCTTTTTGATGGCGTTGAATGGCGTGTTTGAGCGTCGTGGCCACTACGAAATGGTGGAAAAGACCGGGTTGTACTGGCACTTCGTTGACCTGGTTTGGGTCTTTGTTTTCACCTTCTTCTACCTCATCTGACATGGAACGCGACGACCTCATTGTCAACGACAGCTACGCCATGGCGGCGCACCACAGCGAAGAAGCTGGTGCCGCGATCCGCAAGAAAATTTGGTTTGTAACGGCCCTCTTGACCGCCATCACGGCCGTCGAAGTCGGCATGGGGGTGTACTTCAAGCGCGCCGAGACCTTCACGTGGACAGCCATCAAGTGGACGTTCATCGTCATGACCTTGGTGAAGGCGGCGTACATCGTCCTTGTCTTCATGCACCTCGGCGACGAACGCTCCAACATGAAGAAGGCCATCCTCGCCCCTTACATTCTGTTCATTGGGTACTTGATTTTCATCGCCATCACGGAAGGGTTCGGTCACCTCGACTCGTTCACCACGTTCCACTGATCGCGACCTCAAACGAGAACCGATGGGTTCCTTGAAGAACCGACTGATTCTCCTCGCAATGATGCTGGCCCTGCCTTTGGCGGGGCTGGTTTTTTTAGGGTTGCTCACCGAGCACAACTTCAAGACCCTTCCCTACTTCACGGTCGACGGTCCGGTGGAAGGACGTTCCTTGGAAGCGCAGCGCGTGGGGCACTTCAATTTGGTCAACCAAGACGGCAAGGCTTTCTCTGCCGAGGACTTGCGCGGCAACGTGTGGCTCGCCGCCTTTTACGGCACAGACGCACCTCACGTGGCGCAGGTGACCAAACAATTGCTGTGGCCCAACTTCCGATACCGAGATGAAAGCGACATTGTGGTCGTCAGCATCTCGTTGAGCCCCGAGCACGACACGCCAGAAGTGCTTCAGGAGTATGTCGCGCGCAACACACGCTACAACGGGTTTGAAGGCAAGTGGCAGTTCTTGACGGGGTCGGCAGAAGAAGTGGACCGCGTCGTGGCGGAGGAATTCATGATTCAACGCGACCCCGAGGAACCCAACAACGTGGCGACGATTTGGCTTGTGGATACCGAAGGATTTTTGCGGGGGGTGTACCACGCCGCATCGGAGGACGCGATTCGCGACGCCGTGGAGGACATCGCGTTGCTGAAGAAGGAGCAAGACGTGGCGCAATACGAGCGTGAAAAATTGGCAGAATCGTTGGCGGAGCGCCCCGAGCTGCCTGTTCTGGGCCCGGAAGGGCACACCGTGCCCGCTTTCGCGTTTACGGGCATCGACAGCGTTGAAATTAGCCACCGCACGGTCAAGGGTCAGGTGAAAATCGTGGACTACTTCTTCACCCATTGCCCCACCATTTGTCCCATCATGAGCAGTCAGTTGGCGCGCACCCAAGCTTGGCTCAAGGACCACGACCTCGACGGCGACATCACCCTGTTGAGCCACAGCGTCGACCCCGTACGTGACACCCCTGCTCGACTCAAGGAGTACGCCACCCGCATGGGTGCCGACACCGCCTCGTGGAAGTTCTTGACGGGCGACAAAGAAGACCTGTACGACCAAGCGCGCACAGGGTATTACCTCACGGCGCTCCAAAGCGACACAGCCGCGGGCGGGTTCTTCCACAGCGACACGTTTGTGCTGGTCGACCGGGAAAACCAGATCCGAGGCCTTTACGACGGCACCTCCACGGCGGAAGTGGACGTCCTGATGCTCGACGCCGCCCAGCTCGCGCTTGAACCTCGGCCTTAACATTCCGTCACAGCGCGGGGTGACTTGAGGCACACGCCGGGACGGAGTTCCGGAGCAGCGTTGCATCTTTGTGGAAAATTCAGACTGTGGGAATCGATCGGAAATTGAAGCGTTTTGTTTGGGTGGCGGGCATCGCCATCCCCTTGGTGGTGGCCATCCTGTTCTACCTGCCTGGAATTGAAGTCAGCCCCGAATTGGAGGCCGTGCTCCACAAACTTCCCGCCGTCAATGCGACAATCAACGGGTGCGCGTTTTTGTGTTTGGTCGGGTCGTACCGCGCCGTTCGAAACAAAAACATCGCCCTGCACCAGAAGCTCAACACCGCTGCATTGGTGCTCTCCGCGCTTTTCTTGTTGAGCTACGTCAGCTACCACATCACCACGGAAAGCACGCCTTATTGCAAGGAAGGTTGGATTCGCGGGGTCTATTTTTTCGTGCTCTTGACACACATTTTGATGTCCGCCGTGATTGTGCCCATGGTGCTGACAACGTTCCTTTTGGGCTTGAGCAACCAAGTCCAAAAACACCGCAAGTGGGCTCGCATCACCTACCCAATGTGGACCTACGTGACGTTCACAGGCGTGGTGGTGTACTTCATGATTTCTCCCTGCTACCCGTTCTGATGAAGCGCCTTCTCCCCTTGGCGCTGGTTTTCATCGTGGTCGTCTTGAGCATGGAAACGCATGCCCAGTGCGTCATGTGCAAGGCCGTAGCCGAGGACAGCGCTGCGGACGGCAGCCTGGGCCGGGGACTCAACTCAGGCATCCTTTACCTGATGGCTGTCCCCTACCTCCTGATGGCGTTTTTCGCATGGTTTGTGTTTCGCAAGCGCAAGGAAGCCGGCAAAGTCGGCGGCTGAGGGCTTCAAGGGCCTTAATTTTGGGTCATGCGCCCTTCCTTTTTCCACCACTTCGCAGCCGGGTTGCTTGCGTGCGTGGTCCTTGGCCCCGCTTGGAGCCAAACCTCCGGCACCAACGTGTGGACGTTGCAACGTTGTTTGGAACACGCCCTGGAGCACAACCTTCAGCTCAAGCAGGCCGAGCTCGGCATCGTCCGAGGTGAACTCGGGGAATTGTCCGCCAAAGGCGCCTTCCTCCCCAACCTCAACGCCTCGTCCAGCTACGGCGTGAACATCGGCCAGCGCATTGACCCGTTCACGAACACCTTTGCCACGGACGCGGTGCAGTCGAGCAACTACGGCATGAGCTCGGGGGTGACCCTCTTCAACGGGTTCCAGAACCACCTCAACCTGCGTCGCGCGCGTCTCGGGCTCGAACTTGCCCAAACCAACGTCGAGATCGCCCAAAACAACGTCGCACTCTCGCTCGCCTCAGGCTACCTCAACGTCCTTTTCCAACAGGAATTCCTGACCATCGCTCAACTCAACGCCGAGGCGACGGGTCGTCAAGTTGACCGGGTCCAGAAACTCGTCAACGCCGGAGCTGCCGCGGAAAGCGACCTATACGACGTTCTCGCCCAGCAAGCCTCGGACGCCAGCTCGGTGGTGGCCGCCGAAAACGGCGTGACCCTCGCCAAGCTCGCACTCGCCCAGCTCCTTCAGTTGTCCGGCGACGAAGCAGACGCCCTCGACGTCGCTCCTCCCACGGACGACCTCTTGGAGACCACGCAGCTTCCGCTCTCGGCCGACGCCGCCGTCGCTTTCGCCAGGAGCGCCTTCCCGGACATGAAGGCCGCTGAGTTGCAGGTCACGGACGCGTACCTCGGCCTCGACCTCGCCAAGGCCGCACGCCTTCCCAGAGTCAACGGGTCCTACAGCGTCGGATCCGGCTACTCCCAGAACCGCCAAACTGCCGTGGTCGATCCCGTCTTCACCAACTTCACCATCGAGACCACCCAAGGCATTCCTTTGACGGTCCCAGTGGAAACGTCGGAGGGCGTCTACGAAACGATGTCCTTCCAGGACCAGCTCTCGAACAACCTGAACCAAAGCATCTTCTTCTCGTTGAGCGTGCCACTCTTCAACAACTTCGGCATTCACACGAGCGTCGAGCGCGCGGAGGTGGATGTGTTGTCGGCGAAGCTTGCGAAAGACCAAACAGAACAAGCCCTCACCCAGACCGTGGAGCAAGCGTACGCCGATGCCCGGGCCGCGAAACGCACGTTCGAAGCGAACGACCGGGCCCTCGAGGCGGCTCAGCTCGCGATGACCAACGCCGAAGCGCGTTTCGAAGCGGGCGCCATTTCCGCCCTGGAATACGCCGACGCGCGCACCCGGCTTGACAACGCGCGCATCAACGCCTTGCGGACGCAGTACGATTTTGTGTTCAAGACACGGATTTTGGACTTTTACCTCGGACGCCCGCTCAGCCTCTAACCCATGAACAAGAAACTGCTCCTTGCCCTTGGTGCTGTTGTGCTGCTGCTTGTGGTGGTGGCGGTCGTCAAAGGCGGAAACCGGGAACTTCCAAGCGTGAGCACGGCGCAAGTCGAGGTGCGTGACATCGTCGAACGTGTCAGTGCGAGTGGCAAAATCCAGCCCGAGGTGGAGGTGAAAATCACGGCGGAAGTCAACGGCCAAATCACCGAACTCCCCGTCAAGGAAGGCGACGTGGTGGCCAAGGGCGACCTGCTCGTTCAGCTCAACCCCGACCTTTACGACGCGGCTCTGTTGCGTGCCGAGGCGGCCCTGAATTCGGCCCGCTCCAACCTCGCTTCAGCCCGTGCTCAAGTGGCGCAGGGCGAGGCCAACCAATTGGCGGCCAAGAGGTCCTTTGAACGCGCGCAGGCGCTGATCGAACAAAAGGTCATTTCGCAGGCGGAGTTTGACCAAACCGAGGCATCCTACCTCACGGCCAACGCCAACCTGACAAGCGCTCAAGAGAGCGTGCGCAGCGCCGAGTACGCCATTCGAAGCGGAGAGGCTTCCCTGCAAGAGGCCAAAGACAACCTCGGACGCACCACCTTGCGCGCCCCTCAAGGCGGCGTGGTGACCGCGCTGGCCAAAGAGGTCGGAGAAAGTGTGCAGGGAAACGGATTCACGGCCGGCGAAGTCATCCTGAACGTGAGCGACTTGAGCACCATGGAAGTCAACGTCGAAGTGAACGAGAGCGACATCGTGCGCATTCACTTGGGCGACGAGGCAGAAATTGAGGTCGACGCCTACTTGGGCGAGACGTTCAAGGGCACCGTGACGGAAATCGGCAACACGGCCCTGAATGCGGGAATGAACGGGTTCAGCATGGACCAAGTGACCAACTTCTCGGTCAAAGTCCGGCTGAATCGCGACAGCTACACCCACCTCACCGAAGGTCAGGACGAGCATTACACGCCGTTTCGTCCCGGGATGAGCGCGACCGTCGACATCCTGACCGCGCGGGCCACCGGCGTTCTAGCAGCTCCGATTCAAGCGGTGACGAGCCGGGAGAAGGAGTTTGGACGTGACTCCGAGGAGGACGCGGGGGAGATGGAGGGCGCCGCAGGCGACGACGACTCGGAACTCGGGGTGTTTTTGCTTGTCGACGGAAAAGCCACGTGGACGAATGTGGTAACGGGCATTCAAGACTCCCGCTTCGTGGCCATCGAAGGCGACGTGGCCGAGGACGCCACGCTCGTCTCCGGCCCCTATGACGTGGTCAGCCGAACCTTGAACCACGGCGACGCCGTCGAACCGAAGTGATGGCGCGTATTTTGATTTTGGAAACGTCGACGCCCCAGTGTTCGGTGGCGCTCGCCGAGGACGGCAAGGCCGTGGCTTGGAAAGAGGAGCGTGCGAAAGAGGGCTACCTGCACGCCGAACGCCTCATGCCGCTCATTGACGCCGCCATGGCAGAAGCGGGGTGGGTGCCGTCGGAGTTGGACGCCGTGGCGGTGTCGGGCGGTCCCGGATCGTTCACAGGGTTGCGAATTGGCGTGGCCACCGCCAAGGGACTGTGTCACGCCGTGAACGTGCCGCTTCTCGCGCTGGACACCCTGGAACTGCTTGCCGTTCAAGGGCGGCGCTTGGACCCCAAGCCGCAAGCCCGGGTGGGCATGATTGACGCGCGCCGCATGGAAGTTTACGCAGCCACGTACGCGGACGACGGGACGTGCACCCGCGCCGTGGAACCGGTCGAGGTGGACGTGAGGCCCGATTTTTTTGAAGGTCCTGCGCAGTTCATTGGGGACGGTGCCGTGAAGTGCGCGGAGGCGCTCGCGGACGAAGGCCGGACCTTTGTGGAAGCCTGGCCGCTCGCCCGAGACGGCGCGGCCCTGGCTGAAGAGAAGCTCCGCAACGAAGACGTGGCCGACCTCGGCAGCTACGAACCCAACTACGTCAAGGCGTTCAAGGCCGGGGCCCCCAAAGACCCGCTCGGGCTGAGGACGAAGGTGTCGGTTTGGCTCGGGGCGTTGTTGCTCGTGCTCGCCTCCTGCACGTCGTGCGGGGAACAGCAACAGTACATCCCCTACGTGCCGGTCAACTTCGACATTGACCTCAATTTGCCGGCCTACAACACGCTCAATTTTCCGGGCGAAGCCCTCGCTCTGCCGGGCGGGTCGAAAGGCCTGTACGTGTACCGCTACACCCTGGACGAGTTCGTGGTCCTCGACCGTCACTCAACCTACGACATCCCGATGGGGTGCAAAGTGACGCTGGACGCGGACAACATCACCTTGCAAGACAACAGCGACTGCTCAGAGAGCCAGTGGCTGATGTTGGACGGCAGCGTGATGAACGGACCGGCCACCTTGCCGCTCCACCGGTACCGGACCTCGCTCAACGGGTCCATCCTTCACGTCTACAACTGACGCGACAACGGACAAGGTCCAAGGTCTAAGTCGATTTCTCCCAAACGAAACAACCCCGCCACCAAGGGCAGGGTTGTTGTCTCATGCGCGGCATCCGTGCCGCTTGAAATCTCGACTCAGTAGCGGTACGCTTCGCCTTTGAACGGACCTTGAACCGGCACACCGATGTAGTCGGCTTGCTCGGAAGAAAGCTCGTCAATCTCGACGCCGATCTTTCCGAGGTGCAAGCGCGCCACCTTCTCGTCCAAATGCTTGGGCAAGGTGTACACGCTGTTCTTGTAGTTGTCGGAGTTCTTCCAAAGCTCGATTTGGGCAATGGTCTGGTTGGTGAAGGACGCCGACATTACAAAGCTGGGGTGTCCGGTTGCGCAGCCGAGGTTGACCAAACGTCCTTCCGCAAGCAAGATGATGTCTTTGCCATTCACGGTGTACATGTCCACCTGAGGCTTGATCGTGTCCTTCGTGTTGCCGTGGTTGCTGTTGAGCCAAGCCACGTCGATTTCGTTGTCGAAGTGTCCGATGTTGCAAACGATGGTCTTGTCCTTCATCGCTTCGAAGTGCTTGCCGGTCACAATGTCTTTGTTTCCGGTCGCGGTGACGACAATGTCGGCTTCTGCGACCGCGTCAATCATCTTCTTCACTTCAAACCCTTCCATGGCCGCTTGGAGCGCACAGATGGGGTCAATCTCAGCCACAATCACGCGGCAACCTGCGTTTCGAAGGGACTCGGCCGAGCCCTTGCCCACGTCGCCGTAGCCGGCAACAGCCGCCACCTTTCCGGCCATCATCACGTCCGTCGCGCGACGGATCGCGTCGACGCAGGACTCGCGGCAACCGTACTTGTTGTCAAACTTCGACTTGGTCACCGAGTCGTTCACGTTGATGGCAGGCATGGGGAGCGTGCCGTTCTTCTCGCGATCGTACAAGCGAAGCACCCCCGTCGTGGTTTCCTCGGAGATGCCCTTGATGCCCGAAGCGAGCTCGGGGTACTGGTCGAGGACCACGTTGGTGAGGTCGCCTCCGTCGTCGAGAATCATGTTGAGGGGCTTGCGCTCTTCGCCGAAGAACAGCGTTTGCTCAATGCACCACTCGTACTCCTCCTCTGTCATGCCCTTCCACGCGTAGACCGGGATGCCTGCAGCTGCAATGGCCGCGGCGGCGTGGTCTTGGGTGGAGAAGATGTTGCACGAAGACCACGTCACGTCCGCGCCGAGCTCCTTGAGCGTCTCGATGAGGACGGCGGTCTGGATCGTCATGTGAAGGCATCCCGCGATGCGTGCGCCAGCCAAGGGCTTGGACGCGCCAAACTCTTCGCGAAGCGCCATCAAACCGGGCATTTCAGCCTCGGCGAGCGTGATTTCCTTGCGGCCCCACTCGGCCAGGCTCATGTCCTTGACCTTGTAAGGAAGGGTGGGTGTTGGGGTGGTGTTGCCCATGTGTTTCTTGGGTTAATGCAGTGCAAAAGTACGGAATGCGAGGCCTTTGGAGGTGGAGGCCAAACCCCCGTCCTTTGTCCCCATGCCTCAATACGCCTTGTCCACCCAACCCACAAACGCCAATGTTGTTCTCTGGCGAGAACAAAGTGGCGGTTTCGAGGGCACGGCACACGGCGTTGAACTCGAACGGGTTTTTCCCGATCGGCGCGTAACCGACCTCCCGCCACTTCGTCAGCGCGAACATGCCGTTGCCGCGCAGGCCATCTCTGCACTGCTTGGGCACGGCCAGTGGTGCTTGCGTCACGACGAACACGGCAAGCCCGAGTTGGAGTTTCGGGACGGAACGAAGGCCGGAGTGAGCTTGTCGCACTGCGAACTGGACGGAGAGGTTTGGGTGGCTGCGGCGCGGTGGCGCGACGGACGCACCACGGGTGGAATTGACCTGGTCCTGACCGACGATCTGCGGGTGGTGCGTGTCGCACCGCGGGTCATGTCCCGTGACGAGCAGAACCGTTGGGCGGGTCGAGAAGCTTGGGCCTGGGGCGTGAAGGAGGCCATGTTCAAGGGGCACGGTCCGGCGCTGGAATTTCAGCGTGACGCCCTGCTCGACGAGGTCACCGAGAACGAAATCGGAACGGGAGGACGCCTGGTCGGACGGGTGCGGGGTGCCGAATGGTGTGGAGGCTGGAGCCTGGAAAAAGGGCGGCTTCTTGTCGTTTGGGCCGAGTGAGGGCCAACGGGCGGACAAAAAAAGGGGAACCCGGATGGATTCCCCTTGACGGCACAAGGCCGGTAGGATTCATTTCTTAGCGCTCGATGCCTTTGTGGCGGCGCTCCGAGCTCACGGACAACTTCTTGCGGCCCTTGCGGCGACGCGCGCTCAAAACGTTGCGGCCACTCGCTGTAGCCATGCGCTTGCGGAAGCCGTGCTTGTTGCGGCGCTTCCGTACGGAGGGTTGAAAAGTCCTTTTCATCGTTGCTCTGGTTTCCCGATAAGGGAGGGCAAAGGTAGTAAAGCCTCTCTGTTCCTCCAAGCCCAAACCGAGAACATTCGTTCGACAAAGTTGTGACATTGCACGGGCACCTCCACCCTACTTTCGCAGAACAACCGATTTTCCCCGAACCCACCATGGCGCACGGCCGTTCCTCTTCCTCCTCCACAGCCTCGACTTCCGGGTCAGACGACGCCCCCAAGAAGCGGTTCTCGATGCGCGATTTGCGCGGGTTGGGGCGGATGCAGAAGTACCTCAAACCGTACGTCGCGCATTTCGCCGTGGGGATGGTGATCATGAGCATCTCCGGGGTGCTGACGTTGGCCATCACACGGCTTTGGGGTCAACTTGGCGGCGTAGGGACCACGGGGGCAGTCGGCGAGCTGCCGTTTGTAGGCATCCCCCTGAACGACCTCGCCTCCATCGGGTGGACCCTCCTGGCAGTCCTCGCCATCCAAAGCTTCTTCTCGTTCATCCGCGTCATCTTGTTTGCAGACATGACAGAGAAGATGATGTTGTCGATGCGTCAGGACGCGTTTGACGCGCTCGTCAGCATGCCCATGGCGTTCTACGACGCGCGACGCGTAGGCGATCTGAACAGCCGAATCAGCGCAGACATCGCCACCATCCAGGACATCTTCACCGTCACCCTGGCCGAGCTTTTTCGCGGGCTTATCCTCATTGTGGGCGGCATCGTGGCGCTCGCCTACTTCTCGGTGGAGCTCACGCTTTGGATGTTGGGGACGTTGCCGGTGATGATTGTGGCGGCGGTGGTGTTTGGGCGTTTCATCCGCAAGCTGTCCAAACAAACCCAAGACGAGGTCGCCGCCTCCAACATCGTCGTTCAAGACGTGCTGACGGCCATTGTCAGCGTGAAGAGCTACGCCAACGAATGGCTCGAACGCCGCAAATACGGCAGCCACGCGGAAGAAATCAAGCGACTGGCCATGCGCGGAGCGATGTGGCGCGGCACCTTCGCCAGCTTCATCATCCTCTTCATCTTCGGCGCCATCACCTTGATCATTTTCAAAGGGGCAGACCTGATGCAGCAGGGCGAGCTCGCCAGCGAGCACTTTTTCACCTTCCTCTTGATGACCGGCCTCGTGGCCGGGAGCATTGGCGGGATGGCGGCCCAGTTCAGTGCCCTTCAGCGCGGCCTCGGCGCCATCGAGTCGGTGATGGACATCGTCGACCAAGAACGCGAAGTCGAGGACCTCAATGCCGAGACGCCCGCCGTCTCCTTGCGTCAGCCCCTCACCCTGACCGACGTGCACTTCAATTACCCCCAGCGTCCAGACGTGCCCGTGTTGCGGGGCCTCAACCTCCGGGTCGACCCCGGGGAACAGGTCGCCCTTGTCGGCACAAGCGGGGCGGGAAAAAGCACCGTGGCCTCCCTCCTTTTGCGGTTCCACGCCCCCGATTCCGGAACGTTTGCGGTCGGCCAGACAGCCGCCACCGACCTCGATTTGCGGGGCTACCGGCAACGCGTGGCCTTTGTGCCTCAGGAGGTGATTTTGTTTGGGGGGGATTTGCGCAGCAACATCCGGTACGGACGGCCCGACGCCACGGACGAGGAAGTCGTCGACGCGGCCAAGCGGGCCTACGCGTGGAACTTCATCCAAGAATTCCCCGAGGGACTGGACACGCTCGTCGGCGAGCGCGGGGTGCAGCTGTCCGGCGGCCAGCGCCAGCGCATCGCCATCGCCCGGGCCATCCTCAAAGACCCCGACCTCCTCATCCTGGACGAAGCCACCAGCGCCTTGGACAGCACGTCGGAACGCGAAGTGCAGGCCGCCCTCGACGCGCTCATGCAAGGCCGAAGCTCCGTCGTCATCGCCCACCGCCTCAGCACCGTCAAAAACGCCAACCGCATCTGCGTGATGGAGGAGGGCCGCGTGGTGGAGGAGGGCCAACACGAGGCCTTGATGTCGCAAGGCGGGCATTACGCGCGCCTCGTGGAAAACCAGGAATTGGCCGCGCAGGGCTGAGGGGTCGGCGGTCAGACGTATTTTGGCCCCCATGGCGAAGACCAAAAAAGCACTCATCACCGGCATCACGGGCCAGGACGGCGCCTACCTCACCGAGCTGCTGCTCAGCAAGGGCTACGAAGTCCACGGCATCAAGCGTCGCGCTTCCCAGCTCAACACGGACCGCATCGACCACCTGTACCAGGACCCGCACGAAGACAACGTGCGCCTGAAGCTGCACTACGGCGACCTCGTGGACAGCACCAACCTCATCCGCATCGTGCAGGAGGTTCAGCCCGATGAGATCTACAACCTCGCCGCCCAAAGCCACGTCCAAGTGAGCTTCGAAACCCCCGAGTACACGGCCAACGCCGACGCGCTCGGCACCCTTCGCCTCCTCGAGGCCATCCGCATCCTCGGCATGGAGAACACAGTGAAGTTCTACCAAGCCAGCACCTCCGAACTGTACGGTCTCGTCCAAGAGGTGCCGCAATCGGAGACCACGCCCTTCTACCCCCGCAGCCCCTACGGCGTGGCGAAGTTGTACGCGTACTGGATTGTCCGGAACTACCGGGAGTCCTACGGCATGCACGCCAGCAACGGCATCCTCTTCAATCACGAGAGCCCGCGACGCGGCGAGACGTTTGTGACGCGAAAAATCACGCGCGCCGTCGCGCGCATCAAGCTCGGTATGCAGGACTGCCTCTACTTAGGCAACCTCGACGCCCAGCGCGACTGGGGCCACGCCAAGGACTACGTGGAAGGCATGTGGCGCATGCTCCAGCAGGACATCCCCGACGACTACGTGCTCGCCACGGGCGTCACCACCACCATTCGCGATTTCGCCACCATGGCGTTTAAGGAAGCCGACATCACCGTCGCCTGGCGCGGCGAGGGTGCCAACGAAGAGGGCTTCTGCCCCGAGACGGGCAATGTCCTCGTCAAAATCGACCCGCGCTACTTCCGCCCCGCCGAAGTCGACCTGCTGATTGGCGACGCCACCAAGGCCCGCGAGGTACTTGGCTGGACGGCAACCACGACATTGGAAGAGATGTGCCGCGAAATGGTCCAAACCGACCTCGCACTGTTTGAACGCGACGCTTACCTCCAGGCCGGCGGCCACGACGTGGTCTCTCCAGCCGACCTCTGATTAGCGAGGTTTGCAGTCGTTTTCGGATTTACCATTTCACAAGCCGTGGATCCAGGTGTTCGACTCCCCCCTGCTCCACCCAGAGGGATTTTTTCAGGATTTCCCCTTGTTTCCCGGCGAAGACCGCTTCGCAATCGTTGTCTACAAGCAGGCTGTAGCGCAGCACCTCGTCCAGACGGGGTGTTCGACATTGGTTTCCGTCAAAGCTGATGCCGTCCGGGAAAATCGTGCGAATGGTGAATCGAATGCGGATGGGTTTGACATTAGAGAAATAAGAAAGTCATCCCTCTGTATAGAGGCAATTACATACGCAAAGCAACATTATA
>JBMZHG010000019.1:0-37978 GCA_049616325.1 Flavobacteriales bacterium | reverse complement strand
CAAGATAAGCTTTTTTTGTTTCCTGCTTCCCCTTTTGCCTCCTTAATAGCCAAGAATGAGATTAGACTTCAAGAAGAATGACATGGTTGCCTGGACTGAGTTTCTACGTGTATGCCATGCTGACTCGCTATTATGGCTGCGATTGCCTCGCTGCACGAAATGTAATTGAGTCGCATTGTTTCGCCTTCTTATCTTTCCGTCTTAGAGCGACCTACCGCCACTGTAGAACAACAGACCAACAAAAAAGGGGCGCCGTTGGGCGCCCCTTTTTGATTCTTGAGAAGAGTGCGAGGGAATGGCAGCCGTTAAGCCACAGCCATGTTTGAAGCGCGGCTGTCTTCTTTTGAAGAGATTACGCCGTAAACCGGTCCCCGGTACCCTTCTTCTTCACTCAATCCCAAGTTCAGGATGTAGAACACGTTGAACACGCACGCCAGCACATAGTCCAAGGTGCTTTCCTTTCCAAACGTGTTGGCCAACTCAAGGATGGTCCGAAAGAAGAAGTAAAGGTTGAATCCGGGAATCAGGAAATAGAGCGCATGCCATGACGGCCGTCCAATGATGCGCATCGCTACAACAACGTTGTAACCAGGCACCGCAACGGCCCAGCCGGGTTGGTTGCATTTCACAAACAGCCGCCAATTGCCCGCAAGGGCGATGAGCGTGATGAACAGAGCGCCAAGCGCGACTCCGCCGTCCAATTGCAGGGATTCAAACATTTCCATGACCTAGGTTTTTCGCGTGTAAGACGGACACCTTTTCCAAGGGTTGCCTCCATCTCACTGAAAATCAACAAACGCCACATATAATTTACGACGCCTGATGCACCTGAAGCCACGTTTTATGGGCTGAGGTGCCCGTATTTGGCCACCAGCGGACCGTCAATTACGCCCTCTGCCGGACAGAAAATCAAGAGGCGTTCCACGGCGTTGCGCAGCTCGCGCACGTTTCCAGTCCAAGGTGCCTGTTGAAGGGATTGGCGTGCCTCTTTCGAGACCTTGGGAACAGCGCGTCCCGATTGCGAACAGAGGACTTCGAGGAAGTGGTCCACAAGCAGCGGAATGTCGGAAGCGCGCTCCGCCAAGGACGGGACGTGCATCGGAACAACGGCAAGGCGGTGGTACAAGTCCTCGCGAAATTCACCGTGGGCGATGGCCGCTTTGAGGTCCTTGTTGGTCGCGGCGAGGACGCGAACGTCGACCGCAATGTCTTTGTCGCTGCCCACCCGTGAAATCTTGTTCTCCTGAAGTGCTCGCAACACTTTCGCTTGGGCCGACGCGCTCATGTCCCCGACTTCGTCGAGAAACAAGGTGCCGCCCTGAGCCTGCTCGAATTTGCCTTTGCGTTGCGAGACCGCGCTGGTAAAGGCCCCCTTCTCGTGCCCAAACAGCTCGCTTTCGATCAACTCGGACGGAATGGCCGCGCAGTTGACTTCCACGAAGGGACCGGCCGCGCGCGTCGAACCGTTGTGGATTTGGCGGGCAACGAGTTCCTTTCCCGATCCGTTGGCACCGGTGATCAGCACGCGGGCGTCGGTTGGCGCCACGGTTTGGATCATGCCCAGGATGTTCTGGATGCCCTCGGATTCGCCCACAATGTGGTGGGACTGCGAGGTGTGAACTTTCTTGGTCAGCACCTTGGTGGTCTCGACGAGGGCTTCCCGTTCGAGGACGTTGCGCAGGGTGACCAGCACGCGGTTGAGGTCGAGGGGTTTTTGGATGAAGTCGTACGCCCCTTTCTTCAGGGCCTCCACGGCCGTTTCGACCGTGCCGTGGCCTGAAATCATCACGACCGGCGTGGCGACGTTCTTTTTGGTAAGCATGTCCAGGACGTCCAGCCCGTCCATTTGAGGCATTTTCACGTCGCAGAAAATGGCGTCGTACGCCGTCTTGGTGGCCGCGAGAATTCCGTCCATTCCCGTGCCCGCTTCCGACACCTTGTGCCCTTCGTACTCGAGAATTTCACGCAGGCTGGCCCGGATGGGCGCTTCGTCGTCGATGAGAAGGAGGTGTGCCATGGTTGGGGGTTTGGGGCGTCAGTCCAAAGATGGTGCCAAACGCACTTACAATTCTGGAAGCAAGGGCAAACCGCGCTCGAGGCGGGACAACACACCTTCCCGCAACGCGTAAGGAGCTCGACACATGCGTGTCACGGTCCCCTGATCCAACACCCACTGGATGAGGCCGGCACTGAACGGCATCAGGTCAACACGAGCCGGATCCATCCCGGGCATGGCGGTTCGGTGGTGCACGTCGCACTCAATCAACTGGCGCGCCACCTCTTCCCAGTCGGTCAAAGGCACAGGATCGATACTTGGGTGGGGTTCGGGAGACTGGGCGTGGTCCGGACGCTCGGTCCGGATGCGGGTTCCTACAAGGTCGGCGATTGTGTCGAACGACCCGCTGGCACCCACCAACAAGGTCGGCTTCAGCGCCTCCATCGCCGCCGCGAGCGGGGCCATGACGTCGTCGAAGTACGGACGCATCTTCGCCACGCCCTCTTGACCCACCGGGTCGGGCAACCCCATCAACATGTGCAATCGGGCCACGCCGGTGTCGAAGCTTTGGGCCCACTTGATGCCGTCGCGATCCCAAACCACAAACTCCACGCTTCCCCCGCCGATGTCCATCGTCAAACACGTCTCCGCAGGCGGTTCCTGGAAATTGAGAAGAATGCCTTCCTGAATAAGGCGGGCCTCGTGCTGGCCCGAAATGATTTGAATGTCAAACCCCGCGAGTCCCTTGGCTTGGGCGACGAATTCGTGGCCGTTCTTGGCGTCGCGCATGGCACTCGTGGCCAAGACATGAACCTCTTCCACGCGGTAGTTCCGAAGCGCCTCCCGCATGGCCACCAAAGCGTCCAAGCCACGCGCCATCCGATCTGGCCGAATCACGCCCTTGGCCACTCCGCCCTGGCCGAGCCGGACGGGTATGCGCTGCCCAAAGACCGGAATCCATCCCGCCGAAGCGCCCACGTCAACAACGCGGAGGTTGAACGTGTTCGTTCCACAATCGATGACGGCGACACGGCGGAGGTTGTTCATGCGGTTCAGGTCGGGTTGCAGCAGTTCGTTGCCTTCGTTCTCCTCACAGCGCTCCAGAGTCCGGTCGAACGGTCCAGCGCACAAGTTCACGGAAGGTGGGGCGTTTGCCGTACATCAAGATTGCCACACGGTACACGCGAGCCGCCAAGCCTACAAGAAGAACTGCAGTTGCGGCGAGAATCGCCATGCTCAGCGCCACGTGCCACCAAGGCACGCCCATGGGAAGCCTGACCATCATGGAGATGGGAGAGGAAAAGGGCACGAACGAACTCACCACCGCCAAGGTGCTTTCCGGCGCTTCGATGCTCATTGAAGCCAGGATGTAGCTGAACAGCAGCGGGGTCATGACGGGCAAGAGCAGGTACTGTGCGTCCGATTCCTGCTCGACCATGGCCCCAATCGTGGCGAAAAACGCGCCGTACATGGCGTAGCCCAGCACGAAGTAGATGGCGGCGCACCCCAGCATGACCGCCCAATCGATGCTCAGCAAAAAGGCTAGCTCGTCCTGGGCGGCGAGGACTGTTTGGAAGTCGGCCGTGCCTGCGGTCATGCCCTGAGCAGCGGTCCAGGACTCCAACCATTCACTCTGTTCAACGGCCGTGCCAAGGAAGAAAAACAGGACCCAACTCAGCGCGGTCCAACCGAGGATTTGGGTGAGGCCCACAAGCCCGATTCCGGCAATCTTACCGGCCAACAGCTGCGAAGGCCGGACCGTGCTCAAGACCACCTCAACGATGCGGTTAGATTTCTCCTCGATCACCCCGCGCATGACATGCATGCCGTAGACCATCACAAACGTGAGCATGAACAAGCTGAAGACGAAGCCGAGCGCCCCTTGGCCCTCCCCTTTTCGCTCTCCTGTGGCGATGTCGAGGCCCACCAGGGAAATGTCGGTTTGCAACGCTAAATAAGCGTCGTAATCGAGGTCCGACTGCTCCCGCACCTTGAGGCGTTCGATGGCATGGCTGAGGTCGCGCTCGACCCAGCGTTTGGCCCGGCTGCTCGGCGGGGTCAAATGCAACAGCTGGGCCTTCTCACTCTGCACCACGCCTTCGTCGAGCTCCACCATGCAGGTGAATCCGTCGGCGCTCAATTCATCCTTCGTCTTCACTTTCCGGCCAAACCGGTAGGTGAGAAGCTTGCGATCAGGGTAACAGGTCGGGCAGGTCGGCACGAATTGGCCGTCCGAGGTGGGCACCGTCAGCAAGCCGTCGTGATCCGCCACCCACACCACGGTTGGCTCCTCTGTGCTTTGGGTGAGGAGGACGAGGCCGGCGACAAGGCCGACCATCAACACCGGCCCGAGCAAGGTCGCCACGAGAAACGCCCGGCGCCGAACGCGCGTGACGTATTCGCGACGCACCACAGTCCGCCAGATTTCGAAACTGCGGCTTGGGGAACTCATGGCGTGGCGGATTCGACCGTTTGGACAAAGACCTCTTCCATGGACAGGCGGAGCGGCCGGGCTTCGAGGACGCAGATGTGCTGGACAGCCCAGGCCAAAAACTCAGGCATGGCCCAACCTTCTGGCAACGCCAACTCCAAGTCGTGCACGTCACTGGATTCCGCTCGGGTGTGTTTGGAGAGCAGTTCAGCGCGGGCTCCAAGCTCGGCCACGAACGCCATCAAGTTGCCTTGAACGGTCACGCGAATTCGGCCTTTGCGCGCGTCTTCACGCACCGCGTCGGTTGCACCGGAAAGCACTTTTTTGCCACGGTGCAACAAGATCACTTCGTCGCACAAGGCCTCCACCGATCCCATGTCGTGGGTCGAAAGCAGGAGCGTCGTGCCGTGGTCCTTGACCAAGCGAAGCATTTCGTTGCGGACCAAACCCGCGTTGATGGGATCGAGGCCGCTGAAGGGCTCGTCGAGGATCAAGAGCTCTGGGCGGTGCAGCACGGTGGCGATGAACTGGATTTTTTGGGCCATGCCCTTGCTCAAGTCAGCCACCTCGCGGTTCCACCATCCCTCCACTTCGAGCCGTTCGAACCAGCCTTTGAGCTCACGCTCCGCTTCGCGGCGGGCCATGCCGCGCAACGTGGCGAAGTAGAGCACCTGCTCGGCGACGCGCATGCTTTTGTAGAGCCCCCGCTCTTCCGGCAGGTACCCCATGCGGGACAGCAAGTCGCGGTGGTGGGGCTGTCCCCACATGCGCAGCTCTCCCTGGTCGGGCTTCGTGATGCCCGTCACCATCCGCAGCAGGGTCGTTTTGCCGGCGCCGTTGGGACCGAGCAACCCCACGATTCGCCCCTCCTGCACCTCCGCGTCAAGCGGCGCCAAGGCCACGTGGTCGCCGAACGACTTGCAAACGCCTTGGGTGTGAAGGACAGGAGTCATGGTTACGAGAACATGTCCCGAACCTTGTCGAAGAAGCCGCGCTCCCCGTGGTCCGGTTCAGGCTGAAAGTTCGCCGATTTGCGGAGATCTTCCAACGTCTTCGTCTCGTCTTTTGTCAACTTCTTCGGCGTCCAGATGTTGAGGTTGACAAGCAAATCGCCGTTGCCGTAGCTGTCCACCGAGGGCAACCCTTTGCCACGCAAGCGCACGATTTTGCCGCTCTGGGTGCCGGCATCCACTTTGATTTTTGCCTTGCCGCCGAGAAGCGGCACCTCCGCCGTCGAACCTAGGGCCGCGTCCACGAAGCTGATGTAGTGGTCGTGGTGCAGGTTTTTTCCGTTGCGCTGGAACGTTTCGTGAGGAAGGACTTCCACCAGCACAATCAGGTCGCCCGGGACGCCTCCCATGGGAGCGCCGTTGCCTTCGCCACGCACGCTGAGTTGCATGCCGTCCTCGACACCTGCCGGAATTTCAAGGGTCACCACAGCTTCTTCGCGCTTCATGCCCATTTCATCCGTGCCGCTCGGCTTGCGCGTGATGCTCTGGCCGGTGCCGTGGCACACGTTGCAGGTCGACGCCGTTTGCATTTGGCCCAAAATGGTGTTGGTCACACGGCGCACTTGACCTGTGCCGTGGCAGGTGGTGCAATCGGTGTGCTCCACACCGGGGGCTTGCACTTGCTTGAACACCTTGACCTTCTTGTTGACACCTTCTGCCACCTCTTCCAGAGTCAACTTGACTTTGATGCGGAGGTTGGCTCCCTTCATCCGTCGCCGTCGTCCGCCACCCCCACCTCCCCCTCCAAAGGCGCCTCCGAAGATGTCGCCAAACTGGGAGAAGATGTCGTCCATGTTCATGCCGCCGCCGCCAAATCCGCCGGGACCGCCGCGCATGCCGTCGTGGCCAAAACGGTCGTACTGCTGGCGCTTGGTGTCGTCGCTGAGCACCTCGTAGGCTTCGGCCGCCTCCTTGAATTTTTCTTCCGCCGAAGCGTCGTCCGGATTCTTGTCTGGGTGGTACTTCAGCGCAAGCTTTCGGTAAGCCTTTTTGATGTCGGCCGCCGAAGCGCCTTTGGAGACGCCGAGGGTTTCGTAGTAATCGCGTTTGGCCATGATGCCTTATTGCCCCACCACCACTTTGGCGTAGCGCATGATTTTGTCGTTCAACGTGTACCCCGGCTCCACCACATCGACCACCTTGCCTGCGAGGTCCGGTGTGGGTGCAGGGATGTTGGTGATGGCTTCGTGCAAATCGACGTCAAACGCGTCGCCTTGCTTCACCTCCATCTTGGCAAGGCCTTGGGCCTCGAGCAACTGGCGCAGCTTCGTGTGGATCAGGGCTTGTCCTTCGCGAGTCACGTTGGCATCGTCGCTCGGGTTGGCAGACGCGCGATCGAAATCGTCGAGCACGGGCAGGAGTTTTTCCAGCACGTCCATCGACGCGTTCCGGATCAAGTCGCCCCGCTCGCGCATGGTGCGCTTTCGGAAGTTGTCAAACTCGGCGTACAACCGCAAGTACTTGTCTTGCCAATCGGTGGCCTCCTCAGCCTGCGCCTCGGCTTCTCCCGCCTCATGTACGGCTTCAGCCTCCTTGGGCGTGTCCGTTTCAGGAGCTTGGTCTTGGGGCTCCTCAATCTCGGGGTTGTTCACTTCTTCCGTGTTCATGGCGTTCAGCGTTGTTCGTGTTGCGCTCGGCGTAGGTCAAACCGCATGCCAAGCGCCGTTCGCCACGCGAAGATGCGACATCGTGTCAGAAGAATGCGACAAGGGCCTGACATCGCTGTCAAGCCCTTGCAAATTCTGTCAGTCGACGCGTGCGTCAGAAGCTCGTCACGTACTTGTCGAGTTGGCGGTGCAACTCGATGCCACGCAAGTTCTTCGCCACAATGATGCCGTTGGGATCCACGAGAAAACTCATCGGAACGGAGTTGACACCGTACATGACCGCGGCCTCGTTGTCCCACTTTTTCAAATCGCTCACGTGGTGCTTCCAATCCAAGCCGTCCTTTTTGATGGCGGCTTCCCAGCGCGGGATGTCGGAGTCGAGTGAGACGCTGAAGATCTCGAAGCCTTCGCCGTCTTTGAACTTTGCCTTCTTGTACTTGTCGTAGGCCCGAACCACGTTGGGGTTTTCGCGTCGGCAGGGACCGCACCACGAAGCCCAAAAGTCAATGAGCACGTAGCTCCCGCGCAGGTCACTGAGCTTCATCTCCTTGCCCTTGGGGTTGTTCATGGCGATTTCCGGAGCCTCGTCGCCGATGTTGTGGCCAATTTTCCCGGTCACTTCGACGGCGGCGGGGGCGATGACAATCGGCTCTTCGCCGGTCGACCATCCCGACCAAACCAGGGTCGTCAAGGCCAGCACTGTTCCTACTTTCCACATGATGTGCGGGGATTTCTCGGGGCGTTGATTGAACATGAAAGATAGGATGTTTGAGGTCAAACCCGGACAATGTTCGCTCCCAACGAACGCAAACGGTCGTCGATGTGCTGGTAGCCACGGTCGATTTGGTCAATGGTGTGAATGGTGCTTTTGCCTTCGGCGCTCAAGGCAGCGATGAGCAGGCTGACCCCGGCGCGGATGTCCGGCGAAGTCATGGTCACACCGCGAAGGCTCGACTTGCGGTCGAGGCCGATGACGGTGGCGCGGTGGGGGTCGCAGAGGATGATTTGGGCGCCCATGTCGATGAGCTTGTCCACGAAGAACAGGCGGCTCTCGAACATTTTTTGGTGAATCAGCACGCTGCCACGAGCCTGCGTCGCCGTCACCAGGACGATGCTCAACAGGTCTGGGGTGAAGCCCGGCCACGGCGCATCCGCCACGGTCAGCAAACTGCCGTCGATGAACGTGTCGATCTCGTACGAGTCTTGCGCGGGAATGTAGAGGTCTTCGCCGCGTCGTTCCATCTGGATGCCCAAACGACCAAACACCCCAGGAATCACGCCCAACTCGTCGTACGCGCAGTCCTTGATGGTGATTTCGCTCTGCGTCATGGCGGCCATGCCAATGAAGCTTCCGATTTCGATCATGTCTGGAAGGCAACGGTGCTCGGTACCGCCAAGGGAAGGCACGCCTTCGATGGTCAGGAGGTTGGAGCCGACGCCGCTGATCTTGCCGCCCATGCGGTTGATCATCTTGCAAAGCTGCTGGAGGTAAGGTTCGCAGGCCGCGTTGTAAATCGTGGTTGTGCCCTCGGCGAGCGCCGCGGCCATGACGACGTTTGCGGTGCCCGTCACCGACGCCTCGTCGAGCAACATGTAGGTGCCTTTGAGGCCGTCCGGCGCGCTCGCATTGAAGAAGCCGGACGCCGCGTCGTAGCTGAAGTGAGCACCGAGCTTTTGGAACCCGATGAAGTGGGTGTCCATGCGGCGGCGGCCGATCTTGTCGCCGCCGGGACGAGGGATGGCTCCGACGCCGAAGCGGCCGAGCATCGGTCCGAGAATCATCACGGAACCTCGCAGCGCGCCGCCTTTGGTGCGGAACGACTCGGACTTGAGGTGGTCGAGGTTGACGTCGTCGGCTTCGAACCGCCACGAGCCCGGGCCGAGATGTTGGGTCTTGACTCCGAGGTCACCGAGCAGGTTGATCAGCTTGTTGACGTCGACGATGTCCGGCAAATTGTGGATGGTCACCGGCTCGGCGGTGAGCATGACGGCGCAGAGGATTTGGAGCGCCTCGTTCTTCGCTCCTTGCGGAACCACTTCGCCCTGCAGCCTGCGGCCGCCCTCGATGATGAAACTTCCCATGACCCCGAATTTCGGGGGACGCCTCACGCGACTGTGTGAATTTTTCAGGGGTTATCAACCCCGCGTTGGGGATGCAGAGAACCCCCTCCGGCCTCAGCGGCGCTTCTTTTTCTTCTTGTGCGGACGTGCCAAAGCGTCGCTCGTCTTGCGCACGTTGCGCAAGATTTCCGCCTGGTTTTCCAGCTCGATGCCTTCTGGCAAAACCAATGCACCGTCGCTTTTGGCCTTGAGCTCGGCTGCAATCACTGAATCTTCGACCGTGTTGCGGTTCCACGTCAAGAAGTGACGCTTCATGAGGTTGGCCAACTTGATCACCAACACGTCCCTCTCCTCGCCTTCCGGCATGGCCTTGGCCGCCTCAATCAAATCGAGGGTCGTCTTGCCGTAGTGACCCACGCGTGACTGGGCGTTGGGGTAATCCATGTCGGCGGGACGGCTGTCCTTTTCGGCAGGCTCGGGCTTGGGGTACGGGCTGTCCACGTCGAGCTCGTAACGCGCCATCACGTGCAGCTGGTTCCAAAGCTTGTGCTCCGCCCCTTCCTTCTCCCCTTCCTGAGGCACCACGCTGCCCATCACGCTCACGATGGCGGCGGCACATTTGCTGCGCTCCGCCTTGTCGGCGATGGTGAGGCAGTGCTGCACCATTTGGTGAATGGAACGTCCGTATTCGGGGATGACCAAATCGTCCCGCATGCTGTTGTAGCTCAGCGCGTCAAAGTTGATGGAAGCGTCCGTCATGGATCTCGTCTTCTAGGTGCAATCGATGCTGTTTGTGTCTTGCGTCTCTCGGCCAAACGGCCGGTGCGCAGCGCATCGCTCATCGATGCTGCTCGGCCAAAGATACAAGGTTCTGTGCCTTCCCCCACGTCTCCATGCCTTGCACCAAAGCACAGCCCATTTCCCGCAACGACTCCTCGTCTTTCAGGAACGCCTCCCAGCCACGCGCCACCGGCCCTGCAACCTCACGCCGCCTCGACATGGCGACCAGCACTGCCTCCACCGTCGCGGGTTCCCGGTAACCGGCGAGCCACTCGTGGGCCACCATTGCGTCGAAGAACCGTCGGCTCCGCTCCGGCATCGCCTCGCGTTGCCGTGCCAGCACCGCCTCCTGGCCCGTCGCAAAGCTCTTCAGGTCGCCGCATCCTGTCGCCAGCCCTTCAAACTCCGCAGCAAGCACGTGGTCCACAAGCACGTCCCACACCACCCCGCTCCACTTCCCGCACGTCGCACGCAACACGGCCCGCGCCGCGCGGCTCGCCTCGTGCCGGTCGCTCACGTCGTCGATGGCCCGGTGCAGCCGAATCCCGCGCCCCACCTCCAAGCCCCACATGCCTTCCACGTCGCGGCCCTTCACCGCGTCGCCCATGAAGTTTCCGAGCACGCCTTGGTCGTCCAAGCCTGCCCACGCTCCCACCACCATGTGCGCCAAGTAGTTCATCTCGTTCCTTCTGCAGATGCAATGCTCCGAAGAATCTATCGGGCACGCAACGGGCGCTGAAAAATTTAGGTGAGTTGTTTGGAGAACGGAGAGGATGTGCTAATTTTGTCCTCCCGCAAACGAGCGGAACGCCTGAGGCTTCTCAGGAGTT
The DNA here is from genome assembly GCA_049616325.1 of Flavobacteriales bacterium. GTDB lineage: Bacteria > Bacteroidota > Bacteroidia > Flavobacteriales_D > Sanyastnellaceae > UBA11663. The sequence goes on along the minus strand of JBMZHG010000019.1, from coordinate 27,263 downwards.
TTTTGCGAGAATAGCTCAGCTGGTAGAGCACAACCTTGCCAAGGTTGGGGTCGCGAGTTCGAATCTCGTTTCTCGCTCATCAAAAGCCTCCCAATTCGGGGGGCTTTTTTCGTTGTGGTTCCGACGTTTTCATGTGCATCTTTGCAGCATGAACGCCAAGATTCACACCGACCACGGCACGATGACCGTGGAATTTTTTGAGAAGGATGCGCCCAACACGGTCGCGAACTTTGTGAAGCTCGCCAAGGAGGGCTTTTACGAGGGATTGAAGTTTCACCGTGTGATCCCCGGGTTCGTGGCCCAGGGCGGATGCCCACAAGGCATCGGAAGCGGTGGACCGGGATACACCATCGACTGCGAGCTGGACGGCGACAACCAGTACCACGACAAAGGGGTGCTCAGCATGGCGCACGCAGGCCGAAACACCGGCGGGTCGCAGTTCTTCATTGTCCACAACCGCGAAAACACCGCGCATTTGGACCGCAACCACACCTGCTTCGGCAAGGTGACGGAAGGCCTCGACCTCGTCGAGAAGATCAACCAAGGCGACACCTTCCGCGTGGAGGTCATCGAGAACTAACTGGTTTCATGTGCTGCGAGTTTGCTCGCATCGATGCATGAAAAAGGGCTGCTGTGAGCAGCCCTTTTTCGTGGTCGAGAATGGGAGATGGCAAGCCGGTTGCCAACCCGTCAATTCTTTTCGCGCAAGCCGTCGTTGTAACGGGCCTCGCTGATGACGATGTCGTAAACCCGTGTGCGGAGGGTGTCCCCGTTGGCGTCGACCGACTCGTCCTCGTACTTCTTGACGACGTAGTCTTGCGGAAGCGGTGGAGGCGTACCCACGAGCTTTTTCATCACCGCGCCCGTGAGGTTGCACGTGCTGAGGTCGGTGCCGGTGAAATCCGCTCCGTCGACCATGGCACTTTGGAAAGACACCCCACGCATGGTTGCGCCCTTGAACGAACTGTTGCGAATCATGGCGCTCACGAACTGGGCACCGGTGAGGTTGCAGTTCTCAAACTTCGACTTGTCGACACGCACGTCGCGCAAATTGGCGCCGCTGAGGCTGGCTTCGACGACGTCGGTTTGATCAAACATGACGTTGGTGAAGTTTGTGCCGTTCAAAATGCACTCCTCAGAGAATTTCGTGAGCAAAAATGTGGCGTCTGTGAAATCGCCTCCCGCAATGTTGCATTCTTCCAAAAGGCAATTCTCAAAGCTTGCTCCTCGAGCATTCAATGCCCGGCTGTTTTCAGGAGCCGAAGGGTACAACCCCTCGTAGGACAAAGGGTCCGTCGTCCACGCTTGGAGCAACGTCGAACTGAATTCCGCTTCGTCAAAGCTGGCACCTTGGACGTACCACGAGGCCATTTGGGCTCCGTGGAACTTGGCCTTGGTGGCGATGAATCCAGTCGCATCCACCATTTCCACTGGCTCTCCATCCATGTGAATGGCCGAGAAGTTGGCTTGACTGGCGTTGGCGTAGCGCAACGAGGGGGGGGTCAAAAAATCCACAGCCACCCACGACGAATGACGCAAATCCATGCCGTCAAGCGGCACGATGGGCCCCATGTCCCCGGAAGGTTCACTGTTCTCAAAGCGCGAGCCGTTGAGAACGCAACGACCACCGTTGACGGCCGAAAACGACCTGCCAACGTCCAAGAACACCGTGCCTGCCATGTTGCAATTGGCCACGTATCCTGTAGGGTTGGCGCGCCCGGCACGCTTGCCGCGGTACGATTGTGCATCCGCTGTGAATGCCAACGTCATCAAAGCGCTGGCCAACAAAAGCCCGAGAGGGCGAGGGTTCGTTTGAAACATCATTCTGAATCGATTCCCTGCGAAGGTAAGGAGGTGAAGGAATTGCCGATGCACGATTGTGGTTAGGCATGAAAAAAGCCGCGTTGGCGGCTTCTTTCGGTTGGTACCCCTGACGGGTCACTTCTCGAACCCATTCTTCTCAAACGTTGATGAACTCTTGGCTCTCCGCGATTCTCTCGAGGACGAGGGCTTAATCGCCAGATTGACGGCATTGCCCAGCATTGCTGAGAAAGGGCCTCATGTTCCTATCCCTTACCGTCCTTAAACCACTCTAGGAAGAAGTAGAATGGCAAACACAACCGGTCAGAAGTTTGGTGGAAGGACGAAGGGCACCCCCAACAAATGCACCTCGAAAACCAAGGAGCTTTTGAGCGACCTCATCATGGGTCAAACGGACCGCATCCAAGAAGCTCTGGACGAAGTTTTCGAATGCAACAAGAAAGAGTACCTGAACGTCATGATTCGACTCATCCCCTACGTCATGCCCAAAGCCACCGAAGTGGAATCAGAAGAGGCCGAGAGCGGCCGCAAGCCTTTGAGTTGGTTCAGCTAAAGCTTTGGAACTTACCAAGACGAGACTTATTCACTTGTAAATATATTTGGGAGGGCCTAATATTCGGTTCTAAATCTAAATACCAGATACATGAACCGCTTTTTTACGTTTGCGCTGTTTCTCTCTACTCATGTTGCTTTCTCACAATGTCCTGACATTATTGTTGGTGAACCAACTGCAGTAGCTTTTTCAGAGTCGACTTATAGTCTTGAAGTAGATTTTGATGGAGCCTACATAGAATGGCCCTCGTTCGAGGTCTTTCCGAACGGCTGGGAAATGTGCCAAAATGAAACTGAACTCGAAAGTCTTATTGAGTGGTCCGTCGAAGGCGGTGTAGTCACATCTCAAACACTTAACACCGTAACCGTCCTATGGTCTAGTGCAGGAATGGGCACAGTAACTCTTGAATATGCTGGTCAAGTCTGTGATTCTGAAGGGATTTTGAATAACGGAGACCCCATTATCTTCTGCGGTATAGGCAGCTCCTCGCAACCCACTTCAAGTCTTGACGTAATCATTGTGCCCCAAGTTTTGGGCTGTTCTGATGAGACCGCATGTAATTTTGTTCCTGCGGCAAATACGGAGGACGGAAGCTGCGCCTACCCCGGGGATTTTTGCGACAACATGGGTGGTGTTTACGATGAAAACTGCATATGTCAGAGCACGTCGGGGATTAACGATGATTCTTCAAAAGAGTTTCAAATCACGATATCACCTAATCCAGCAAGCAGTAATATCAACATTCAGGGGTTCCAAGAGGACTTCATTTGGACGGGAGAATTTTACGATACAGCCGGTAGGTGCTTGTTGACCATTAGTCAAACTGGGCCAAGCCGAGTGAATATTGACGCTCTTCCCAGTGGGATCTATCTCTTAAAAATTACTTCGGAGTCCCCGAAAGCAAGCTTACCGAAGAGCATTCAACTAATTGTAGAGTAAGTTGATTCTCAGAAATACCCGTGAAGAACCCTTGTTATGAAATAAATAGCGAGGGTTCTTTTTTCTAAGTCACAGCTGAAACCAAATCGATAAACTTGAAAAGGACCTGACAGAACTGGAAAAGAAAAAGGACCGCATGATTGAAAAACTCATTTCTGGGGATCTGGATGACAGCATCATTCAAAGGGCAATCAAAAAGATTGACTCCGAATCACAGAATAAAGCGACACTGCTCAGCAAAATGCTCGGAGAGGAAACGGGTTTGGCTGAATTCATGGATTTCGGAATGACCCTTCTTGCCAACCTTCGTGGCTTTTACGAAAAGGCCAGTCCAAAGACTAAAGAAAAGCTGTTGGGTTCAATACTCGCTGAAAAGCTTGAGTTGAAGGGTAAAAAGTATCGAACCCCCACACTCAAACCAGGGTTTAACCACATCTTTCAATCAATCAACCAGTTGCAAAAACAAAGAAAGAAAAAAGGAGAGCCCCTTTCAGAACTCTCCCTCTCAGTACCCGGAGCGGGACTTGAACCCGCACGACCCATTCGGGTCAACAGAGTTTAAGTCTGTCGTGTCTACCAATTCCACCATCCGGGCGGTTTGGATTGATGTGCCCCGCAAAAGTAGGGCGCACCATTCTAGTCAAGTCCAGCGCTGAACAATTCGGGCGGAGGCGCCGTGCTGGGATTCGAGCCAGACGCAGCCGGCGGCGCCAAATTGGCGGCAGCTTGCGACGTCGGCCAGCCACGCCGCAGTGAGGTCGGCGACGTTGCCGGACGTCAAGGCACCGAGGTCCCGGAGGGCGTGGGCTTCACGGAACGCGCCGAGGTCGGGGCCGGTAACGATGGGGAGGCCTGCGGAGGCGGGTTCAAGGACGTTGTGAAGGCCTGTGCCGTGCCCGCCTCCCACCACGGCGACGGTGCCGATGCGGTACAGGTCGAAGAGCATGCCCGTGCTGTCAACGACAACCACGGCCCAGCCGTTGCGCGCTTCGGCGTCCAATTGCAGCCACGATGAATGCCGTATGGTGCCTCCCTCCCATTCCCGTTCGATGGCTGCCAGGTGATTCTCGGAAACGTCGTGAGGGACCAAGACGAGCCGGCAATCTGGGTGCCAGTCCAAGGAACGCAACGCACGCTCTTCCTCAGGCCAGGTGCTTCCTGCCACAACTACGCGCGACGCCTGCGAAGCCCACAAGGTCCATTCTGGAGCAGGGTTGGCCGGGCGTGTGAGGACGCGTTCAACACGGGGGTCGCCGTCCACCGTCACGTTGGCGGTGAGTCCAATGCGCGCGAACGCTTCGGCGGCGGCGGCGTCTTGGACGCTGATCGAGGTGAGCAGGCGCCAAAGAGCGGGCGTGGAAGGCCTCGGGTTGGAGCGCGTGCTGGAAGGCGCCGAAGCGAAGGCATGGACGGGGAGGTCCCGCGAGCGGCACGCGGCCAACAGGTTGGGCCAAAGGTCGTACTTGGCAAGGGCAAGGGCTCGAAACGGGACCGTGTCGAGCCACGTGCGCCACGTGCCGGGGCGGTCGTCGGGCAGGACGGCCACGAGGTCGCCGTTGCGCCAGCCGGGGATGGCGTTGGCGAAACCCTTGGAGTGGAGGGGGTGCCACGCCGAAGGGGAGTAGACGGTCAGGAGCCATGGCGTGGACGGGTGGGCGGCGCGAAAGGCCTGCATGACCGGAATGGCCTGCTCGAGTTCGCCGAGGCTGGCGACGTGGAACCACATGAGGGGAGCGCCTCGGTGGGCGAGGACGGCGGTTTGGCCTTCGCGGCGAATGGCGACGCGCAACGCGGCCCTGCGGTGGCCCAACGCGGCCAAGATGCGCAGGAGAAAAGCCCACAACACACTTCCGACGCGAAGGATCCACAGCGGCATCAGTACCAGAATTCTTTTGCGGCGCGCTTGTAGATGTGGAAGATCCAGCCCGCTTCGAGGCCCATCCAACCGTCCCAAACCTCCGGAGCGTTGGCCTCCAGCGTGTCGAAGTTGATGCTCCGCAGGGCAAACGTCTTCGCCGCGCCTGCACTGACGCCTGCAAACGCGTTGATGCGCTGGTCGTTGCTCATGAGCCAATACCCCGCCCAAACCTCGCCGTACACCCCCCACCGCATCCGGTCGTAACCCTTGACACGCTCGCCTTCGAGCGGGCTGATGCGGTTCTCCGTGTAAAGAAAATGCACGTTGTGGTGGAGGGACCCCAGGCCGGCTTTGATCATCCAGCCGCTGTTGGGGTTGCTGTGGATCGTGGGGAAAATCTTTCCCAACCCAAGGCCAAACTGCGCGCCGCGTCCCGTCACGGTGATTTGGGCAACGTCGCCTTCGTTGTCGATGATTTGCCCTTGCTCGGTGGTCAAGTCGGAGAGCAGCCCGGGCTCGTTCACGTCGGCGCCGCTGAGCGAGGTCGCCTTCACGTAGAGGTAGCCGTTGGATTCCGTCTTCAAACCTGCCGTCATGCCGACTTCGCCAAAGAACCCGTACCGCGAAGCCCAATCGCCCTGCGGCGCGAAGCTGCCAAAGATCAGCCCTACGTGAGGGGAGCGTACCGAAACTTGGTCGAGGTCGCGGTCGGTTTGGGCATGCAGGCACGTGCCTCCCAACCCGCTCAAAGAGACCGCCAACAGGACCGCCCCAAAGGGGTTGCCCATGCGCACCAAGCACCTCCACGTCGTCGCGCGTTTCATGGGGGCAAGGTACGCGCTATCTTCGCCTTTCCGAGATGGTTTACGACGCCTCCACTCCTTCCACTTCCGCGGATTTGCCCGCCCTCCACCTGGTGGACTTGGGTGGGTTGCATGCCCGTCTTCGGCCCGAGTTGGACCGCGCCATGGACGAGGTGGTGAACGCGTCGGCCTTCATTCGAGGGGCCCAGGTGGACGCCTTTGAAACAGAGCTTGCCCACACCATGAACCTCGGAGGCCACGTCGTGGGGTGCGGCAACGGGACAGACGCGCTGGCCTTGGCCCTGCGGGCGCTCGGCATTGGGCCAGGCGACGAAGTCATCGTGCCGGATTTTTCGTTCATCGCCTCGGCCGAAGTGGTTTGCGAGGTCGGCGCCACCCCCGTGTTTGCCGACATCGATCCCGCCACGTTCCAGCTCGATCCGGTCTCGGCGGAGCGCGCCAAAACGGAGCGCACCAGAGCAGTGATGGTGGTGCATTTGTTTGGGCAATGTGCCAACATGGACGCCCTGGTTCCGTGGGCTGAAGAACACGGACTGCACCTGGTGGAAGACAACGCCCAAAGCCTCGGCGCCGCGTGGTGTGGCCACCGCGTGTCCGGTCCTGCGGGGATGATGGGGGCCGTGGGGACAACGAGCTTCTTCCCGAGCAAAAACCTCGGGGCGCTCGGGGACGGGGGGGCTGTCCTGACCCGAGATCCTGACCTCGAAGGCCGCGTGAGGCGGCTCGCAAACCACGGTGCCGAACGCAAATACCACCACCTCGAAGTGGGGGTCAACTCCCGGCTCGACGGCCTGCAGGCCGCGTTCCTTCGCGTGAAGCTCGGCCACTGGCCGGACCTCGTGGCCCGTCGCAGTGCGGCCGCCGCGCGGTACGACGAGCTGCTTGCCGACCCCCAGTTCAGCAACGCCCGAGCAATCCGTCCGCCCGCACGAGACCCCCTCAGCACGCACCTCTTTCACCAGTACTGCGTCCTGCTCCCCCACGGCACCGACCGCGACGCCCTCCAGGCCCAGCTCCGCCGTGCCGGAATTCCCACGGCGGTCTACTACCCGACCCCCCTGTCCTCCCAACCCGCCTTCGACGGCGCCGCGACCACGGTCCAGGGCGGAACGCCCATCGCGCACGACGTGGCGGGACGCATTTTGGCCTTGCCGATGCACACGGAGCTCACGCCCGAGATGCAGCGCCGCGTAGTTGCGGAACTTTTTCGACTTTTGTCCTCCACTTGTACCAAGCCTAACAACCTCCCATGAACATTGCTGTAGTTGGAACTGGATACGTCGGCCTCGTCACGGGAACCTGCCTGGCTGACACTGGCAACCACGTGATTTGCGTGGACATTGACGAAGCCAAGGTAGCTGCCATGCAAGCGGGGAAGGTCCCGATTTACGAGCCAAATCTGGACTCCCTGTTCGAACGAAACATTGCGGCTGGACGTTTGGAATTCACGACGATTTTGAAGGAGGCCATTGACCGCTCAGATGTTGTTTTCTTGGCGCTGCCGACTCCCCCAGATGAAGATGGGTCGGCTGATTTGAGCTACGTCTTGGGAGTGGCTCACGAGCTAGGAAAAATCATGACGTCCTACAAGGTAATTGTCGACAAAAGTACCGTGCCTGTGGGAACAGCTGATCGCGTTCGCGACGCTATTGCGCAGCACGCTCAAGTTGATTTTGATGTGGTGTCCAACCCCGAGTTTCTGCGAGAAGGATTTGCGGTGGACGACTTTATGAAGCCTGACCGCATCGTCGTGGGTTGTTCCAATTCACGGGGCCGGCAAATCATGCAAGAACTTTATGAGCCCTTCACCGACGAGAACAAACCCATCATCTTGATGGACGAAAGGAGTGCCGAGTTGACCAAATACGCCTCCAACTCCTTCCTGGCAACGAAAATCACCTTCATGAACGAAATCGCCAATTTCTGCGAGCTCGTTGGAGCAGATGTGGATACGGTTCGAAAAGGAATGGGGGCGGACCCTCGCATCGGTGCGAGGTTTTTGTACCCTGGAATCGGTTACGGCGGAAGTTGCTTCCCCAAAGACGTCAAGGCCTTGCGAAAAAGTGCCGCGGACGTCGGATATGATTTTCGTGTACTCACAAGTGTCATGAACGTCAACGACGACCAAAAGACCATCTTGTTCGAACCGATGAAGCAACATTTTGGAGGTGATCTAGACGGCATCAAAGTGGCAATCTGGGGTTTGGCCTTCAAACCCGAGACCGACGACATTCGCGAGGCTCCTTCGCTTTACATGATTGACAAACTCCTCGCGGCGGGAGCCGAAATTGTGGTCTTTGATCCTGAAGCGATGGACAATGTGAGGGCCAAGGTTGGTGACCAAATCCAATACCGCGAACGGGAAATGGAAGCCTTGGACGGTGCCGACTGTCTTCTCATTTGCACCGAATGGGCTGCCTTTCGCACCCCTGACTTTCACGACATGGCCAATCGCATGAACCGAAAGGTCATCTTCGATGGAAGAAACCTGTACGACACAGGAAAAATGGCCCGACTTGGTTGGACTTACCGCAGCATTGGCAGACCACTTAGTGACTGAAAAATGTCTGAATTCATTCACCCCACGGCGTTGGTGCACCCGTCTGCAGTTGTGGACGAGGGTGCCATGCTGCATGAGGGGGCGAAGGTTTGGCATTTCTGCCACGTGATGCCTGAGGCGGTCGTCGGCCGGAATTCCAGCTTAGGCCAAAACACCTTCGTCGCCCGCGGCGTCACGCTTGGGGCCAATGTCAAAGTGCAGAACAACGTGAGCCTGTACGAAGGAGTCACGGTCGAAGACGACGTCTTCCTCGGCCCTTCGTGCGTGTTCACCAACGTGCGCAACCCGCGGAGTGCGGTCAACCGGCGCGGAGAATACGAAACCACCTTGGTCAAACAAGGCGCCACCGTCGGGGCCAACGCCACCCTCCGCTGCGGCATCACGCTCGGAAAGCATTGCTTCGTGGCTGCAGGTGCGGTGGTCACCAAGGACGTCCCCGACCATGCCTTGGTCGCCGGCATTCCCGCCGTCTGCGTGGGCTGGATGTCCGCCCACGGATGTCAACTCGAATTCGATCACGCCGGGCGCGCCGTCTGTCCGGAATCCGGGCAATCCTACCAACTCGAAAACGACCAACTTCGCCTCGCATGAACACCCTGCACCAGCAGCTCCTCGACAAAGAGGCCACCCTTTCTGTGGTGGGCCTCGGCTACGTCGGCCTTCCCATTGCGTTGGCCTTCGCCAAGCACCTCAAGGTCATTGGCTTCGACATCCACGAAGGACGCGTCGAGATGATGAAGCGGGGCGAAGACCCTTCTGAAGAGGTGCCGCCGTCAGGCTTTGAAGGGTGCGACATCACCTTCACGGCGAACGCCGACGACTTGAAATCCGCGCAATTTCACGTGGTCGCCGTCCCGACGCCGATTCATTCAAGCCACCAACCGGACTTGGGTCCGTTGCTCTCCGCGTCACGCACCGTGGGCCGCGCACTCAAGCCTGGCGACGTGGTCGTCTACGAAAGCACGGTGTACCCCGGCTGCACGGAAGAAGACTGCGTGCCTGTCTTGGAAGAGGAGAGCGGCCTGAAAATGGGCGAAGACTTCTTCGTGGCGTACAGCCCGGAACGCATCAATCCTGGGGACAAGGTCAACACCATCGAGACGATCGTGAAAGTCGTGGGCGCCTGCGACGAGGCGACCTTGGACACGGTGGCACGCACTTACGACCTCGTCGTAAAGGCCGGCACACACCGCGCGAGCAGCATTCGCGTGGCGGAAGCGTCGAAAATCATCGAGAACACCCAACGCGACGTCAACATTGCGTTGGTCAACGAGCTCAGCATCATCTTCAACAAGGTCGGAATCAACACCTTTGAAGTTCTCGAAGCAGCGGGCACCAAGTGGAACTTCCTGAAGTTCCAGCCGGGACTTGTCGGCGGCCACTGCATTGGCATCGACCCCTACTACCTGACGTGGAAGGCCAACAAACTTGGGTACCACGCCCGTGTCATCAACAGCGGTCGCTACGTCAACGACAGCATGGGCTTTTACGTCGGGAAACAGACGGTGAAACGCCTTTTGGCGCGCGACATCAACCCGCTCCAAGCCCGCGTACTTGTCTTGGGCCTCACGTTCAAAGAAAACGTCGCTGACATCCGCAACACCAAGGTCATCGACGTCATCCGTGAGCTGGAATCGTTCAACGTGAACATCGACATCGTGGACCCGCATGCCAGCCCAGAGGAAGTTCGTGACGAATACGACTTGACGCTGAGGTCGGAAGCCGAAGCAGGCGCGTACGACGCCGTCATAGCCGCGGTGAATCACGCCGAATACGTCGGTTTCGGAGAAGCGGAATTCCGCAACCTGTTGCGCGAAGGAGACGGCACTGTCGTCGACGTGAAGGGCGTGTTCCGAGGACGCACTGGGGATTTGGACTACTGGAGCCTTTGACCCGAACTTGCTGACATGGACTTCGCTCCCACTCCCCCGTCAACAGACCGTTCGTTTGCCTCCATTCTGGTCACAGGTGGAGCGGGTTTCATCGGGTCGCACGTGATCCGACGCCTGCTTCGAACGCACCCGTCGACGCGCATCGTCAACCTTGATGTTTTGACCTACGCCGGGAACCTTGCCAACCTCAAAGACCTGGAGCACGACGAGCGTTACACTTTCGTGCGCGGAGACATCCGCGACGCGGACCTGCTCGTTGAGCTGTTTGAGGCGCATGATTTTGACGCGGTGGTTCACTTGGCGGCAGAAAGCCACGTGGACAGGAGCATCACCAACCCTTTGGCGTTTTTGGAGACCAACATTCTCGGAACCGCAACCCTGCTCAACGTGGCGAAGCAAGCGTGGAAAACGCGTGGGTGGATGGACCGCGCGCTGTTCTACCACGTCAGCACGGACGAGGTGTACGGGTCGCTTGGGAACACGGGGCTCTTCTCCGAAACCACGCCCTACGACCCCCGGTCGCCCTACAGCGCCTCCAAGGCCTCCAGCGACCACGTCGTCAGGGCTTACCACCACACTTACGGACTTCCGGTGGTGATTTCGAATTGCTCCAACAACTACGGTTCTCACCAGTTCCCAGAAAAGCTGATTCCGTTGATGATTCGAAACATCGTGGACCAACGTCCTCTTCCCGTGTACGGGCAAGGAGTCAACGTGCGCGATTGGCTTTGGGTGGAAGATCACGCCTCAGCAATTGACGTCATCCTCACCCGCGGCTGGGTGGGCGACACGTACAACGTCGGCGGGCTCAACGAATGGCGAAACATCGACTTGGTCCACAAGCTCATCGAATTGGTAGACGAAAAGCTTGGGCGGAAGGAAGGCCATTCGAAGTCGCTCATCACCTTCGTCACCGACCGCGCAGGCCACGATTTGCGTTACGCCATCGACGCCTCGCACCTCGAAGCAAAGTTGGGCTGGAAGCCAAGCGTCACCTTTGAAGAAGGGTTGGCGGGCACGGTGGACTGGTACCTCGCCAACAGTGCCTGGATGGACGAAGTGACGTCCGGCGAGTACCAACAGTACTACGAACAACATTACGCCAACCGGGGATGAGGTGGCCTTGGCGCCGCGAACGCCCCAGCACCGTTCGCTTCCGCGACTGGAAGTGGGACCTGCACAGCCACCTGGTTCCAGGCGTGGACGACGGCGCCGAATCTGTCGAAGACGCCCTCGAAATGCTCCGAGGAATGCACGCTTTGGGGTACACCGGAATGGTGCTCACCCCGCACGTCATGCGCGACTTGTACCCCAACACGCCAGCGACCTTGCGTCCCGCGTTTGAGGCGTTGGATCGAGCAGCAACTGAGGCCAAGATTCCGGTGGAACTCCGCCTAGCTGCCGAATATCACCTCGAACCCGAAAGCCTGAATTTGCTGGAGAAAGGAGACCTGCTCACGTTCCGATGCGCGGACAAGAACGGGACCGAGAAGGAGGTGGTGCTGCTCGAGTTTGGGTTTCATCACGCCCCCAACGAAGTCTTGGTCAAGGAAGCCTTGTTTCACGCGGCAACCCGAGACCTGACCCCCTTGCTCGCGCACTGCGAGCGCTACCCTTACCTGCACAAAGACGAAGGTCTACTTGAATTGTGGCGGGAACGCGGCGGGTGGATGTCCGTCAACGCTGCGTCGTTGGCCGGGGCATACGGTCCGGAAACACGAGACATGGCCAAGCGTTGCATGGACCGTGGCTGGGTGTCGTTTGTGTGTTCGGACGCGCACGGGATGCGTCACGTCAGGGCCCTGGAAACCCTTTCTACTTCGAAAACAGTCGCGCGCTGGGTGGCTTCAGGCCAAAGCCTGCACCCTGGACTCGGTACGTAGTTTGCGGTCCCGGTCTTACCCGACTGGAGCAAGTTGAACGGTGAGGCCGTCGAGGTCGTCGGCCAGGTGGATTTGGCAACCCAAGCGGCTCTCCCCCGTGACGTTGAACGCCTCGTCGAGCATGTCCTCCTCGTCGTCCGACTTCTCGGGCAAGTCGTGGTCGCTCTTGACGTACATGTGGCAGGACGCGCACATGGCCATGCCTCCACACGTGCCTTCAACAGGCAATTCGGCGCTCTTGCAGAGCTCCATCATGTTCATCCCCATGTCGGTGGGTGCGTCCAACTCATGGGCCTCGCCCTCGCGGTCAACGACCGTGACTTTGATCATGCTCATGCGGCGAAGGTAGGTCCAATCAGAATCCGCTCACCCCGTTCACCGTCGTGTACTTGAGCACCAGGTTTTTGTCCGGGTAGATGCGCTTGAACGCGCTCTGCACCATCAGCGTGGCTTCGTGGAATCCGCACAAAATCAGCTTGAGTTTGCCAGGGTAGGTGTTGATGTCGCCAATGGCGTAGATGCCGGGCACGTTGGTGCTGTAGTCAAACGTGTCGACTTCCACCGCGTTTTTGCTGATGTTGAGGTTCCAGTCGGCAATCGGCCCAAGCTTGGGGCTCAACCCAAACAACGGCACCCAATGGTCCGTCTCGAGGATCATCTCGCCCTGTTGGCTGTGGTTGACCGTCAGGCGCTCGAGCGAGTCGCCGCCGTCCACGCCAACCACTTCGGCGTTGGTCAAGAGCTTGATCTTGCCTTCGCCGGCGAGGTCCATGACTTTTTGGACGCTGTCGAGGTGGCCACGGAAGCCTTCGCGGCGGTGCACCAAGGTCACTTCACTCGCCACACCGTCCGCAAGGAAGATGGTCCAGTCGAGGGCGCTGTCGCCGCCGCCGCTGATGACCACCTTTTTGTCGCGGTAGAACTCCGGGTCCTTGATGATGTACTCGACGCCCTTGTCCTCAAAGCTGGCGAGGTTGTCGACGGGCGGCTTGCGCGGCTCAAAACATCCAAGCCCGCCCGCAATGGCAATGATGGGGGCGCGGTGCTTGGTGCCGCGGTTGGTCGTCAGAATGAACTGATCTTCGTCGTCCTTTTCAATGGTCTCCGCGCGTTCGCCCAGGGTGAAGCCCGGCTTGAAAGGCTCTGCCTGTTCCATGAGACGATCCACGAGCTCGCCCGCCAAAATCGAAGGGTAAGCGGGGATGTCGTAGATGGGCTTTTTGGGGTAGATCTCCGAGCACTGACCACCCGCCTGAGGCAGAGCGTCAACAAGGTGGCAACGGAGTTTCAAAAGACCGGCTTCAAACACGGTGAACAAACCGCAGGGACCGGCTCCGATGATCAAGATGTCTGTTTGAATCATGATGGGCGCAAAAGTACTCACGCAACAACGCACGTGACACGGTGTTCAATCTTCTTTTCCTATTAAAATAGTAGGATTTATTGACAGCGGCAAGCTCCAACCTTAAAAAAGGTTGACGGCCTCAATGGCAGTGACCTCGGGAGCGGCCTTCTTCAGGGCCGATTCGACCCCGCCTTTGAGGGTCATGTGAATCATGGAGCAATCTGCGCACGCACCCAACAATTCGATGCGTACGACCAATTCAGGCGTGATTTCCACCAGGCGAATGTCCCCGCCGTCCGCCTCGAGGTACGGACGAAGCTCGTCCAAGGTGGATTCAATGCGTTGTTGGAGATCCGGCGCGGCCATGGGTCAGACGTCTTTTCCGAGTTGCTTCAGCAAGTTAGCGACGACAGCGCGAAACGCAGCCGCAGCCTCGCCGCTGGTTTGCATGACGGCCGGGCGACCGGCGTCCCCGGCTTCGCGAATGGTTTGGAGGAGCGGGAGTTCGCCCAGGAACGGCGCTTCGAGGCTGTCGGCAAGGCGCTTTACGCCGTCCCGACCAAAGATGTGGTACCGCTTGTCCGGCGCGTCGGGGGGCACGAAGTACGCCATGTTCTCGACGAGGCCGAGCACCGGGACTTTCAATTCTTCAAGACGGAACATGCCCACTCCCTTCCGGGCGTCGGCGAGTGCGACGTCCTGCGGCGTGCTGACGATCACCGCCCCGGACAGAGGAATTTGCTGGACGAGTGACAAATGAATGTCGCCCGTGCCGGGAGGCAGGTCAACAATCATGAAGTCGAGCGCACCCCACTCGGCATCGGTGAACAATTGATTCAGCGCACGGCTCGCCATCGGGCCACGCCAAACAATCGCCTGGTCGGGGTCGGCGAAAAAGCCGATGGAGAGCACCTTGACGCCGTACTGTTCGATCGGCTCGATTTTGGTTTTGCCGTCAACCTCCACGGGCTGCGGCTTTTCGCCGGCCACGTCGAACATGGTCGGCACGCTCGGGCCGTGGATGTCGGCGTCGACGAGCCCCACCTTGTAGCCAAGTTGGGCGAGTGCGACGGCGAGGTTGGACGACACCGTGCTCTTGCCGACACCGCCCTTGCCGGAGGCCACGGCGATGACGTGCTGCACCCCCGGGAGGACCTTTCGGGTTTCGAGGGTGCGCTCTTCCTTTTTCAGGGGCGTCACGTCAACGGTGCACGACAAAGGTTTACCAAATGCGCGTTCAAGAGCGAACTCGACGGCTTCCTGCATGCGCTTTCGGGCGTGCATTGCGGGGTTACTGGACTTCACCGACACGGACAAGCCCTCACCGTTTTCGCCAGCTTCGCCTGAAAGCTCCACCAATTCGAGAGAAACGATGTCCTTGCCCAATTCAGGCTCCACCACGCCCCGCAGGGCGTCCAATACCGCGTCGTGTGTCCAGTTGCTCATCGGGGTCAAAGTTCGCGCATGGGGTCCCAAAACACACGCTCAAAGTCCACCACTGTGTCGTTTTCAATCCTCACCCCTTCCGCCTCGAGTTGAACGGCCATCGGACGGTCGAACGGGAAGTGAATGGCTCCCGACAACAAGCCCAGCCGGTTCACCACGCGGTGGGCAGGCACGGGTGGCTCCGCACCGAAGCTTTTGTTCAACACCCACCCCACCCGCCGGCTCGCGCGGGCGGAGCCCAGCGCTTGGGCAACGGCACCGTACGAGGTGACGCGACCTGGCGGGATGGCGCGCACCACGTCGTACACGTCCTGTTCAAACGATCGGCCGTCGTGGGTGTCTTTCACAACGAAGGTAGCTGAATCTCCAGAAAGTGAATGTTCTTCCCTTCCTCCAGCCAGCGCTGCTCGTAGTAGGTCTTGATTTCCAGCGCCTCGCGCAAATCAGCGTCAACCGTATCGAGAAAGCCGCCGTAGACGTCATCCGAATCGTGAAGCATCGGGTAGCCGGCCGCAACGTAATCCTCTTTCGACAGCGCGTAAAGAAGCTTGCTGTCCGATTTGACCTTTACCGTGCCGTCGGGCGCGAGAAACTTGCGGTATCGCTCGATGAATTTGCCCGACGTGATTCGTTTGGTCCCCTTCTCGTCCTTGGGCTGCGGATCGCTGAACGTGAGCCAAATGTCCGCCACCTCGCCCGGCCCAAAGAACTGGTCAATGAACTCAATGCGCGTGCGCAAAAAAGCCACGTTGGTCAGTGCTTCCTGGTTGGCCGTCTTGGCACCACGCCAGAACCGGTGCCCCTTGATGTCCACGCCAATGAAGTTACGGTTGGGCCACTTTCGCGCCAAGCCCACGGTGTATTCCCCCTTGCCGCACCCCAGTTCGAGCGTGATCGGGTGATCGTTCCCAAACACTTCCGAATGCCATTTTCCCTTGTGGGGGTGTTCGGCGCCTTGCACCGCTTCTTGGAGGTCCGGTTCGAAGACGTTGGCCATCTCCGCGTTTTCCTCCCACTTCCAAAGTTTGCCCTTGCCCATGGTCGCTGAATTGCCGCGAAATTAGGAACTTCAAGGCCGATGTTGACCTCCAACCTGGCGGACCGCCCTCAACTTTTGGTCACGGTGCTCGATTGGGGCATGGGGCACGCGACGCGCACCTTGCCCTTGGCAGAGCATGCAATCGAGTTGGGATGGCACGTTCACATCGCCTCCAAAGGAACGGCGTTGGCTTGGCTTCGAGCCCACCTCTCGACGGGCCACGTGACATTTCACACCAAGCCTGGGCCCGAAATCACCTATTCAAAGCGCGGCAATTTTTTCCGCATTGCAGGCCAACTCCCCTCCTTTCTCGTGTTTGTTGAAAAGGAACGAAGGTGGACCCAAAACCTCGTTTCCGCCCAAGGCATCCACGCCGTGTTCTCGGACAACTGCTACGGATGCGTGGTGGCCGGAACTCCCTCGGTACTGATGTCGCATCAACTCCAAATCCCCGTCCCCAGGGCACTCAAAAGTCCGGCTCGCTCCGTGGTCGCTCGCTGGGCGCGGGAATTTGACGAGCTCTGGGTGCCTGACCTCGAACCGGGCCCAGGTTCGCTCAGCGGCATGCTCGCCGCAGCCGACGTTCACCCCTGCACCAAACACGTGGGCGTCCTGAGCAGGCTCGCTCCCTACCGTCGCTCCGATACAGCCCCGACTTGGGCGCGCGTAGGCATGGTGAGCGGCGTCGAGCCCCACCGAGCGTTGATGGAACAGGCACTTCGGGACTGGATGCAGGGCACCGACGAGCCCTGCCTCATCGTTGCCGGCAAACCCGGGGGCGGCGTGAAGGTCGACGGCCACGTCACAACCTGGTGCGACCCCACGGATCAAGAGTTGGCCTCGGCCCTTCAAAGCGCCGGAACCCTGATTTGCCGCAGCGGTTACAGTTCGCAACTCGATCTGGCCGCGCTCCACGTGAACGCCATCCTTGTCCCCACCCCGGGCCAACCAGAACAGGAATTTCTGGGGGCGTTGTGGGCAAATCGTTTTGGGTTTACGTGTGTCACCCAAAACGACCTCGAATCAGGACAAATCCCAGACCACGCCACAGGCTCTCTGCCTCAAGAGCCCGCCAATTATCGGGCATTTCACGAACTTTCAACCTGGCTTGAAGCCGCACATCCCCAACGCACATGACCAGCACTTCCCCTTTTAGCGACGACGACGTCCGGTTCATGAAGCTCGCGCTTCAAGAGGCCGAGAAAGCTGCGGAAATCGACGAAGTGCCCGTGGGCGCCGTCATTGTTGCGCAAGGCCAGGTGATTGCCCGCGCCCACAACCTCTGCGAACGACTTCGGGACTTTACGGCTCATGCGGAGATGCAGGCGTTCACCTCGGCCTCAGAATACTTGGGAGGCAAATTCCTGGACCAATGCACCTTGTACGTCACCCTCGAGCCGTGTCCGATGTGCGCGGGAGCGGCGTTTTGGACCCGCATCGGCCGCGTGGTCTACGGGGCCAAAGACGAGAAACGCGGCCACACCAAATTTGACGGGGACCTCACCGTGCTTCACCCCAAGACGGTCTGTGAGGGTGGGTTGTTGGCCGCAGAGGCGGCGGGGTTGCTCTCCGCGTTTTTCAAAGCGAAGCGCAAGTCTTGACATCCAAGCCATCCACGTACCTTTGAGCCATGCTCGAGTTGACCAAAGAATTTCTCGACCTGCTTCGCGAGAACATCGAAGCGGGGCGTGACGTGGAAATCGCCGCCTCCGTGGGCGAGCTCCACCCGAAGGACGTGGCCGACATTTTTGACGCCCTCAAGCGCGAGGAGATCCTCTACGTTTACCGCTTGCTCGAATCGGACCTCAAGTCTGAGGTCATCGCCGAGCTCGAAGAAGACATCCGGGAGGAGCTCCTTTCCTCCCTGAGCTCCAAAGAAATCGCGGAGGACGTCATCGAAGGGTTGGATTCAGACGACGCAGCCGACGCGTTGGCCGACTTGCCTGAGGCCAAAGTCGAGGCCGCCATGCGCATGGTGGAGAATCCGGAAACGGCCTCCGAGGTGCGTGAACTGCTGAGCTACGAAGAAGGCACCGCGGGCGCCATGATGGCAGTGGAACTTGTCAAGGTCGAAGAAGATTGGACGGTGGCGCGTGCCATCCGCGAGATTCGGGCACAAGCCTCCGACGTCGAAAACATTTACACCATCTACGTCGTCGACGACCACGGCAAGCTGAACGGCCGTTTGTCCTTGAAAAGCCTGTTGCTCAACGCTTCCTCCGCGCGTTCTCTCCTAAAAGATTTGAAAGACGACGACGAATTGGTGTCCGTGGAGGCCAACGAAAGCGAGGAGGTTGTGGTCAAATTGATGGAGCGCTACGACCTTGTGGCGCTGCCTGTTGTCAACGAAGACGGAACGCTGCTCGGACGCATCACCATTGACGACGCCGTGGACGTGTTGATCGAAGACGCTGAACGCGACTACCAACTTGCGTCGGGGATTTCCGAGGACGTGGAAGGCAAGGACAGCGTGTGGGCACTGACCCGCGCGCGGTTGCCGTGGCTGCTCATTGGCCTTGGCGGGGGAATCGGTGGTGCTTACGTCATTGGCGCGTTTGACATTGAAAACAACCCTGAACTCGCCCTCTTCATTCCGCTCATTGCGGCCATGGGGGGGAACGTAGGGGTGCAGTCCTCCGCCATTGTGGTGCAAGGCTTGGCGTCGGCAAACGTCAACATGGGGAACCTCGCTTCACGCCTTTTGAAGGAGCTCAGTGTGGGCTTGGTGAACGGCCTCATTTGCTCTGCGGTGATTTTTCTGGCCAGCGTGCTGTTGGGGTTTGGATGGATGCTCAGCTCGACCGTGTCCGCCTCGCTGCTCTGCGTCATCGTGTTTGCGGCGTTGTTTGGCGCGTTTGTCCCCTTGATGTTGGACAAACGAAACATCGATCCCGCACTGGCAACAGGCCCCTTCATCACCACCGCCAACGACATCATGGGGCTCATCATCTACTTCAGCATTGGGTCGATGATCGCTTCCTTGATGGCCTAAGTTCGCGTCATGGGCTCTTTCCACGTTTGGTTTCTCGACACCGTTCATCCGGCCTTGCAACAACGGCTGGAAGACGCCGGAATGACATGTCACGACGCAACGCGCGTCACGCGGGAAGAATTGCTGAAGGCCGGGGCTGACCCGCAAGCCCCGCCCGTTCACGGGCTCGTGATTCGGAGCCGTATCGCCCTCGACGCCGCTGTCTTTGACGCCCTTCCCGCCTTGCAATGGGTTGCCCGAAGCGGTTCTGGACTTGAAAACATTGACCTCGAAGCAGCACGGTCTCGGGGCGTGGTCGTGCACAGCAGCCCAGAGGGAAACCAAGACGCCGTTGGAGAGCACACGGTCGGCATGCTGTTGAATGTCCTGAACCGGATGCAGTCCGGCGACGCGAGCATCCGCGGGCACCGTTGGGACCGCGAAGCCCATCGAGGACGAGAACTGAAGTCCTTGACGGTAGGCATCGTGGGATACGGCCACATGGGAAGCGCCTTTGCAGAGCGTCTCTCGGGATTTGGGTGCCGAGTGATGGCATACGACAAACACAAGCCCGGGTGGGGCGAAAACCCAGCTGTGGACCGCCCCCTGCCCCACGTCGAACCTGTGGGACTGGAATCGTTGCGCAACTGCGCCGACGTCGTCAGCCTGCACCTTCCTTGGACCGCGGAGACGCGCGGCCTCGCAAACGAAGCGTGGTTCTCCGCGTTCGCCAAGCCCATCGTCTTGCTGAACACTGCACGTGGGGCCGTGGTCTCCACACAGGCCCTGCTTGACGCCCTCGACCGTGGCCGCGTGACGGACGCTTGTCTTGACGTGTTGGAGTACGAAGGTCCTTCACTCGAAGCCCTGGACGGCTTGAAACATGATGCCAACCGAGCGGCATTCGAGCGCCTGCTCCGTCATCCTCACGTGCTCTTGTCTCCCCACGTGGCAGGCTGGACCGTGGAGAGCTACGAAAAGCTGAGCACGGTCTTGGCCGACAAAATTCTCGGTCGCCGACCGTAAAAACGACAAGCAAAAAGCCCCAGCCGAGGCCAGGGCTTTTCAAGTCGTCGTCAGTTCGAGGAGGTTATTCCTCGCTTCCCGTGCGCTTTCGGCTTGAGGCCGAGTACAACACCTTGAGGGCGGACGCCTTGCGAAGCTCCTGCTTCACCTCCGTCACCACACCCATCTTTGTGTCTTTGTCAACTTTGAGGGAAACCCACATCTTGCTTTGCTCTGCTTCAGCCAACGTCGTGCGCTCTTTGGCGATCCAATCTTGGATCACCGCGGTATTTGAAAACTGGTCGTTCAACTGCACAACAGGCTCCGTTCCATAACGCTTGTCCATCGGGGGACCGATGTTCACGTAGCGGATGAGGTGCTTCTTCTCGATTTTGTAGAGCTCGGAAGCCTCTGGACGGATCACACGCACCTTCTCTTCCTCGGTACGCAACACCGTTGCGACCATGAAGAAGAACAGCAACATGAAAACGATGTCAGGCAACGATGCCGTCGAAATCGCCCCCATCTCACGCTTGCCTCCTTTGCGAAACTTTCCCATGTCAGTAGTAGTTGGCGCTTGCGTCGCGAGGCTCCGCTTCGGAAATTCGTTGCGGGTACACAGCGCGTACGGCGGTGATTTTTTGGAGCGTCTTTGAGTCTTCCTTGTTGCGGTCGTAGATGTCTTCCATCTGGCCGTACGTCATTCCAAACTTCTCAACGGACAACTCATCGCGCAACTCGTTCACCGCCGATTGCAGTTCGTTCTGCACTTGGAGGTACGTGTCGTACGTGGTGTTGTTGTCGTTTTGCATGGAAATCAGAGCCGAGGAAGGGAGCTCCTTGTAATCCCCACCGAGCAATTCGATGGAGTTGAGCTTCTCCCGCCAGCTGTCCAACACTTTGCCTAAAGCATCCTTTTTCCGATCTGTGTCCGCGGCGGCCACAAACTGTTCGTACTCGGCGATGCGTTGCTTCACTTCCGACTTTCGGACCCACTCGCGCTCTGGGAACGCGGCGTTGGTCTTGCCGTTGGCACCGGTAATCATCTCCACGTCGCGGTTTCGGCCAATTGTCTTGGGGCCGACCGTATGTGACATGACTCCGTCGCCGGTGGCGATCAAGAAGTTCTTTGCTTTGTCCTTCAATTGGTCCAAGTCCAAGGGTTCCCCCTCCACCAACAACTGGTCGAGGAAGTTCACCTTCACGTTGAAAACGTTCTGTTCCTTGGCTTGCGGCACGTCAATGTCGGGCGGAACCGGCGGCGGGAGCTGTCGCTTGATGCCCTCGTCCGAATCGATGGTGGTGGTCACCAACCAAAAGATCAGGAGCAAGAACGCGATGTCCGCCATCGAGCCTGCATTGATTTCTTGCAATTCGCGGCGTGCCATGGACCTTACTTGATTGCTTTGTTCACTTCCGCGACCACGATGGATGCAAGGGCCACGAGGCCGAGCAAGTACACGAAGTACATCCCACCGCCGGCGAACATGCTCTCACCCTCTGTGACGGTGATGCCGCTCGCCTCGTAGGCGCGCAACACGGTCGAATCCGCGAGGCCGTAGAAGCTCACCAGACCGATGACCAAGAAACCGGCAATCCCGATGAGGGTGCCCATTTTGGCCTTCAAGTTGGTTGCGAAGAAGTAAAGTCCAAACAACACAGCCGCCGCACCGCACGCGATGCCTACTGCGTAAATGATGTAGAAGAGGTTGTCAAGCAGCGCTCCATAGCGCTCCTGACCCTCCACGAAGGTCTCGTCCGTTCCACTTTTTGAAGTGATCATCACGCAAAGCAAGGCTCCGGCGACGATGACCAACATCCGCACAGCGGACAGGACCGTTTTGATGGTCTTGTCTCCCATGGTGCAGATTATTTTCCTTGGAGATTGCGCTTATACAACAAGTCCACGAGGTCCATGCTGGCCTCTTCCATGTCGAGCACGATGCTGTCAATCTTGGACAGGATGTAGTTGTAGAAGATTTGGAGGATGATGGCCACAATCAAACCGGATACGGTCGTGATCAAGGCCACCTTAATGCCACCTGCCACAATCGAAGCGTTGATGGTGTTGGCTTCGGCAATCTTGTCGAAGGCCGAGATCATCCCGATCACCGTACCCATGAAGCCCAACATCGGAGCCAAGGCGATGAACAAGCTGATCCAGCTCAAACCACGCTCGAGCTTAGACATTTCAACACTGCCGTAATCTTCAATGGCCTTGGCTACTTCCTCGTAGCTGCCTGAGCTGCGGTCGAGACCTTGGTAAAAGATTGAAGCCACAGGGCCGCGGGTGTTGCGGCAAACCTCCTTGGCCGCATCCGTACCCTTGCCGAGTGCGCCCTCAATGCCTTCAAGGAGCTTTCCGGTGTTGGTCGTCGCCATGTTGAGGTAGATGATGCGCTCGATGCTCAACGCGAGGCCGAGGATCAAACAGATCAAAACGAACGCCATGAACGTGGCACCACCTTCGATGAAGTACTTCTTCACGGTTTGGTGGAAGCTCAAAACTTCACGCGTTTCCACGGGCTCAGGCGCGAGAGCAGCAGGCTCTTCAACGGCAGCTGGAGCTGCAGCCGAATCCACTGCTGCGGAATCCACAACAACGGAATCAATTTCCGCGGACATGTCTGCGGCCATCTCAGTGGCTGCATCATCTTGTGCCATCGCAACTTGTGGCGCTGCGAACATCACGAGCCCTGCAATTGCGAGGAGGGCGAACAAATTCTTCATGACGAATTGAAGTTGAAAAATGAAATTAAACACTGCGGAGAGACAGGGATTCGAACCCTGGAGGGGTTGCCCCCAACACGCTTTCCAGGCGTGCGCCTTAAGCCGCTCGGCCACCTCTCCTTTCCCCGTTGGGAAAGAATGCCTTTGTGCCAGGGGTTGCCACGATGTGGAACCCACCCGCCCTTAGGCGCCGCAAATTACCCAAGAATCCACGACTCCCGCAAAAGAAATGCGTGGATGTGCTTGAGGGGTGCCAAAATCGTGCCCAAGTGAGGACCGCGACCCCGAAGTCTTGAATTCAAACCCCGTCCAAGCCCGCCGCCCCAGCGGGGCCGTGACCTTGCGTGCGCGCCACGAGGTGGGGCGTCAGTTCGCCGCGCAAGTTCGCGGTCATGCGTTCCCGAATCGCTTCAGGATCGTCTGTCGTGGCCAGCACGTGCATGAGCTTGGTCAGCGCCGCTTCGGTGGTCATGTCCCGGCCTGGAATGACCCCACACCCGGCGAGCATGTGGCTGGTGGCGTAGAGTTCAGGATGAACGCCACCGTGGCCACATTGCGTGACGTTGATCATCGTAACACCGCGGTCAGAGGCTTCTTTCAAAATGTCGCGCAGCACCTGCGACCTAGGCGCGTTCCCACTTCCAAACGTCGCCAACACCAGCCCCCGGAGGTCCTCCCATTCAAGGGTACGCTTCAGCCAATCCATGGGCATGCCTGGAAAAAGGGACACCCAGGCCACCTCCTGCCGCATTCCCGTATGCACTTGCAAACCGAGCGGCGAAACGGATGGCGAAGAGGGCGAGGCCGGCGAAGAATTCGAGCGCCAAAGGGCGGAGTGGTTGATTTGGAATTCCACGCCCACCTCCACCAGCGCAGGGTGGTTGGGGCTGATCAGCGCATTCAAACTCATCGCGCTCTCCTTGTGAGTGCGGTTTCCTCGGAAGAGGTGGTTCCCAAAATACACCGCCACCTCCTGAATCGTGGGCTCGTCGTCGGTGACGTGCGCAGCGAGCATCAAGGCGCTGAGCAAGTTTTCCCGGCCATCCGTACGGGGAATTCCAATCGGAAGTTGGGATCCTGTGAAGATGACCGGCTTGCGAAGCCCCTCGAGCATGAAACTCAGGGCCGAGGCGGAATACGCCATGGTGTCGGTCCCGTGAAGCACGACAAATCCGTCGAACCGGTCCATGCATTCAGCCATGGTGGTGGCCAAACTTCGCCAGTGCCGAGGCGACACGTCGCTGCTGTCGATGGGGGCGTCGAACGACACGGCCTCGACGCGGATTCCCGCGTGCGCCAATTCGGGGACGTGCCTTGAAACTTGGCTGAAATCGAGGGGCACGAGAGCCCCGCTGACCTTGTCCCGCACCATGCCAATCGTACCGCCAGTGTAAATGACAAGGATCGATTTCATGTCGTTCACGCCTGTCATCCCGCGAGCAAATTGGAATCCAACTTGAACAACCGCGCCGCGTTGGCCGTCGTCTGTGCGGCCACCTCTTCGAGGCTCAGACCTTGGATCTCCGCAACCCGCTCCGCGACCAAACGCACGTAACTCGACTCGTTTCGCTTGCCCCGGTGCGGCACCGGAGTGAGGTAAGGGCTGTCGGTCTCGAGCACGATTCGGTCCATGGGAACGTGAGGCAGAACCGCATCCAGCCCCCCGTTTTTGTAGGTCGCAACTCCTCCGATGCCCAGCATCCACCCGGGGTAGGTCAGGGCGTGCTTCGCCTCTTCCACTCCCCCCGTAAAGCAATGAATGACACCCGTCAACGCGTCGTCGACCTCGGCATCCAGCACCTCGAACAGTTCCTCAAATGCCTTCCGCACATGAATCACTGCGGGAAGCCCCAACTCCTTCGCCCACCCCAGTTGGGTGCGAAGGGCTTCTTTTTGGGCTTCCAACGTGCTTGTGTCCCAATGCAGATCCAGGCCAACCTCTCCCACCGCCACCCAGGGGGCGTCTTCACGAGGCGCACGAAGGGCCTCTTCGATTTCAGCCAAGGCCGTCTCCCAACCCTGCTCCACGTGACACGGATGCAACCCCATCATTCCAAGGCACTTCCCAGGGTACCGGTCCAGCATGCCGTGGACCCGCGGAATGCTCTCCACGTCGATGTTGGGCAACAGCATCAAATCGACACCAGCCTCGATGCAGCGGGCAACAGCCTCGTCGCGGTCTGAATCGAATGCAGGCTGGTACAGGTGCGTGTGCGTGTCAACCAAAAACATGGTGCTGCGAAGATAGGTGGAGGACTACCTTTGAAACGTGGCGCACGAACTCACGGCTCCGGCACCTCGATTCCTGATCGCGCGGTTCAGCGCCCTCGGGGACATCGTTGCCTTGCAACCCGTCTTGACAGCGCTTCGGGCCCGGTACGGGACGGAGGCCGTCGTGGATTTGGTCTGCCTCGAACGGTGTCGTCCTGCGGCCGAATTGCTCCGCGGTCTGGACGAACTTCACGTGGTTCAGCGCGGCACCGGCGAGGTTCTGCCCGCCCTGCGCGCCCGGGAATTCGACTACATGCTCGACTTGCACGGCACCGTCCGGTCCCGGTCTTTGGCTCGGAGCTTGGACGTGCTGACGTTGAAGGTCGACAAACAAGCTTGGGCGCGCTGGACACAGATTCGTGGCTGGCGTTCCCGCCCCGTGCGGGGGTTTGTTGACCGGTGTTTTGACGTGCTTCGTCCGTTTGGGGTCGTTCCTCCCCTGCCGGAAGCCCGCGGCGAAGAGGCTTGGGGTGCGCTGCGCGTGCCGGACCTTCCCGCCGACGCATCGCGCACCGTGGTGATCAGCTTGGCCTCGTCCCACCCGGGAAAGCACCTGTCCGACGCCGTGATTGAGGCGGCGACTCAAGCTGCCATCCAACACGGCTGCGAAGCGATTTTGGTGGGTGGCGAGGCCGAGCGAGGCCGAGCGGAACAATTCGCTCGTGCCCACGCCCACGTCACTTCCATCGCCGGAGGCTCGACAACCCTCGCCGACACGGCGTCCACCTTGCGATTCGCGGACGCCGTCGTCACAGGAGACACCGTCACCATGCACTTGGCCGCCGCAGTGGGCACGCCCGTCGCGGCGGTTTGGGGCTGCACGCGCCCAACGCTCGGCCTTGAGGGCTACCGCCCGCATGCAGCCTCTGTGAACATTCTCCCTGAGGTTTCCGACCCCCACCGGCCATGCTCCAAGCACGGGGCAACTTGCCGGCACACGCGCTCCCAAGACGCCGACCACCCCAACCGTTGCAGCCAGCGCGTCAACCCTTTCGAGGTTGCTGGGTGGCTTGGCCGCGTCCTCAGTCGAACAGCGCCTTGAGCTCCGTGGCGTCCTCGGGCTTCAACTTTCCTGCCAAAATCAACCTCAGCTGCCGACGACGCAGTGCCCCGTCGTACCGTTTTTTCTCGGCTTCTGAAATCGGCGCGAGCTCAGGCACGGAGATGGGTGCGCCCAACTGGTCCACTGCGACAAATGTGTAGTACGCCTCGTTGCATCGGCAACGTTCTCCACTTGCGGAATTCTCCACCAGCACCTCCAAATACACTTCCATCGAAGAGTTGAACGACCGCGTCACCTGCGATTCAATGACAACCACGTCGCCCAACTTGATGGGCCGGTCAAACGACACGTTGTTTACCGCGGCGGTCACCACCACGCGGCGACAATGCCGGTTGGCACTTACTGCCGCAGCAATGTCCATCCAATGGAGCAAGTTTCCGCCCATCAAATTGCCGAGCGTGTTGGTGTCGTTGGGCAACACGATGCGCACGGTGGAGCTGAACGTGTCTTGCGGATGGCGAACTTGGGTCATGTGGGCGATGTTTGTGCTTGAAACGCTCAAGCTCTGCAAATGTCGTACACCCTGCTCAAGGCCTTGCACATCATTTTCGTCGTGACGTGGTTCGCGGGGTTGTTTTACATGTTTCGCTTGTTCGTGTACCACCGCGAGGCGCAAGACCAAACCCCAGGCCCCGTCCGCGACGCCCTGATTGCTCAATTCCGGATCATGGAGCGCCGCCTCTGGCTTGCCATCACGTGGCCGTCCTCGATCCTGGCTGTGATTTTCGGCGTCGGGATGCTCTACCACATCCCAGGCTACCTCGCCCAACCCTGGCTTCACGTCAAACTGGGTTTCGTTGCGCTGCTGCTCGTGTACCAAGCGGTCGGGCACCGCATCTGGGCCCACCTGCGAACTTCCGACGCCCCCTGGTCGTCCACGAGCTACCGACTCCTGAACGAGGTGCCGACCGTCATCCTCATCGCCGCGGTCTTCCTCGTCGTGTACAAAGACAGCGTCTCGTGGCTGGGCGGCGTCGCAGGCATCCTCGGCGTGGCCGTTGCCTTGACCGTGGCCGTGCGTCTCTACCGCAAGGTCCGAGAACGCTCCTCTTGACCCTTACGT
>JBMZHG010000018.1:9037-42113 GCA_049616325.1 Flavobacteriales bacterium | reverse complement strand
CCGCGGTAGCTCCCACGGAAGAAGCCGCTCTGCACCACGCCATCTTCGACCTGCGAAAAGTAGATAAACTCGCTGTCCATGGCGCCCGAAGGCACGTGCATGTACATGTCGCCTTTGACCGTGTCCTGGTAGAGGTTGAACAGTCCTTCTTCGAGCTTAAAATCCTTGGTGAATTCCTCCACGGATTTCACCTTGTCTTTCCCGCCTTTCTTCTTGCTATCCACCTGTTCGGTGTCGCCTTTTTTACCCTTCTTTTTCTTGCCTTTTTGGGCCCAACCTTCTGTCGGCATCACGCTCAACAGGGTGGCGGCGAGGGAGAGAGCCGCCCAGCTTGCAGTACGTTTCATGGGCAACAAGGTACGTCGAGGTGCGTGGGATTGGGACCCTTCCGACCACAGGAGCGACAGAAAATGTGTATCTTACATTTCCCTAATCACGATTGGCCATGAAACGCTTTTTCACTTTCCTATTTGCGTCAGTTGTGGGTATGACGACCACGACGACTGCAACCGCGCAAACCGTCACGGTTCCCTACAACCCCGACGGCGACGCCAACGGCCTCATCGGTGTGACGGACCTTCAAGACTTGCTGTCCACGTACGGGGGCGCGTTTGCCCCAGGATCCATCGTGGTGGATTCCATTGAATTGGGGGAAGTGCTGGCTTCTTTGCAAGCCCAAATCAGCGCGTTCCGTTGCGGTGACGACGTCTTGCATGAAGGCTACTGGTACAACACGACGTCCATCGGAGGTCAGTGTTGGTTCGCGGAGAACGTGCGATACCTGCCTGCAGTGAGTCCTTCCTCAGCGGGGAGCGACGTGGATCCGCATGCCTACGTGTACAATTACGAGGGCACGGATGTCGATGTGGCCAAAAACACGCTCGAGTACCATCAGTTTGGCGCTCTTTACAATTTCCCAGCGGTGGAGCAGTGGAACCTTTGTCCTGAGGGCTGGCATGTGCCTACGGATTTGGAGTGGACCGAAATGACCAACAGTTTGGGTTCGGAAAACTTTGCCGGCAACATGATGAAGGCGAAGCACGGCGACGTTTGGGATGGAACCAACCTCAGCGGATTCTGCGGTTTGCCGGGCGGCTACCGGGACTTCGGCAATGGTTACTTCGACGCCGCTGGTTTCAACGGTAGCTGGTGGTGTTCCTCGCCCAATGGGTCCCTTGCATGGAGCCGATTCCTGAACTACGACGTCGAGTATGTCTTCCGCTACCTCATCAGTCAACGGTTCGGCTTTTCTGTGCGTTGCGTTCGGGATGCCGAGTGAGCGCAGCGAGCGAGTGTTAACTTCTTAAATCTTGGCCTTGCGCAGCAAGGCTCGAGGGGAAGAGCAGAAAAAAATCCCGGCCGGACAGGTCGGGATTTTTTTTGCGCGACGGAAGGCCAGGGTTACTTGAAGCCGCGTTGCTCTTTGACGGTCTCGTAGGCGTCCTGGACTTCGAGGAAGCGCGCCTCGGCTTGTTTGGCGTAGGCTTCGCCCATGTCCCGAACCTTGTCGGGGTGAAACTTCAACGCAAGGCGTCGGTAGGCCTTTTTGACGTCCGCGTTGCTGGCGTCCCGGGAGACTTCGAGCACCGTGTAGGGGTCGGGTTTGTCGCTGTGGAACGGCGCCTCGATGGAGGCGCGGTCTTTGTCGCTGATGCCCAAGGCGGCGGCCATGCGGCGGATGAGGTCGACTTCCCTCGGATCGACGTTGCCGTCTGCTTGGGCGATGCCGTAGAGGTACTGAAGAAGCAGAAGGCGCTTGGCGTGGGGCATGTGGGCCCGGATCTGCATGCACACGCCGCGCACGTCCACGGGGTTTTTCAGCGCCTCACGCAAGGCGAGGGTCAGCTGCTCGGCCTGAGCTTGCCCAAAGTTGGTTCGGAAGAACTGCTTGACGTAGTCGAGCTCCGACTTCAGCACGCGCTCGTCGGCTTGCATCACGGCCGCGCTCAAAACGACCATGCTCAGGGCGAAGTCGCCGGCGCGGGTGGGGCGTGCCGTCGACCGCCCGCCCCGCCCGCCTCGCCCGTGATGCCCGCCGGCCGCGCCGCCGTCCATGGCGAGGCTGTCGTCCGAGAACATCTTGCCGAGCCAGTAGCCCAAGACGCCGCCGATCGGACCCCCCAGGGCCCAACCGACGGCGCCTCCAATCCACTTGGTGTACGACATCAGGCCTGTTCCAGTTGGGCGAAGCCTTCGGAGATGAACGCCGTCAGCTCTTCGCCTTCGAGCAGGCCTTGCGACAGGCGTGCGAGGTTGGCGGCACGCTTCGCCATGCTGGCGCGCTTCGCCTCGTCCGCCTCGTTGAGCAGGGCAGAGGCGAGGGGGTGGTTGGCGTTGACGGTGACGTCGTAGCTGTCGGGCATGTCGCCAAACATCGTGAAGCCTCCGCCGCCCACGGCCTGCTGCTCTTTCATGCGGCGCATGAATTCCGACTGGGTGATGACCAGCGGCGCCGCGGTGGGCGACATGGGGGCGAACTTGACTTTGTACGACTCGCCGGGGAACGCGCCTTCGAGGACGGGCTTGAGGGTTTCTTCCTGCTTCTCGTCGAGGGCCGAGCTGAGCTCTTCGTCCTTCTCAATGAGCTTGTCGGCGATGTCGGCGTCGACGCGCTTGAATTGCAGGTCGGTGTGGGTTTGCTCGAGCTTGCCCACGACGTGGGCGGCGAGCGGACCGTCCATGACGAGCACCGTGTAGCCGCGGTCCGTGGCTTCCTTCACGTAGCTGTGCTGGAGGCTCGCGTCGGGCGTGTAGGGCAGGATGACCTTGCCGTGCTTGTCTTTTTGGGTTTCGCCCACCACCGCCATCAACTCCTCGTGCGTGAGGCACTTGCCGGTCGTGTCCTTGTAGAGGAAGAACTTTTGGGCGCGCTCGGCGAACTTCTCGTCGGTGAGCATGCCGTACTCCACGAAGACGCGCAGGTCGTCCCACTGGGCCTCAAACGCCTCGCGGTCCTTCTTGAACATCTGCGCGAGCTTGTCGCTGACCTTCTTGCTGATGTGGCCGGAGATCTTCTTGACGTTGGCGTCCTCTTGGAGGTAGGATCGGCTGACGTTCAACGGGATGTCCGGAGAGTCGATCACGCCGTGCAGCAGCGTCAAGAAATCGGGGACGATGTTCTCCACATTGTCCGTGATGAAGACCTGGTTGGAGTAGAGATGGATGCGGTTCTTCTGCAAGTCCATCTGCTTCTTCAGCTTGGGGAAGTAGAGGATGCCCGTCAGGTTGAAGGGGAAGTCCACGTTGAGGTGGATGTGGAACAACGGGTCCTCGAAGTTCATGGGGTAGAGGTCCCGATAGAATTCCTGGTAGTCTTCGTCGGCGAGGTCGGCGGGCTTCTTGGTCCAGGCGGGCTCCGTTTTGTTCACCACAAAAGGCACGTCCACGCTCACCTTCTTCACTTTGCCGTCCTCGTCGGTTGCGCCCTCGGGGTCGTCGACGTACTCCGACTTCGTGCCTTGCACGATTTCCACCGGCATGAACTTGCAGTAGGTGTTCAGGATCTCGCGAATGCGGCCTTGTTCGAGGTATTCCTTCGCGTCGTCGGAGATGTGAAGGACGATGTCGGTTCCTGCGATGTCCTTGCTGACGTCTTCCAGGGAGAAGTTGGGCGATCCGTCGCAGCTCCACTTCACCGCTTGGCTGCCTTCGCGCTGGCTGAGCGTGACGATGTCCACCTGCTTGGCCACCATGAAGGCGGAGTAGAACCCCAGCCCAAAGTGACCAATGATCGCCTGCTTCGCGTCGGCGTCCTTGTACTTTTCCAGGAACTCGGTGGCGCCGGAGAACGCGATTTGGTTGATGTACTTGTCGATTTCCTCTGCGGTCATGCCGATGCCCGCGTCGCGAACGGTCAGCGTGCCGGCCTTCTCGTCGAGGACGACCTCGACCTGAGGCGTGTCGGTGATTTCGCCGATTTCGCCAAGCTGGGCGAGCATGGTGCGCTTTTGGGTGGCGTCCACCGCATTGGAGACGAGCTCACGCAAGAAGATTTCCTGATCGCTGTACAGGAATTGCTTGATGATCGGAAAGATGTTGTCGGTCGTGACGTTGATCGTGCCTTGTTGTGCCATGGCGTGGTCTGGTTTTTTTCAGTCAAATCAAAAAGGACGCCCCGCAACCGCGAGACGTCCCTCTCTTGTCAATTCCCGTGCCACCTGCAAATGGAGGGGGCAGGGCTGTCAAATTCGTCAGGCCTCGTGGCTGACGTGGTGACATCGTGTCAGTGTTGAATGACGACGCGCAGGGCGCGGCCGTCCTCCAGGCGCAGCACGTACGTGCCCGCTTCCAGGCCACTCACGTCGAGGGTGGTTTGGCCAGGGCGGAGCCATTCACGGCCCGCATCGCGCCCTTGGGCATCGAGCCACATTGCGCGCAGAGGGGCGTTGCCCTCGCATTGAATGTGCAGTCGGTCGTGCGCAGGAGTGGGGTAAGCCGAGAGCGAAAGGGCTGCCTCAGGCGACTCGATGCCTGTGGGCTGGACCGGGTTGAAGACGTACCCCGTGCCTTCGCTTGGCCACGTGTTTCCCCAGCCCTGTGCGCCTCCGTACACCCACCCGTAGATGTCGTTGCTGGTTAGAAATGCGGGCGCGTCGGCCTCGCCTTCCGCCATCAGGAGGGTGCCGGAATACGAATAGGGGTCAAAGTTGCCGATCAGTCCGGCGCTGTTGAGGAAGCCATCCGCCAGCAATTCAAAATCGGTGACGGTGTTGGGGCCGTAGTGGTAGGTGATGGTGCCCGTTTCGTGAAGCCAAACTTGGTACGTCGCACGCTGAGTCGCCTGCACCACGGTGTCCGCGAAGTTGTACACCTCGGGGTAGAAGCCCACGTTGTGGTACTCCACTTTGAACACCCGGTTGGGTGCCTCGCCTTCCACAGTGTGGCGGATTTCACTCACGTCCTGTCCGGTCGAATCGGCAGGCGCCACGTCGCAGATGTCGGAGAGCACGGGCGCAATCAAGTGGTTGGCTTGTCCCGCGCCGAAAATCATTTCGCCGACGTTGGCCGTCGCGAGCATCGTGCACGTGTCTCCCCAAAGGACCATGTCGAAGGGGATGGGCAGCAGGACTTCGGGGTCGTCCCAACCCGATTCGAGGTCGAGCAACGAGTACTCCTCGAGGGGTGCGTAGGGTTGCGAAATGAGTTCCGTGGTGTAAGGGGCGTCTTGGCCCCAAGTCAAGGTGAGGAGCGCCATGGCCACTCCGGTGGAAATCAGGTGTTTCATGAGGCAAAGGTATTAAGGCCGATGAAAATCAGAAGTTGGGGCGCAGCCCGTACTCGTTGTGGAAGTTTTCGATGTGTTCAACGACTTCTTCCGGGCTGTCGGCCAGACGGAAAAGCTTGTGGTCAAACTCGCCGATGGTTTGGTACTTCTTCAGCATGACGTCGTCAAACCACTCCAGCAGACCCTTCCAGAAGGAGCTGTCGTACAACACGATGGGCTGCTTGTCGATTTTCTCAGTTTGGATCAGCGTCAAGGCCTCAAAGAGCTCGTCCATGGTGCCAAACCCGCCGGGCATCACCACAAACGCTTGGCTGTATTTCACAAACATGACCTTCCGCACGAAGAAGTAGTCGAAGTGCAGGTTGGTCTCGCCGTTGATGTACTCGTTGTGGCTCTGCTCGAATGGAAGTTCGATGTTTAAACCGACCGAAACGCCTTCGCGGTCTTGCGCTCCGCGGTTGCCGGCCTCCATGACGCCCGGCCCGCCTCCAGTGATGACGCCGTAGCCGGCGTCGACCAGCGCCGAGGCCACCGCTCGTGCCGCCTTGTAGGTTTCGGTTTCAGGTCCCGTTCTGGCGGAGCCATAAATGCTGACACAAGGACCGATGCGTTGCAGAGTTTCGTACCCCTCCACAAACTCGCTCATGATCTTGAAGATCGACCAGCTGTCGTTGCTTTTGATCTCCGACCAGGACAATTGAGGATGTTTCTTCATTCTGCCCAAGATGCACCAAAACCGACGAACCTCGCCGTAATTGTGGAAAACTGAGCTTACTTGAGCAGGGGGGCGAGGAAGCGGCCGGTGTGGCTTTCTTCGACCTCGGCGACCGCTTCGGGGGTGCCTTGAGCGACGACCGTTCCCCCGTCTTTGCCTCCTTCGGGCCCGACATCCACGAGGTGATCGCAGACCTTGAGCACGTCGAGGTGGTGCTCGATGACCACCACCGTGTTGCCCTGGTCGACGAGCTTGTGCAGGACGTCAATGAGCATTTGGACGTCCTGGAAATGGAGCCCCGTGGTGGGTTCGTCGAGGATGTAGAGGGTGCTCCCCGTGCCGACGCGCGCCAATTCGGAGGCGAGCTTCACGCGTTGCGCCTCGCCGCCGCTCAGGGTGGTGCTTTGCTGACCGAGGGTGATGTAGCCCAGGCCGACTGCCTGCAACGTCGAGGTGATGCGGTGAATTTTGGGGATGGCCTCGAAAAACGCGTGCGCGTCGTCGACCGTCATCTCGAGGACGTCGGCGATGCTTTTTCCGCGGTACCGCACTTCGAGCGTCTCGCGGTTGAAGCGCTTGCCCCCGCAGGCCTCGCACGGCACGTGGACGTCCGGCAAGAAGTTCATCTCGACGGTTCGCACGCCTGCACCTTTGCAGGTTTCGCAACGTCCGCCGGCGACGTTGAAGGAGAAGCGGCCTTTCTTGTAGCCGCGGATTTTGGCCTCAGGAAGGAGGGTGAACTGCGTCCGAATCAAATCCATCAACCCCGTGTACGTCGCCGGGTTGGAACGCGGCGTGCGCCCGATGGGGCTCTGGTCGATGGCGATGCACTTGTCGACATGCTGCATTCCCGTGATGGCCTTGTGAGGCAACGGAATGCGGATGTCGTCGTGAAGGTGGTTGAGCAGGGCGGGGAGCAGGGTTTGGTTGACGAGGGTGCTTTTTCCGCTGCCGCTGACGCCGCTGATGCCCACCAGGCAGCCGAGCGGAACCTTCAAATCCACGCCCTTCAGGTTGTGGCCCGTCGCGCCCTTCAAGATGAGGTTCTTGCGGTGGCCCTTCCGTCGCCGTTGAGGCACCTCGATTTTGCGTCGCCCGTTGAGGTATTCGGCGGTGAGGGAATCGGAGGCCAAATGCCGGTCCGGCGGCCCCTGCGCCACGATGCGGCCGCCGTGGATGCCGGCGCCCGGCCCGATGTCCACGAGGTGATCGGAGGCGAGCATCATGTCTTCGTCGTGCTCGACGACGATCACCGAGTTGCCCGCGTCGCGCAACGCGCACAGGCTGTCAATCAGCTTCCGGTTGTCGCGTTGATGCAACCCGATGCTGGGCTCGTCCAAGATGTACAGCACTTCGGTGAGGCGGCTCCCGATTTGGGTGGCGAGGCGGATGCGCTGGGCTTCGCCGCCGCTGATGCTTCGGGTGGGGCGGTCGAGGCTGAGGTAGCCGAGCCCGACGTCGAGCAAGAATCCCAACCGCGCCCGCACTTCTTTGAGCGGCGCTTGGGCGATGGTGGATTGCCGTTCCGTCAACCGGTCCTCGAGGCCGTCCAGAAACGCGGCCAATTCGTGCAAGTCCATCCGTCCGAGTTCGCCGATGTCGCGTCCGTCCAACTTGAATTGCAAGCTGATGGCTTTCAGACGTGCCCCGTGGCACGTGGGGCACGTGACCTTGTGCATGAACGATTGCGCCCAGCGTCGGAGCGGAATGGATTTGGCTTTTTCAGCCGACCGCACGATCGCCGCCACGAGGCCCTCGAACGGAACACTCCCGCCGCGCACGCCCCCTTTGTCTTGCAGCTTGACGTCGCGGTCGGTGCCGTACAGGATTTGGCCCATCACCTCCTCCGGGATGTCGCCCACCGGCGTGGTCAGCGCCACGTCGTGCTCGGCCAAAATCGATTCCACAATTCGCGAAGTCAGGTTGTCCTTCAGTTTCCCGAGCGGCGCGATGCCGCCTCGCTTCACGGCGACCTTGGGGTCCGGCATGAGCGTCTCGGGGTCCACCTGCGCCACTTGGCCCAAGCCGTTGCACTTGGGGCACGCCCCGTACGGGCTGTTGAAGCTGAACAGGTTGGGTTCCGGCTCGGGGTACGCCAAGCCGGACGTGGGGCACATGAGGTTTCGCGAGAAATGCACCGGCGTGTCGCCGTCGAGCGGCATCACCGCCAGGGCGCCCTTGCCAAGGGACAGCGCCGTCTGCACGGACTTCAGAATGCGGTCCGCGTCTTGGGGCCTCACCACGATTCGGTCCACGACCGCTTCAATGTCGTGGACCTTGTACCGGTCGACTTTGAAGCCGGACTCGAGTTCAATCAACTCGCCGTCCACCCGGGCGCGCACGTAGCCGAGCCGCATGATCTGTTCGAACAACTCGCGGTAGTGGCCCTTGCGTCCGCGGACCATGGGGGAGAGGACGAGGAGTTTTTCGCCCTCGAAGCGGGCCAGAATGTTTTCGGCGATTTGGGCGTCGGTGTAGCGCACCATCTCTTCGCCGGTCTCCAGGGAATACGCTTGCCCCGCCCGGGCGTACAGCAACCGGAGGAAGTCGTGCAGTTCCGTCACGGTGCCCACGGTCGACCGCGGGTTTTTCGAGACGGTCTTTTGCTCAATGGCGACCACCGGGCTCAGGCCCGAGATGGACTCCACGTCGGGGCGCTTCAGGCCGCCGAGAAATTGACGGGCGTAGGCGCTGAGCGTTTCGAGAAAGCGCCTCTGTCCTTCCGCGTAAAGCGTGTCAAAGGCAAGGCTGGATTTGCCGCTCCCGCTCACCCCCGTAAAGACCACGAGCTTGTTGCGCGGCAACACGACGTCGACCGCCTGCAAGTTGTGCTCGTTGGCGCCCGTGACCACCAGTTGGTCTTGCCGCTCGTCGAGGTCAGGGTGCTTCAAGGGCGCGTTGGAGGTCATGCGGATTCAACAATCGGACTCAGCCTCGGTTCACGTCAGGCTTAGGAAGGTTTCCCGTCGTCCAAACGCCGAATGTTCCAACCCAACCCAGCCACAAGCAAAGTCATCAGGGGCGACACCCAGTTGAAGATGCAGTACGGGGCGTAGGCCAGCGTGGCCACGCCGAGGATGCCGCTCTGGGCCACCCCGCAGGTGTTCCACGGGATGAGCACCGAAGTCACGGTGCCCGCATCTTCGAGCGTGCGGCTTAGGTTCTCGGGGGCGAGCCCGCGGTCTTTGTACGCGTCGCCCATCATCTTGCCGGGCACGACAATGGCGATGTACTGGTCCGATGCCAGGACGTTGAAGGCCACACATGCCCCCACCGTTCGGCCCACCAGGCCCAACGTGCTGTTGACGCCCACCATCAAGGCCTGCGTCATTCGGGCGAGCATTCCCGTGGCTTGGAGGACGGCGCCGAAGGTCATGGCGCAGACGATGAGCCACACCGTGTTCAACATGCCGGCCATCCCGCTGCTGCTCAGGAGTTCGTCGGCCAAATCGTGGCCCGTTACCACGGCCACGTCGAGCGCCATGGCCTGCATCGAAGCGATGTAAGCCGAGGCCCCCAACCCCATGCCTGGCCCGGCGACTTGCCGCACCACGTCAGGCTGGAACACCACGGCGGTGAGCGCCCCGAGAAGCACGCCCACGAACAACGCGGGCGCGGCAGGCACTTTCCGCGCAATCATCACCAGGACGGCGACGGGCGCGACAAACAAGCCGGGGTGGATGGAAAAGGCGCCCGACACGGCCTCGGCAAACCCCGGAGCCAACTCGGCCCCGTCGGCCGCCGCGCCGCCGCCAAATCCCACGACGAGAAACACCAACAACGCCACGGCAATGCTCGGCCCTGTGGTGGTTGTCATGTACCGGATGTGGGTCACCAGGTCCGTGCCGGCGACGGCAGGAGCGAGGTTGGTGGTGTCGCTCAGGGGCGACATCTTGTCGCCGAAGTATGCCCCACTGATGATGGCGCCGGCCACCCAGCCTTCCGACAACCCCAGGGCCTGGCCAATGCCGACCAAGGCGATGCCGACCGTGCCGACGGTGCCCCAAGAGCTCCCCGTCGCCAACGACAGGACGGCACAAACCACGCAGGCGGCGAACAAGAAGATGCCGGGCTGCAGAATCATCATGCCGTAGTGAATGAACGCGGGGATGATTCCGGCCAACAGCCACGTGCCGGAGAGCGCGCCGATCAACAGCAAGATCAGAATGGCCTCGGTGGCCGTGCCGATGCTGTGGGCGATGGCGTCGCGGATTTGGGCCCACGTCGTTCCTCGGCTCACGCCAAGCGCACCCGCGAACAGGGCCGCCAGGAGAAGGGCAATTTGGTTGGAGCCGTAGGAGCTGTCTTCGCCGAAGTACACGACGTCCGCTCCCAGAAGTGCCACGAGAAGCACCACGGGCGCCAAAGCCATTGCAAGTGGCATGCCTCCGCGGGCGGTCATGACGCCTTGGCTTCCAATTCTTGCGTCTCGGCGCTGCCGGTGGCCGAAAGGGCCGTCTTGTCGACGCGGGCTTTGCCCGATTCAAATTCCAAGACGACCGTCTTCTCGCTCACGGACACGACCTTGCCGTGAAGCCCACCGATGGTCACCACCTGGTCGCCTTTCTTGACGGCGTCGCGGAACGCGCGTGCTTCTTTTTGGCGCTTCATCTGAGGCCGAATCATGAACAAGTACATGATGGCGAACATGCCGGCCAACATGAAAAGCGTCGTCATGGAGCTGCCGCCTGCGGCGCTTTGGAGAAGGAGTTGTGCAATCATGGCCCGAAAATAACCCCCGGCCGACGACTTGCCCCCGCTGTGGAAAGATTGTTACTGCGCGTCCGGGCTCAGCACCGTGCCCACGAGATGAAGACGCGTCACTCCCGGGTCGGTGTTGCCGACGACCGAGATGACTTTGTCCTGCTCGCCTCCCTTTTCGTGGGTGTCAAACGACACCTCCACTGTTCCGCGCGCCCCGGGGGCGAGCGGCTCGCGCGGCCACGTCTTCGGAACGGTGCACCCGCAGGACGTCGAAACGTCGGCAATCAGTGCCGGACCGGGGCCTTTGTTCACAAACGAGAAGGCGTGCGTCACGACGTGGCCTTCGCTGACCACACCGAAGTTCATCAAGGTGTCTTCGAAGGCGAGGACGGGTTTCTTCACTTCGGTTTCGCCGTCCTTGGCTGCCGTGGCGGGAAGCACAATCATGTCCGTCCCCACGGAACGCGGGTCTTCGCACGCCACCAAAAGCGCGCCCGCGATCACCACTCCCCAACGCCCTGCGAACTTCATTCGATCAAGCCTCTTCCGACTTTTTTGATGTCGCCCGCCTCTTTCAACTTAGTGAAGAGTTGGTCGAGGATGCCGTTGATGAAACCGTGGCTCTTCGGCGTGCTGTAGTACTTGCTCAGTTCGATGTACTCGTTGAGCGTGACTTTGAGCGGGATGGAGTCGAAGGTTTGGGCTTCTGCCAGCGCCATCTTCATCAAGATGCGGTCGGTGGTGGCGATGCGCTCGAGCTCCCAGTTTTGGGCTCCTTCTTGGATCAACGCTTCGCTTCCTTCGCCAAGCGCCAACGTCTTGGTGAACAGCCCTTCCATGAAGGCCTTGTCGTCGTCGTCGTCACGCCACAAGGGGAGGAGCACCACTTCGTCGTCGCCTTCCTTCAGGGTTTTGATGGTCTTGATCACCATGCTCGCCGCAAGGTCCAAATCGTCCACCCAGTAGATGCTCTCCTCTTCCAGCATGTCTTGGAACATCTCGAAGTTCACCATGTGCTTTCGGAACATGCGAACCAGGTTTTCGCGGTCAAATTGGAAACCACGCTCTTCCGAGGCCATGTATTCTTGGTACTCCTCGTTGTCCAGAAGCCCTTTGAAAATGGCCTTGAGCAACTCTTGGCGGTTGCCCCAGCCCACGCCGTGCTCCTCGCACGCCTTTCGCAGCGTTTTGCTGTTCGCAAGAATGCGAAGGGGCTTGTTGGTCACGAATTTCGTGTTCGGATTCAGGTCCTCCGGCGAGGGCAGCTGCTTCTTGTAGCCGGCCTCAATGCGGTCGATGGCAAGGGCCTGCATGGACCCAATCATGTCGAGAAGCAGGAGGTACAGCTCCTGCATCTTCTGAGTGCTGTGGTCCAAGGCTTGACGGGCGCGTTTGACATCGCGGTCCTCGTCTTGATAGTAGCCAAAAAGAACGTGCAGGATTTTGATCCTGAGGTGGCGGCGGTTCAGCATGGTTGCGAATTGGCACAAAAGTAGGGCGGGACCCTCGGAGAACATCCCACACGAATTGGGGTTTTTTCACCATGCGCCACGGAACAACCCTTGCCGTCCCCGGTACTTTTGCATCCATGAACACGCGACAAAGGGCGGGGCGTTTCCTCAGTGGATTGACGGTCACGATGTTGGCTGCAGGATGCACCACGTTGGTGGAGGTCGATTTGCCCGACGTCCCGCCTCAGGGTGTCCTAGAGGCCACCGTCAGGTTGGGCGAACCACCGCTGGTTTTGCTCACCACCACCCAAGGGTACTTCGACGCCGTTGACGCGTCGACGCTGACGTCGCTGTTTGTGGGGGACGCCGACGTGACGCTCGTTGTGGACGGCGTGCCGTACGAGTTGCCTGCGCTGTGTTCCGGAGATTTGCCCCCCGAAGCGCTGCCCGCCGCGGCCGAGTTCCTCGGCGTGTCGCCTGAGGCGCTGGACACCCTGAATTTGTGCGTGTACACCGGACTTGCGGTGCCGCAGACCTACGGAGCGGTGGGGAAGCAGTACGAGCTCACGGCAACTTGGACGCGCGAAGACCAAACCTTCAACCTCGCGGCCTCCACCTCGTTTCCCGAGCTGCCTCAACTTGACAGCGCGTGGTTTGAGATTCCCGAGACGTCCACCAACGACAGCCTCGGGTTGATTTGGACGGCATTCACCGATCCTGCGGGATTTGGGCAAGCCTACCGCTGGTCCTCCAAGCGGGAAGGGCGCGACCCCGATTTTTTCTACCCGCTTGGAAGCGTGTTTGACGACGCGTTTGTCGACGGCCAAGCCTTTCCGTTCCTGACTTTTCGTTC
Source organism: Flavobacteriales bacterium (assembly GCA_049616325.1). GTDB lineage: Bacteria > Bacteroidota > Bacteroidia > Flavobacteriales_D > Sanyastnellaceae > UBA11663. The sequence continues at coordinate 29,166 of JBMZHG010000018.1, read as the reverse complement.
GCCCCAGCCGGGTGTGGAAGAGACGCCTGGAGAGGAGGGGTTCTGGAAAACCGGCGACACCGTAATCGTTCGTCTCGAAGCCCTCGAATACGACGCCTTCGAAGTCATCCGCGACTTTGAAACGTCCCTTGCCAACCAAGGGAACCCCTTCGCACTTCCCTCCACCGCCAGCACCAATGTCGAGGGTGGGCTCGGGTGGTTCGTGGCCTATTCCGGGGTGACCGACACGGTCGTTTGTGCGCCGTAAACCGCGCCGGACACCGCTCCTTTCGTCGCTTCCTGCGTTGTACATTCACCCCCAAAACCTCCCCGCCATGCCGCCATGCCGTTTCTGGAAAAGTGCCTTGTTTTTGGGCGTCGTGTTGCTTATTGCCGACCAGGCTGAAGCCCAAACCAAAGACGTCAACTGGCGGTTGGACCGCGTGACGTGTCACGAGGTAGGCGCAGTGCTGTCGTACGAAAGCAGCGTTCAAGCGGCAGGCGGAGAATGGAGGGCGGTGCTCGGCAACTTGCCGTCCGACATCGACGTGAGCAGCGCCCAAATCGAACTTCCCGAAGGCATGCAACTCGTCGCGGTCAACAAAACCACACCTCTGCCGGACGTGGCGGACGACGTGGCGTATTTGACCAAACAAGCGGACGCCAAGCGCTTGGCCTTGGCCCTTGAGCTGGCCCTGCTCGAAGCCGTCGATCAAGAGCGTGCGTACCTCGAAGCCAACCGGTCGATTGGCGGCGGCGGCGAAGTGCTGTTGGTGGACGACGTGGAGGAAATGCGCCATTACTTGGCGCAGCGCTTTCAAGAATTGGCGTTGGATCGCGTGGACATTGCGACCAACGTCGCGGCCTTGGAAAAGGAGGTGGCAGCGGCGGAGCGCGACCTTCAGATGCTGCTGAACGAAGCTGCTCAACCCACCCATGCCTTGGAATTGGTGATTTCTGGACAAGGCCGTGGGCTTGCACATGTCCACGTGGCCACCCAGCAAGCGGGTTGGGTCAGTTCGTACGACGTGTCTTGGGAGGAATCCAAGGGGCAGCTTCGCCTCGAACGGTTTGCCCGTGTGGTCCAAACCACGGGCGAGGACTGGTCCCAAGTGGCTCTTGAACTCCGCACAGGACAGCCGATGGGCTTGAATCCCGTGCCGCAAGTTCGTCCCCAGCTTCAATCCGCCGACCGCGCGTCGTACGACGGGTACTGCGCCAACGTGCAGTGGGTCAACAGTCGGCTCCAGGACGCCGGGGCCCGTCAGGACGTGCTTCGAGGCCAAGGCGCGCTCGCGTCGAACTGGGAGATGGAGGCGGGTCAACGCGTGTCGGTTGCCGGCAACGGGGATGCGGCGCGGGTGTGGCTGGACGCCCACGCACTGGACGCGACGCCGCGCTGGACGGCTCGTCCACAATCGAGCGAAACGGCGTTGCGCTCCTGCCACACCAAGTCGTGGATGGACATCCGGGCCTTGTCCGGAGAAGGCAGAATCTTTCAAGAAAACGCCATGGTCGGTGTCCTCCCTCTGAACATGCCCTCGTGGGGCGATTCGTTGGTGGTGCAGTTGGGGATGGACGACGGAGTGCGAAGCACCACAGAATTGCGGGCCGACGAGAGCGGCACGCGCCGCCTGTCCGGAAAGCGCGTCGTCGAGCAAGTCCGCGTGGTGAAGGTGCACAACCAAGGACCGTCCGTGGCCACGGTGGATGTTGTCGAGCAACTGCCTTTGGGCGGGGACATGGAGGTGGAAGCGGAAGCGGGCGGGATGTGGGATGCGAGCACGGGCGAGGTCCGTTGGCCGGCCGTTCAAGTGCCGGCGTCGGGAAGTTGGGAGGCGACCCTCCGCGTTCGCATCGTGGTCCCCAAGAACGGTTCTGTCGTCGGGCTCTGACCTCGCTTAAGCTCCCGCTTTTGCGAATGCGCCCAACACCTTTTCAGCGAGTCGAGCCGACGCACCGCGTCCGCCCAGCGCCTCGCGCAGCTCGGCGAACCCCTCACGTTGACCTTCGAAGTCGCCTTTCGTCGCGGCGAGCAACTTGTCCGGCGTCAGGTCGCGTTGGATGAGCTCCGGCACGCAGCCGCGACCCAACAACAGGTTGGGCAACCCGATGAACTCCACTTTCGCCAAGCGTTTCGCGAGTTGGTACGTGATTTCGCTGGTGCGGTACAGCACCACGTGTGGCGTGTTGAGCAACGCCGCTTCAAGGGTCGCCGTGCCGCTCGCCACCCACGCGCGTTGGGCGCGAAGCAGGAGCTCGTGGGTTTGGCCAAACACCACCTTCAACCCCGCCTTTGTGGCGACCGCGTAATCGTCCAAGGTTCGGCCTGGGGCGCCTGCAACGACGACGTCTTCCAAGTTCCATCGGCCTTGCGCAGCGCCGAGGATAGCAGCTTGCACCGTGGGGCCCAAATGGTGCTTGAGCTCCTGTGCACGAGAGCCCGGCAACAGAGCCAGTGCCACGGGCCGTTCCGCATGTTCGTTGGTGGGAAGGAGGTCGAGCAACGGGTGGCCGCATTCCCAGACGTTCACGTTCGCGCCCTTCAACATGGGCTGTTCGAACGGCAGGATGGGGGCGACGGCATGGAAGTCCTGTGCCAATTGGGCGCTTCGTCCGGCCTTCCAAGCCCAAACCTGCGGCGCGACCCATTGGACGCGCAGCGCCGCATGACCCCGCTTGCGCAAGGCTTCCGCCAAGCGAAGATTGAATCCCGGAAAGTCCACGGTGAGCAGGACGTCAGGCGCTTCATCCACGACGTCTTTCTGGGCCCTTCGGAGGTTTGCGAGGATGGTTCGAAGGTGGGTGGCTACTTCCCAAAAGCCCATGAAGCTCGTTTGGCTCAGGTGGGTGAGGAGGCGCATGCCTTCCTCCTTCATCAAATCGCCGCCCCATCCGACCGCCTCCAATTCCCATCCGCGCTCGGCGCACTGCGATTTCAAATTTCGAATCAATTCCGCGCCGTAGGCGTCTCCGGAGGCTTCGCCAGCCAGCAAGAACACCTTCAATCGACCCGGTGTGCGCGGTTCACGCAGGTTCACCATGTCCCGGCGTTGGCTTGGAAGTACACGATGAAGGGAACGGTGACCAAAATCACGGCCAACAACCCTTGCGCAAAGCGTTCCCAACCCAGTCGGTTGGCGACCCAGAAGAGCACGACGTTGAAGAGCGTGCTGGCGGTGAGGATGCTGTCGCGGTAGAGCAAGCTGCCCAACACTACGTCCCGGTAGAAGTAATCGAAGGAGGAGCCGTTGGCCCACGCCCACCAAAACCCGAGCAGGATGCCGCCCAAGACCGTGCCGAGGAGTCCGCCCAGGACGCCCCAACCAAATCGATCCGCCGCGTGCCGTTCAGTCTTCAAAGCGCAGATCCCATTGGTTCAACTCGGCAATGGCGTGGTGCGCCGTCAAGTCGTACTGCACGGGGACCACGCTGACGTAGCCGTTCCGCAAAGCCCACTCGTCGGTGTCCTCGCCTTTGTCGACGTCCGTGAAGTTTCCGGTCATCCAGTAGTAGGTGCGGCCTCCAGGCGCTTGCCGCTCTTCAAACGAATCGGCCCAATGTCCCGCAGCTTGGCGGCAAACCCGCAGGCCCTTGACGTCCTCGGGAGCGAGCTTGGGGATGTTCACGTTCAAGCACGTTCCCTTGGGGGTGCCGTGCGCCAACACCTGCTTCGTCACGGTTCGTACCACGTCCCGGGAAGCACGAAAATCCGCGTCCTCGGCGAAGTCGCACAGCGAAAAACCGACGGAGGGGATGCCCTCAAGGGCGCCTTCCACTGCAGCGGACATCGTGCCCGAATAAATCACGTTGATCGAAGCGTTTGATCCGTGGTTGATGCCACTCAACAGCACGTCTGGCTTGCGGTTCAAAATCTTGTAAATCGCGAGTTTCACGCAGTCCACCGGGGTGCCGCTGGTTTTGTAGGCGTCCACCCCAGCCATCCGAAAGTCGTGCGGCGAAATGCGCAAGATGTTGCTGATGGTGATGGCGTGCCCCATGCCGCTCTGGTGGCTGTCCGGGGCCACGACGACCACGTCGCCCAAGTCCACCACGCTCTCGACGAGGTTCCGGATTCCAGGGGCCGTGACGCCGTCGTCGTTGGTGACGAGAATCAAGGGGCGTTGCGTCGCGTCGCTCATTCCTTAGGCTTGAGGGGTGCGATTCAAGACGTCGAGGAAGTAGCCCCAGAACTTTTGGACGCTGCTCACTTGAACGCATTCGTCCGGGCTGTGTGCACCGCGAATGTTGGGCCCAAACGACACCATGTCCATCTTCGGGTAGTTGGTCCCCAAGATCCCGCACTCCAAGCCGGCGTGGCACGCCAGCACCCGCGGGGTTTCGTGGTAACGCTCCTCATAAATCTCGCGGCACATCGCCACGGCTTCGCTGGACGGGTTAGGCGTCCAACCGGGGTAGGCGCCGCTGCGCTCGGTCTGAAGGCCCGCAAGGGCGAACGCCGCCTCGATGCTTCGGGCGTGGTCGTCCTTCTCGGAGTCGACGCTGCTTCGGTTGAGGCACTGAATTTCCACGTTGCCTCCCGCGACCGCGACGCGAGCGAGGTTGTTGGAGGTTTGGACGAGGCCTTCAATGTCGGGGCTCATCCGGTGAATGCCCACAGGGCATGTTTGGATGGCGAGGAGCAAAGCGTATTGGTCGTCTTCGCCCATCACGTGGTTGGGAAGCGCTACGTCACTCCACTCCAGCACGAGGTCGGGGTCGGTCGTGGCGTACTCGGCTTGCAAGACCTTGGCAGAGGAGGCCAGCGCAGACGTCAACGCCCCGCGGTCCGATTCCGCGAAGACAACGGTCGAGCGCGACTCGCGAGGAATGGCGTTGCGAAGCCCGCCTCCCTGAATCTCGGCAACGCGCAAATCCACGTGATCCAACGATTCAAGAATCACCCGGTTCATGAGTTTGTTGGCGTTGGCCAGCCCTTTGTGGATGTCCATGCCGCTGTGGCCGCCCGAAGCGCCGCGGAGCACAAGACTGATCGCGGCGTTGCCGTCCTTCACCGTTTCTTCCTCGGTGTAGGTGCCACGAGACGTCAAGTCGACGCCGCCAGCGCACCCGATGCTGATCTCGTCGTCGTCTTCGGTGTCGAGGTTGAGCAGAATGTCGCCGCTCAAGAACCCGCCTTGCAATCCGAGCGCCCCCGTCATGCCCGTTTCCTCGTCGATGGTGAAGAGTGCCTCAAGTGCCGGGTGGGGGACGTCGGTGCTTTCCAACACGGCCAGGATGCTCGCCACGCCAATGCCGTTGTCCGCCCCCAAGGTCGTGCCTTCAGCACGCACCCAATCGCCGTCGACCACCATGCGAATGCCCTCCGTCATGAAGTCGAAGTCCGTGGCTTCGTTCTTCTGGCAAACCATGTCCACGTGGCTCTGAAGAACCACGGTCTTTCTGCCTTCCATTCCTGGAGTTGAAGCCTTTTTAATCAACACGTTGCCCACTTCGTCTTGAAGTGATTGTAGACCTTTTTCGGCGGCCCATTGATGGAGCCATTCAACGACGCGTTCCTCGTGCTTTGAGGGGCGGGGGATGGCGTTCAAATCGGCAAACCGGTTCCACAGGTTGGAGGGCTCGAGTTGGCGTACGGGGTGGTCGGCGTGGTCCTTCATGCCCCGAAGGTAGGGCGTGAATCGTGTGTGAATGCGTGGGAAAGTGTGGAAAAGTTGAGCTTTTTCAGCAGCCTAAACCCCGCACCGCCTCGGTAATTTCGAGGTCCATATGTCAGAACAAGTCACGTACACGGAAGACAACATCCGGAGCCTCGATTGGAAGGAGCATATCCGGATGCGCCCAGGGATGTACATCGGCAAGCTCGGGGACGGAAAGGATGCCGACGACGGCATCTACGTTTTGCTCAAAGAGGTCATCGACAACAGCATCGACGAATACACCATGGGCCACGGCCGCACCATCGAGGTGGTCATCAAAGACGACGAGGTGCGTGTTCGCGATTACGGTCGCGGCATTCCGCTGGGCAAGGTGGTCGATTGCGTCTCGAAAATCAACACCGGCGGCAAGTACGACAGCCGCGCCTTCAAAAAGTCCGTCGGATTGAATGGGGTGGGCACCAAGGCCGTGAACGCGCTGAGCACGGAGTTTGTGGTCGAAAGCGTGCGCGAAGGCCAAATGAAACGCGCCGGCTTCGAACTCGGCGAACTCACCGACGACGCGAAGGTCGAATCCACGACCAAGCGCAACGGAACGCGCATCCGCTTCAAGCCCGATCCTGAAATTTTCAAAGCGTACCGTTTCCGCACGGAGCACGTCGAGAAGCTCCTTTGGAATTACGCCTACCTCAACACCGGCCTGACCCTCTACTTGAACGGGGAAAAGTTCCGAAGCGAAAACGGCCTGAAGGACCTTCTCGAGGATCGCCTCGACAGCAAACTACGGTACCCCATCGTTCATTTGACGGGCGAGGACATCGAAGTGGCCATCACCCACACGGACGCCTACGGCGAGGACTACCAGAGCTTCGTCAACGGCCAGTTCACGCCCCAAGGAGGAACGCACCAAGCGGCCTTCCGAGAGGCGTACATCAAGGTCGTGCGCGACTTCTTTGGCAAGGATTACGATGCCGGGGACATTCGCGGCGGCATCTCCGCGGCGGTGGCTGTGAAGGTGGAAGAGCCGATTTTCGAGTCCCAGACCAAGACCAAACTCGGCTCGCTGGATGTAGGGCCCAATCGCCCGACGCTGAAGAGTTTCGTGTTTGACTTTTTGAAGCGGGAGCTCGACAACTTCTTGCACCGCAACCCAGAGACGGCCCAAGCACTTCAGCAGCGAATCATCCAAAGCGAGAAGGAGCGCAAGGACCTCGCGGGCATCAAAAAGTTGGCGCGTGAGCGTGCGAAGAAGGCATCCCTTCACAACCGCAAGCTTCGCGACTGCCGACTTCACTTGACCGACGTCAAGAAAGAGCGCAACGAGGAAACCACCTTGTTCATCACGGAGGGCGACTCAGCTTCCGGTTCCATCACGAAGGCCCGCGACGTGGCCACGCAGGCGGTATTTAGCTTGAAAGGGAAGCCGCTGAACAGTTTTGGGCTCACGAAAAAAGTGGTCTACGAGAACGAGGAATTCAACCTGCTTCAGGCCGCGCTCGACATCGAAGACGGGCTCGACACGCTTCGCTACAACAAGGTGGTGATCGCGACGGATGCCGACGTGGACGGAATGCACATTCGCCTGCTCCTGATCACGTTCTTCCTGCAGTTCTTCCCGGACCTGGTGAAGCGCGGACACTTGTACGTGCTGCAGACGCCACTCTTCCGCGTGCGGAACAAGAAGGAAACGCGCTACTGCTACGACCAGATGGAGAAGCAAGTGGCCTTGGGCGACCTCGGGGCGCGGGCGGAGATCACGCGATTCAAGGGGTTGGGTGAAATCAGCCCGGACGAATTCAGTCACTTCATCGGGGAGGACATTCGTTTGGACCCTGTCGTCATCGGGAAGGAGCAGAGCCTCCAGGAAATGTTGGGCTTTTTCATGGGCAAAAACACGCCTAACCGCCAAAAATTCATCATTGAGAACCTCCGTGTGGAGAAAGACGAAGTGACCGAAGCATGAGCGAGCACGAAGACATTCACGACGACGAGCGCGACGAGCGCGACGACGAGTTCTCAGGCGACGAGGCGGCGTCGGACGCGGGGGAGATGGAGCACGTCGTTCCCGTTCGGGGGATGTACAACGACTACTTCCTCGACTACGCGAGCTACGTCATTCTTGAGCGTGCGGTTCCGCACCAGCACGACGGCTTGAAGCCCGTGCAGCGCCGGATTCTGCACAGTTTGCGCGAAATGGACGACGGCCGTTTCCACAAGGTGGCCAACGTCATCGGCAACACGATGAAATTCCACCCCCACGGGGACGCGAGCATCGGGGACGCGATGGTCCAAATCGGCCAGCGGGAACTGCTTCTCGACTGCCAGGGAAACTGGGGGAACATCCTCACAGGCGACCGCGCGGCCGCGCCTCGATACATCGAGGTCAAGCTGAGCAAATTTGCCCTCGAGGTGCTCTTCAACGCGAAGACCACGACGTGGCTGTCGTCGTACGACGGACGGAACAAGGAACCGGAAACGCTTCCCGTGAAGTTTCCGTTGCTGCTGGCAAGCGGGGTGGACGGGATTGCTGTGGGTTTGGCCTGCAAAATCTTGCCCTACAACTTCATCGAGTTGATCGACGCGTGCATCGCCCACTACCAAAACAAGCGCTTCAAGCTCTATCCGGACTTCCCCACGGGAGGGATGGCGGACATGGAGAACTACAACGACGGCCTCCGCGGCGACCGCGTACGCGTTCGTGCGCGCATTGACAAGTTGGACAGCAAAACGTTGGTGGTTCGGGAGGTGCCTTACGGCGTGACCACGGGGTCGCTCATTGACAGCATCCTCAAGGCCAACGACAAGGGCAAAATCAAAATCAAGAAGGTGGAGGACAACACCGCCGACAAGGTCGAAGTGGTGGTGCACCTCGCCAACAACGTCTCGCCCGACAAGATGCTGGACGCGCTCTACGCGTTCACGGATTGCGAGGTGAGCTTGGCACCCAACAGCTGCGTCGTGTTCGAAGACAAGCCTGTCTTCATGGGCGTTTCGGACATCCTCCGCATCAGCGCGGACCGCACCCGCTACCTGCTCAAGCGCGAGCTCGAAATCGAGCTTGGGGAGCTTCAAGAAACGTGGCACTTCGCCTCGCTTGAAAAGATCTTCATCGAGAATCGGATTTACCGGGACATCGAAGAGTGCGAAACGTGGGAAGAAATTCTCGCGGCCATTCACGAAGGCCTCAAGCCGCACATCAAGCACCTGTTGCGCGAAGTGACAGACGAGGACGTGACGCGCCTGACGGAAATCCGCATTAAGCGCATTTCGAAGTTCGACAGCTTCAAGGCCGACGAGCGCATCGCAGCTCTGGAAGGGGACATCGACAAGGTGAAGCACCACCTCGATCACCTCACGGAGTACGCCATCGACTGGTTCAAAAACCTCAAGAACAAATACGGTGCAGGACGCGAGCGCAAAACGGAGCTGCGCACGTTCGACACCATCGATCGCAGCAAGGTGGCCGTGGCCAACGCCAAGCTCTACTGGAACCCTGAAGAGGGGTTTGTGGGGACGGGACTCAAGCGCGGCGAAGGAGAGTTGCTCGGCGATTGTTCTGACATCGACGACATCGTCGTGTTCCGACGCGACGGCGTGATGCAGGTGAGCAAGGTGTCGAGCAAGGCGTTTTTTGGGAAGGGCCTGCTGTACGCCGCGGTGTGGAAAAAAGGGGACAAACGCACGACGTACAACGTGGTGTACCTCGACGGCGCCACAGGCAGAAGCATGGTCAAGCGCTTCAACGTCACCTCCATCACGCGTGACCGCGAGTACCCGATCACCAAGGGCACTCCAAAGTCCAAGATCCTCTACTTCACGGCCAACCCCAACGGCGAGGCGGAGGTCGTGACGGTCTTCTTGCGCGCGCAGGCACGTCTTAAGAAGGTCAAGTTTGACCTGGACTTCAGCGACATCGGCATCAAGGGTCGCGCTGCCAGCGGAAACCTGGTTTCGAAATTTGCCGTTCGAAAAATCGAGCTCAAGGAGGAAGGGGTAAGCACCCTCGGCGCACGCAAGGTGTGGTTCGACGAAACGGTGCGACGTCTGAATGCAGAAGGCCGCGGACAATTCCTTGGCGACTTCAAACCGGACGACAAGATCCTCGTGCTGCTCAGCACGGGCGAGTACATCTTCACGGGCTTTGACCTCAGCACGCACTTCGACGAGCGCATGATTCACCTCGAGCGTTTCGACGAAGACAAACCGGTCAGCGTCGTGTACTACGAAGGCGAGAAGGAGGAGTGGTTCGTGAAGCGTTTCCTGCCGGAGTACAGCAAGACGGCTACCGGGTTCATTGGGGAGCATGAGCAGTCGAAGCTTTGGGTTGCCTCCACGCTTCACCACCCGCACGTGCGCATTCGGTACAACCGCCGATTCAAGCACACGCGTGACCGCGAGGACGATGTACTCGATTTGCGAGGGTTCATCTCGGTCAAAGGCGTCAAGGCGTTGGGCAACAAGCTCAGCTCGTTGCCGGTCACCGAAGTGAGCCTCGAATCGCCGGTGGAAGAGCTCGAGCAAGCCTTGGAAAAGGAGCTTCAGGCCGCGCGGGAAGCCGACGCGAAACGCGAGAGTGAGGCCCGTCAGTCCGCCCAGGAAGAGGACGTGGACGAGGCGGACGACACGGGCGAAGATTCGCCTCCCACGGATGCGGCTTCCGCAGAGGTCGATTCTTCGGGTGCTGGGCAAGGTTCGCTGTTCTGAGTGGCGGCGATTGCGCTTCGGAAAGGGGTTGGTGTTCATTGTACACGAACCCCTTTTTTGTTCTACCTTGCCGCTTCAAAAATGACGACCATGAACCGTTTGACACAGCCTTGGGGACGAGTTGCATTGGCCGCTTTGGCGGTGTGTTTTGCTGCGTCGTGCGGCGCTCCCGCTCCCTCAGGGGACTTGCGTTTGGAAGGGTCGGCCGAACAAGCCGACGAACTGGTGCATGCCGAGTGGACCAAGAACGCCACCATCTACGAAGTGAACCTTCGGCAGCACACGCCGGAAGGAACCATTCAGGCGTTCATTCCGGATTTGCCTCGTCTGAAGGAGTTGGGTGTGGACATCCTGTGGTTGATGCCCATTCATCCGATTGGCGAAGTCAACCGGAAAGGAGGGGAGAACAAGAACAACTACATCGCGGAGCCGGGAAGCAGCTCCTTGGGAAGTCCCTACAGCGTTCAGGATTACGTGGCCGTCAACCCGGATTACGGCACAAACGACGACCTCCGAGCGTTGGTGGACGCGGCGCACGACCTCGGCATGCGCGTGATCCTCGATTGGGTGGCCAACCACAGTGCGTTCGATTGCGTTTGGACGGAAGATCACCGCGAGTTCTACTTGCCGGACAGCGCGGGCAACTTGCAGCCTCCCCTTGGCACGGATTGGTGGGACGTTGCGCAACTCGATTGGGAAAGCGGCGAAAAGAACGGCTTGTACGCGGCCATGGCGGACGCAATGACGTTTTGGGTCAAGGAATGCGGCATCGACGGGTACCGCTGCGACGTGGCGATGAAAGTGCCTACGACGTTCTGGGACATGGCGCGCCGCCAACTCGAAGCCGTCAAGCCCGACGTGTTCATGCTCGCCGAAGCCGAAGAGCCCGAGCACCACAACCGCGCGTTTGACATGAGCTACGGATGGCATTTTCACCACTTGACCAACCAGGTGGCGCAAGGAAAGGAGCCGGTCCAGGTGTTGCGGGACTACGTGGCAGAAGAAGCGGAACGGTTTCCTTCGGATGCGTACCGCATGGGTTTCATCACCAACCACGACGAGAACAGTTGGAACGGCACGGTGGAGGAGCGTTACGGCAAGGCCGGCGACGCCATGGGGGTCTTGGCTGCGACGCTGCTCGACATGCCCTTGGTCTACTCCGGCCAAGAATCGTACAACCCTAAGCGCCTTCGGTTCTTCGAGAAGGACACGGTGAATTGGGGCGCGTACCCCAAGGCGGACTTCTACCGCACGTTGAACGAGTTGAACCACACCCGTGAGGCTCTGTGGAACGGCGATTTCGGAGGCGCCCCTCAGGTCCTGAAGACATCTGCAGACGAACATGTCTTCGCGTTCATGAAGGAGAAGAACGGCAGCACGGTTGTGGTCGTGTTGAATTTCTCAGACGAGCCTCAAACCGTGAAGCTGACGTTGCCTGAAGCGGCGCTGCAAACCGCGATGGGCGAAGGCGAGGTGGACGCTTGGGCGGAAGGCCAAACGCTGTCTCCCTTCGGATACGCCGTTTTGGCGACCGAATCGTAATCCCCGACGCGCCTTCACGTCCGCCGGCTGAGCTAATTTCGCTTCATGAAATTGAAGCGCGTCGCCCTCATTGCCCACGACGGGAAGAAAAACGAGTTGGTTGATTTTGTCAAGAAGCATCAGGCGTGGTTTTCGGAGCGCGACCTGGTCGGCACAGGAACCACGGGAGGGCGCATCGAGGAATTGGGGTTGACGGTGGAGCGTTTCGCCTCTGGCCCGCTCGGCGGCGACGCCCAAATCGCAGCGCGCATCACGGAGGGCAAGCTGGATGCGGTCATCTTCTTCCGGGATCCGATGGGCAAACACCCGCACGAACCGGACGTCAACATGCTTCTGCGTCAATGCGACGTGCACAACGTCGCCTTGGCAACCAACCGCGCCACCGCTGAATTGCTTGTGCACGCCATCATTTTGGAGGAAGAATGAGCGAGGTGCTCCGGCGCGGATCGGGGCCTTGGCCGGCAGACAACCGCGAGACCACAGTGATGGGGTGGCTGCGCCAAAGGCTGGCGCCGGTCGAAGAAGCCGAACGGAATGGTGCGGCACGCTGGCTCGCCGACCACGTAAGCGAGCGAGCGAGGGGAGACCGAATGGCCTCGGAGTTTCGGTGGTCGGAATCGCAGCTGGATCGCCTGGCCGTGATGGCGGACCGCGTGGTTGAAGGAGCGCCGATTCAGCACGTCGTGGGGGAGGTTTGGTTTGACGGGGTGACGTTGTCGGTCAACTGCGACGTGCTGATTCCCCGGCCAGAGACGGAGGAGTTGGTTGCCGCAATGGCCGGCCGCATTGCCGGCTTGCCGCAGATGCACGTGGTGGACTGGTGTACCGGTTCCGGGTGCATTGCGCTTGCCTTGAAAAAGCGAATCCCTCGGGCGTCGGTCGAAGGGCGTGACGTCAGCGTCAAAGCCTTGGCGGTGGCACGCCAAAACGGGGCGCGCAACGGGCTTCAAGTGTCCTGGGAAGAGGACGATTTGCTGAATGCTTCTGAGGCCAGAACCCCGGCCGACTTGGTGGTGTCCAATCCACCGTACATCCCGCAATCGGAGCAGTGCGCCATGCATCCGCGCGTCACCGAGCACGAGCCGCACCTCGCGCTCTTTGTGCCGGACGACGACCCGCTGTGCTTTTTCCGGGCGCTGGTGTCCTGGTGCGAAGCTGGAGGGCTTCGTTCCGCCGGCTGGCTGGGCATGGAATGCCACACGGCCAAAACCCGGGAAGTTGCCGACTTGCTCACGTCAGATCAAGGTTGGAAAAACGTGGAAATCCTGTGCGATATGCAAGGCCTTCCAAGGCACGTGGTGGGGCAGCGTGAGCTACCTTGAGGGCATGGATGTTGGGGCCCAAATAGAATCTTTGCGCGAGGAACTGCACGCGCACAACCACCGTTACTACGTGTTGGCCGCGCCCACGATTTCGGACCGGGAATTCGACCTTTTGCTGGAGCAACTCGCAAAGCTCGAAGCCGAGAACCCCCAATTCGCCGACCCGACGTCGCCGACGAAGCGGGTAGGCGGCGACCTCACGGACAGGTTCGAAAAGGTCCCTCACCGGTCGCCGATGTTGTCCCTTTCGAACAGCTACAACGCGGACGAAGTGGCTCAATGGGTGGAACGCGTTCAGGCGGGGTTGCCGGACGAGGACGTGGAATTCGTGTTGGAGTTGAAGTACGATGGAGTGGCGATCAGCTTGTGGTACGAAGGAGGGGTGTTGACCAAGGCCCTGACACGCGGCGACGGCACCACAGGCGAGGACGTGCGCACCAACGTTGCCACGATCCGCACGGTGCCGTTGAAACTGAGTGCTGGTGCGCCCGACACACTCGAGACCCGGGGAGAGATCTACTTCCCGTGGCCTGGGTTTGAGGCTCTGAACGAGGCTCGTCGCGACGCCGGAGAGCCCGAATTCGCGAACCCGCGAAACACGGCAGCCGGAACCTTGAAACTTCAGGACAGCGCGGTCGTGGCAACGCGGCCGCTCGACTGCATGATTTACAACGTCGACCCGGAGACCATGCGTGCGCTGGGCGTCGAGTCCCACAGCGAAGCTGTCAAGGCGGCCGCTTCCTGGGGCTTCAAGACGCCGCCAGGGCGCAGGATTGAGGTGGTCAAGACCGTGGAGGAAATCATGGCGGCGGTGGCGCACTGGAACGAGGCGCGGCACGGTTTGGACTTTGCAATTGACGGGCTGGTCATCAAGGTCAACCGCTACGACCACCAAAAACGTCTGGGCATGACGGCCAAAAGCCCCCGCTGGGCCCTGGCCTACAAATTCGAAACCGAGCAAGCGGCCACGTTGCTTGAGTCGGTGGAATACCAGGTCGGACGTACCGGAGCCGTCACGCCGGTGGCGCACCTCGCTGAGGTTTTGCTGTGCGGCACGAAAGTGAAGCGGGCGTCCTTGCACAACGCCGATCAAATTGACAAGCTGGGTTTGCGTGAAGGGGACACCGTTCTCGTGGAAAAAGGCGGGGAGATCATTCCCAAGATTGTGGGCGTGGAGCCCTCCGCTGGCAACGCGGAAGGCTTGTTTGCACCACCTCCAATCGCGTTTCCAACGGCGTGTCCCGAATGCGAGACCGCGTTGGTCCGAAAGGAGGGCGAAGCACAGCATTACTGCCCCAACGTGGCCACATGTCCCGCCCAGGTTCGCGGACGCATCAACCACTTCATTTCGCGGAAAGCCATGAACGTGGACGGCCTTGGAAAGGAAACGGTGAAGCAGCTCGTGGACGCGGGGTTGGTGCGCGACGTGGCGGATTTGTATCGGCTGCGCGCCGAGGACCTCTTGCCGCTCGAGCGCATGGCCCAAAAGTCCGTGGACAACCTGCTTGCGGGGCTTGAGAAGAGCAAGGAAGTGCCGTTTGAGCGGATGTTGTTTGGGCTGGGCATTCGCCACGTGGGCGAGACCGTGGCCAAACAACTCGCCCGTTCACTCGTTCAACTCGACGCCTTCAAGTCTGTGTCCCTTGAGGAGTTGATGGCGCTGGAAGAAATCGGGCCGATCGTGGCGGAGAGCGTCGTGGCTCAGTTTGCCGACCCCGCGTTTCTCGACGTGCTCGACCGGCTCGTTGCGGCGGGTGTGCAGACCCAAGCGGAGATTGCGGCGCCTGTCGGGACCGCGTTGGAAGGCGAGGTGGTGGTGGTCAGCGGCGTGTTCGAGACGATGTCTCGGGACGAGGCGAAGGCGGCCGTGACGAATCACGGGGGAAGGCTGGCCGGGAGCATCAGCTCCAAGACCACCATGGTGCTTGCGGGAGAAAAAATGGGGCCGAGCAAACTCCAAAAAGCAGAGTCGCTCGGCATCCCGTTGGTCGATGAAAAGTCGTTCCTGGCGCGAATCGGCCTCAGCGGATGACCTCGAGGGTCGTCCGCAACTGACCGGACTGCTCGCCACCGCATGTGGCGAGGTATTGGACCGACACGATGTACGATCCGGGATCCACAAGCGTGCCGCTGGCCCGTCCGTCCCATTGCAAGGGCTGGCCGTTGTTCTCAAAGAGGAGCGTGCCCCAACGGTTGAACACTTGGATGTGGTATTCGTCCATCATGGTCAACACGTTGGTGTCCTCGTGCCCAGGCACAAAGGGGAGGAAGCGGTCGTTGGAGCCGTTGTTGTCCGGAGTGATGACGTTGGGCAGAACCAACTTGGACAAGTCAAGCACCTCCGCGTTGGAATTGACCTCGGCGGCTTGCTTCGTCGTGGTCGTGCATCCGTTTTCCAAGAATTCGACTTGGAGCGTGTAGGTGCCCGCTTCGGTGAAGGTGGCTTCGCTGTTGGTGGCAATTACTTCTCCCGTTTCAGCGGACATCCAGGTGTACATCGGTGTGTATTCTTGAGGGAAGACCTCCAAGCCCACCATGGAGACTTGCGGGACGTTGCAGTCCAACACGCCGTCCACGTACCCCAAAGTCACTTCAGGCATCTCCATGTCCTCGTCAATCTCGACGCTGTCAAACGACGTGCATCCGTTCTCCGCGTTGGTGACGGTCAAAACGTACGTTCCGCCGGCGGCGGCGTAGGCCGTGACCGCATCTGAATCGCCGTCAAAGGCGCCGTCTTCGGTGGTCCATTGCGCCAAAGCGTTGGGGTCGTTCGCGGTGGCGCCGAGCAATTCGATTGCAGGGTTGCTGCACGTCACTGTTCCAGGCAAGCCGGCACTCACGTCGAAGGTGGCGGTGTCCACCACAACTTGCAGGTCTTGCTCGTCTTTGCACAGCAAACTCTCCGTGCCAGGGTACGTGACTTCGAGCGTCACGTGGCCCGGCGACGTCGCGTCAAAGGTCATCTCGTTGCTCACAAAGGCGTTGTTCACGTACCACGCGTAGTCGAGGTAGGCGCCAAAGTCCGACTCCGCAGAGCACGTCAAGGTCAGGTCGTTGGTGCAGTTCAGGGCATTGCCCTCGCTGGCCAGCTCGACCGTGACTTCGTCCACCACAACGTGGACTTCATCGGTGATCTCAAGACCGCATTGGTTCGTGTACGTGACGCTCAGGGTGTTGCTGACGACGCCTGTGTAGAAGGGTGCTTGCAAGGTGGCGTCGCTGACGGCGTTGCTTGGAGACCACGTGTACTCTGTCACGTCCAAACCGCCAGCCACAAGTTGCACTGCCGCTTCAGGGCAGGCATAGATTTCCGTGTCCGTGCCCGTGGCGTTGCCGGTCAAACAGACCCGCTCCACGTTGATGGCGTCGCTCGCTTCGGCCGTGAAGCCCCACCACACGAATCGTTCGCCGTCGAAAATGTCGTTGATCAAGTCGATGCTGGCCACCAGCCGAGCTTCGCAATCCATGTGCACCGTCATCTCAGGCCCTGCGGGATCCCAAACCACGTCGACCAAGTGGTCTTCGCCGTCTTCGAGGTTGCCGGAATTGACAAACGCCGCAACTGGACCTGCCGTGAACGTGGCTGGGCCGTCGAGGTGCTCGTACGACCCGTGGTTGACCATGGCAATGTGGTCCGCTTCGATGTCCCCGTATTCAGCCTGCTGGCGCGTGTCAAATTCCACGCCAAACGACGTGCTGAAGTCGGTGTAGCTCGTGCCGGCGGTCTCCGGCCCTTCCGTTTGGAAGACCAGCACCATGCCTTCGGCGCCGTGGTTGACGCTGCCGAAGTTCATTCGGGTTTGGAGGTGAAACGGCTGAGTCAAATCGATGGCCTCGTTGGCCCAAACTGCACCGGAAGTGCCGTTCTCGCCAGAGGTCAATTCAACGCAACCGTCGCCCATTGACACGGCCGTGCCAGTGGACGAATAGGTGGACAATTGTGCAGTTGCGGGCAGGGTGAGGGCGAGGGCAACTGCGAGGGATAGGGTAGAAGAGAGGCGCATTTTTGCGACTTTTAGTGCATGAGACACTACGTGCTTGCCATGCTTGGGGTTTCGGTTTGTGTTGGATTTGTTGCTCGAGGCCAGGGAGATTCCTGTTCCTCCGTGGCTCCTGTCGCGGCGTTTGTCAGTCCTTACGACATGACAATCCTGCATTTGGCCTGCGTCAACTCGTCCCTTGAAGAATTCTTCAGCTACCCTTCCTGGAAGGTGTACAGCGGCGAGGGAAACCTCTTGGCCGAGGAAACCCTGAATTACTTCGGATTGACGGACACGACGTGGCATGTGCTGAATGTTTTGAATCCGCTGGACTTCAACACCAGCTCCCAAGAAGTCACCTTGCAACTCACCTGGAGTTCCATCAACGGCGAGCAATCCTGCGAGTTTGCCTACGTTTTGGAGCCTTGGGTTCCAAGCCCCAATCCCGACGCCGAATGCATGTTGGTGCATGTCCATGCGTGGGGTACGCTCAGCAAAGCTTCAGGGTTTCACTTTTCGCTGTTCAATGTGACTGAAGAACAGGAAGTTGCGTCGTTTGATGTGGTGGCCGATGAAGCGGGGATGTGGCCCTACGACGACGTGGCTGAGGCGTGCCTCGACTGGGATCAATGCTACACGCTGTCTTGGGAGCCCCTCGGAGCCCCACAATCCACTTCGCCCGTCTACGTTGGAATCTCCCCCGGGGAGTGGGGAAATTCGGCTTGGTTTGACTTTGAGACCGTGGAGGTTTGGCCGTTGGAGGCGGGGTCGATTTACTTGGACGCGTACGAGCCGGATTGCGACACCACGTCCGTCGACGGCGCGGGAGAGGCACATCAGACCCCGTTGCGTTGGGTGGCAGCCAACCCAGCTTCAGTGTCGTCGCTTGTGCCGGAGGCTTGGCGCGGCGCAGAGGTGTGGTCGGTGGACGGTCGCGCGCTGGGAACGGTCGATCCTCAGGGAGTTTGGCCGAACGGGGCTCAGGGATGGATGATCCTCCAACAGCGGGCAGGCGAGCGCAGGGTTGTGACGCGCGTTTGGGTTACCGATTTCTGAGGCCTCAGGTCGCGATCGGATCTCAAAACTGCAGGGTCAGCTTCAAATTTACCCGGCGCCCGGTTAGGAAATTGGGCACCGCGTAATAGCGGCCGTTGACGTCCCGAATCCAGTTGTGGTTGATGGTGTTGTTGATGCCTAGAAGGTTGAACACCTCCAACGAAATCAAGCCGTTTCGGTTCACGTCGTCGCTGAACATGTCGCGTGAAAACCCAACGTCGACGCGGCGGTAAGCGGGGGTGCGCAGGACGTCTTCGTAGCGGTTGAATGAAGGCGGTCCGTAGGGAAGGCCTGACCCGTAAAACAAGCTCAGAAGAACCTTGTAATCGGGGTTTCGAGGCATTTCATCCTGAAACAACAAACTGAAACTAAACCGTTGGTCGGCCGGCCGGGGAATCATGCCAGGGTAGTACGTCACCGTGTCCGCGATGACCGCGTACGGTCCCGTGTGGTAGCCTGGCACCACCCTGAAGCCGTCTGCGTTGAAGTATTCTTCGTAGCTGTCGTCGATGAGATCTTCTTCTGTTTGAAGGGCAGACATGCGCAGCCAGCTTTGAATGCCGGGGATGAATTCCCCGTTCACCATGACGTCAAGTCCAGTGGCGTAGCCTGCGCTGTTGTTGGTGGCGTAGTACCGTTGCCGCACGTTCTCAATCTCGTAGGGGATGAGGTTGTCCAGGTCTTTCCAATACAGTTCGCCCACGACTTTGAATGGCCGGCCCTTCGATTCGAATTGGTGGTCGACGCCAGCCACGGCGTGGATTGCGCGTTGAGGTGCCACGTCCGTTTTGACCAAACCGTCCAGCCCGCGCATTTCCCGGTAGAACGGGGGCTGGTAGTAGTACCCACCAGAAATGCGGTAGGTCGTCTGTGGACGCGCGTTGGGCGTGAAGGCGGCGTGGGCCCGCGGGCCGCCGACCAGGTGCGTATTTCGCGTGAGCGCCCACGGGTCGGGAAGGACGGACCAGCGGTGGGCTCGGACGCCGAGGTTGACATCCAAATCTCCGGCGTCCGTCGCCCACCGCCACGTGTCCTGCACGTACGCCGTGCTTCGGTTGGCACTGACCACGTTCTCGGCTTGGACGTAGTACGGCAACTCGATGAGTTGGTCGGGGCGCCCTCCCGGGCCGTTGTAACCCAAGTTGTCCTGAGGATGCGGGGAGAAAAAGCCCGCGCTGTCCACGACGTTGTATTCGGAGACCACGTCGTCAAACGTTTCGAGGCGGTGTTTGATTCCCCACTCTACTTGGTGGTCGCCCAAGAGGAAGTTGCCCTTGAGTGCCGAGCTCAGGACTCGGGCGAACAACGTGTTTCTTCCGTGCTGAAGGAAGCCGCCGACCCCGAAGGTATCGCCTTCGTCAAAGGTGTCGCCTCCGGGGTCGCGTTCGAGTTCGCTCAGCAGGTATTGGCCCAACACGTCGAATGACTCGCGTTCCGCCGTTTGGAAGATGGAGTTGATCCAGCGGACGCGAGACGTCTCGGTGCTGCGCTCCATGGCGAGGGCACCAAACCCCGTCTCGTACCCCGACTGTTCTTGTCCGTCGTAGTACACGGTCAGTCGCGCGGCTTGGTTGATGGTCCCGATGTTCGTTTCGCGCGTGGCGGGGAAGAACCGGTAGTCGTTCTTGCCGTAGACACCGAGGGCTTGAATCTCCCACGGGCCGTAGCCGTCGGGGTCCCAGGTGACGTAGGTTTGAGCGTCGAGGTACGTTGGGGCGTACTCCCCGCGCTCGTCAAGGGTGGAAAGAATGTATCGGTTGTTCCGATAACGCACCCCTAGGTTCAAGCGCACCGGGCCGGCCACGTGGTCGTGCTGGACCTGGGCTCCCAAAGCGCTCACCGAGACCCGCGTGGCTTCCTCCGTAGGCTTTCGGTAGCTGATGTCCAACACCGAACTCAATTTGTCCCCGTATCGGGCCTCAAAGCCC
>JBMZHG010000018.1:0-9027 GCA_049616325.1 Flavobacteriales bacterium | reverse complement strand
GGCAAACGACAAGCCCTCCTGCTGGCCGGACCTCACCAAGAAGGGTCGGTAAACTTCGATGTCGTTCACGTAGACGAGGTTCTCGTCAAAGGAGCCGCCGCGAACGTTGTACGCGCTGCTCAGTTCCGAGGTGAAATTCACTGGGGCTTGAAGCAGTGCATCTTCAATGGTTCCCCGAGGCGTCGGAATCTTGCTGACGAGCCGCGGGTCGATTTTCTGCACCGTCACGTCCGTCGGCCCGTCGCCGACGACCTCAGCTTCCCGGAGGTTGGTTCCCGGAGCGAGTCGAAAGCGCTTGTTGGAGGTCTTGGAGCGAAACAGGACTTCTGTTGTTTCGCTGGCGTGTCCCACAAAGGACGCCGTCACCACCCACGGGCCCGCACTTGGGAATTCCAAGGTGAATTCGCCCTGGCTGTCGGTGGTGACGCCAAGACGCACGTGATCCTTCACCAAAACGGCGGCCCCAGGAAGAACTTGTCCGCGCGTGTCGGTCACCGTGCCGGTGAGTGTGTAGGAGGATTGGCCCCACGTCGCCTGGACGATCAGGAACAAACATAACCCCAATCCTGCACGGCGCATCGCAGTCATTCTCGCTTCAGTTCACCGGCTTTTAGGGCTTGCAGGAATTTCGCCCACGCGACGGGATTCAACAAATTCACAGGAGGGGCCTGGCCCGCGTAGCCTGATTGGACGGCCTGCGCTGACAAGACGTCTGTGGACGTCGACTGCCCGTCGCGGCCCACCTCAATCAGCCGGTCATACATGTCCATGGGGTCCAAATTCGATTCCCATGCTGGATTCAGCCCGTTGTTGGGGAGGCCGAGGGCCAGGAATTCTTGTTTGAATCGCTCCTTTGAAGGCCACGGGTACACAAACGCGTCAGCCATGTTGACGGTGTCTCGTCCCAAGGGTTGGACCAAATTGACGCGCCCCAATTCGCTCCCAACGGGAATCACGGCTTGTTGCGTGACGTACCCCACGCTTGAAAACTCCAGGGTGTCGCCCTCCAAAGCAGGTAGGCTGAAGAAGCCACGGACGTCAGTCATCGTACCGCGTCGGTCCCGAGCACGAAAGACGGTGCAGTAGGGGAGCGGCGCGAGCGAATCCCCTGTCACCACGAGTCCGCTGACCTGCACCACGTTGGCCGAACGAGGATTGGTTTGGCCTTGCGCGGAAAAGCTCCATGCCAAAGCCACGACAAGGCTCAAAACGGACGACAAAGGGGGACGATTCATGAAGCGCTGAAGGTACAACGCATCACGCGCCCTCTTCTTGTGCTGTCTTGAATTCGCTGGTGAAGTGGAAGGTGATTTCAGGAAAATTCTGAATCTCCATGTTGAGCATGAACTCGGAAGGCGCGAGGTACACTTCCAACTCGTCTTTGTCTCGGACGATGTCCTGGGCTTTGATGCGTCGGAATTCGGACAGCTTTGCCTCGTTGTCCGACTCGATCCAGCACGCTTTGCTGTAGGGCTTGGCTTGGAATTCGCACTTGGCGCCGTATTCGTGTTCAAGGCGGTATTGAATGACCTCGAATTGAAGTTCGCCGACCGTCCCCACGATTTTGCGGTTGCCCGCCTCGCGGATGAACAGTTGTGCCACACCCTCGTCGGTGAGCTGTTGGATGCCCTTCTCGAGCTGCTTGCTCTTCATGGGGTCTTTGTTGACTAACTCCTTAAAGATTTCTGGCGAAAAGCTCGGGATGCCACGGAATTGCAAGTCTTCCCCTTCGGTTAGGGTGTCACCAATCTTGAAGTTTCCGGTGTCGTAAAGGCCCACCACGTCTCCAGGCCAAGCTTGCTCCACGACGCTCTTTTCCTGGGCGAGGAAACTGGCCGGGTTGGCGAATTTGAGCTTCTTGTCGAGCCGCGTGTGCTGGTAAAACGTGTTGCGTTCAAAGTTCCCGGAACACACGCGCAAAAACGCGATGCGGTCTCGGTGCTTGGGGTCGATGTTCGCGTGGATCTTGAATATGAATCCGGTGAACTTGGATTCGTTGGGGGCAACCAGGCGCGTGGACGTTTCGCGCGGCTTGGGGTTGGGGGCAATGTCCACAAACGTGTCGAGCATTTCCTGCACCCCGAAGTTGTTGACGGCGCTGCCAAAAAACACCGGAGCCATCTTCCCTTCGAGGTACGGCTTGGGATCCCACGCGTCGTACACGCCTTCGATGAGCTCAACGTCCTCACGAAGTTGTCCTGCGTGGCTGCCCACCAAGTCGTCGAGGGCACTGTCGTCGAGGGAGTTTAGGGTCACGACGTCCTTGGCCACCTTGGTCTTGTCTGCTTGAAACAGCCTCAGGCTTTGGTTGTACAAGTTGTACACCCCTTGGAACGTGTGGCCCTGCGAAATGGGCCAGGAAAGCGGGCGAACCTGGATGTCGAGCTTGGCCTCCACTTCATCCAGCAAGTCCGTGGGGTCGCGGCCTTCCAAGTCCATCTTGTTGATGAACACAATCACGGGCGTGTTGCGCATGCGGCACACCTCCATCAAACGCTCGGTTTGGGGCTCGACGCCTTTCACGCAGTCGATGACAAGAATGACGCTGTCCACGGCGGTCAAGGTCCGGTACGTGTCCTCCGCAAAGTCCCTGTGACCGGGCGTGTCGAGCAGGTTGATGAGCAGGTCCTTATAGTGAAACGCCATCACCGAGGTCGCGACCGAGATGCCGCGCTGACGTTCGATTTCCATGAAATCCGACGCCGCCGTTTTGGTGATTTTGTTGTTCTTCACCGCACCCGCAGTCTGAATCGCGCCCCCAAACAGCAGGAATTTCTCCGTCAAGGTCGTCTTGCCCGCGTCCGGGTGGGAAATGATGGCAAACGTGCGGCGACGTTCAATTTGTTGTTGGATGTTGGCGCTCATGGGGAGGCCCAAAATTACGCCTTCCGCCTCGACTCGACGAGTGCATCCATCAATTCCTCCCAAGCGGGAATCAATTCTTCCGCACGGCTTTGTTCGGCCCATATGCGTGCCTTGCGGGTGACTTCGGCTGCCTGCGCGTCGCTTGCTTTGCGCACTGCTTCGACGGCGCGTGCGAGGTCCTGCGCTTGCCCAGCCTCAAACAGAAATCCACGGCCGTTCGAGAGGAGCTCGGTTGTGCCTCCGGCGCGGCTTCCAATCACCGGAACGCGACGCGCCATGGCTTCAAGCGTGACCGTTCCGATGGTCTCCGAGGTGCTGACCATCCCAAACGCGTCCAAGGCGCGGTACACCTCGAAGGCGTCTTGGCCGGGCAGCAGGTGCACGCGCGATTGCAAGCCGAGTGCCTCCGTCAATTGTTGGAGGTGAGCGCGTTCATCCATGCCGTTGTTGACGGTGTTGTCGCCCACGAAGAGCCAATGCACGTTGGGAGGCAGCAAGGCCAAAGCTTCAAGTGCCAACCTTTGTCCTTTGCCGGGGTCCAATCGCCCCACGGTGCCCACCAAGAAGGCGTTCGACGGCACCTGGAGTCCCAAGGCCTCCCTCGCGGCTTGCATGCTCACCGCGGGATCCTCAAACCACCTCGCATCCAAAGGGAGAGGCAGCACGTAGCATTGTTCCGGCAAAAGCGGGGTGCGTTCAAGGCATTCGTCCTTCAAGTGCTCCAGGCCGCACACCCAAGCGTCTACTGCTTGGTAGCGTTTGAGGTGCCACGGCTGGTTCTTGGCCCGAGGGATTTGCATCGCTTGCTGCATGACCAGCGCTGCGTTCATCTCTCTTGCGGCGTAACGCCCAAAATCCAAGTCGCGCCGATCCCGAATCCACAGGATGTCTGCCTGCCGTTTCCGTCCCCACCGACGGCCAGCAAGCCGTGAGGTCAGGGTGGAAAAATCCGGCGCCGAGGCCACGTGATCGAGCCCGGATTGCTCGGCGTGTTTCAGGGTGGGAGAGTCGGCGGGCGCAGACAGCGCGACCCGGTGCCCTGCGCCCTTCATCCACCGGGCCATGACAAGCATGTTTCGCTCGAGACCGCCCCAACCTTTGGATGAGGTGAAGAATTCTATGTTCTTCTTTTTATGCAACTTGAGAATTGATTAAAGTCCTCTTCGGTCCGGGCGAATGGTGAGCTCGCTGACGACACCGCGACCCCGGCTTTCGACGGCGAACAGAACGGCTTCCGCGACGTATTCGGGCGTCATGCCTTCGTCGAATTGCGGACGGTAATTGGCGCGCAATTCGTCGTTGGTGGTGCGGTCAATGAACTCGGTGTTCACGGCCCCTGGGTTGATGGTGGTCACCGCTAGGTCGTTTCTGAATTCCGTTCGGAGGGATTCCGACAGCGCCAGCACCGCGTGCTTCGTGGCGCAGTACACGCCGCTGTTGGGGAACACTTGGCGCGCCGCGAGCGAGCCGATGTTGATGACGTGTCCTCGGTTGGGAAGCAGCAACGGCAAGGAAGCGTGCAGGGTCGAAAGGACGCCGGTCACGTTGACGTCGATCATGGCGCGCCATTCTTCAAGGGGCGCCTCCTGCAGCGGGTTGAAATACCCAATTCCAGCGTTGGGAACAACCACGTCCAACCCGCCCCACGCCGCGTCAACCGCGGCTGCGCACTCGGCCACGCTGTTGGGCTGCGTGACGTCGCATTGTTGAATGCGGATTTCGCCCGAGAGCGCCTGAGCTTGCGTTGCGAGCTCGGCCAATTTTTCAGCGTTGCGGGCAGATGCCCAAACCCGATGTCCGGATTCGGCCAAGGCCAGGGCGCATGCCCGGCCAATGCCGTTGGAGGCGCCGGTGATCCAAATTCGGAGCGGTGTCTTCATGGTGTAAATGTTGGGGTTTACGGGTTCGATTCCCATTGGGCGAGGCCGACGACGCGGTCGTAGCCGTCCCAATCGCCGTAATGCACCACGAGGGTGTAGAGGTTGTTGGTTTGGAAGTGCGAGCCTTCGAGGTCCGAGAGGGCACCGGGTTCAGCGTCCGCAGCTCCCGTTTCGCGCACAACGTAATGGTAGTTGTAGTAGCCCTGCTTGAGCAGGTGACGGTGGGTGTACAGCCCTTGCGCTTCGTCGTACTCCATGCGGAATTCAGGCAAGCACCGATGTTGGCTGAAGGCGCCCACGAGGTGAATGTCGCGGTCGACGAGGGGGTGTCGGGTGTCCAAACGCCAATGCACCCAAACGTAGTCGCTCCCGGTGTAGGGGTCGAGGCGGTCGTTGTAGGTGACCATCGCACCGTGGATGTCTTCGCCACCTCCGAAGTAATCAAACGTCCGGCGCTCATCCGTCTCGAGGTAGAAGTAGAAGTGGTCGGCGCGCTCTTCGAGGCGGGCGACGCCCCGGGCCTTGAATTCAAGGCCCTTTAGGTCGGCGAAGCGGTGGGTGTTGCCACCCTCGAAGACGTAGCCCGTGCGCTGAAAGTCGACCTCTCCGCCCTTCACGAACCGGGGCTCAAGTCCAGCAACGGCGCGGTCCCAGCGCCAGTTGGGCACGACGCTGACGTGGAGTCGGTCGTACGGATCGGAAAGGCTGTAGCCTTCTTCGAACACCGAGAAATGCACTTCCTGGTGGGTGCGCCGGAGGGCGAGGTCGTTCGGTTCGCCAGCTTGGGCTTCGACGCGGCAAAGATCTTCGAACACCACGAACCGCCTCGTGGCGACGACACGCTCGGGCTCGTACGGGTCGAACACTTCGAGCAGGTAATTCCCGCTCCGCGTCCACTGCAGGTCGTCGTTGGGAAGCCACAGGGAGTGGTGCGTGAAATCGACCTTGGTCCCAAAACTCGCTTCGTCGTCTTCCATCGGCGTGCTGTAAAAGCCGCGTGTGTATTCGCTGGGTTGAAGGTCCGAAGGCATCCAGTGCCGGTCGCAGTGGACGACGCGGACTTCCCAGGGTGTGTAGTTCCCCGACAGGTCGTCGAACCGCAATTCCAACAGGCCGCGATCCAAATCGGCGTTCAGCGGGACGACCGGCGGGGCGAGCGGCTGCCCGGTTGGGTGGAACAGGACTGTGGCGAGGTCGGGCTGGTCGGGTGGGAGCGGGGGGAAGGCTGGGGTTTGGGCTCGCGCATGCATCAACCCTGCAAAAAGGGCGGCTGTGGCCAACAGGAAGTGTTTGGAGAGGCGCACGAAGGTCATGCCCCAAAGTTCGTCGGAAATTCTTTCACGATTTCCCTTTGCGACCGTGGACAAAACTGGTGACGGTTTGGTCCGTTCTTTTGAGTTGTGGGGGCTACCTTTGCGCCCCGAAAACCGTTGGACATGTCCAAGACTTTGCGAATCAAAAAGGGGGTCGACATCCGATTGACCGGCGAGCCGGCCCTGACCTGTGGCGATGCGCCACGCCCCACGGTGGTTGCGGTGCAGCCGACCGACTTTCCCGGAGTGACGCCCAAGTTGGCAGTCAAAGAGGGAGCTCAAGTGCAGGCCGGTAAGGCGCTGTTCTACGACAAAACCTGCACTTCGGTGATGTTCGCAAGCCCGGTTTCGGGCACGGTGAAGGAGGTGGTTCGCGGCGCCAAGCGTCGCATCCTCGCCGTCGTGGTCGAGGCCGACGGGAGCGACAACGCCAAGGACTTCGGGGCTTGGAACGGCGGCGACCGCGATGCGTTGGTGGCTCACCTGGCCGCTGGCGGGGCATTCGCCACGATGCGCCAGCGCCCCTTCGACGTGTTGGCCAACCCCGCCGACACCCCGCGCGCCATTTACGTGAGTGGCTTTGATTCGGCTCCCCTCGCCGTCGACACCGGTGTGGCCACGGAAGGCCGCATGGACGACTTGCAGCGGGGCATCGACGCCCTGGGCGTGCTGGCCGGCCAAGGCGGCGTGCACGTCGGCACGCGTGCTGGCGACAACACGTTGGCCGGACTCAACGGCTGCACGACGACCTCGTTCAACGGACCGCACCCCGCCGGAAACGTCGGCGTGCAGATCCACCACACCGCCCCGATCAACAAAGGGGAGGTGGTTTGGACGATGGGCCTTCAGGACGTCATCAACCTCGGCGCGTTCCTCCGCACCGGCCGCTACACCGCAGAACGCGTGGTGGCGCTCGGCGGTTCCGAGATGAACGACCCTCGCCACATTCGCACCGTGGCTGGCGCCAAGCTCAGCGAGCTCGGAGTCATGGCAAACGCCGGCGCGCGCGTCATCAGCGGCAGCGTGCTGACGGGGACGAGCGCAGGAACGGAGGGCTACCTCGGGGCGTTCGCCACGCAAGTGGTGGCGTTGCCAGAAGGGCACGACCCCAAGTTCCTGTTGACGGAAGGCTGGCTCAGCCCAGGCCTCAACAAATTCTCCATGAGCCGTGCGTACCCCACGTGGCTCATGCCCAAGAGCAAGCAATACACGCTGGACACCAACCAAAACGGCGAGGACCGCGCCTTCGTGGTCAGCGGCCAGTACGAGGCGGTGTTCCCGTTTGACATCTTCCCCGTGCACCTCGTCAAGAGCATCATGGTGAACGACATCGACGCGATGGAGAAGCTCGGCATCTACGAGGTCGCTCCCGAGGATTTCGCCTTGTGCGAATTCGTGTGCACGTCGAAAATCCCCGTGCAATCCATCGTACGTGACGGGTTGGACGCCCTCAAAGTCGAACTCGGCTAACCCTCCGACACCTCGCAAGAAGAACAGAGCAAGATGAAAGCCATTCACAACCTCATTCAATCCATAAAGCCTCACTTCGAGGAAGGCGGCAAGCTGTCGCGTTTCTGGGTGGTGTTCGATTCGTTGGAAACGTTTGCCTTCACGCCCGGTCACGTGACGCACTCCGGTGCCCACATCCGCGACGGCATCGACTTGAAGCGCACCATGTTCTTGGTCATTGTGGCCATGATTCCCTGCCTGTTGTTTGGCATGTGGAACATCGGGCACCAGTACCACCTGAGCTTGGGCCAAACCTCCGACCTCCTCGCCAACGTCCTCGTCGGCGCATGGAAGGTCATCCCGCTCATCGTCGTCAGCTACGGCGTGGGCCTCGGGATTGAATTCCTGTTTGCGGGAATGCGTGGCCACAGCATCAACGAGGGATACCTCGTGTCGGGCATGCTCATTCCGCTCATCATGCCGGTGGACGTGCCGCTTTGGATGGTGGCCTTGGCCGTGGCATTTGCAGTGATTGTGGCGAAAGAGGTCTTTGGAGGCACGGGCATGAACATCTTGAACGTGGCCCTGACGGCACGGGCGTTTTTGTTCTTCGCCTACCCCAAACAACTGAGTGGTGAGATTTGGATCCACGACGTGGCGACCAGCAAGTCTGGAGGCATGCTCGTCGATGGCTACACCGGAGCGACGGCCTTGGGCCACCTCGCTGGAACGGTTGGCACGGCGGCCTCAGAGGCCAGCACTGCGACCATGTCCATGTTCGCAGAAGGAGGGATGTTTTCGTTGAGCAATTGCTTCCTCGGCTTGATTCCCGGTTCTGTGGGTGAGACATCTGCCTTGGCGTGCCTGCTTGGTGCGGCGGTCCTGATTTGGACCGGCATCGGCAGCTGGCGCATCATCACGTCGTTCCTCGCGGGCGGCCTCGTGATGGGCTTCTTGTTCAACCTCATCGGCGCCAACGCCTACATGACCATCAGCCCCATTCACCAAGTGGTGATGGGGGGCTTCATGTTTGGCATGGTGTTCATGGCCACCGACCCGGTCAGTGCAGCCCAAACCAACACGGGCAAGCTCTGGTACGGTTTCTTCGGCGGCCTCTTTAGCATCATGATCCGGGTGTTCAACCCGGCCTACCCTGAAGGCGTCATGATGGCCATCCTTTTCATGAACGTGATGGCACCCCTCATTGACCACTACGTGATCGAAGGCAACATCAAGCGCCGTGAAAAGCGCTTGACCGTGGCTGCAGCGTAACCCGAAACACCAACGATCAAGATCAATCTCATGGCGATCAACAAAAACGGAACTGGCTACACGTTTGGCTTTGCCATCGTGATGGTGGTGGTTGTCGGCGCAGCTCTTGCAGCCACGGCCATTTCACTTAAGCCGCTGCAGCAAGCCAACGCGGCGGACAAGAAGATGATGGACATCCTCGGGGCCATCAAGGTGGATTCCCAACGCGACAACGCGAAGCAGCTCTTTGCAGAGTACGTCACGTCCCG
>JBMZHG010000017.1:19980-46180 GCA_049616325.1 Flavobacteriales bacterium | reverse complement strand
AATCGGGCTTCAGGGCCAAGACCAGTTCGGGGTTCACCGTTTTCGTTCCGCCCACGCGCGGAACGCGTCGAAACGCGTCTTCGGGGCGGACACAGAATTTGGTTTGCCCCACCACTTCCACACCCAAATCGTGAAGAAATTCGGTCCAACTCGGCACCAGAGAGACGACGCGCATCTTGCGAAGGTAGTCCGCTACCTTTGCCGCATGAACGCACCTGTTCGATTTGCGGTGGTGGGCTGCGGCCACATTGGGAAGCGGCACGCCGCCATGGTGGAGGCGCATGCCGAAGCCGAGCTCGTGGCCGTTGCCGACGCGTCCTGGACGCACTCGCCCGCGGGCGCGGTGCTCCCGACGCCTGAATGGGCGCCAAGTGCCCAGGCGTTTGATTCTCTGGCCGCGTTGCTTGCTGCTGTGGAGGTCGATGTGGTTTCGGTGTGCACTCCGAACGGGAGCCACATTGAACTGGCACGTGCAGCGGTGGAACACGGATGCCACGTGGTGGTGGAGAAACCCATGGGGCTTCGGGCGGAGGACGTGAAAGGGCTGGGTGAGCTCGCCGAGTCGAAGGGAGTGAAGGTGTTTGGGGTGATGCAAAACCGGTACGCGCCCGCCGCGCAGTGGTTGAAGCGCACGCAGGACGCTGGAGAGTTTGGCGACCTGCTGCAGGTGCACGTGCAATGCTTGTGGAACCGAGATGACCGCTACTACACGCCTGGATCGTGGCGAGGCACGCTCTCCGAAGACGGTGGCCCGTTGTTCACCCAGTTCTCTCATTTCTTGGACATCCTGATGTGGGTGTTTGGCCCCTTGGAAGTGGACGACGCTCATTTTGTGACCCAAACCCACCAAACCTCCACCGAATTCGAAGACGGGGGAGCGGTTCGCTTTCGCTTGGTTCAGGGAGGATGGGGAACGCTTACGTTCAGCACGTCTACGCCACACCAAAACTTCGAAAGCAGCATGACAGTCATGGGTACCCGAGGTGCCGTCCGAATCGGCGGTCAGTACATGGACCGGATGGAGGAGTTTGTGCTGCCTCACGTCGAGAAGCCCGACATGGGGCAGGCACCGCCTCCCAACGATTACGGCGGGTACACTGGCTCCGCGGCCAACCATCACCACGTCTACGACAACGTGATGGACGTGTTGCTTCGAGACGCCCCAGTGGCGACTCCCATTTCAGAGGGAGTTGCGGTGGTGGAGGCCATCGAAGCGATGAACCGACTGGGAAGGCGTCAGGCGTGACGGGTCGGGCGCGTCCAGGCGCGCCACGACGAACGGAACAACCACGGGAACCACCACGGCGCCTTGATCCAGCGTCGCATCGGAACCACTTCGGCCCCAAACTCCGCGTAGAATTGATCCACCCCGGGGTCTTGACTTCCGCCAAAATCGAAACGTTTGCACCCGAGTTTTTGGGCGTGCCTCATGGCGGCAAGGAGCATGGCCACGCTTGCACGTCCGGAGGCGGAAGAGCGCTGTTGCCCTCCAAACGAATAGACGCACGTGCCGTGTTCCAACACGACAAACCCACCGGAGGCCAAGCAGGAGCCGTCCGGTCCCAAGGCGAGGCTCGTAAAGCACCAAGGCGCACGCGACAGCCGCTCCAAAAGTTCTTCGAGCCGCGCGCTTTGATGTGCGAGTCCTTTGCGGGTCCGAGCTGCCTTGTGGAGCCGAGCGACTTCGTTCCACGCTTCAGGGCTGCCTGACGTGATTTGCACGGAACCGCCTTCGCGCAGGAACCGCTTTTCTTGCTTGAGTCGCGTGTTGGGGCACGGGAGCTCCCGGTCGTGCAACAGACGCGTTTGTCGTGTGTGACGAAGCACTTCAGCCCACCCCTTCGGGGGTGCCAGGCAATCCAGCGCTCGCGGGCCCAAATCAACCACCGCCAAAAGGGGAGCCTTTTTTGCCACCAGCGCCCGAAGTTGTTGCTGTTCTTCGCGCGAGCCGTGGAGGTCGGAGTGCAACGCCCAAGGCGGAGTGCAAACCAGCGGGATTGTCCGCTTCAGGCGGGCTTGAAACAACACGAGTCCGCCCGCGCCGGCGTCGAGCACCTCGCCTCGATTTCCGAGCCACGCAGGTGACCTGAACCCCGACCGAACCGTCATGCCATGCTGCGGTTAGCCGCCAATCGAGCGCTTCACCGCTTCAAATTCGCGGTCGCCCCCGATGAACTCATCGCCGAGGGTGATGAACTCGCGTGCCGTGGCGCGGTCCCCGAGTTCGTCAAGCAATTCGATGGTCATGACGAAGGCGTACTGGAGCAATTCGAGCTGCGACTCCGTCAGGCCGCGGCCCTGCTGGTCGAGGAGCAAATTGCGGGCGGTTTCCCACGCATTGTCTGCATCGCGACGCGCTTTCAATGCCAGAAACACCGTGCCGTACATCATCCAAGCTCCAGGGTCTTCTTCGTTGATGGTTGTGAGGTACTTGTAATACGACTTGGCTTTGGTGTACTTGCCGTTGTCCATCTCGGTTTCTGCTGCGATCACGGTTTCCTTGCGCAAATCTTCGAGGTATTCCTGTTCTTTCGGAACGTACTCGAGCTCTTTGTCCTTTTTGACAAATTTCCCCGCGTACTTCAGGGCGTTCTTCAAGGCCTTCAATTTGTCCACTTCGTAGGTCTCGCGCAAATCGGAGTCGTCGCTGTTGTGGATGCCCAAATAAGCCTTGGCCATGTACAAGTAGGGAACAGGGTGTTTTTTCTGTTCGTCGTCCTCCGTGTACCGAATGGCTTTGAACAATACTTTCTCGTATTTCTGGTCGACGTACCAGACCAAAAGTTGGTTCAGTTCGTCTTCGGTAATGAGGATGGGTTCTTCTTCTTCCTCTTCCCGGATTTGGGCTACAGCAGCCGGAGCGGCGCCGAGGGCCAGGGTGAAGAGCAAGGTTGCATATGCAAACAGGGAGGGGCGAACGGAGAACAGGTTCATGGTTTCAATTTTTCATTTGTCTCACAACGGGGGCACAAACCGTGCCGAAGATAAAGGACGACGAAACAAGGACGATTTCTTGGTAAGAAATGTTGTTTGAACGGATGCGCGGCTGGGGTGTTCCTTTGTGAACCATGCCGCGCGACCCTTCTTCAGACGTTCATGCTCCCCTGCAACACTGGTTTCGTGAACAAGGCTGGGAGCCTCAGGCCTTTCAACAAGAGGTTTGGGACGCGTGCGCTCAAGGCATGAATGGCCTGCTTCAGGCTCCCACGGGGAGCGGCAAGACCTACGCCGCCATGGGGCATGCGTTCGCGCAGTGCGCGGGACAGCCCTGCCGTGGAGGCCTGAAATTGCTTTGGGTGGCACCGCTTCGCGCGTTGTCGTCAGACATTGCTGAGGCGGCGCGCGTGCTGGCAGAAGGGTTGGGGTTGGATTGGGAAGTGGGGCTGCGGACGGGGGACACCTCGGCCCAAGCGAAAGCGCGGCAGCGAAAGGCGCTTCCGGACGTCCTCATCACAACCCCCGAGTCGCTTCACATCCTAATCGCCCAAAAAGGCGGCGCACAACGGTTGTCAGAGGCCCGGATGGTGGTCGTCGACGAATGGCATGAGCTGCTGGGTTCAAAGCGGGGGGTCACCACCGAATTGGCCGTTCGGTGGATTTGCGACGTGGGGGCGAAACAAGGGCACGCTCCGCTGGTATGGGGGGTGAGTGCGACCTTGGCTCGACCTCGCGAAGCGCTTGAGGCGCTGACAGGCAACGTCAGTGGCAAGGTCATTCGCGCAGACATTGAGAAAGACGTGAGCATCGCGAGCGTCATGCCGGGAGCCTTCGAGCGTTTGCCGTGGGCGGGCCACATCGGTCTCCAGTTGGTGGATCAAGTTGCAGGAATCGTGGCTTCCAACACCAGCACACTGGTGTTCACCAACACGCGACGCCAGGCCGAGGTGTGGTACCAAACTCTTCTTGCGCACAAGCCAGAATGGGCGGGGCTCTTGGCCATGCACCACGGGTCGATCTCGCGGGAGTTGCGGGAATGGGTGGAAGACGCCTTGCATGACGGGCGCCTCCGTGCGGTAGTGTGCACCGCGTCGTTGGACCTCGGTGTGGATTTTCGGCCCGTGGATGCGGTGGTCCAAATCGGCGGTCCGAAGGGGGTGTCGCGCATGATTCAGCGCGCTGGACGATGTGGGCACCGTCCTGGAGCACAAAGCAAGGCACATTTCGTCCCCACCCACGGGCTCGAGCTCGTGGAATCGGTGGCGCTCCAGGAGGCCATTCTCCACGGGGAAATCGAGCCCAAGACTCCGAGAATTCTGTGTTGGGACGTGCTCGTGCAGTGGCTTTGTACACTGGCCGTAGGGGACGGTTTCAAGCCCGACGAAATACGCGATTCGCTGCGCCAAACGTATGCTTACCGCGAACTCGAGGACGAGGATTGGCGTCGGTGCCTTGACTTGATTTCCACAGGCGGCGCTTCTCTGCGAGCGTACACCGAGCACCGCAGGGTGGAGGAGGACGAGGAAGGGCTTTGGGTGATGCGAGACCGAGTCAAGGCGCGGCGCCACCGCATGAGCATGGGCGCAATCGTCAGCGCGACGATGGTGGCAGTGCACCTCAAGGGAACGGGCTTGCTGGGCCACGTCGAGGAGACGTTCGTGGCCTCGCTGAACGAAGGCGATTCGTTCGTGTTTGCCGGGCACGTGGTCGCCCTCGATTCGTTTCAAGGCTTGGTGGCCAAGGTGCGAAAATCGAAGGCCCAATCCGCGCGCACCCCGGCTTGGATGGGGGGGCGCATGTCGCTGAGCTCGGAGTTGTCCCATCGGCTCCGTCAGGCATGGGACCGAATGGCGCGCACCGATACGGAATGGGAGCCAGAATTGCAGCGTTTGGCCCCCATGGTGCAAATCCAAGCCGAGCGCAGCGTCGTCCCTCGGGCGCATCAATTGCTTGTGGAAAGCCTTCACGACGGCGACGGTCACCACCTGTTTCTTTATCCATTCGAAGGGCGGAAGGTGCACGAGGCACTGGCGTCGTTGCTGGCGTACCGATTGAGTTTGCTTTCACCCCAAACCTTCAATTGGGCGTGCAACGACGACGGACTCGAACTGTTGTCGGATCAGCCGATCCCGTGGGAGCGGGTGGAAGACGCCAACCTGCTCGACCCCAGTCACCTGATGGACGACCTAAGTGCCGGATTCAATGCGTCGGAGCTGGTGCGACGCAAGTTCCGGGACGTGGCCACCATCGCCGGGCTTGTGTTTCAGGGGTTTCCTGGCGCCACGGTGAAGGAGCGGCATTTGCTCACCTCGACCAACTTGCTGCTGCAGGTGTTCCAAGACCACGACCCAGACAACTTGCTGCTGCGCCAGGCACAGGACGAGATGTTGGCGGATCAGTTGGAGTTTGGGCGGCTCTTGACCTGGCTTCAATCGATGCCGGAACGGGAGGTGGTTCACCGCGTCCTCGACAAGCCTTCGCCCTTGGCCTTTCCGTTGTTTGTAGATCGCCTGCGCGAGCGGTTGAGCTCCGAGACGTTGGAGGACCGACTGAAGCGAATGGCGTGGGGATGAGGTTGGCCGCTCAGCGGAGGCGCGCATGACGTATTTTTGGGACCCATGCAAGAATTGACCAAGCCGTTCGGCGGCTTTTTGAGGCTCGCCCTGCGCGCTGCTCTGCCCTTGGTGACGCTTCTGTTCGTGACATCCACGGGGTTGCGGGCGCAAGGGACCGTGAAGGGATTTTTGAAATCCGAATCGTCCGGAGAGGCCGTGATGTTCGCCTCCGTTACCTTGGAGGGGACCGCTTTTGGCGTGTCGAGTGACGTGGAGGGGTATTTCAGCCTGAGTCGAGTCCCAGCCGGACAATACACGTTGGTGATCTCGAGCTTGGAATACGAAACGGTGCGTGAGGCGATTGAAATTCGCAACGACCGGGTGCTCACGCGCAATTTGTTTTTGGCGTCCAAGGTGGTGACGCTCGCCGGCGCCGAGATTTCCGCGGATCGGGAGGAACAGACCACCCAAGTCCGAACTTCGGTGGAGACCATCCGTCCGGCGGACATCAAACGCATTCCCAGCTTTGGTGGGGCACCCGACTTGGTGCAAGCTCTGCAAGTCCTTCCCGGATTTGTTTCGACGGGCGACCAAGGCGGTCAGCTCTACATCCGAGGCGGTTCCCCCATCCAAAACAAGGTTCTGCTGGACGGCATGCTCGTGTACAACGCATTTCACAGCATCGGGTTGTTCAGCGTGTTCGATTCCGACGCGCTGGCCAACGCGGACGTGTACACGGGTGCTTTCTCAGCCAAATACGGCGGACGCATCAGCAGCGTGATGGACATCCGCACACGCGACGGGAACATGCGGGAAACGGAGGGCCGCGTTGGGGCGAGCCCGTTTGGAGCGAAGGTGTTGGTTCACGGCCCACTCCGTCCGATGTCGGAAAACCGCACGGGAGGCATCAGTTACCTGCTCAGCCTCAAGCACAGCTACCTCGAACAAAGTTCACAGCTGTTCTATCCCTACATCGACGACGGGCGGTTGCCCTTTGGGTTCACGGACGCGTACGGCAAATTGACCTTCGGTGGCGGGGACGGTTCGAAGCTGAGTCTGTTTGGATTCAACTTCACGGACAACGCCAGCGTGCTGGACGACAGCACCGGGGTGGATTTTGCCAACTACGGCTGGCGAAACGTCGGCGGGGGCGGAACCTTCACCGTGGTTCCTCCCGGAAGCTCGGTTCTCCTCAACGGCCACTTTGCGTTGAGCAACTACCGCATCAACTTTGACGAGGTGGGTTCGCCTGCGCGGTACAGCGAAGTGCAGGGCTTCAACTTTGGCCTCGACTTCAAATACGTCCTCGGCGAAGACAACGTGGAGTACGGCCTCGAAGTGGTCGGAATGCAGACGGACTTTGAAACGTTCAATTCCCTGCAAGTCGCGGTGCAGCAAAAAGAGAACACCACGGAACTCGGCGGATACGTGGATTACACCATCAAGCGTGGCGCGTGGATTGTGCAGCCGTCTTTGCGGATGCAGTACTACAGTTCGCTCGCAAAGGCACGCATGGAGCCGCGTTTTGGAGCCAAATACAAGGCTACCGAACGCCTGCGTTTGAAGGCCGCTGCTGGAACGTACTCCCAAAACGTCATCTCCGCCAATTCCGACCGGGACGTAGTCAACCTGTTCTACGGGTTCTTGGCAGGTCCTCAAAACCTTCAAGACGAGCTTACCTTGCCCAACGGCCAACAGCGCGACATTACGCACAGCTTGCAAACGGCCAACCACGTGGTGACCGGCTTTGAATTTGACTTGACGGAGCGACTCAACATCAACACGGAAGGGTACTTCAAGCAATTCACGCAATTGACCAACTTCAACCGCAACAAGCTCTTCCCAGACAACACGACGTACGCGGGCGAACCCGACGCGTTCAAAAAGGACTTCATTGTCGAGACAGGAAGGGCAATGGGTGCCGACATCGTTGTGAAGTACGAAGAACGCGAAACGTACCTGTGGTTTGTTTACGGACTGGGCAAAGTCGATCGTTGGGACGGCTTGCAGGAATACGCTCCGGTTTTTGACCGACGTCACAACGTGAACCTCGTGGCGAGCCAAGGCTTTGGTGACGGTGCGTGGTTGGTGTCTGCGCGTTGGAATTTGGGGTCGGGTCTTCCGTTTACCCAAAGTCAAGGGTATTACCAAGCTCCGGGGACGGGCGGAGGAATTGACGGAGATTACCTGACTTCGAATCCGGATGGCGTGAGCATTTACCTCGCCGACCTCAACGCCGGACGCTTGCCTGCTTACCACCGCCTCGACGTCAACGTCAACCGCACGTGGAAAGACGTGGCAGGAGGAGAGGTGGAATTGTCCATGGGCATCACCAACCTCTACAGCCGGGACAACGTGTTCTACATCAACCGAATCACGGGGCAGCGCAAGAACCAGTTGCCTTTCCTCCCTTCGGTGGGGCTTGACTGGGCCTTCTGATTCAAGAACCTTTTACGTTGCGGACAAGAGACGTCCGGCTTGGAGCATTGCTTCCTCTGTGACGTTTTCTCCGCTGAGCATGGAAGCAATGGCGTTTTGCCTGCCATTCGAATCGAGCGCAGTGACGTGAACGTGCGTGGTGGCGCCGTCCGTGGATTTGGAGACTTCCCAATGATGCTCCGCCCGCGCAGCGACTTGAGGCAGGTGGGTCACCGCAAGCACTTGGCGTGTGTGGGAGGACATGGCGATGTTCTTCATGGCCGCACCCATGTGGGAGGCCACTTCGCCGCTGACCCCAGTGTCGATTTCGTCGAGAATCACCACCGGCGTGGATTGGATCCCTGCAAGCACCGATTTCAAGGCGAGCATGAACCGCGAGCGTTCCCCGCCGCTGGCCACCTTGGTGAGGGGAAGAAGTGGGGATCCGGGGTTGGATGAAAACCAAACTTCCGGCGAGTCCATTCCCAAGTCATCCGCAGCAACCGCAGGAAACTCCCACGTCATGTTGGCGTGTGGCATTTTCAAACTCTCCAACAACGGGAGAACTCGTCGGGACATCACATCGCCTGCCTGCCGGCGTTTCTCTGTCAAACGTGCTGCGGCCTCGTGCAAGGCTTTCTGGGCAGCACGCTCTTCGACTTGGACTTCGTCCAATTCTGCGTCCAACCCTTGCAACGCATTCACTTGCTGCTGGAGGTCTTCGTGAACGCGATGGAGTTCTTCCACCGAATCCACCGCGTGCTTTCGGAAGGCCCGCATCACCTGGTCGTGAGAAGCTTCCAGCCGCTGGAGGCGCTCTGGGTCAGGTTGCTTCTGCTCGAGAAGGTCTTCCAACGTCGAAGCCAAGTCCTGCATTTCGATCCGCACGCTTTCGATTCGTCCCAGCACATCGTCAACGTCGCGGTCAATTCCGGTCAAAGGCGTCAGCGACTTCCGAGCCTGTTCCAACATGGAAAGCACGCCCTGTTCGTCGGAGTCGCACGCGTTCCAAGCCTGTGCAATTCCCGAGTGCATTTCTGCGGCGTGCTGAAGCGACGTCAGTTCCGAGGTAAGGTCGTCCCAGTCCAGAGCGTCCAAACGGAGCGATTCCAATTCCCGAATTTGGTGACGGAGGTAATCGACGTCTCCGGAGGGCGCTTGGGCCATTTTTTCAAGTCGGTCCAAGCGGCTTTTGACTTCGCCCCAGTCCGCAAACGCCTCGGCGTACGCCGCCTTGGTCGCTCCATGACCGCCTGCGACATCCAACAATTCGCACATGGCAGCGCGCTCCAGCGCCAGCCCGACTTGGTCTTGGCGGTGAATGTCCACCAGGCGCGAACCCAAATGGCGCAGTTGACCCACGGAGGCTTGCGCGTCGTTGATGAACACGCGTGACCTTCCGTTTCGAAGCACTTCACGTCGCACCGAAACGGAAGCCAAAACTGGCAGGTCGTTGTCCTGAAGCCAAGTCGACAGGTGAGGGGCTGAAAAGTCCCCTTCGATCACGGCCCGATCGCCATGCAATCCGACGCCACTCGTTTCAGCCCGGTCCCCGAGAAGCAACCCGACCGCGCCGAGCAAGATGCTCTTGCCCGAACCAGTTTCACCTGTGAAAACGTGAAAGCCTTCTTCAAGGTGCAATTCTGCCTCGAAGATCAGCGCGTGGTTTTGAATTCGGATGCGACGGAGCATCACCCCAATCGTTCGTCGTAAGAGGAAATGTTTCCGGGGTCAAGCTGCTTCAAGATCGGCAGCAAGCGTG
Organism: Flavobacteriales bacterium; assembly: GCA_049616325.1. Taxonomy (GTDB): domain Bacteria; phylum Bacteroidota; class Bacteroidia; order Flavobacteriales_D; family Sanyastnellaceae; genus UBA11663. Next base: position 36,508 of record JBMZHG010000017.1, on the reverse strand, counting down.
CCCTCTCGGCGTCGGGCGCAGGTCCAAACACGTTAATGATCTCGTCGCTCTTGGCCAAGAAAAACACTTGGATGTTGTACGAGCCAGGGCGAATGCGGTTGGTGGAACGCATGTCAATCAACGCTTCAGCCATGGTCAACCGAGCCCCTTCCACGTCGTCAAACAGCAGGTCAAGTCCCTTTCGATGGTAGTTGTAAAGGCAAGTCCGAACGGGGCGAAAGGTTTGGCTCAAGTGATTTTCCACGAGCCAGTACCTGTTTTGCTTGCTCTGCGAAGCCTTCCATCCGCGTTCGCCGGCGTTTTGCGCGTTGGCTACGATGGTTTGGGCTTGGAGGAAATGCGGCGTGCCGCCCTCCAAGCTGAACGTGTCGTAGTCCATGCCCAAGATCATGTAGGCGTAGTAAGCCAAAAGCGAGGACAGGTTGTCCCGATGCTGCCCGGGGTTGAAAAGGATTTGGCTGTTGTCGAGCCATTCAAATTGAATGTCGGCGTCGTTGACGAGCATCACGGCCGTGCGGTAATCGGAGTTGAACACCGGCCGTGAGCTCTGCACTTGCATGCTGCCCTTGAAAACGGTAGACCCCACCGCTTCGTTGATGGTGAGCTGCATGGTGCACTCAATGCGTTCTTCAAATTCGAAGTTGTCGTTGGTCCAACGACGTCCGTTCATGAATTCCCGAATGGACTCCTCAAGCGCGTCAAAACGCGACGCATCGACGTTGCTGATTTGCGGGGCAATGACCGTAATCGTGCAATTCAGTTCCTGTGCCGCACTCTCGACAACGGGTCCCATTCCAAGCAGCACCGTCAAGGCAAGTAAAGTCGCGCGGCGCGCGAAGGAAGATGGAAAAGAAGCAGGAGTGGGGCAGTTCATCATGGGGTCAGTGTTGTCCTCCAAAGCTCAACGAGGTCGACAGCAACTTCGTATTTGGATTTCAACTCAAAACTAACGCTTTTCCCACCTCGAGTCAGCACCGTGACTTTGTTTGTGTCGTGCCCAAATCCAGCGCCGTCGTCCGTCAAGCTGTTCAGCACGATGGCGTCCAGGTTTTTTCGCTCGAGCTTTCGCTTTGCGCTCTCATGTCCGTCATCCGTCTCCAGGGCAAAGCCTACGAGTCGCTGCGATTCAGACTTGCTTTTCCCCATGCCGGCCAAGATGTCGGGGTTTTCGACCAACGTCACGGCCTGGGGCACATCGCCGCGATGCCATTTCTCTTCCGAGGTTTGGGCCGGACGGAAGTCCGATACGGCGGCGCACGCCACCCCCCAATCCATGCTTTTCCAGCGGGACTGAACGACGTCGTTCATCTCCAAGGCAGTTTCAACGTCGATGCGCTCGTGCACGCGGTCCGGCGTGACAAGGGTCACTGGCCCTGCGACAAGGGTTACCTGCGCGCCTTGTTTGGCGAAGGCCTCTGCCAACGCGAAGCCCATTTTGCCGCTGCTTCGGTTTCCGAGAAACCGAACGGCGTCTAGAGGCTCGTGCGTCGGGCCAGCCGTGATGAGCACGCGCTTCCCTGCCCAAGGCAGTTCTGAAGCGAACCGAGCAGACAAGCGATCGGCAATCTCTTCCGGCTCGGCCATTCGCCCTTTTCCAAACAAACCGCTGGCCAGCGGCCCTGTGCCGGGTTCAACGATCTCGACGCCACGTTCGGTCAGCACTTTCAAGTTGGCCTGTGTGGCGTCGTGGGTGTACATGTCCAAATCCATGGCCGGCGCCACCGCCACGGGGCATCGGGCGCTCAACAGAACAGCTTGAAGCAAATTCTCGCACCCGCCGTGCACCATGGCAGCCAGGGTGTTTGCCGTTGCGGGAGCCACCAAAATCAAATCCCCCCAAATCCCCAGTTCCACGTGGTTGGTCCACACGCCTGCGTGCTCGTCTTCGGTGAAGTCTGAATGCACAGGACGGTCCACCAACGTCGCCAGCGTCAATGGCGTGATGAATTCGGTGGCGCCCGGGGTCATCACAACGCGCACTTCGGCACCTCGACGCCTCAGCTCGCGTGCGAGCACGGCCGATTTGTACGCAGCAATGCTGCCGGTGATGCCGAGAACAATCCGGCGCCCGGTCAACGTCATTTCAGAAGGGGATGGGGCCAAGGGCATGGCCTGGAGAACTTAGGCTTCCTCTTTCGCCGTTTCTTCGGCATCCTCAGAACCAGCGATGTGCAACGATTCGTCTTGAAGTTCCTTGATGGCGATGCTGTGAGGCTTGGGAAGGCGCTCGTAGAACTTCGAGATTTCGATTTGCTCCCGGTTTTCAAACACCTCTTCAAGCGAGTCCGTAGGAATCACAAACTCCTCAAGCTTTTCCGAAAGCTCCTTCTTCAAACTGAGAGCCACCTGGTTGCTGCGCTTGGACAGCGCCACAATGGTTTCGAAAATGTTGCCGGTTCCGTGCGACTCCAGGCTGTGGATGTCACGCGTTTCCGTGGTGCGCTCGGCTTTGATGCTTTTGAAGTTGGTGCTCATGCCTTAACGGTTTGCGGGGTTGGTGGGTGTTCCGATTTCCAGTTCTGAGATGGCTTTCACCGAAGCGTCGTACAAACGTTGGGCGTCTTTCATCCGCGAACTCTCCGGAAAACGGGTTGCAAAGGTATGAAAAGCTTGGATAGCGTCGTTGTATCGTTCAAGTTTCCTTCGCTCGGTGCTTTGCTGGGCGTATTGAAAGTGGCTGTCGATGACCAAGAATTGCAATTCCTCCTGGTACGGGGAGCCCGGGTAGTCCTCCATGGCGTGTCCCATGGCAAGGGTTGCGCTCTTGAAATTTCCTGTTTTGTGGTACAGCCGTGCGTTTTCAAACGCTTTCGTTTCCAGCTTTCGCCGGAGGTTGTCCACCATGTGCTGGCTGCTGTCTCGGAGGGCGCTCGAGGGATAACGGTCCATGAACAGCTGCAGCTCATCCATGGCGGAGCGGGTGTCCGTTTGGTCCAAACTCGATTCCGGAGACAAATAATACGAACACAAGGCCGCGCGGAACATGGCTTCTTCTACCCGGGGATCGTTGGGGAAGGTCTTGGCGAAGGACTGGAAGTAGTAACGGCTGAGGTAAAAATCGTTGACGCAATCGTGAGTCAGGGCTCGGTTCCAGTGGATGTCTGGAGCGCGTTCAGTCCCACGCGTGAGTTGCATCAATTCGTCGTAGAGGGGCAGCGCCCGAAAGCAATTTCCTGAATCCAGGGCAGCCGTGGCAAACTGCAACTTTTCCTCCAAGTCGTCCGACTTCAAAACCTTGTTGTATTCCGAACACCGGGTCAAGGCAACCAGCGCCACGCTGGCGAGGACCACGGTAACCATTTGCGAGCTCCAATTCATACAGGGGCGAAAGTACAACGCATGCACGGACGCTTGGTGAAAACTGTGTGAATGCGAGTGTCGTGACCGTGGTCGTGCGCGGTAGGTTTGCGCTTTGTACATTTGCACCTTCTAAATCTCTGATTTTTGGACATTTTTGATCGAATCCGTCAGGAGCGTGGCCCACTGGGACAGCACGCTCGCGACAGCCACGGTTACTTCACCTTCCCCAAGCTTGAAGGCGAAATCAGCAACCGAATGACGTTCCGAGGAAAGGAGCTTCTCGTGTGGAGCATCAACAACTACTTGGGACTTGCCAACCACCCTGAAATCCGAAAAGTCGACGCAGACGCGGCGGCGGCATGGGGCATGGGCTACCCGATGGGTGCGCGCATGATGTCTGGCCAAACGTCGCAGCACGAAGCCCTCGAACAGGAGCTTGCCGATTTCATGCAAAAGGAGGATGCTTTTCTTCTCAACTTCGGATACCAAGGGTGTCAGTCGGCCATCGAGGCTCTGGTTTCTCGTCACGACGTCATTGTGTACGACAGCGAGTCGCACGCGTGCATGGTGGATGGCGTGCGCCTTCACCAGGGAAAGCGCTTTGTGTTTCAGCACAACGACATGGAGAGCTTTGAAAAGCAGCTGAAGCGCGCCAAGAACCTCACCGATCAAACTGGAGGTGGCATCTTGGTCGTCACGGAAGGTGTCTTCGGCATGGCCGGGGACCAAGGCAAGCTCGCTGAGATTTGCAAGTTCAAAGACGAATACCAATTCCGCCTCTTTGTGGACGACGCCCACGGCTTCGGGACAGTGGGGGAGAACGGACGTGGTGCCGGCGACCACCAGGGCTGTCACGACCAAATCGACGTCTACTTCGGAACCTTTGCCAAGGCGATGGCCACCATCGGCGCGTTCGTTGCTGGAGATGAGGATGTCATCGAATTCTTGCGCTACAACATGCGCTCTCAGACGTTTGCGAAGTCGTTGCCAATGCCGCTCGTCGTGGGTGCAAGGAAGCGCCTCGAGATGCTTCGCAGCCAGCCCGAGCACAAGGAAAACCTGTGGAAAATTGCCACGGCCTTGCAAGAGGGCCTTCGAGCAGAAGGGTTTGACCTTGGCGTGACCAACTCGTGCGTGACTCCCGTGTTCTTGCATGGCGGCCTCGGCGAAGCCACGAACCTCACCCTCGACTTGCGCGAGAACTACGGCATTTTCTGTTCGATCGTGGTGTACCCAGTGGTGCCCAAGGACACGATCATGCTCCGCTTGATCCCCACGGCCATCCACACGTTGGAGGACGTTCAGTACACCATCGAGACCTTCAAGAAGGTCAAGGACAAGTTGTTCGCCGGCGAATACAAGAGCGAGAAGATCGCTTCTTGGGCGTGACGCGCTGATGCGGGTCTTCCTTGAGTTGGCGTACGACGGCACCCGGTACCACGGGTGGCAGCGACAGCCCCAATCCATCACCGTTCAAGAAGTGCTGGAGGACACCTTGGCCCGCCTCTTTGGCGGGCCTTGTCCTGTCATGGGGTGCGGTCGGACCGACACGGGGGTCCATGCGTCTTACTACGTGGCCCACGCTCAACTCCCCGAAGGCGCAGTGGGCAGTCGTGTAGCCTCCTTGACTGAGGCCACATTGAAATTGAACGGCATGCTTCCTCCTGACATTGGCATCTACGCCATGCAACAGGTTGGGGAGAAAGCGCACGCGCGCTTTGACGCAGTTGAACGCAGCTACACCTACTACGTGCACAACGTCAAAGATCCCTTTCTCGAAGGGCGGTCTTCGCGCATTTACGGGGATTTGGATGTGAGTGCCATCGAAGCAGCTTGCGTTCACTTAGTCCAAAAAGGCGACTTTGCCTCGTTCTGCAAGGCGGGGTCCGACCAAGGCACAACCCTGTGCGACGTGCGTGAAGCTCGCTGGGAGGTGCTTGGCGCGCACCGCTGGGCGTTTCACATCACCGCCGACCGATTTCTCCGAAACATGGTTCGTGCAGCGGTCGGAACCTTGCTTGACGTAGGCAAGGGCAAGCGCAAAGCGGAAGACTTGCCGGCCATTTTGGAAGCGAAGGACCGAAGTGCGGCTGGGAAGAGCGTGCTTGGATGCGGTTTGTACTTGACTCGGGTTGTGTATCCCGAAAGTGTGTTCGTCCCTGAGGGCACCAAGTATCTTTGAACCATGGCCCGTCCCGAACCTTCGTCGAAAGCAGGCAAGGTCTTCGATTTGGAGACCGTCCGCGTGATTTTGGCCCAAGTCGGTCCCTACCGCCGGCGCTTTGCTTGGACGGGCGTTTTGGTGGTGGTTTTGTCCAGCCTGGTCTGGGTTCGTCCGGCGCTGATTCAACAGGCGGTGGACGTGCACATCGCCTCGGGCGATTTGCCGGGGCTGCTTCGCGTCTTCATGCTTGTCGTTGCCGTGCTCGTGGTCGAGGCGTTGGTGCAGTACCGCGTCACGTATTTGGCCAATTGGGTCGCCCAAAGCGTCAGCCTTGACCTCCGCGCCAAGCTCTACCGCCACGTTTCCCAATTCCGCCTCAAGTACTTCGATCAGACCCCAGTTGGGGCGCTCGTCACACGCCACGTAAGCGACATCGACGGGGTTGCGAATGTGTTCAGCAACGGGATCCTCAACGCCATTGGGGACTTGCTGGCGCTTTTCGTGGTCGTTGGAGCCATGCTCTGGATTGATTGGAGCCTGACGTTGATCGTCTTGATGCCGATTCCGGTGCTCCTTTGGGCGACGCGTGTGTTTCAGCAGCACATCAAAAGCGCGTTTGTCGACGTGCGCAACCAGGTCGCCAAAATCAACGAATTCGTCCAAGAACACGTCACGGGAATGCACATTGTCCAGGCGTTCAACCGCGAGGAGGTCGAGGCGGAATCTTTTGCGGACATCAACCGGGCTCACAGGGAAGCAAACATTCGTTCCATTTGGGCGTTCAGCGTCTTTTTTCCGGTTGTAGAAATGCTGAGCGCCACAAGCGTGGGGTTGCTGCTCTGGCTCGGCATTGGGAATGTGGTAGCCGGCGAATTGACGTTGGGGGTCGTGCTGCAATTCATCTTGTACGTGTTCATGCTCTACCGGCCGATTCGGCAATTGGCGGATCGCTTCAACGTGCTTCAAATGGGAATTGTAAACGCCGACAGGGTGTTCAAATTGCTTGACCGCGATGACCGCATGCCTCAGCCGCGTGATCCGGTGAGTCCCACGTGGAGAGGCGAGATTTCGTTCGAAGGAGTATGGTTCGCCTACGTGGACAAAGAGGACGGTTCACCTGACTGGGTTCTTCGTGACGTGTCCCTCACAGTACGTCCGGGGGAACGCGTGGCCTTTGTTGGTGCGACGGGGGCAGGGAAAAGTTCCATTGTAAATTTGATTTCGCGCTTTTACGAATTCCAAAAAGGCACGATCACCCTCGACGGCATTGACATCCGTTCGATTCCGGTTGACGAGCTTCGTGCGCGCATCGGCGTGGTGTTGCAAGACGTGTTCTTGTTCAGCGGGTCGCTTCGGGAAAACGTGCGGCTTCACGATCCCGAAGTCACGGACGATCGCATTTGGGAGGCCATCCGTGCAGTGGGCGCGGAGCGCTTTGTGGAGCGTCTTCCAGACGGCCTCAACCACGACGTCCGCGAACGCGGAGTCACGTTGAGCGTGGGGCAGCGTCAATTGATTGCGTTTGTCCGTGCGTATTTGAGCAACCCTCACATCCTCATCTTGGACGAAGCCACGTCAAGCATTGACAGCGAGAGCGAACAGTGGATTCAACGGGCCACCCAAGCCTTGACGGAGGGGCGCACTTCGCTGCTTGTTGCGCACAGGCTCAACACAGTACGTGACGCCGACCGGATTGTCGTTCTCCAACAAGGGGAGGTTGTCGAACAGGGCACTCACGACGAACTCGTAGCTGCACACGGCGTTTACCATGGGCTGTTCGAAATGCAATTTCTTGCCTTGGACGACAGGGATTGAATTCGAGATGCCGAGATGAATTTCACAGTCCGACTCAGGTGTGCATCGCATCTCTAGGGCGCGGTCTTAAAGCTTACCGGCAAATGCGGTAGGGGCGATGTAGGTCACGGTCTTTCGGGAATCGGCCTATTGATTTTCTTCGCGAATGGCCTGAATCTCTGGACCGAGGTCAACCGTCAGGCCTCCACTGGGCTCGAAGTAAACACTCACGGCAGGAGAGTTTCTGCCCTACCGCGAACGAAAAGTTCGGAAGGTTACGTCCAGGAAGAAGAACGCTTGTATCCCGTGGCAGTGAGCCACGCCACGCGATCGCCGTGTTGGTTGGTGACCTCGACGTCGACGTGGGCAATACGTCCGCCATCGGCACGGGGTATGGCGCGTGCAGTGAGCACGTCACCGACCTGCACCGCAGCGAGGTGTTGGATGGTGCTGGTCACGCTCACGGCGTGCTGACCTTGGGCATTGACGGCGAACGCGAGCGTGCTGTCGGCCAGGGCGTAGGTGATGCCCCCGTGCGCAATCCCAAACCCATTGACCATCTCTTCCCGCACGGTCATGCGGCACGTGCACACGCCCGGGCCGCTCTCCAGGACGTCGATTCCGAGCCATTGACTCATGGCGTCGCCGTCCATCATTTGTTGGACAATGGGGTGCATGGATGAGTCGCTCATGACGGCAAGGTAGGGGTCAGATGCACTTGAAGTGCTCGAACGGTTCGAGGCACGTGGTGCATGTGAAATGCGCTTTGCAGGCCGTGCTCCCAAACGCCGAGACCATCTTGGTGTCTCGGGATGCGCAACGGGGGCAGGGGATGACTTTGCCTTCGCCCGTGAGGAAGGCGCGGTCGGCGCTGGCCTGTTCCGGGGGGGCGATGCCGTGTTCGCGCATTTTGGCATGGGCAGACGGCAAGATCCAGTCCGTGGTCCAGGCCGGACTCAGGACGACTTCGACGCGGGCCTCGGGTTCCACGGCACGTACGGCCGCAGTGACGTCGTCGGAAATGACGTCGGTGGCGGGGCAGCCGGAGTAGGTGGGGGTGAGGGTGACGACGATTTGGCCTTGGTCGACTCGCACGCCACGCACCATGCCCATTTCCTCCACCGTCAAGTACGGGAGTTCAGGGTCGTGGACCGTGCGAACTTGGGCCCACGCTCGCGTGATGCGGTCCGCGTCGGTCACCAGGAAGCGTTGGGGTAGGTTCGAGGCAAGACCTGCATTTCCGCCAGCATGTAGCTCAGATGCTCGCTGTGGAGACCTTGCTTCCCGCCGCGCTGCATCCAGCCGTCTTCAGGTTGGGAAAGCGTGGCTTGCGAGAGGCATTCTGACACGCGGACAAACCATGCGCGCTTGACGCCTTCGAGATTCGGGAGAAGCCCGGCCTTGGCGCAGGCCACGTCGACGTCGTCGGCCATGAACATCTCGCCCGTGTAGCCCCAAAGCGCGTCCAAGCTTGCTTGGACTTTGGCATGACTTTCTTCTGTGCCGTCGCCCAAACGAATCACCCACTGGCTGCTGTGTCCCCAGTGGTATTGAAGTTCCTTCACGGCTTTGGCTGCGATGCCTGCGAGGTCGAGGTCGACCGTTTGATGCGCGAGGAACGAATAGCGCTCAAGGGCGAAAGCGTCGTAGAACATCTGACGCACCACCGTGTCGCCAAAGTGGCCGTTGGGCTGTTCGACGAGCAGGTGGTTTTGGAATTCGCGGTCGGTGCGGAAGTAGGCGAGGGCGTCTTCGTCACGTCCTTGGTTTTCGCGCTGACCCGCCAGGGTGTAGAGGTTTCGCGCCTGGCCAATCAGGTCGAGTGCGACGTTGGTCAGGGCGATGTCCTCTTCTAGGATGGGGCCGTGACCGCACCACTCGGAGAGCCGTTGACCAAGCACCAAGGCGTCGTCGCCAAGGCGCAGGATGGCTTGCAGATGTTGAGCTTCCGTCATCCCTTACATGTTGTTGACCTCGTCGGGCAACTGGTAAAACGTCGGGTGACGGTAGACCTTGTCGTTGGCAGGGTCGAACAACACGTCTTTTTCGTCTGGGCTGGAGGCCGTGATGGCATCCGCCGGGACCACCCAAATGCTCACGCCTTCTTGGCGACGCGTGTACACGTCGCGCGCGTTTTGGACGGCCATTTCAGCGTCTGCGGCGTGAAGCGAGCCCACGTGTTTGTGGCCAAGTCCCTGGCGGCTGCGAACGAAGATTTCCCATAGGGGCCATTCGTGTTGCGTACTCATGCGGCGTGGGTTGAGGCGTTTTTGCGACGGTTGGCTTGCTTGGTGGCATGCGCTTTCGCCGCGTCGCGCACCCAAGCTCCGCGCTCGTGGGCGCTGACGCGGGCGGCGAGGCGCTCTTTGTTGCACGGGCCGTTGCCCTTGATGACGTCGTAGAATTCGTCCCAATCGATGGCGCCGAAGTCGTAGTGTCCGCGCTCCTCGTTCCACTTCAAATCGGGGTCCGGCACCGTCAGTCCAAGCAATTCAGCCTGAGGCACCGTCATGTCGATGAAGCGTTGACGCAATTCGTCGTTGGAAAACCGCTTGATGTTCCACTTCATGTTCTGCGCCGAATGCGGAGAGTCGGCGTCACTTGGACCAAACATCATGATCGAAGGCCACCACCACCGGTTCAGGGCGTCTTGGGCCATCGCTTTTTGGTCTTCGGTGCCTTGAGCGAGGTTCAGCATGATCTGAAACCCTTGGCGCTGGTGAAAGCTCTCTTCCTTGCAGACGCGAACCATGGCCCGCGCGTAGGGCCCATAACTGCACTTGCACAACGGCACTTGATTCATGATCGCGGCCCCGTCTACCAGCCAACCAACCGCGCCGATGTCGGCCCAGGTCAGGGTGGGGTAGTTGAAGATGGAGCTGTACTTCGCTTTGCCTGTGTGAAGGTCGTCGAGCATCTGGTCGCGGGTGACACCCAGCGTTTCAGCGGCCGAATAGAGGTAGAGACCGTGACCGGCTTCATCCTGGACTTTCGCAAGCAAGATGGCCTTGCGTTTCAACGACGGCGCACGCGTGATCCAATTGCCCTCCGGCAGCATGCCGACTATTTCGCTGTGCGCATGCTGGCTGATTTGTCGAATCAGCGTCTTGCGGTAAGCGTCGGGCATCCAGTCTTTGGGCTCGATTTTCTTGTCCTCCGCCACGTAGGCTTCGAAGCGTGCTTCCAGGTTCATTTCTACAGGACTCATGCGCGCAGTTTTCCTCAAAAGTAAACAGGGACCGGCCGGATAGGTTTGAGGACACTCACAATGTGCCCAAACCCAGGTGTGGACTACTTTCGCAGCCATGGCAACATTTCATGCTCTTCGCGTCCAAGAAGTCACCCGCGAAACCGCCGATTCCGTCGTGGTCTCGCTCGACGTCCCGTCAAACCTGCACGAGTCTTTTCGCTTCGAGGCGGGTCAGTATCTGACCTTCCGTACGACCGTCGAAGGCGAAGACATCCGTCGCAGCTATTCGCTGTGCAGTGCCCCTGGAGAACAGGCTTGGAAGGTCGGCATCAAAAAAGTGCCAGGCGGCAAGTTCTCCACCTTCGCCAACGACGTGCTTAAGGCAGGAGATACGCTCGAGGTCATGGAGCCCCAGGGCCGATTCACGTTGAAAGAGGGGACGGGCTTGCACCACGTGGGCATTGCAGCCGGCTCTGGGATTACACCCATTTTGAGCCAAGTGAAGGACGTGTTGACATCCGACACGGCCAGCACGTACACCCTCTTTTACAGCAACAAGACCGCGGCCAGTACGATGTTCCGGGAGGAGCTTCAGGACCTCAAAGACAAGCACCTCGATCGTTTGCGCTTGTTCTACCTCTTGACCCGTGAACCGGTGGACGCTGAATTGTTGTCGGGGCGATTGGACCAAGGTCGTTGCGCAGGGCTGCTGTCTCAATTTTGTTCTGGACGTCGCGTCGACGCGGCTTACTTGTGCGGGCCGGAGGCGATGATTTTGAGCTGCAAGGACGCGTTGGTAGCTCATGGCGTGGCGGAGGACGACGTGCGCTTTGAATTGTTCACCACCGCGGGCAGCGCAGAGCGGAAAGAAACCGTTACCGTGACTGGCGATGCATCTGGGGACACAGTCGCCATGCAAGTGGTGTTGGACGGCGTCACCACCTCGGTGGACTTGCCTCGTGACCGAAACATGCTGGACGCCGCGCTGGACGCCGGTTTGGACGCGCCGTACAGCTGCTTGGGCGGCGTGTGCTGCACGTGCCGTGCAAAGCTTGTTCAGGGAAAGGCTACGATGAACGTCAATTACGCTTTGGAGCCCGGTGAAGTCGAACGAGGCTTCGTGCTATCCTGCCAAGCGCACGTGGAAGGGGATGGGCCTGTAGTTCTGGATTACGACCAGCAGTGAGGGAGCATCCCTAGAACTCTGAGAAAGCAAAAAGGGCCACCTCAGCAGGTGGCCCTTTTCGTTTCCATGAAGGTTGCTTACTGCGCCTTCATCCACGAGCTCTGAGCAAACTTGTTGCCCTGAGTCGCTCGGATGAAGTACATGCCGGTGCTCCAGGATGAAGCATCGAACGTCCAGACTCGAGAGTCGTCTCGGTTTTTAACGGCATCCACCACCACCTTTCCAGTAGCGTCGTAAATGCGAACCACAACAGGTTCGTTCATGTCGAAGTCATCCGCCACAACGTTGACGTCACCAACACCGGGGTTGGGGAACGCTTCGAACCAAATCGTGCCGTCGTAGCCGCCGGGCAATTCTCCGGTGAAGCCACCTTCAAATTCACCGCATTCGCCTCCAACACCTACAGTTGCCGAGCCGTAATTGCCTTCTTCGAGGGTCATGGTGCCCATGGATTCGCCATCGACAAACATTTCAGCCCAGCCGCCGTTCCAACCGTCGCCGAAGCTGTCGTGCATCTCCACGGTGTAGCAGCCCGCGGGCACACACCCTTGCATGATTCCGGTGTAGCCGTTCATCTCCATCACCACTTCGCCCGCGTCGTTAAGTACCAACAAGGAAATTTCTCCTGGCCACGTGCCACCGTCGAGGATCAGCAAAACGTCGCTCATACCTTCGCAAATGCTCGGGAAGATGCAAGATCCGTCGTCCACCGTGGCGTCTGGGTTGTAGTTCGTGGCAACAGGGTCAGTGCATCCGTACACTTCGCCGTTGTCGTACAGGCATGAGCCGTCGTCGATCGTGGCCCAAGGGTTGAAGTTCCACGCCGCAGGGTCGGTGCAGCCGTAGATGTCGTTGCTCGGCAATTCACCGCAGGTGCCGTCCAAACTGAATTCGACAGTGCTCGAAACCTGTCCGTTGGGGAGTTCTTCGTGCACGATGTCCTGGTAGCCGTCAGACACCCAAAAGTAGCCACCGTTCCATCCCATGCCCGTGCCGCTTAAGTCGGTCAATGTGGCCGTGTAGCACGTGCTGTCTTGCAGGCATACGTCGATGTACACAATGGCGAAGTCCCCAAATCCGTTTTGGCTGTAAAGGACGCTGCCGTCGTCGGCAACCACTTCGAGCCCCACATTTGCACCGCCCGAGAAGGTGCACACGTAAAGTTGGCCTGGCGTGCCCTCTTCGCAGGTGAAGGGATATTGGCAAGACCCGTCGTCTACTGTGGCGGAGGAGTTGTAGTTCAAGGCCTCGGGGTCCGTGCATCCAGGAAGGGTCAACTCGCAGCCTTCGGCATCTACCCCAATGGCATACGCAGCCGTGTACTCGCCGGCGGGCACCCCGTAATTGGTGGTTGTTCCGGCTGCCGTGACGTTCACGCTTCCCAGTCCTGGCGCCCACCCGTAGTCGTTCAGGATGAAGTTGTAGCAACCTGGGTCTACGCAGCCGTAAGCTGAGGCCTGCTGGTATTGGTCGTAGGCGTAAACGAGGTTGATGTATTCTCCGGTCTCTGAGGACAAGGCCCAAAACAACGTGGCACCGAATCCGAGCTCAATCAACGAATCTGGTGACACGGTCTCAATGCTGATCAGGTATTGACTGTCGCTGCATTCGGGAAGCGTCACGCAGGAACCGTCGTCGTTGGTGGCGTCAGGGTTGTAATTGAGCGCATCAGGGTCGGTGCAGCCATAAACAGGTTGTTCGGAGCAATCGCCTTCCCAGGCAATCCAAGCACCAACGCAGTTTGCTTCGCAAGGGTTGTTGAACGTCACGTAATCCCCCGTAAAGTAATCGTACGCGCACACGGGATCGTACACGTCGTCGCATTCGCAAGGGTAGAGGCAGGACCCGTCGTCGGTGTCCGCTTCAGGGTTGTAGTTGAGTGCCTCGGGATCGGTGCAACCGTGAACTGGCAAATTGTCGCAGTCGCCAAAGCCGACGATTTGGAATGCCTGAGCGCAAAAGGCCTCGCAAAGGTTCGGGAAGGTGACAAGGGAGCCGTCGAACAAGAGGGCACACACGGGGTCCTCCACGTCCTCGCACTCGCAATCGTAAAAGCACGAACCGTCGTCCACTGTGGCGGTTGGGTTGTAATTGAAGGCAGCCGGATCTGTGCAGCCTTCGATGTCGACCACAGTTCCTTCGCAGCCCTCTCCGTAGGCGAGAACCACAGCTTGGAAGCCTCCCGCTTCGAGGCTGAACTCCCCGAGGTACACATCCAAGGATGGTAGGTAGATTTCGAGAAAAGCACCGTTCCAACCGTCGCCAAACGAATCAGTCATTTCCAGCACGAGGCATCCGGATACGTTGTCCAGACAAAACGAGCTGGTGCTCACCCCGTAATCTTCTGTTCCGAATCCCTGCGCCAAAACACCGTTGTCGTCAGAGATGGTGAAGCTCACTTCTTCGGACCACGTTGCAGTGTAAAGTGTGGCCACAGCCTCGATGGAGCAGTCTTGTGCATTGACGGTTCCTGCGGCTAATTCCAAGGCGACCAAAAGCACGGTTCCGAGTGATGTAAAGTAGTTCATGTGTCGGGCTAGTTAGGACTTCGAAATCTACAACACCTCAAACCCAAGAAGGTTGCATGAAGGAATCAAGCGCGTTCTGAGAGTTCCAGCCACCGCATTTCTGCGGCATCAAGTTGGGACGATACGGAACCCAAATGTTCACCGAGGTCGCGCATTTTTTCGTGGTCGAGTTCGGTTTGCAACTGCGCGGAGAGCTCGTCACGACGTTGCTCGAGTTGGGCGATTTGGGCCTCGAGACCGTCGTACTCCAAGCGCTCTTTGTAACTCAAGCGCTCGCTGTAATCGCCCTTGATGGCGGGCTTGTTTTCGGCAGACTTGGCCGATTTTTCAGCGGAAGCGGCGGCTTGTGCCTCCTTTTGTTCTGCGGATCGTTGCGCGCGGTATTGCGTGTAATTCCCCGGGAAGTCGCGTACGGCGAGCTGCCCGTCTTCGCCGAGAACCCAGACGTGATCGACAAGTTTGTCCATGAAATACCGGTCGTGCGACACCACGACAAGGCACCCGGAGAAGTCCATCAGAAATTCCTCCAGCACGGAAAGCGTAAAAATGTCGAGGTCGTTGGTCGGCTCGTCGAGCACCAGGAAATTGGGGTTGCGCATGAGGATGCGCAACAGGTGGAGCCTTTTGCGTTCGCCGCCGCTCAGCAGCCGAACGAATTGGTGGTGCATGGCGTGCGGGAAAAGGAACCGCTCAAGAAGTTGTGCCGCGGTGAGTTTTGCGCCGCCTTGGAGCGGAATCCAGTCGGCAATGTCGCGCACGGCATCGATGACCTTCCAATCCTCGTTGAAGGACCCGCCTTCCTGCGCGTAGTGCCCAAACACCACGGTTTCGCCCACAACGACTTTCCCGGCGTCGGGATCGGCTTGTCCCAAGATCAGGTTGAGGAGAGAGGACTTTCCCGTGCCGTTTTGGCCAACAAGACCGATGCGTTCGCCGCGCTTGAAGTGGTGCGTGAGTCCTTCAAAGAGCACGCGCTTGCCAAATGCACGCTTGACTTTGTGAAGCTCCACGATTTTGCTTCCCAAGCGCTCGGGGATGACCGTGATGTGCATGGGGTCTTCTCGAAGTCGCTTGGCTGCCGCTGCCTTGATGTCTTCAAACCGGTCGAGACGGCTCTTGCTTTTGGTGGTTCGTGCGGAGGGAGTGGCGCGCACCCACTCTAGCTCGCGCTTCATTTGCGTCGCCGCGCGCTCTTGCACCGCCTGGGCGTTGGCTCGACGTTCGGCGCGCTTCTCGAGGAAGTAGCTGAAGTTGCCCTGGTAGGAATGCAGGGCCTCGTCTTCGAGTTCAAGGATGCGGTCGCAAACGTTTTCCAGAAAGTACCGGTCGTGCGTCACCATGAGCAGCGTCGTACCCATCGAGGCCAAACGCTGTTCCAGCCACGCAATCATGTCCAAGTCGAGGTGGTTGGTCGGTTCGTCCAGCACCAAAAAGTCCGGAGCTTCAAGAAGGACTTGTGCGAGCGCGACTCGACGTTTTTCCCCGCCGCTAAGGCTCTGAACGGTCCGCTCGAGGTCATGGAGGTTGAGCTTCCCCAAGATTTCGCGCGCCCTGGCCTCGAAGTTCCACCCTTCGTGGGCGTCCATGGCGTCGTATGCTTTTTGCAACTCGGCGTCTTCCAATCCCAGGGCAAGTGCACGTTCGTAATCACGCATGGCCTCGACAGCCGGGCTGTCGCCAATGTACAGGGTGTCGAGAACGGTGGCTGTTGCGTCAAGTTCAAGCTCTTGCCTGAGGTGACCGTGCCGAACCCCGGACGAGAACACAACACGACCGCAGTCTGCGGGCTCCTGCCCGCAAATGGCACGGAGGAGGGTGGATTTGCCCGAGCCGTTGCGAGCGACGAGCGCCACTCTTTCTCCTTCCTGAACCCCAAAGGTCAGGTCGTTGAAGAGTTGCCTTTCTCCGTAGGTTTTGGTCAAACCTTCGACCGACAACATGTTTCTCCGCTCCGCCATGTTTCAAAGTTAACCCGGTCCTATCATCAAATATCTCTTACCTAATACATGCATTTACAACCTCGATTGGATTGTCTTATGTTCCTGTAAATCAACACGTAACAGGCTATTCAAACATGTACATGTGAATAGTTAAAGTGAAGTAGTGTTACAAAGACACGACATAGGTGCGTGATTTGCCTCGAACCTAAAATCTATTTCAGATGAAAAAGTTTGTTCTCTCTCTCTTTGCAGTTGCGACTGCATCATTTGCATTCGCTCAGGATGCATCTCAACCGAAAGGCTCATGGTACTTGGGTACCGGTGACGCCACGACTTTGTTGAACGTGTTCTCTTCCGGCGTGTCTTTCGACGCGACGGTGGGATACGCTGTGGCAGATGACATTGTCATCACCGCAAAATCCGGCT
>JBMZHG010000017.1:0-19970 GCA_049616325.1 Flavobacteriales bacterium | reverse complement strand
TTGGTGGCCAGTACTTTATGGGCGATTACTACGTGGGGTTGGATTTGGACGACCCCATCAACAACCTGGACCTCGGATTGAACGCAGGTCGGTACATTGACTTCAAAGACGTGCTGTACATCGCGCCGCAGTTGAACATTGGGACTCTCCTGAACGATCCAGCGGTAGGCGTAAGCATCAACCTTGGTGCGCGCTTCTAAAAGCGCACTTGCGACATGTGAAAGGGAGCTTCGGCTCCCTTTTTTTTGTGCGTTATTTTCACACGGAAATGAATTGGAAGACCAAACCCTGGACGGAACTAACTCGTGACGAACTCCATGCAGTTGTTCGACTCCGAGTGAATGTTTTTGTGGTGGAACAGGATTGCCCCTACAGTGACCTTGACGGAAAGGACCTTCGAGGTTGGCATGTTTGGGCGGAAGATCAGCCTGTCGAGAAGGGATCGGCCGCTGCAGCGTACGCGAGGGTCTTGGCGCCGGGGGTCAGCTACGCAGAACCGAGTATTGGGCGCGTGGCGACTCGGCACGACCGTCGAGGGGAAGGAGTTGGGCGTGAATTGATGAAACGCTGCCTCGACGTTTGTGCACGCGTTTGGCCGGGAATTCCTGTGCGCATTTCAGCGCAATGTTACCTCGAGGGGTGGTACGAAGAATTGGGCTTTGAGTCGGTGGGTGAGCCGTACTTGGAAGACGACATTCCCCACATTCAAATGTTGCGTTCAGCTCGCGCTTGAAGCCTTGGCCTCGGAAGAGGCTTGATGAGAGGTTGCCTCAAATTCGTCGTGGGCCACTGCCGCTTTCACAAACGACACGAACAACGGGTGCGGGTTGAGTACCGTTGAGGCATACTCCGGATGGAATTGAGAAGCCACGTAATAAGGGTGGTCAGGGATTTCCACGACCTCGACCAAATTGCTGTCTGGATTGACCCCGGTAGCCAGCATTCCCGCCTCTTCAAACTGCGCGAGGTAAGCGTTGTTGAATTCGTATCGGTGTCGGTGGCGTTCAGAAACTTTCTGTTCTCCGTGGTAGGCCTCGAGGGCCTTGGACCCTTCTTTCAACACGCAGGGGTACTCGCCCAAGCGCATGGTGCCGCCCATGTTGGTGATGCTCTTTTGTTCGCCCATCAAGTCGATCACAGGTTCGGGAGTGTATTCCTTGATTTCGGTGGAATGCGCTTCCGTAAACCCCAAGACATTGCGCGCAAACTCGACGACGGCGCATTGCATGCCGAGGCAAATGCCAAAGAAGGGGATGCGGTTTTCCCGTGCATGTCGGATGGAGAGCAACTTGCCGTCAATTCCTCGAGACCCAAACCCCGGCGCAACCAAGATTCCGTGGAGTCCATCGAGTCGCGACTCAACGTTTTCCGGCGTGACTTGCTCGCTGTGAATCCAGTCGACGTCGATGTGAGCCTCAAGCAAAGCCCCCGCATGGTCGAGTGCCTCTGCGATGCTTTTGTAGCTGTCCCTGAGTTCGACGTATTTCCCGACAAGCCCAATCCGCACGTGACGCTTGGGGTTCTTGTACCGGCGAAGGAAATCCTTCCATTCGTTCAGGTTGGCCTCGGTCTCGCCGCAATCCATTCCGAGCTTTTTGAGAACGACTTCGTCAAATCGCTCTTCTTGCATGAGAAGCGGAACGTCGTAAATCGTCTCAGCGTCAATGCTTTCGATGACCGCATCGAGCGCCACGTTGCAGAACCGAGCGAGCTTGGTGCGAACGTTGGAGGGAAGGGGGTGCTCGGTTCGGCACACGAGCACGTCGGGCTGCACCCCAAATTCCAACAGCTGCTTGACGGAGTGTTGCGTGGGTTTGGTCTTTAGCTCACCCGCGGCTGACAAATATGGAACGAGCGTCAGGTGAACAACAAGGGTGTCCTCGGGCGATTCCCACTTCATCTGCCGGACGGCTTCAATGTACGGGAGGGATTCGATGTCGCCCACCGTGCCGCCAATCTCCGTGATCACGAAATCGTAATCCTTCTTCGAACCCAAAATCTGGACGCAACGTTTGATTTCGTCCGTGATGTGGGGGATGATTTGGACCGTCTTGCCGAGGTATTCGCCGCGCCGCTCCTTGTCGATGACGCTCTGGTAGATTCGTCCGGTCGTGATGTTGTTCGCCTGCGTCGTCTGGACGTTGAGGAAGCGCTCGTAGTGTCCGAGGTCCAAATCCGTCTCCGCACCGTCCACCGTCACGTAGCATTCCCCGTGCTCGTAGGGGTTGAGCGTGCCGGGATCGACGTTGATGTACGGATCGAGCTTTTGGATGGTGACCTTGTACCCGCGCGCTTGCAGAAGTTTGGCCAACGAAGCGCTGACAATGCCTTTGCCGAGGCTGCTGCTCACTCCACCGGTGACAAAAATGTACCGGCTGTTGCGCCCGCTTGCGAGGACGTCGTTGGAGGAGGAAGAGGTTGGTGAAGGCATGTCCCGTACTTACGGGATTCAAAGGTAGACCAAACGACCGCTACAGCGCGTGCTCTTGGGACGAACTCGACGGAGGAGTTGTTCACGTTCCGTTCACAAGGCTCCTACTTGGCCGACTTGGCGCGTGATTCCATGTTTTTGGTCATTGCTTTCACCCACGGAAATTCCTGCAAAAACTCCTTGGCCACGATGCGAAACAACGTGTAGCCCGGGATGGCCAGGACCATTCCAGCGGGGCCTGCCAGGCTGCCGGCAACCGAGATGACCACGAAGATTTCAAGGGGATGGGCAAAAACGCGTTTGGCAAAAATGACCGGCTGGGTGAAGACGTTGTCGACGCCTTGCGCCGCGAGGTAGACCCCCATGCCCCAGGTGAACGCGGGCCAGTCAACCCCGCTAGAAATCATGACCAGAGCGCCGATTCCCGCACCGAGAATTGGGCCGATGTACGGAATGAGGTTGAACAAGCCGGCAAGCAACCCAAGCAACCAGCCGTGCGGAATTCCTATCAGCGTCAAGCCCAGCCCCACCACGATTGTCACAATGCTTACCTGAATGACAAGTCCACCGAAATACCGGGTGAGCAAATGCCCTGAGCTTTCCAGTATGCGTGTCATGGCGGGTTGTTTGGACTCCGGCGTCAACGCCAAGACCAAATCCTTGAACAGCGTCGGCTCGCGCATCAGGAAGAACGACATGAACAGAATTGAGAACGTCGCCACGAAGAGGTTTCCCACGGAAGAAATCAACCCGGAGAAGAGGCTGCTGGCGTTGTCCAACGCAAAGAGGTTGGACACGTAGTTGGCTAAATAGGCGCTGTTCGCAAGGCCCTCGCCGCTGAGGTCAATTCCTGAGGTCCACGTATCCAACGCGGCCAACGCGTCGTTCCATCGGCGCGTCAGTTGCGCTGCGTCGAGGTTGCCAAGGGCGGTCAGCTGTTCTTGAAGAAGCGGGGCGAAGAGCATGACCACCCCTGTTGCAGCGCCGACCATGGCTACGAGTGCAGTCGCAGCCCCAACGCCCAGCCCCAATCGCCATTTTCCAAGGTGGCGACGGGCCACCCAGGCGGCCATGGGCTTGCCCACAAAACTCAGGGCTACGGCCGCCAAGAAGTACAAGCTCAGTTGGCTGAATCGCCATAGAAAACCGACCAAAAACAGGCCAGCGATCCACCATTCCCAGCGCACGCGTTTCATGGGCAAAACGTGGATTTGGGGGTGAACAGTCCGCGAAGTCGCCCCGTGCCGGCAAACGCTTCCGACCATCGATCCACGTGCAACTCAATTTCAGCCAAACCGCACGTGGGAAGCCATAGCGGTTGTTCCGTCAGACGTTCCACCAATTCACTCAGTCCGGGATTGTGGCCGACCACCCAACCCGTGTCCTGGGTGTCGCTCCAGGCGTTGATCCAGCCGAGCCATGCCCGGTCCGAAGCCAAGTAGGCACCTTCCTGAATCGTGCAAGTTGACTCCGGTTCGCCCCATGCTGTGCACAGGAGGGAGGCCGTTGCAGTGGTTCGTTGGGCGGGGCTCACCCAGAGTGGCGCCCCTGGTACGCGCGCCTCCCGGGACCACGTTCCAAGTGCTGCAGCGTCCCGTTCACCTCGCGGGGCTAAAGCACGCTCAAAATCCTCGCACGAACCGTAAGGTTCTGCTTTGCCATGACGGACGACAAACAGACGCTTCATGCATGCAATTTCGGTCAACCCCAGCAGGAATGGAAAGCCCGCACCTCAGAAAATAAAGTTAGATATCTCTAAAAATATTTTTAGACACGCCTAAAAAAAAAGAATCTTGTGCTAAGTTTGTGCCATGTCCAAGACAACCCAACGGGAAGATCACCTCAAAGCTTTGTATGCCCTAGGTGAAGCCCAAGAGGAGCAAGGTGCGTGGGTTTCAACCAACACGATGGCCATGCATTTGGGGGTGAAGCCGCCGAGCGTGACCGCAATGGTCCAAGTGCTCTCGGAGTTGGGTTGGGCCGAACACCGGCCTTACCGAGGGGCACGGCTGACCCCGGCAGGAAGAAAATTGGCGTTGTCTCTCGTGCGAAAACATCGGTTGTGGGAGACGTTTCTGGTGGAAAGGTTGGGGTTTGGCTGGGAGGAGGTCCACGACATCGCGGAACAATTGGAGCACGTCGACAGCGTGGCCCTGGTCAACAAGCTTGATGCCTACCTCGGACATCCCAAGGTAGATCCACACGGCGACCCCATTCCCAATGCCGAAGGCGAGTTTCATGCGCAACCGGAATTGGTTCCACTTGGTACGTACAATGGCGATCAGCCGTGTGCGGTAGCCGGAGTGAAGGAAGGGACCGACCAGTTGCTGTCTGAAATGTCCGCACGTGGCCTTGCGCTGGGTACGGTGCTTCATCCTGACGACCGGGAACGCCTTCCTGCGGCTTGGCACGACCAAATCCTGGTTGAACCCCACCCACCTCGCAATCAAGAAATACTACCCAAATGACAGACATTATCGCATGGTTTGACGCACTCGGGCCAGTGATGGCTGCGCTGGTCGCGACCACATTCACTTGGGCCATGACCGCCTTGGGCGCGGCGTTGGTCTTCCCGTTCAAAACGATGAACCGGCGCCTGTTCGACGGCATGTTGGGATTCACTGGAGGGGTGATGGTGGCCGCGAGTTTTTGGTCTCTGCTCGCCCCGGCAATCGAAATGACAGGGGGAGAAGGGTTTGCCAAAGTGGGGCCACCTGCCGTTGGGTTTGCCCTTGGAGCGCTGTTCATTTTTGTGCTCGACCGTTTTACGCCTCACTTGCACATCAACTTCAAGAAAGAAGAGGCGGAAGGACCTCCGACTGATTGGCATCGGACCACGCTGCTTGTTCTCGCCATCACCTTGCACAACATCCCGGAAGGACTTGCTGTGGGCGTGCTGTTTGGTGGTGCTGCCTTGGGGTTGGACGGCGCGACCACCGCGGCTGCCGTGGCCTTGGCCATTGGCATAGGCATTCAAAACTTTCCAGAGGGGTTGTCTGTGAGCATGCCGTTGCGGCGCGACGGCGTGTCCCGCACGAAGGCGTGGTGGTACGGCCAACTTTCTGCCATCGTGGAGCCGGTTGCCGGCGTGATCGGGGCGCTGGCGGTCATTTCGATGCGCCCCATTTTGCCCTACGCGTTGGCGTTTGCGGCGGGCGCGATGATTTACGTGGTGATCGAAGAAGTCATCCCAGAAACCCAGCGCGACAAGTACACCGACGTGGCCACGCTGGGGTTCATTGGCGGCTTCATCGTGATGATGTCGCTTGACGTGGGGTTGGGCTAAACACCGCTCCGCCGAAGCGCCCGCTGCTCATCATGAGCAGCACGTGGTCTTCTCTTGGAACCTGATCCAGCCGAGCCTCGAGCGCTTCGGGTGAGGTGAAGATTTCGAGTGATTCTCGCCCAAACGCATCGCGGACAAATGCGGCATCCAGTTCTGGCAGGCGTTTGTGCTCCACCACTTTGGGATCGAAATACACCACGGCGTGGTCAACGGCATTCATGGCGTCCTTGTATTGCGGGATGAACGCCTTGTTCAGGCTGCTGAAGGTGTGGAGTTCGAAGACGGCAGTGACTCGCCGACCGGGGTATTGGCCCACCACAGAGGCCTGTGTGGCGCGAAGCTTGGAAGGGGCGTGGGCGAAATCGCGGAAAGCCACAAAACGGTTGTCAGCATCTTCGTGGGCGACTTCGAGCCGACGAGCCGCCCCTGTAAAGTCGGCAATGCAGCGATCGAAAGCCGATTCCGACATGCCCATCGCGACGCAACACGCGCGTGCCGCAGCCAAGTTCTGCATGTTGTGTGCCCCCAACAGGGCCACTTCCAAGGTCGGTCCCTCACCCAAGTTCACGGCAGAGCCTGATTCGGTCGGCCGATGAGACGGCGTCTCGTAAGGCACCCAGGCAATGTCCGACCGCTCCTGGCGAACCTCGGATACCACGCGGTTCAACAGGGCATCTTCGGTGCAGTGGACCACTGTGCCTCCGGGTTGAACGGTGCGGAGGTACAATCGGAATTGCTCCACGTAAATTTTCTCTGTGGGAAACACGTTGACGTGGTCCCACGCAATGCCTGTGACAACCGTGACGTGCGGCCCGTACCACAAGAATTTGGGGCGCCGGTCGATTGGCGAACTCAAGTATTCGTCCCCTTCAATCACCGCCCATTCATTCCCTTCGTCCAAATCAACCATGCGATCAAAACCCTCCAACTGGGCGCCGACCATCAAGTCGGTCCGGATTTGGGCCCCACGCAAAGCGTGCAAAATCATCGACGTGACGGTGGTTTTGCCGTGGCTTCCGGCGACGACCAGGCGTTTTTTGGCGTCGGTTGCAAACCTCAAAAACTCGGGATAGCTCTGAATCTTCAGGTCCAACTCCTTTGCGCGGATCAATTCGGGGTTGTCGGTGCGTGCGTGCATGCCCAGGATGACAACCTCAATGTCAGGAGTGATTCGGCTTGCATTCCAGCCTTCCTCTTCGGGAAGGAGGCCGGCAGCAGCCAACCTGCCACGACTCGGCTCGAAGATCTGATCGTCGCTTCCAGTGACATCGTGGCCGGCGTGAGCCAAGGCCAGGGCGAAATTGTGCATGGCGCTTCCGCCAACGGCAATAAGGTGAATCCGCATGGACGAAAGTTCACATCTTTTCCTGCGGAACTGCGTTGGGTTGGACGACACTTTCTCACATTCGCACCATGAGAACCTTGTCCCTTTCACGAGAAGCGCACAGAGCAGGGTGGCGGCTGCTAAAAGGTCCGTTGGTCATGTGGTTTCTTCCGGCTTCGGCACTCACGTTGGCCCTTGCTGCGTTGGGGTGGTGGGGCATTGCCGCTGCGGCAGAACACGTGTCAACGTGGTTGCTGTCCCGCTGGGAATGGACGCACGACGAGGCTTGGTTGAAAGTTTTGACAGAGTGGATGCTGTGGGCCGCGTTGTTGGTGGTCAAGCTCAAGCTCACCAAGTACGTCGTTTTGGTGGTGATGGGGCCGCTGTTTGCTGCGGTAAGTGAAGCGGCAGAAGCCCAAATCACAGGCCTTGAAGTGCCCTTTTCGTGGACGAGGTGGTTGCGAGACGCGGTGCGTGGTTTTCGGTCGGCGGTGCTGTTGGCCTCCGTAGAATGGACGCTCACCTTGGTGTGTTGGGGTGCAGG
Source organism: Flavobacteriales bacterium (assembly GCA_049616325.1). GTDB lineage: Bacteria > Bacteroidota > Bacteroidia > Flavobacteriales_D > Sanyastnellaceae > UBA11663. The sequence goes on along the minus strand of JBMZHG010000017.1, from coordinate 12,385 downwards.
GCTGGTTTTCCCATTCTTGTCCCCAGTGACGTTGCCTTTGGCATGGTTGGTCGGGGCTTGGGCGTACGGCGCCTCGGCCATGGATTACGTTTGGGAACGAAGAGGAAAAGGAGCACGCTCAGGTTTCAGGTCGAGTTTGTCCAGACCGGACGTTGCGTGGGGCATCGGGATTCCCTTCGCGCTATGGATGTCGGTGCCTGTGTTGGCCTGGACCGTGGGGCCGATGATGGGCGGCCTTGGCGCTGCGGCCGCTTCCTCGGTGGCGTTGACGGAGCGTGGAGAGGCCGTCCTTCAAGACGCCACCACCTGAATCTGAACCCCGAGGGATTCGAGGTCGTCGAAAAACGCGGGGTAGCTCTTGGCAACCGCTTCGGCTCCGGCGATTTCCACGGGTGCTCCCGCAGCGCCGAGGACTGCAGCTGCCATGGCGATGCGGTGGTCGCCATGGGCGTCCATTCGTCCGGGAGTGACGACTCCCGGGTGGATGATCATGGTGTCCGAACCTTCGTCGAGCTCCACTCGGATGCCCACGTTGGCCCATTCACGTTGAATGACGGTGCCTCGATTCGACTCCTTGTTCCCGAGCCGGTGGAGGCCCCGAAGGGTGCTTGGTCGGGAAGCAAAGGCAGCGAGCGCCGCGAGAGGCGGGAACAGGTCTGGACTGTCGGTCAAATCCACGTTGAACCCCTTGGGCTTTCCGGAGAGCACTTGCACGCCGTCGTCGGTGCCGGCCAATTTGCAACCGCCAAACAACAGCGCCCCTTTGATGGCCTCGTCTGCTTGCGTGTACGTGCTGTGCAAGCCCTCCACGTTGAGGTGATGCGGAGCGCACAAGACTCCCAGGGCCATCAAAAAAGCCGCCGCCGACCAGTCGCCGTCCACGGTCACGTCCAAGGGACGCGCACGTTGCCCACCTGAAACGTGCAACATCAGAGTTCGTTCGTCGGCGTCTTCCTCACGCACCTCCACTTGAAGTCCCATGTCTTCCAGGATTTCGAGGGTCATAGGGGCGGCTGACTACGCCGTGGAGAAGCAAGGTGGAGTCGCTTTCTGCGTGAGGCAACGCGCACAACAACCCGGTAAGAACCTGGCTGCTTCCGGCGGCGTCGAGGCTCACTTCTGCGCCGCGGAGGGCGCCGTGAATCACGGGGTGTTCGCCCGCGGCCACGTGGTCGACTCGGACTCCAAATGCGTCCAACGCTTCGGCGAGGCCTGACACATTGCGCTGCAGCAAGCTGCCCTGGCGCTCCAACGTGAGCGGCTCCGGATGCAGCGCTGCAAGCACGCCAAACATCCGCAATCCCAGGCCCGATTCCCCGGGCGTGAGCGTTGCCGTCCTCGGAACAAGCGGGAACTGTCCATGCACCGCAACGGCATCTTCGCCGAGTTCAATGTCGGCGCCCAGTTGAGCAGCCATCATCAACGCGTGCGTGCAATCGTCCGACTCCGAAGGTCGACGAATCATCGTGGTACCGTCCGCAAGAGCCGCCAGCGCGACGAGACGTTGCATGATGCTTTTGCTCGGGGGCGCCCAAACCGAGTCCCCGCTCAACTTGCTTGGCAGCACGCGCAAGATCATGGCAGAGGCTTCCGTCCGGTGTAGATGGTCGCGATGCCTCCTGTCAGCGGACGCGCCGCAACGTCGGCGTACCCCACGTTTCGAAGGTGGGCCAGGAAGTCGTCGCCCTCCGGAAATGCTTGCACGCTTTCCGGCAAATACGTGTACGCCGACGGGTCCTTGCTGACCCATTTTCCCACAGCCGGCATGATGAGCTTGAAGTAGAGGCCGAAGAGTTGTTTGATTGGGAAGTGTTTGGGCTTGCTGAATTCCAAGACCAAACCCAAGCCTCCAGGCTTGAGCACCCGAAGCATGTCGGCCAGGCCGCCTTCGAGGTCTTCGAAATTCCGAACGCCAAACGCCACGGTAAAGGCGTCGAAATGGCCCTCCTCAAACGGGAGAGAAACCGAATCTCCTTGGAGGAGTTCGATGCGGTCGTCCCAGCCACGTGCGGCAACTTTTTCGCGTCCCACTTCGAGCATTCCTGCACTGATGTCCACCCCAGTGACGTGAACATCCAAGCCCATGCGCACCGCTTCGATGGCGAAGTCCGCAGTTCCTGTGGCGACGTCGAGAAGCCGACGAGGATTCTCTTTGCGCAACATGCGAATGCACGCCTTGCGCCAAAGCACGTCAATGCCAAGCGAGAAAAAGTGGTTCAAGAAATCGTAGCGGTGTGCGATGCCGTCAAACATGCGCGCAACTTGGTTCTTCTTGGCTTCTTGTTCGGTGGAGACGTACGGGGTGATTCGGGTGCCCATGGCGTGGTTTTGTGCAAAGATGGAACAGGAGTGAGCCTAGGGAGGTTCACCCCACCATGGTGTGTCCTTCGGGGTATTTGAAATGCGATTGCGAGGTCCGACCTCCTACCGCAAAGGCGACCGTGAGTGTGCCGACCCGGCCGACGAACATCGCAACCGAAAGCACGACTTTTCCTGCCGAGGAAAGGAGGGGAGTCAGGCCCGTGCTTAGGCCGACCGTTCCCATTGCGCTGACATGCTCAAACGCCAAGTCAAAAAAGGTCGTGGAGCCTCGCGTCACGAGCGCGGATTCTGTCAGGGTGAGTACGAAAATGCCCACCATGTTGCCGACGAGAAAGAACAGCAGAACGCTGTAGGCCCTCGACCGGAGTACGCCGTTGACCGTTCGCTGAAAAATCTGAACGTGGTCGGCACCTCGCACCGTGCGCCACACATCCGCCAGGACGATGGCCAAGGTGGACGTCTTGATTCCGCCGCCTGTGGAGCTCGAGGAGGCCCCGATGAACATGAGAACCAAAAGCAAAAACAGCATGGGCATGCCGACCGCTCCAATGTCGACTGTGTTGAACCCGCTGGTGCGCGTCACGCTTTGGAACACGGCCGTAGTGAACTTGCCAAACCACGACATTCCCTCCATCGTTCCTGTCCACTCCAAGGCCGCGAACGCCAGGGCGCCCAGCCCCACCAAAATGAGCGAGAAGTACAAGGCGATCTTGGTTGGGAAGGAAATGGTTTTCCAAGGCTGCTTCATCCGTTCACGCAGCTTGCCAAGGTCGAACAGGTCAAACATCGCCACCATGCCCAGCGCACCCAAGAAAACAAGTACAGTGACCACCCAATGGACCAGCCAATTGTCGGCCACCCAAGGGTGAGCCAGGCCGTCTGTGAAAAGGGTGATGCCGGCATTGTTGAAGGCGGAAACGCTGTGAAAGACCGATGAAAAGACCCGCTCGCTCCACCCTGAGAATTCGACGTTGGGAGACCAAAGCACCGTCAGCACCAGGGCACCCAAAGCCTCAAGCCCCAAGCACCACCCGACCACCTTTCCGAGTGTGCCGCTGCTTCCCAACAGGTTGTCGCTGTTGACGAAGTCTTCAATGACGTCGTGTTGTTTCACGGCCACACCGAATTTGGAGGCGAGCGCCAAGAAGCTTCCAAAGGCAATGAAATTCAAGCCTCCCAATTGAATCAAAATCAGCAGGACCCAATGGCCTTTGGAGGTAAAGTAAGTCATGGTGTCCACGGTCATCAATCCCGTCACGCACGTGGCGCTTGTGGACGTGAAAAAGGCGTCCACAAGAGGCATGCCACCGGGGATTGTGGTCATTTGGGGCATGCTCAACAACCACGTGCCCACCGCAATGAGCAGCAAGAAGCTGAGAATGAAAATGACGGCAGGATGAAGGCGTACGCGTGGAAGGCGTGATCCAGGTCGCATCCATTCCATGACAATCGCGACGAACAAATAGCCTTGCACAAGCACGGTGCTGAAGTCCCCGATGCTTGGCATCAACACCGCAAGAGCCGACCCGAGAGGCGGGGTGCCAAAGAGCACATCGCCCGCTCCCTCGACGAGCAGAAGGGCCATGACCAACCCTTCGGACCACGTTTCTCGAAAGAACTGACGAGGTTGAAAGTGGTACAGGACGCGCACCAGGTAATGCAAGACGTAGAAGGCGAAGCTGCCCTTGACGAGCTGAAAGAGGTTCGCTGAAGTGGTTGCGTCGTGTTCGTAACCGTAATACACCGCCAACACGGACAGCGCCGTCAAGTTGACCAACAGGTTCAGCCACTGAAACGCGCCCAAGACGCGGTCTTTGCTGCCGTAAAGCCAAACGTTGGCCCGTTCACGAAAAGATTGCCACGTCAATGCAAAGCAGAATGGGGGAGTTGGACACGAGACAGCTCTGCTTCCAAGGATTCGCGAGGGATGGGTACGACCCCAACGCGTTCGCACACCCAGCCTCCTGCGAGGTTTGCGACGGCAGCCAATGCCTTGGATTCGACACCCGAGGCGAGCAACAACGACGCCACTGCGATGACAGTGTCGCCCGCTCCGCTGACGTCCATGATTTCACGTGGCACCGCAGGAACGTGGGCGTGGTGAACACCTTCCTCAGGTGCGTGCATCCACGTGCCGTGTTCGCCCAGCGTCACCATGAGGCGGGTGCATTGCAGCCGGTCCATCAAGGTTTCTACGGCGCATGCCATTGCATCCCGGTTCTCGGGGTGGACCGGAGTTCCCAAGCCCAGGCCCTCGTTCAATTCCTTCAAGTTGGGTTTGAACAGGGCGACGCCGCGGTAGGCGTTGAAGTGCCGAAGTTTGGGGTCCACTGCCACTGGCACTTCAGCCGCGTCGCAAGCGCTCAAGATGCCCTCAATCAATTCGAGCGTCATCAAACCTTTGTCGTAGTCTTCGACGACCACAACGTCAGGCGGAGTGGCGCTTGCCAGCAGCTCATGCAGTCGTTCCAGCGCTTCTTGCACCACGTTGGCCGGCACGGGGGCGGTGCTTTCTTCGTCCACGCGCACAACGTGGTGCCCGCCGCTGATGACCCTTGTCTTGACAGTGGTGGGGCGAAGCGGATCCACGGCGAGGTGAGGGGTGCACATGGTGGCCAGAAGGCGGGTCAAATCTTGCCCAGCCGAATCGTCGCCAACCACGCTGATCACATCCACTTCAGCACCGAGTGCCGTCAAGTTTTTGACCACGTTTCCTGCGCCGCCAACGCGTTGCTCACGGCGGGTGACTTCCACGACCGGCACCGGGGCTTCCGGGCTGATGCGTGTCACCTTTCCCCACAGGTAAGCGTCGACCATCACGTCGCCCACGACGCAAACGCGAGGGGAGTCCCAGGGCAATTTTTGGAAGGGCAGCGTGGTGGAAGATTCGCTCATGACCTCAAAGGTCGGAAGTTCCAGTCATTCGCTCAACTCAACTTGCGGCAAGCCTCGTCGATGCGACGAACCGCTTCCGCGAGCACGTCGTCCGCCGCGGCGTAGGACAGGCGAACGCATTCGGGCGTGCCAAACGCAGCACCGCTGACTGTGGCCACCTTGGCTTCTTCGAGCAAGAAGAAGGCCACGTCGTTCGCGTTCTCCAGTCGTTTGCCGTTGAACGACCGGCCGAACAGCGCCGAGACGTCCGGGAACACGTAAAACGCGCCCATCGGCTGGTTCACTTTGAATCCCGGCACCTTGCTCAGGCCTTCCACCATGAGCGCCCGGCGACGCCGGAACGCGTCGACCATGTCCGACACCACGGACGGGTCGGCTTCGAGAGCCGCGGCTGCCGCAGCTTGGGTGATGGAGCAGGGGGCCGAAGTGAATTGGCCTTGAATCTTCGTGCACGCAGCTGCAATCCACGAGGGGGCACCGATGTACCCCAAACGCCACCCCGTCATGGCAAAGCCCTTGGAGACGCCGTTGACGGTGACGGTGCGCTCCCACATGCCTGGCTGAGCGGCCATGCTGGCGTGCTTCTCCGTGAAGTTGATGAGTTCGTAGATCTCGTCACTCACCGTCACAATGCGGTCGTGTTTCCGCAGGACGTCGGCCAAGGCGGCCGTTTCTTCCTGCGTGTACACGGAGCCCGAGGGGTTGCAGGGCGACGAGTACATGACCATGCGGGTCTTGGGGCTGATGGCCGCCTCGAGTTCCGAAGGTTGAATTTTGTAATCGTTGTCGATGCTCGTGGGAATCACCACGGGAATCCCGCCGGCAACTTTGACAATCTCTTCGTAGCTCACCCAAAACGGTGCGGGAAGAATCACTTCGTCTCCCGGATCCACCAAGGAAAGCACGACGTTCGCCAGGCTCTGCTTTGCGCCCGTGCTCACCACGACTTGGTCGGGCGTGTACTCCAGCCCGTTGTCGCGCTTGAATTTCTTGACGATGGCGTTGCGCACTTGAGGCGTCCCGGGAACGGGCGTGTAGTGCGTGTCGTTGGCTTGGATGGCGTCAATCCCCGCCTGCTTCATGGCGGCAGGCGTGTCAAAATCCGGCTCGCCGAGCGAGAGGGAAATGACGTCGATGCCTTGGTCCTTGAGTTCCCGTGCCTTCCGCGCCATGGCAATGGTGGCGGATTCACTCAATCGTTGGAGGAGGGAGGACGTGGTTTGTTCCATGAAAGGGGAGGTAAAAATTGAAAGCCCAAAATTCGGCGCAAAAATACACGCCGCACTCGAAACAACCGGGCCTTGGGACGGGCTTATCTGCGCAACGAAATCAGGCCGAGTCCGGCCGCGGTCAACAGCCCGTTCACCGGCAACAGGGCGAAGCCAAAGCTGAACCCCAAACCTGCCGAAAGCGAGGATTCCAACAGGTACCCGAGGACTGGCGCGGCCACGCAGACCAGAGGAATCCACCCTGCACGCGGGTTCCATTTGGTGAACATTCCGACAAAAAACAGGCCAAGCAAGGGGCCGTACGTGTAGTTCGCGACCGTGAACAGCGCGGCGACTACGGACGTGTCGTTGACCGCACGGAACCCCAATATGACCGCCCAAAGCAGCGCTGCGAGCCCCAAATGAACGCGCTTTCGAATTGCCGTTGCGCGCTGTGCGGTCATGGACGGGGTCTCGAGCAGATCCACGCAGGTCGACGTGGTCAAGGCCGTCAGGGCCGAATCCGCCGAACTGAAGGCCGAAGCCAAAAGCCCCACCACAAACGCCACGCCAAGGGCGGGACCCAGGCTTCCGCCCAACGCTACAAGCGGGTACAACCGATCGGTGGCTTCAGGCGCAGCCATGCCGATGGATTCTGCGTGCATCCAAAGAAGTGCTCCCATCGCGAGAAAAAGCACGTTGGCGCCGACCAGAATGACGGTGAATGTGCCCATGTTCCACTGCGCCTCGCGAAGGTTGCGGCACGCGAGGTTCTTCTGCATCATGTCCTGATCCAAGCCGGTCATGGCGATCGTGACAAACATGCCCGCAAGGAGGTGTTTGGCCCAGTGGTTGCCAAGTTTCCAATCGTCCACCACCCAAACCTTCGTGAGCCCCGTCGACTCCACGACCTGCGGCAAATCCCACCACCCGTGGCCACCCGCGGAGAGCACCCCGCCGACCGTGAGCACCACGGCGAGAAGCATGCACGCCGTTTGAAGCGTGTCCGTCCAGATGACTGTGGCCATGCCGCTTTGCCTCGTGTACAGGTAAATCACCGCCAAAATTCCAGCCGTAGTCAGCCCAAACCACGTCCACGGCGTCGGGCCTCCGTACATCGGTTCCAGGACGAGAACGTCGACCACCAAGGCCACAAGAAAGAGGCGGAACGAGGCTCCAATGACTCGGCTGAGCAAGAAAAAAACCGCGCCCGTTTGGTGCGCATTCTTCCCAAACCGCGTCCCGAGGTAACTGTAAATGCTGGTGAGTTTTTGCTTGTAGTAAAGCGGAAGCAAAACTGTCGCAACAATCAGATATCCAATGCAGTAGCCCGCTACCATTTGCAGGTATGTCCATTCCTGATCACGAACCCAACCCGGGATGCTCAGAAAGGTGACGCCGGAAAGGGAGGCGCCCACCATCCCGAAGGCGACCACAAACCAAGGGGCTTTGTTCCCGGCTACGAAAAAGCGCGATTCCGAATCGCCTTCCGCTCCGTGTCTGGAGGACCATCGACTGACGACCAAAAGCAAGGCGACGTACCCGAAGGCAATGAACAAGACGGAGGTAGGGGTCATGCGTTCAAATGTAAGGCCCGGACCGGGCCTTGGTGTACCTTCGCTTCGTGCAACTCCCCTCCAGATTGATCGAAGCCGCGGTGGACCAAATGGCCACGCTTCCTGGCGTTGGAAGACGAACGGCCCTCCGCCTCGTCCTGCACATGTTGGCGCGCGACGAGGAACGCGTTCGCGACTTTGCGGAAGCCATGATTGCGATGCGCGAGGGGGTACGGCCTTGCGCCGAGTGCCACAACCCGACCGAAGGTGAGACGTGCAACTTGTGCGCCAACCCCCACAGAGACAGGTCGACCGTCTGCGTGGTGGAAGACGTGCGGGACTTGCTGGCGCTGGAATCCATGGGTGAATACCGGGGACTTTACCACGTGTTGGGTGGCGTGATCAGCCCGATGGACGGAGTGGGGCCCGCGGACCTGAACGTGGAGTCGTTGGTCGAGCGCGCCGGTTCGGAGGACGTCAAAGAAGTGATTTTGGCGTTGCCCGGTTCGATGGAGGGGGACACGACGGCATTCTACGTGGCCAAGAAGTTGTCTGACCGCAACGTGCTGCTGACGGCATTGGCCCGAGGCGTAGCTGTGGGAGAGGCGCTTCAGTACGCCGACGAGGCGACGCTGTCGAGTTCGTTGTTGAACCGCTTGCCGTACAAAGGGTGACCGACCTCAGTGTAGTCATCGTCAGTTACAACGTTCGGGCTTTCCTCGAGCAATGCCTCGTGTCTGTCGAACGGGCCAAAGAGGGCCTCAACGTGGACGTTTGGGTGGTCGACAACCGCAGCGTCGACGGTTCTGTGGACATGGTGCGCCGCCGTTTTCCCTGGGCCAACGTGGTGGCCAACGAAGACAACGTGGGATTCTCCGTTGCCAACAACCAGGCCATTCGAGAGAGCGCTGGCCGACACGTGCTGCTGCTCAACCCCGACACGGTGGTTCGTGAGGACACGTTTCGCCTCTGTTTGGAGCATGCCGACGCCCAGCCCAAGCTTGGCGGCATGGGCGTGCCGATGTACGACGGAACCGGGAAGTATCTGCCGGAATCCAAGCGGGGCCTTCCGGCGCCGTGGCCGGCGTTTTGTCGCATGTCAGGGCTTCATCGCATGGCCCCTCGTTCCAAGATGTTCAACGCCTACTACGCCGGCCACGTCGGTGAGCACGACACGGCGCCCGTGGACATCCTTTCAGGGGCGTTCATGTGGATGCGCCGTGAGGCACTTGATCAGGTGGGGCTTCTCGACGAGCAGTTCTTCATGTACGGAGAGGACATTGATTTGAGTTGGCGGCTGGTTGCAGGCGGTTGGGAAAACCACTATTTCGCGGGGACCAGCATCATTCACTACAAGGGCGAGTCCACCAAAAAGGGGAGTCTGAATTACGTGCTGGTCTTTTACCGCGCCATGCTTTTGTTCGCCGCAAAGCACTTTGAAGGCGGCCAAGCCCGAGCGTTTTCTTGGATGATTCGAAGCGCGATCTACGGCCGAGCGGGCCTGGCCATTGGTCGTCGTCTGTTGAGCCGGTGGGGCGAAATGATGACGGTCTCTGCAGGGACGACCGCGTGGCTTGTGGCGGTGATTGCGGCGATGCAGACCGGGTTCGGAAAAGCCTACGTCTGGCCAGACGTGGCGTGGCAAGGAGCCGGCCTTCTTGCAGTCCAAATCTGCGGCACGTGGGCCTTTGGAGGTTACCGAGAGGCCCGAACACGGCGCTCCCTGTCCGGGCACGTCTTGGCGTGGGCGGCGGCTTCCACGCTGACGCTTGCCACCTACAGCCTCTGGCCTGAATCGTGGCGCTTCAGTCGCGCAACCGTCTTGCTTTTGCCTTTGGGCCATGCCATCGCACACGCCTTGGTGATGGTCCGTTCGTGGCGTCGAACTGGAAACCCGCACAGCGTGAGACGGCTTCTTGTGGCCGGTCCCGACGTGGAGGCCACGGTGGAATTGTTGCGGCGCAACGAAGGGGAGTGGACCCGTCGCCAAACGTTCGCCCTTTGGGCGGGCGATCGGCTCCCAGAGGATGCCCCGGACCTGCAAAACGTTCCTTGGGTCGGAACGGTTCGCGACGTCGAAGAGGCCGTTCAAATTCACAACCTCGACGAGGTCGTTTTCAGTGGCCGCGACGTGCGTGCCGAGGCCATTGTCGACGCGCTGCCGGCGCTCGGTCGCCGCCACGTTCGATGCCGCATTGCGTGGACTGACGTCGGAGACGTGATGTCAAGTGGCGGGGCTTCACGCGAATCTTTTGTGGCTTTCCGGCACGGACTTCACCTTCCCGAGGTGGCGCGCACCAAACGCGCGTTCGACGTGGCGGCGTCGTTGATTCTTCTTGGAGCCGCGCCGTGGCTTTGGGTCTCGTCGCGAGCGGATTGGCCGCGCACCGCGTGGAGCGTGTTGCGGGGTCGCGCCACCTGGGTGAGTCCGGGCAAACTCAAGGCGGAAGTGCCGTTTGCCTTGAACGTCGCGCATGGCCTTTCTGGCCGAGGTGCTGAGCGCAAAGCCTTTACGCACGGTCAAGATTACCATTGGCGAAAGGACCTTTCGGTGGTCGTCGATGCCTTAATTTCGCGACGAGCAATTCCCTCTTATGGCCATCATTGACATTCTCCTGCCCAAAATGGGTGAAAGTGTAGCGGAGGCGACCATCACCAAATTGGTGGTCGACGCAGGCGCTAATGTGGAAGCGGACGAGCCCATTGTCGAGATCGCAACAGACAAGGTTGATTCCGAAGTTCCCGCACCAGAAGACGGAACCCTCGTGGAGTGGTGCGTGGCTGAAGGGGATGTGGTTCAGGTCGGTGCGGTGATTGCACGGTACGACGTTGGAGGTGAAGGGGAAAAGGCGGTTCCGGCAGCGGCACCGGCGGCCTTGGCAACTGAGCCCGCGGCGAGCTCACCTTCTGAAGCTGATCCTGCCCCGGAAGTGGTGGCGGCAGCTTTGGCGCCGTTGGATGAAGCGCCATCGCGAAAGGGTCCTTCAGGCCGATTCTATTCGCCGCTCGTTCGAAGCATTGCCCAAAAGGAAGGCATCGCGATGTCCGAATTGGAGCAGGTCCCTGGCACCGGTTCGGAGGGGCGCGTGACCAAGAAAGACATTCTGTCTTACGTCTCGAAGCGCACAGGAGGTCCCGCGTCAACTCCTGCACCGGCACCTGCTCCGGCTGCGTCGCCCGCTCCAGCACCTGCGCCCGCGGCTGCGCCTGCGTCCATCCCTGCAGCCAAAAGCGTGGATGGCGCCTACGACATTGTGGAAATGGACCGCATGCGCAAGATGATTGCGGATCACATGGTGCGAAGCGTGCAAACGAGTCCACACGTCACCTCGTTTGTGGAGGCGGACGTGACCAATTTGGTCTTGTGGCGAAACGCCAACAAAAAGGCGTTCCAGGAAAAGATTGGGGAGAAACTGACGTTCACGCCGTTGATCGCGGAGGCCATTGTCAAAGCCATTCGCGACTTTCCCGGCGTCAACGCGAGTGTGAACGGGGACAACATTCACATTCACAGGGCCATTCACCTCGGCATGGCGGCTGCCCTTCCTTCAGGCAACTTGATTGTGCCGGTCATCAAGCACGCGGATCAATACAATCTCCAGGGCTTGGCGCGGCAAGTGAACGACCTCGCAGATCGGGCTCGGAACGGCAAGTTGACGGCCGACGACATTTCAGGCGGGACCTACACAATGAGCAACGTCGGTACCTTTGGAAACGTCATGGGTACGCCCATCATCAACCAGCCCCAGGTGGGGATCTTGGCGCTTGGCGCAATTCGGAAACGCCCGGCGGTGCTCGAAACCGAGCATGGCGACGTCATCGCCGTGCGCCACATGATGTTCCTGAGCCACAGCTACGATCACCGGGTGGTGGACGGCATGTTGGGAGGGAGTTTTGTGCGTCGCGTGGCAGACTACCTCGAAGGCTTTGACCTCAACCGTGCCATCGAAGGATAAAGGGGGCGTGCGCAATCAACGTGCGACGTTCACGAAATCCCTGTCGGCATGGGGATAAGTCGCGCAACAAATTGGACCTCAATCCGCAGCGCAGGCCTATTTTGCCCCAAATTCGCCTCAATGCGCTCACCCGTGTACTTGCACAAACTTTGCCTGTGTTTTCTTGCAGTGGTTTTGACGACTTTGACAGCCCTGGAATCTCGGGCTGATTGGGGATCGGAAGAGGATCTTGCTGCTCTGGCGGAGGTCGACTCTGCGTGGTCCGATTACACGTCTTCGCAGTTGTTTGTTGAGGGCAGCATGTTGATGGAGGAAGGGTTTTGGCACGAAGCGGCCCGAGTGTGGACGTTTGCGTCCAAATCACGACCCAAAAACCGTGTCTTGAAATACCGCAGAGCGCTCTGCTTGTACAACATCGGCGGAGACTGGTCTGAAATCAAGGCCGCGT
>JBMZHG010000016.1:31676-47441 GCA_049616325.1 Flavobacteriales bacterium | reverse complement strand
TCCAGACCATGGCAAAGGAAACTTTTGACCGGTCCAAGCCCCACGTCAACATTGGCACCATTGGCCACGTTGACCACGGTAAGACCACCCTCACAGCGGCAATCACCAAGGTGATGGCTGACGCAGGTTACAGCGAGGCTCGCTCGTTTGACCAAATCGACAACGCTCCTGAAGAAAAGGAGCGCGGTATCACCATCAACTCTTCACACGTTGAGTACCAAACGCAGAACCGTCACTACGCGCACGTCGACTGCCCAGGTCACGCCGACTACGTGAAGAACATGGTTACTGGTGCTGCCCAAATGGACGGCGCCATTCTCGTGGTTGCGGCTACTGACGGCCCAATGCCACAGACGCGTGAGCACATCTTGCTCGGCCGCCAGGTTGGCGTGCCTCGCATCGTGGTGTTCATGAACAAAGTGGACATGGTTGACGACCCCGAATTGCTCGAGCTCGTCGAAATGGAAATTCGCGACCTCCTCTCATTCTACGACTACGATGGAGACAACGGACCTGTGGTCCAGGGTTCTGCCCTCGGCGCCTTGAATGGCGAACCCAAGTGGGTTGAGACCGTGATGAACCTCATGGAAGCTGTGGACAGCTGGATTGAGATTCCGCCACGCGACAATGAAAAGCCTTTCTTGATGTCCATCGAGGACGTGTTCACGATCACGGGTCGTGGTACGGTGGCTACGGGTCGCATCGAAACAGGTGTGATCAACACCGGTGACGAAATCGACATCATCGGTATGTCAGAAGAGAAGTTGAAATCCACCATCACAGGTGTGGAGATGTTCCGCAAAATTCTCGATCGCGGTGAAGCCGGTGACAATGTCGGTTTGTTGCTCCGCGGCATCGACAAGAAGGACATCCGTCGTGGTATGGTGATTGCCAAGCCTGGCAGCATCACCCCTCACACACACTTCAAAGGTGAAGTTTACATCTTGAAGAAAGAAGAAGGAGGCCGCCACACGCCATTCCACAACAAGTACCGCCCACAATTCTACTTCCGTACGACGGACGTAACGGGTGAGATTACGTTGGAAGCTGGCCGTGAGATGGTCATGCCTGGTGACAACGTGACGATTGACGTGAACTTGATTGCGCCGATCGCCATGGACAAGGGTCTCCGTTTCGCTATCCGTGAGGGTGGACGTACGGTGGGCGCTGGCCAGGTGACTGAAATCCTCGCTTAACTGCGGGTTTCAGACCAAGCTGAAATCTAAGGAAGAAGGTTCCCTCGAGGGGGTTCCTTCTTCCTCCATCTACGGGCGTAGCTCAATTGGTAGAGTAGTGGTCTCCAAAACCATTGGTTGCAGGTTCGAGTCCTGCCGCCCGTGCTAAAACTGACAACCATGTCTTCGTTTACTGAATATGTGCAGGCTTCCTTCCAGGAATTGCAGACCAAAGTGACTTGGCCGACTTGGCGCGAGTTGCAGGAGTCTTCTGTTCTTGTGTTCGTGGCTAGCCTGCTGATTGCGTTCATTGTCTCTGCAATGGACTGGGTTTTTGGTGTAAACGCCGCCGACTCTGTGTGGTCTGGCGTCGTTGGCCTGTTGTACCAATTCCTTTGATCCCCTAGATGAGCCTCACAACCATGAGTGAAATCGATAAGAAGTGGTACGTCGTCCGGGCGGTAAGCGGTCAGGAGAAGCGCGTTCAAGAAACCGTGGAAACTGAAATCGCTGCAGCCGGGTTGCAAGACTACGTGGGCCAGGTGCTCATTCCGATGGAGAAAGTGTTCACCATTCGGAATGGCAAGAAGGTTTCCAAAGAGCGCAACCTGTTTCCCGGGTACGTCTACATCGAGGCCGCTTTGATAGGGGAGGTTCCTCACATCATTCGCAACGTCACCAATGTCATCGGTTTTCTCGGTGCTGAAAAGCGCGGCGAGCCAATGCCACTTCGTCAAAACGAAGTAAATCGCATCTTGGGTGTGGTTGATGATCTGGCGGATACAGACGAGGAAATTAACATCCCGTACGTGGTTGGTGAATTGGTCAAGGTGACTGACGGACCGTTCAACGGATTCCACGGAAACATCGAAGAAGTCAATGAAGAGAAAAAGAAGTTAAAGGTGATGGTCAAGATCTTTGGGCGGAAGACGCCTGTAGAACTTGGTTATCTCCAGGTAGAAAAAGAAAGCTAACAACTGGAACAGACAGCCGAAGCCTACTCGCAATGTCCCTAAATGCTTCCCTTTGCGCGGGTGGAGGACTGTTCAAATATATGATCAATGGCTAAAGAAGTAGCTGGACTAATCAAGCTGCAAATACGCGGTGGAGCGGCCAACCCGTCACCTCCCGTGGGACCTGCTTTGGGTGCCAAGGGTGTGAACATCATGGAGTTCTGTAAGCAATTCAATGCGAGAACTCAGGATAAGGCGGGCAAGGTACTCCCTGCGGTCATCACGGTCTACAGTGACAAGTCGTTCGACTTTGTCATCAAGACCCCGCCGGCCGCAGTTCAATTGCTGGAGGCCGCCAAGCTCAAGAAGGGTTCTCCCGAATCCAATCGGAGCAAGGTGGGCAAAGTCTCTTGGGACCAAGTGCGTACAATTGCAGAAGACAAGATGCCCGATTTGAACTGCTTTACCGTCGAGTCTGCCATGAAAATGGTGGCAGGTACGGCACGAAGCATGGGCATCAACGTCATTGGTGAACGCCCCTTCTAAGTCACAAACCGCGCAACATGGGACGACTAACAAAGAACCAGAAAGCGGTCGCTGCGAAGATCGATACGGAAAAGCATTACAGCTTGGAAGAAGCCTCTGCCCTTGTGAAGGAGTGCTCAACCACCAAATTCGATGCGACAGTTGACCTCGCTGTGCGCCTTGGCGTAGACCCCCGAAAAGCGAACCAAATGGTTCGTGGAACGGTGAGCCTTCCCCACGGGACAGGCAAAGACGTTCGCGTGCTGGTGCTTTGCACTCCTGACAAAGAGCAGGAAGCAAAGGACGCCGGTGCCGACCACGTCGGGTTGGACGAGTACGTGACGAAGATCAAAGGCGGATGGACCGATGTGGATGTAATCATTACCACTCCCCAAGTCATGGGCAAAGTAGGTGCGTTGGGCCGTATTCTCGGACCACGCGGCCTCATGCCAAACCCGAAGTCGGGTACCGTGACGATGGAAGTTGGAAAGGCTGTGACGGACGTGAAGGCAGGTAAAATTGACTTCAAGGTGGACAAGTTTGGCATCGTGCATGCTTCAGTTGGAAAGGTGTCTTTCGACGCCAAGAAGATTGAAGAGAACGCGGCTGAACTCTTGAACACCTTGATGCGGTTGAAGCCTTCATCTGCGAAAGGAACCTACATGAAGAGCATCGCTATGAGCTCAACAATGGGTCCTGGTATCAAAATCGAACAGAAGACGGCGACTGCCTGATTCGCAACATTGAACAAACATGACTCGAATTGAAAAAGATCAATTGATCGACGAGCTCGTGCAGATGCTTGCGGAGAAGAACGTGGTTTACCTCACCGACGCATCTGGGTTGGATTCTGAGGCGACCACCAGCCTTCGCCGCGAGTGCTACAAGAAGGACATCCGCGTCCGTGTCGTGAAAAACACGTTGTTGCGGAAGGCCATGGAGCGCACGGAAGGCCGTGACTACACGGAACTTTACGATGTGCTCAAAGGCCAAACAGCACTTCTCGTTGGCAATGTCGGAAATGCTCCAGCACGTGTGTTGAAGGAATTCCGCAAGAAGCACGACATGCCGATTTTGAAAGGCGCATACGTCGAAGAAGCAACCTACTTGGGTGACGGCAACCTCGAGGCGTTGACCACGATCAAGTCGAAGGAGGAATTGTTGGCAGATGTGATTGCACTGCTCCAATCTCCGATGAAGAACGTGGTGGGCGCATTGAACTCAGGAGGCAACACCTTGTCTGGTCTTGTCAAGGCGCTGCAAGAACGCGGCTGAGCTTGACACTCTCAAACTTTAGAATACGAACAATACAATCCAATCATTATGGCTGATTTGAAAGCTATGGCAGAAGAGTTGGTGAACCTCACTGTGAAGGAGGTGAACGAGCTCGCTGAAATCCTCAAGGACGAGTACGGCATCGAACCCGCTGCTGCTGCAGTTGCAGTTGCAGGCCCAGCCGCCGGTGGCGGTGAAGGTGGAGGCGGTGATGCGAAGTCCGAGTTTGACGTGATCTTGAAGGCCGCTGGCGGCTCGAAGCTCGCAGTCGTGAAGCTCGTGAAAGAACTCACCGGTCTCGGCTTGAAGGAAGCGAAAGACATCGTGGACGGCGCACCCGCTCCAATCAAGGAGGGCATTCCAAAGGACGAGGCGGAAGCCTTGAAGTCTCAACTTGAGGAAGCTGGCGCTGAGGTTGAGCTCAAGTAAGCGATACCCCGAGCACTAAGGCACGGGCGGGGAACAGGTCCCCGCCCTTGTCTGCATTATGAATGTTTCAAAACATTGATGCATTCGAACTAGAACCTGTACCCCCCTGTTTGTCCTTTCCAAGACCAAACGACCTATGACCCTGGCCAACCCCAACTCCAACCCACTGCGGACCAATTTTGGTTCCGTAGACCTCCCTCTGGAGCACCCCGATTTCTTGGACATTCAACTTCGCTCGTTTCAGGAGTTCTTCCAATTGGAGACGAACCCCGAGAACCGCATGACGGAGGGATTGTTCAAGGTGTTCAGTGAGAATTTCCCCATCACGGACACTCGAAATCAATTCGTTCTCGAATTCCTCGATTACTTCATCGACCCCCCGCGTTACAGCATTCAAGAGTGCATTGAACGTGGCTTGACGTACAGCGTCCCTTTGAAGGCGAAATTGAAGCTGTACTGCACGGATCCCGAGCATGAAGACTTTGAAACCATTGTGCAGGACGTGTATTTGGGAACCATCCCGTACATGACGCCACAAGGGTCTTTTGTGATCAACGGAGCTGAGCGTGTGATTGTGAACCAGCTGCACCGTTCACCAGGCGTGTTCTTTGGCCAAAGCCGTCACGCCAACGGAACCAAGTTGCACTCTGCTCGTATCATTCCGTTCAAGGGTTCTTGGATTGAATTTGCCACGGACATCAACGGCGTGATGTACGCATACATCGACCGAAAGAAAAAGTTGCCGGTGACCACCTTGCTGCGTAGCATTGGCTACGAGACGGATCGGGACATCCTTGGAATTTTTGATTTGGCCGATGAAGTCAAAGTGACGAAGGCCGGATTGAAGCGTGCACTGGGACGACCACTGGCGGCTCGTGTGCTGAAAACGTGGGTGGAAGATTTCGTGGAGGAGGACACGGGTGAGGTGGTGTCCATCGAGCGGACGGAAGTCATTTTGGAGCGAGAGACGGTGTTGGAGAAGGAGCACATCGACATGATTGTCGATTCCGGTGCCAAGACCATCATCCTGCACAAAGAGGGCGTGAATCAAGGCGACTTCGCGATCATTTACAACACCCTCCAGAAGGACAGTTCCAACTCGGAGAAGGAAGCAGTCGAGTACATCTATCGTCAACTGCGCAACGCGGAGCCGCCCGACTTGGAGACGGCACGTGGCGTGATTGACAAGCTGTTCTTCTCAGAGCAGCGTTACGACTTGGGTGAAGTTGGCCGTTTCCGCATCAACCGCAAGTTGGGCATTGAAGGGGAGGAAGCTCGCACTCTGACCACCGACGACATCATTCGCATCATCAAGACGTTGCTTGACCTCGTGAACAGCAACACCGATGTGGACGACATCGATCACTTGAGCAACCGTCGCATCCGAACTGTTGGTGAGCAGTTGTATTCTCAGTTTGGTGTGGGGCTCGCGCGGATGGCACGGACCATTCGCGAGCGCATGAACGTTCGTGACAACGAAGTGTTCACGCCTACGGATTTGATCAACGCCAAGACGTTGAGTTCTGTGATCAACAGCTTCTTCGGAACGAACCAGCTGTCTCAATTCATGGACCAAACGAACCCGCTTAGTGAGGTGACGCACAAGCGACGCATTTCTGCACTCGGGCCAGGTGGTTTGAGTCGTGAGCGGGCTGGCTTTGAGGTTCGAGACGTCCACTACACGCACTACGGTCGTTTGTGCACCATTGAGACGCCTGAAGGACCAAACATTGGTTTGATTTCGAGCCTCTGCGTTTACGCCAAGGTGAACCGCCTTGGATTCATTGAAACGCCGTATCGCAAGGTTTCCAAAGGAAAAGCTGCGACCAAAGAGGACGGCATTGTCTACCTCTCTGCTGAGGACGAGGACAGTGCAATGATTGCTCAGGCCAATGCGCCAATCAAGAAAGACGGTTCGTTTGAGAATGACATGGTGAAGGCGCGCCTGGAGGGTGACTTCCCAATTGTGAAGCCGGACGAACTTCAGTACATGGATGTGGCCCCCAACCAAATCGCATCGATTGCCGCGTCGTTGATTCCTTTCTTGGAACACGACGACGCCAACCGCGCGCTGATGGGCTCGAACATGATGCGTCAAGCCGTGCCTTTGATGCGCCCCAATTCGCCCATTGTCGGTACGGGGGTGGAAGCCCCTGTGGCACGCGATTCCCGTGTGCTGCTGCGTGCCGAGCGAGATGGCGTGGTTGAATTTGTGGATGCCAACGAAATCCACATCCGTCACGACATGGACGAAAACGATTTGTTGGTCTCGTTTGAGAGCGATTTGGGGGTGTACAACCTGACCAAGTTTGCGCGAACCAACCAAGGCACGTGCATGAACCTGAAGCCCATGGTCTCGAAGGGAGAGAAAGTGTCTGCAGGCCAAATCTTGGTCGAAGGATACTCCACTCAGAAGGGAGAGTTGGCTTTGGGACAGAACATGAAGGTGGCCTTCATGCCTTGGCAGGGCTACAACTTTGAGGACGCCATTGTGATTTCGGAACGTGTTGTGCGGGAAGACGTCTTCACGTCCTTGCACGTCGATGAATACGTCTTGGAAGTGCGCGACACCAAGCGTGGTGTAGAGGAGTTGACCAACGACATTCCAAACGTCAGCGAGGAAGCCACCAAGGACCTCGATGAGCACGGCCTGATTCGAATCGGTGCCGAAGTGCAGGAGGGAGACATTCTCATTGGCAAAATCACGCCAAAGGGTGAATCCGATCCGAGCCCCGAGGAAAAACTTTTGCGTGCCATTTTCGGCGACAAAGCCGGTGACGTGAAGGACGCTTCTTTGAAGATGCCTCCTTCGGGCCAGGGAGTTGTCATCGACAAGAAGTTGTTCAGCCGCGCGGTGAAGGACCGCAAGTCCAAAGCAAGCGACAAGGCGGTTTTGGAGTCCATTGACAAGGATTTCGACAAGGAAGCAGGGGCTCTCAAGAAGCTTCTCGTGGAAAAGCTGATGAAGCTTGTTGGAGGCAAAGTGAGCCAGGGTGTTTTCAACTACTACAAGGAGGAGCAGGTCAAGAAAGGAGTGAAGTTCACCCAAAAAGTCTTGTCGAGCCTGGATTACCTCATCATCAACGCAGAAGGATGGATTCGCGACGAAAAGCAAAGCGCTCTTGCGGCACGTTTGATTCACAATTACACCCTGAAGTACAACGATTTGTTGGGGGTGTACAAGCGTAAGAAATTTCAAGTGACGGTAGGCGATGAATTGCCTGCCGGCATCGTGAAATTAGCCAAAGTGTACGTCGCCAAGAAGCGCAAGCTGAAGGTGGGAGATAAAATGGCTGGTCGCCACGGGAACAAGGGAATTGTTGCACGTATCGTGCGTCAAGAAGACATGCCGTTCCTCGAGGACGGAACTCCCGTGGACATCGTGTTGAACCCGCTCGGCGTACCATCTCGAATGAACCTCGGACAGATTTACGAAACTGTGTTGGGTTGGGCAGGAGAGAAGCTCGGACGCAAATTTGCGACTCCCATTTTCGACGGGGCGTCCATCCAAGAGATTTGCGATCTGACCGAAGAGGCCGGCGTGCCAGAATTCGGTGTCACGCACCTGTACAATGGAGGCACGGGTGAGCGATTCGACCAACCGGCAACAGTGGGCGTGATCTACATGATCAAGCTGAGCCACATGGTCGACGACAAAATGCACGCACGTAGCATTGGACCGTACTCGTTGATCACACAGCAGCCGTTGGGCGGTAAGGCCCAGTTTGGCGGCCAGCGATTTGGTGAGATGGAGGTTTGGGCACTCGAAGCCTTCGGTGCCGCCAACATCCTCCAAGAAATTTTGACGGTCAAGTCAGACGACGTTCAGGGCCGTGCCCGTGCCTACGAATCGATTGTGAAGGGCGACGTGATGCCGACTCCAGGAATTCCTGAGTCGTTCAACGTCCTCATGCATGAATTGCGTGGCCTTGGTTTGACTGTTTCACTCGATTGATCCCTCAACAATGTTCCAACAAAACAACCCCAAGCAGTTGAGCAGCGACTTCAACACCATCACCATTTCACTGGCTTCGCCTGAGCGCATTCTCGAGGCGTCCCACGGTGAGGTGCTGAAGCCCGAGACGATCAACTACCGCACGTATAAGCCCGAACGCGATGGCTTGTTCTGCGAACGAATCTTTGGCCCGGTCAAGGATTACGAGTGCCACTGCGGCAAGTACAAGCGCATCCGATACAAAGGCATCGTATGCGACCGCTGCGGTGTGGAAGTGACGGAAAAGAAAGTGCGTCGTGAGCGCATGGGACACATCAGTTTGGTGGTGCCCGTCGTGCACATTTGGTACTTCAAGAGCTTGCCCAACAAAATTGGATACCTCCTCGGAATTCCTTCGAAAAAGCTCGACCAAGTCATTTACTACGAACGTTACGTGGTGATCAATCAAGGCATTGCGGAAGTTCCGCAAGCCGATGCCAAAGAAGCGTACACGTTGCTGACGGAGGACGAGTACCTCGACATTTTGGATACGCTTCCGAAGGAAAACCAGTACCTCGATGACAAAGACCCGAACAAGTTTGTCGCAAAAATGGGTGCCGACGCGGTGCACGATTTGCTTGCCAACTTGGATCTGGATGAGTTGAGCTACACGCTTCGCCACGAGGCGAACACGGAGACGTCTCAGCAGCGCAAGAGCGAAAAGCTCAAGCGCCTGCAGGTGGTTGAGGCCTTGCGCGACGCAAACAGCCGCATCGAAAACCGTCCGGAATGGATGGTTGTCAAGGTGGTGCCCGTCATTCCACCGGAGTTGCGTCCATTGGTGCCGCTCGACGGCGGTCGATTCGCAACGTCGGATTTGAATGACTTGTACCGCCGCGTCATCATTCGCAACAACCGTTTGAAGCGTTTGGTGGAAATCAAGGCACCGGAAGTGATTTTGCGCAACGAAAAGCGCATGCTTCAGGAGGCTGTTGACAGCTTGTTTGACAACAGCCGCAAGTCGAGTGCTGTGAAGACGGAAAGCAACAGGCCTCTGAAGTCGTTGAGCGACAGCTTGAAAGGCAAGCAGGGACGTTTCCGTCAAAACCTTCTCGGCAAGCGTGTGGACTACTCAGCGCGATCGGTCATCGTCGTTGGTCCTGACTTGAAGCTCCACGAGTGCGGCATGCCGAAGAACATGGCGGCCGAGCTTTACAAGCCGTTCATCATTCGTAAGATGATTGAGCGTGGAGTTGTGAAGACTGTCAAGAGCGCTAAGAAAATTGTGGATGCGAAGGAGCCCGTGGTGTGGGACATTCTTGAGAATGTCATGAAAGGGCACCCGGTGCTGCTCAACCGTGCACCGACGCTTCACCGTTTGGGCATCCAGGCGTTCCAGCCCAAGCTCATCGAAGGCAAGGCGTTGCAATTGCACCCTCTGGCGTGCACGGCCTTTAACGCTGACTTTGATGGGGACCAAATGGCTGTGCACTTGCCGTTGGGCTCTGCGGCCATCTTGGAAGCACAACTTCTGATGTTGGGTTCGCACAACATTTTGAACCCCGCCAACGGCGCACCAATCGCCGTTCCTTCTCAAGACATGGTCTTGGGCCTGTATTACATCACCAAAGAGCGAGCTTCTTCCGAGGAGCACGTGGTGAAGGGAGAGGGCATGGTGTGTTACTCACCTGAAGAGGTGCGCATCGCGCACCAGGAAGGTCGCTTGGACTTGCACGCCGCCATCAAAATGCGCTACGTCGACATTGAAGGCAAGGCGAGCATGATCGAGACCACGTGTGGTCGGGTCCTCTTCAACGAATTTGTGCCAGCTGAGGCGGGATACATCAACGAATTGTTGACCAAAAAGTCGCTTCGTGGCATCATTTCTCACGTGCTGAACAGCGTTGGAGTGCCACGTACGGCTCAGTTCTTGGACGACATCAAGGAACTTGGATTTACCATGGCGTTCAAGGGTGGCCTTTCCTTCAACTTGAACGACGTCATCATTCCACCTGAAAAGGAAGAGTTGGTGGCCAAGGCAACAGCTCAGGTGGGTGAAGTGATGGACAACTACAACATGGGTCTCATCACCAACAACGAGCGTTACAACCAGATCATTGACATCTGGACACACACGAACTCTCGTTTGACCAACATCTTGATGGATCGTTTGGAGAACGACAAGCAAGGATTCAACTCGATCTACATGATGATGCACTCTGGTGCACGTGGTTCGAAGGAACAAATCCGTCAGCTCTCTGGCATGCGTGGCCTGATGGCCAAGCCGCAGAAGTCTTCTGCGACGGGAGGTCAAGACATCATTGAAAACCCCATCCTTTCGAACTTTAAGGAGGGGTTGAGCATCTTGGAGTACTTCATCTCCACGCACGGTGCTCGTAAGGGTCTTGCGGATACGGCATTGAAGACCGCAGACGCAGGTTACCTGACCCGTCGTCTGGTGGACGTGGCGCAAGACGTCATCATCACCGAAGACGATTGTGAAACCCTGCGTACGTTGACGGTTACGCCGTTGCGTCAAAACGACGAAATTGTCGAGGGCATTGGAGACCGGATTGAAGGTCGTACGCTTGGCGAGGACGTCCGGCATCCAGAGACGGACGAGGTGCTCGCAGAGGAAGGCGTTCAAATCACCCCAGCTACTGCGAAGCTGATTGAGGCAGCAGGCGTTCAAGAGGTTGAAGTTCGTTCGGTACTCACCTGCGAATCCCGTCAGGGGGTGTGCTCGAAGTGCTATGGAAAGAACCTCGCGACCAACCGGCCCGTTCAAACTGGAGAAGCGGTGGGTGTGATTGCAGCTCAGTCCATCGGGGAACCAGGTACGCAATTGACCTTGCGTACGTTCCACGTAGGGGGTACTGCATCGAAGATTTCAGACGAAAACCAAATCCGCAGCAAGCACGAAGGCGTGGTTGAGATTGATGACTTGCGCACGGTGGACCGCACAAACGCAAGTGGCGAGAAAGAGGTGGTTGTGGTTTCTCGTTCCTCCGAATTCAAGGTGATGGACCCTGAAACAAACGTGGCGCTGTCCACCACCGTGCTTCCCTACGGATCTGTGCTCTTCGTCAAGGAAGGGAAGAAGATCAAGAAGGACACGGCGGTTTGCGAATGGGATCCATACAACAACGTCATCATTTCGGAAGAAGAGGGGACGGTGGCCTTTGACAGCATCGAGGACGGCATCACTTACCGCGAAGAGCTCGACGAGCAAACGGGTTTCCGCGAAATCGTCATTACAGAATCGCGCGACAAGAAGAAGAACCCTGCTGTCCTGATCATGGGCAAAAAGAAGGAAGTGCTTCGCACCTACTCCTTGCCTGTGGGAGCTCACCTTTCTGTGAAGGAAGGTGACAAGGTTGGCAAAGGCTTGATCATCTGCAAAATTCCTCGTGTGGCCGGCAAATCAGGTGACATCACCGGGGGTCTGCCTCGAGTGACTGAATTGTTCGAAGCTCGTAACCCTTCCAACCCAGCTGTGGTGTCCGAAGTGGACGGCATCGTGACTTACGGAAAGATCAAGCGCGGCAACCGTGAAATCATCGTTGAGGCCCGCACCGGAGACAAGTTTAAGTACATGGTTCCCCTCTCAAAGCACATCCTGGTTCAGGACAACGACTTTGTGAAGGCGGGCATGCCTTTGTCAGACGGAGCGATCACGCCAATCGACATCTTGAACATCATGGGCCCCACGGCCGTGCAAGAATACATCGTGAACGAGATTCAGGATGTTTACCGCTTGCAAGGAGTGAAAATCAACGACAAGCACTTTGAAGTCATTGTGCGTCAGATGATGAAGAAGGTTGTCATCGAAGACGGTGGTGACACGCAGTTCCTTGAGAAGCAAATTGCCGAAAAGGCAGATTTCTTGAACGAAAACGATCGGATGTTTGGCATGGTGGTCGTGACGGATGCCGGTGGCTCAGATACCCTGAAGGTGGGACAGATGGTCTCGGCTCGCCGCTTGCGCGACGAGAACAGTTCTTTGGTGCGCCGTGATTTGGCCAAGGTGGAGGCGCGTGACGCCATCCCAGCAACTTCGCGTCCTTTGCTCCAGGGAATCACCCGAGCCTCTTTGCAGACCAAGTCATTCATCTCAGCGGCTTCCTTCCAGGAAACCACCAAGGTGCTGAATGAAGCGGCTGTCAGCGGAAAGCAAGACCACTTGTTGGGGTTGAAGGAGAATGTGATTGTGGGACACTTGATTCCTGCCGGAACCGGTACCCGTCAATTCTCTGAACTCAAAGTGGGTTCGAAGGAAGAATTCGATGCTCTCGTTGAACACGCGTCGGCCGAGGAATAAGCTTTCCTTTGAGATACGGACAGAAAAAAGGCACCTGCGGGTGCCTTTTTTGTGCTGCGTTGTCTCAACTTGAATGACGAGGTGAACGCAGTTATTTCTGTTCGATTGCCCTTGCCGCGGCGGCGGCGGGATCTTCGCCTGCGCGCTTGTCCGGCTTGGTCACACCGCAGAACCCAAAGAGGCAGTTCTCTTTGATGACACGGTCCACAAAGTCAGGGACCATGTTCACCCAGTCGTCGTCTCCCGCTTTGATGGATTCGAGTGCTGTTTTGCTGAAAATGGAAAGCACTTCGGGGTTGTAGTCGCTGATGTCGGCAATTCGCTTGTTGAACACCAGGTAGTTGTAAAGGGGTTGAAGCCGGGGGTGAATGGGCGTGGATTCTGAGGTCCACAAATCACCGGACTCTTGGTCCTTCCAGGGGTAGAGGAGGATTTTCAAGTCTCGGGAGAAGAGGATGCCGAACGCTTCCAAAATTCCTCCGTTGAGGTCCCGGTAATACCGCTCGTTAAAAATTTCGACCAACGTGGCAGCCCCCATGATGACCCCCATGCGCTTTTTGGTGTGGCGTGAGAAAAACTCCACCAACTTGTAGTACTTCTGGTAATTGCTGATCAGCACGGTTTGGCCAATGCTGCACAGCACGTCTGCGCGGTCGAGGAAATCTTGTTCGTCGATGTCGCCTTCTGCACTGAGGTTGTTCAATGTGATTTCGAACAGAACCTGAATGTTGTCGGGGTCGACTTTGGGCTCTTGCTTGAACATGGCCAAACCCTTGGCAATCATGTCAATGTTTACCTTGGTGACTGGGCGAAAGCTCCCTCGAATGGCCAAGATGTTCTTTTTGTACAAGACGTCAGCTGCTTGGCGATTTCGGCCGTCAGGCGAGAAAATCACGGCGTCTGTCATTCCTTGCTTTACAAGCTGAAGGGACATCAATCGGTTGTCGACCTCGGCAAAGTCGGGGCCGTTCATTTGAATCATGTCTACTTCGAGCTGATCTCGTTCAAGGTTGTCGTAGAGGCTTTGCAGCAGCTCCTTGGGGCGCTTGTAGAAGAAGAATGCCCCGTAAATCAGGTTGACACCCAGCATCCCCGTGGTTTGCTGCTGAAGCAGTGCATCTTGCTCGTGGAATCGGGCGTGCAAGACGATGGTGTTGGGCTCTTTGTTCGACGCCGTTTGGAACTTCACTCCGAACCACCCGTGGCCTTGGGAGGTCTTGTGGTAGTTGATGGTGGCCACGGTGTTTGCGAAGGCGAAGTACTGTTTGGTCGGATGGTCTTCTCGGTGAATCCGCTCTTCGATCAAGTTGTACTCGTGTTCGAGCATCTTGTCAATCCGGGATTCGCAAACGTACCGGCCCTTGGCTTCTTTGCCGTAAATCGCGTCACTGAAGTCTTTGTCGTAAGCGGAAATGGTCTTGGCAATGGTGCCTGAGGCCCCTCCTGCACGGAAAAAGTGCCGAACCACTTCCTGGCCCGCCCCGATCTCGGCGAAGGTGCCATAGAGATCCTGGTTGAGGTTGATGCGAAGGGCTTTTTGTTTGGCCGAAAGAATGACGCGTTCCAAGTCCACAACGAAATCGGTAAGGTTTGTATCAAAGGTAAGGATACCTTCGTGCCATGAACGGAGCGGAGGTCAAGAGATTGTCCCGGGTGGTGTTTTTGGGGACGGGCACGTCGCAGGGGGTGCCCATCATTGGTTGCGGCTGCGAAGTATGTCAGTCGGGCGATGTGAGGGACCGTCGGCTGCGATCCTCAGTGGCCTTGGAAGCTGGCGATGCCCGTGTGGTGGTGGATACGGGGCCGGATTTCAGGAGCCAAATGCTTCGAGAAGGGTTTGCCTCGTTGGAAGCGGTGGTGTACACCCACGAGCACAAGGATCACCTTGCAGGTATGGACGACGTCAGACCGTTCAATTACTTGCAAAAACGCGCCATGACATTGCACGCGTCTGAGCGCGTTGAGCACGCGTTGAGACGGGATTTTCACTACGCCTTTGACGAGAATAAACACGGGGGGGTGCCGGACATCCGCCTCGAGCGTGTCACGGATCACGTGCCGTTCGAGGCCGGCAGCATGACATGGCATCCGTTAAACGTTCTTCACGGAGAATTGCCCATTCACGGCTACCGTGTCGACGACGTGGCCTACATCACTGACGCAAACAACTTGCCTGCGCCGACCATGGAAGCATTGAACGGCGTGGATGTGTTGGTTCTGAACGCCCTCCGCCCGTCGCCACATTACAGCCATTTCTCCCTGCGCGAAGCCGTGGAGGTGGCCACGGTGGTCGGAGCCAGGCGCACGTATTTCACGCATGTCAGTCACCTGATGGGTTGTCATGAGAAGGCCGAACAGTTGCTGCCGGAAGGAATGAAATTTGCGTACGACGGACTTGCTTTAACAAGAACGGTTGACGGTTGGGAGGAACAGGAGTCCATGTGGCTCCAGCAAATTCGTAGGCCATGAGGATCCTCCAAGCATTGGGGCGGTTGCCCAAGGGCGTTTTGTCTCTGCTGGCGTGGATGCTGACGCTTGTGGCGTTGGCGGCAGGTGGGTACCGTGGAAAAGTCGTTCGGGCGAATTTGAGACGGGCTTTTCCTGACCTGTCGTGGGCTGCGAGAACGAGGCGGTTTGTCCAGTTTCAGCGGCATTTCACACAGCTTTTGGTGGAATCAGCAAAGCTGTTCCACATGAGCCGTCGAGAGGTGGATTCAGGCATGGTGCATGTTGGTACGGAGGTGATGGAGCAATTGCATGCTCAAGGAAAGCACGTGCTGATTGCGGGTGGGCACATGAACAATTGGGAGTGGAGTGCGCTGACCTTAAGCCAAAACCTCCCGTTCCGAACCATGGCTTTGTACAAGAAGCTAAGTGATGACAAGGGGGAAGAAGCGATGAAGGAATCGCGCAGTCGATTTGGGTTGGAGATGGTGCAGACCAAGGAGGGGCGGGAGTGGATGAATGCAGCGTCCGAAGGGGATCCAGTGGCGGTCGTTATGGGGTTTGACCAAAGCCCAGCTGATCCGTCCAAGTGCTGGTGGACCAGGTTCATGGGGGTGGTCCAAAATAGATCTATCATGCCGATCTCTGCTGCACTTGCTGAGCTGGTCGAGTAGGGCGTCGTTGCTTGCTATCGCTGAGGTTTGCCTA
>JBMZHG010000016.1:0-31666 GCA_049616325.1 Flavobacteriales bacterium | reverse complement strand
GGTCTCGGTTGTACGACATGGCCGTAGTCTACGCGAGCATTCGCCGTGAATCTCCTTGGAAGTACACGTTGCATTACGAAATCGTTGCGGACGAAGTCAATGGCTTGCCGGAGGGCGAGGTTTTGGACAGGTGCCTGGCCAAACTCGAGCGCGAAATTTACCGTGATCCTGCCCGTTGGCTGTGGTCACACAAGCGTTGGAAGCATCGCCGACCTGAGCTACAGCCTTTGCATCCTCGGAATCACACCGTTGAACTCCCTTAAATTCGAGGCATGCAGGGAAACGCACCGTTGGCAGAACGCATGCGTCCGTCGTCCTTGGACGAGTACGTCGGTCAGGCGCACCTCGTGGGGGAGGGGGCTGTCCTGAGGCGGGCCATGAAAGCTGGCACGTTGCCCAGCATGATTTTGTGGGGACCCCCAGGCGTAGGGAAGACGACGTTGGCGCGGTTGATTGCGGCGGAAAGCGACCGTCCCTTTCACAGCTTGAGTGCGATTCACAGTGGCGTCAAGGACGTGCGCCAAATCCTGGACTCAGCCAAACGCGATGGGATGTTTGCCGGTCGCGCTATCCTGTTCATTGACGAGATCCACCGGTTTTCCAAGTCACAGCAGGACAGCCTTTTGGGAGCCGTAGAAGCAGGAACCGTCACGTTGATCGGCGCCACGACGGAAAACCCGTCTTTCGAAGTGATCCCGGCTTTGAGGTCGCGTTGTCAAACGTACGTGCTCGAAGCCCTGTCGGCTGAGGTGTTGATGGGGCTGGTGGAACGGGCTTTGGGTGAAGACGACCGGTTGTCGAAGTTGGACGTGGAGGTGGCAGAGCGTGAGGCCCTGTTGCGCGCAAGTGGTGGGGATGCCCGTCGGTTGTTGAACACGCTGGAGCTTGTCGCGGAAGGACTTGAGCCGGACGATTCGGGGAGGCGAGTGGTGACCAACCAGGCGGTGTTGGAACGGGTGCAGAACCCGCATTTGGGCTACGACAAAGGAGGAGAGGCGCACTACGACGTCATCAGCGCGTTCATCAAAAGCATTCGAGCAAGCGACCCCAATGCCGCGGTGTACTACCTGGCGCGAATGGTGGAAGGAGGCGAAGACCCCAAATTCATTGCGCGTCGCCTGCTTATTGCAGCTTCCGAGGACATCGGGAATGCCAACCCGACGGCGTTGGTGTTGGCGAACAACACGTTTCAGGCAGTGGAGCGAATCGGGTGGCCGGAGTCGCGGATTGTGCTCGCGCAATGCACCGTATACCTCGCCACAAGCCCCAAGAGCAACGCCTCGTACAAAGCCATTGGTCAGGCGCAAGCCTGGATTCGCGAGCGAGGAGAGGCACCGGTGCCGTTGGCCTTACGAAACGCGCCGACAGGGATGATGAAGGATTTGGGCTACGGAGCGGGCTACGCATACGACCACGACAACGCGGGGAATTTCAGCGGTCAAGAGTGCATGCCTCAGGGCATGGAAGGCACGACCTTTTACGTCCCTGGAAACAACCCGCGAGAGCAACAGGCCTTGGCGTGGTTGAAGGCCCGTTGGGGCGGGAAGTACGGGTACTGAAGCCGTGAGAAGAACTTCAGCGAGGCGGAGCTAGCACCACGAACGTCGCCGAGTGGCGCCGAAGCCCCGTGGCGTCTTCCAACACCATGGTGTAGTGGCCTGGAGGCAGGGCGAGTGGCGCGAGGTCGACGTGGCCGGACAGGTGGGGGTCTGCCCACACCGCCACCGTCCCTTTGGAGGCTTGTTGTCCTTGCGCGTTGAACACCTTCCAGTGCAATTCTTCGAGGCCTCCCCAATCGGCTGCCGTTTCAGAGCTCAGGGTCCAGCGAAGGGTGCCTGCAGAGGAGGTTGGGTTGGGGAAGAGGTTGAAGGGGGAGGCGCCAGGGGCGGGAAGATCTTCTCCGCCAAGCAAAAGGTGGGCCCGCCACATGTCGGGAATGCCGTACCCCATGCTGTCGTTGGGGGCGGCGTAAAGGTGGGCACTTGCGAGAATGGCCTGACGAAGTTCCGCCGCCGTGGCCTCGGGGTGAGCTTGCCACAGCGAGGCCGCCGCACCGCAGAGGATCGGCGATGCAAAGCTGGTGCCGTTGCCCGTCCCTACCGTTCCGTCAAATCGGGGATAAGGTGTTTGAACGCCAAGCGCCATGACTTCGGGTTTGATCCGGCCGTCTGCGCTGGGCCCAAACCCACTGAACCAGCCATGCGTCCCGTTGCCCCGAACCGCGCCTACACTCAGGATGTCCTTGGCGTCGGCCGGGAACGTGATGGTGCGCCACGGGTCGTCCCCGTTGTTGCCCGCGGAGGTGACGACAAGCATGCCGCGCGTCGCAGCGATTTCGGAAGCCACGCTGATGCGTGCCGTGGCGCCGTCAAGCTGGGTGGTGAGGTAGTTTGAGGCGGTGTCGTCAAAAAGGCTGTACCCCAAAGACGTGTTCAGGAGGTCGATTCCCAACGAGTCGGCGCGTTCCGCGGCCACAATCCAGTGCTCTTCCTCGATGCGGCGTTCTTGCGTGACGTCTTCGGTCACGAACGCAAAGTACGTGGCGCCAGGCGCGGTGCCCACAAGCGAATCGGACCACGAAAGCCCCATCGTCCCCAGGACGGAAGCACCGTGACGGCTGTGAGCAAAAACGTCGTTCCCTCCGAAGGCGACGTTGGCTCCATCCGGCACGACCAACCGCCCCTCGTCACGCATGGACTCAAAAGCGGGCAAGACATCTGCCCCTTGAAAACCGGCGTCGAGCACGCCAACCCAGAGCCCAGTACCGTTGAAGCCGAGCGCATGCAACGATTGGGCGTTAAGTTGGTCGAGTGCGAGCCAACCAGATCCGTATTCAGAGGACGGGATCAGCGCCTTCGTCACGCTTTCCTTGGGCGCGTCCAAGGTGCGAGGAAAAGTGCGCAGGGGACGCGTTCGCTTTAGTCCTGCCACAAAAGACAAGTCAAGCACGGAAAGGGTGTCGGCGAGGCTGTCCCGTCCTGCCAAGGTGACGGAAGACATCCATTTGGAGGCATGAACGACCTGCCAATCTGGAAGCGCGTCGAGGACTTCGAGGACTTCGGGGGAAACGGGCAAGTCCAAACTGTCGAGCGACACGCCTTGACGTGCTCGACGTTCAAGGGCCCGCTCGGACAAGAAGTCCTCGGGAGCTTCGAGTGTGAAGGGGTAGGAGGCGCCCCACGTTTTGTCCGCCAACTCGACCAAATACGTGTCGTTGGCAAGTTGGGCGTGGCAAGTCGAAATGCCGTTGAAAAGCAGGATTCCAAAGGATGCCAAGGCGGCCAATGCGGTTCGGGTTCGCGGGCAGGTCACGTCAGTGAGTTTCGGTTCGGTCGAGGGTGCCGAGCGTGTAGTGTTCCGTGTGAGTCAGCCGTCCGGCCTCGTCGTAACGATACACGGGGCCATCCAGCTGGCCATCGACGTACTCGCCTTCGCGGCTGACTTGCGTCCCGCTCATGACACGTCGCTGCATTTGTTCGCCTGTTTCTGGGTCTGTGAACGCTTCAAGGACAAACCCGCCTTGGTCGTGCCATTCCCGGAAGGGACCGTCCAGTTTCTTGTCTCGGTACGACCGTTCGTAGGCCGGGCGCTCCTCTCCATGCCAGTCCACAAAAGTGCCGTTGACGCGAATGGTTTCGAGCAAGGTGCCGGCACGGTAGCGGTGAATGTGTTGGAGTCGTCCGTCTTCGAGGTAGAATTTCCAGCTTCCTTCTTCCGAACCTTCGAGGTATTCTCCTTCGCTCATTCGGCCACCACCTCCGTAAAATGCCTGAAAGGGCCCGTCAAGCACACCTCTGCGGTAGGTGATTCTTTGGCGGAGCATCCCGTTGTCGTGCCACGCCAGCCATTCTCCGTCCAGCTCTCCTTCGACGTAATTCCCTCGTTCACACACCGCGCCGCTTGGCAGGTACCGCTCTTCGAGGCCGTGTTTCTTGCCGTGGTCGTAATGGATGACTGCGGTCAAGTTTCCCGACGACGAGAACAAAGACCAAGCACCTTGACGCACGGGCGGCTCCGGGCGCTCCACCAGGACCTCGTCGCGGAGACGGATGGTGCCATGCAGGTAGCCGCCTTGCGCGGTGATTCTTCCGTCCGAGGCGTAGGTCCAAACTTGGGATTCGGTCGGGTTGTCGTCCTCGTGGGTCACATGAGACATGGCGGTCCCGTTTTCCCGAAAGAACCACCAGCTTCCGACCGGAAGTCCGTGCTCGAAGGTCCCGGAATAGTAAAGTGCTCCGTCGGGGTACACCCGCACCCAAGCGCCGTGACGAAAGCCGTCCTGATCCGCGACGTTGTAATCGACCCCAAAGGTCCCGGCAGGCCAAGCGTTTTCGGCGTTGAGAGGTCGGTCGAAGGGTTGGGGTTGTTCAGGGCGCGAAGGGGTTTGGGCTTCGAGGTGACCCAGTCCCAAACACATCGCCAGTCCCATGGAAATCAGACGAATCATGGAACAAAGATGCATCTTGTCGCGGTCCACCGGCCTTGGTTTGGGTACTTTTGCACTCCCAAACCCTTCCATTCATGAAAGTAACAGTCGTCGGCGCCGGAAACGTAGGTGCCACTTGCGCAAATGTGTTGGCAACCCGCGAGGTGGCGAACGAAGTGGTCCTGTTGGACATCAAAGAGGGCTTTGCCGAGGGCAAGGCGCTCGACATCTGGGAAACCGCTCCCATCAACCTCTACGACACCCGTACGGTCGGTTCTACGAACGATTACAGCAAGACGGCTGGGTCGGACGTGGTGGTGATTACGAGCGGTTTGCCGCGAAAGCCAGGGATGAGCCGCGACGACTTGATCGCGACCAACGCGGGCATCGTGAAGACGGTGACTGAAAACGTCATGAAGCACAGCCCTGAGGCGATTTTGGTGATTGTGTCCAACCCACTTGACGTCATGACGTATTGCGCGTACCTGACGGCGAAGGTGGACAGCAAGCGCGTGTTCGGCATGGCTGGCATCTTGGACACGGCGCGTTACCGTGCCTTCCTCGCCGAGGAATTGAACGTGAGCCCCAAGGACATTCAGGCAGTCTTGATGGGCGGCCACGGCGACACGATGGTGCCGCTTCCTCGCTACACGACGGTGGGTGGAATTCCTGTCACGGAGATGATTGCTGAAGACAAGCTCAACGCCATCGTGGAGCGCACCAAGAAGGGCGGGGGTGAGATTGTGAACTTGCTCGGCACGTCAGCTTGGTATGCGCCAGGTGCTGCTGCAGCCCAAATGGTCGAAGCCATCGTTCGTGACCAGCGCCGCGTGTTCCCGTGCTGTGCATGGTTGACGGGTGAGTACGGCGTGAACGACCTCTACTTGGGCGTTCCAGTCATCCTCGGCAAAAACGGCATCGAGCGCATCCTCGAGCTCGAGCTCAACGAAGAGGAGAAGCAGTTGCTTCGCGAGAGCGAATCCGCCGTGCGCGACGTCAAAAACGTGCTCGACGACCTGAGCTTGTAAGGTGATTTGGCGCTTAGTTCGCCATCTTGATCCACGTCAAGGGAGTTCCGGTTGGGGCTCCCTTGTCGTTTCCAGACGTTCCCAAGCCCTGCGGAATCGGGTGGACGAAGTACATGCCCGCCGGCCATCCATCCGCATTCACGCTTCCGCCGCGAGCTTGTTGAACGGGTTGCGCAGCGACCAATTGCCCCACGGAATTGTAGACCCGCAATTCGCCGGACCAGGGCAACGTGCTTTCCCAGGCGAAGTCACGGGTTCCAGGGTTGGGCATCAGCCGCCAACCGAGTTGCAAGGCCGCCGGGCGATCGAGGCTGACTGAAGTCGTGTCGGTTCCGCCTCGGTAGGCGAGAAGGCCGCCGTTTTGGATGCCGACGACCGCATCGAGCAAATCGTCCCCGTTGAGGTCCGCAAGCGTTGCGGCGGCCCGAAAGCCGTTGGGCCCTCCAAACACTTCCGCGTTCAGTTCATCCAAGGTGGCATCCCAGTCTCCTGAAGCGATGCCAAAGTCCTGCACCGTGCCCGTCTCGTTGGCCACGTAGACTCTCAATCCTTCGTCGGTTGCGGTCAATGCAGGAACGCTGTAGCCGTTAATGCCGAGCAGGTTGTCGACAAGAATGCCTCCCCAGTTTTCGCCGTTGACAGGGGAGACGTACACGGACCACGTTCCCAACGAGCTGCGTTCAATCAACGTCAGGGTGCCGTTTTTTTCTCCGACAACCATGTCGAGGTCCCCGTCGCCGTCCATGTCCACCAGCTGTGGCGTGGCAAACTGGCCCACGTCGATGGCCTCTCCTGTCTCGTTGTCTGGCAAGGACAACGCCGTGAGCGTGAATTCTGGCCATGCACCGGGTTCAGCAACGTTGTCAAATTGGTGGATTCGACCCAATTCGTCTCCCACAAGCACGTCCAAATCGCCGTCGCCGTCGAGGTCTCCAAAGGCCGGGTAGGGGCTTTCGATTTGGTAGTCCACCAGGGTGATCCAATCCAGGTTGACCAATTCAAACGAAGGCGATTCTGCGGATCCGATGTTTCGGTAAACGGCAACGGCAGCGGGCGTTTGGTCTACGCCTTCGTAGCGCTCCTTGTTGGCCACCGCCAAGTCGAGCAAACCGTCGCTGTCAAAGTCATGAAACGACGGGTACGCGCCGCGCCCCAAGTCGACCATTCCGCCTTGCATGTAGGATTCGGTTGTGAACTCCCAAACCGGTGCTTCCTCCGTCCCCGCGTTTCGATAGAAATGCACGCTTTCGTCGTCGTTGGTCTCGAGCGGGGTGTTGGGTGAAAAGAGCAAGTCACGAACGCCATCTTGGTCCACGTCAAGGTGAAATGCGGCCGGGAAACGCGGAAGGTTGACCCCCTGGTCGCCATACAAATTGGCGGGAAAGGCGGGGTCAACAAACACGGCGCTGTCCAAGTTGGATCCGCCTGTTTCGAGCACAACACCCAATGCCTGAGGGTAGGTTACATCACTAATTATGAGGTCTTTAGGGCCTCCTGGCTCAAGTTGAAGTGAAGTCAGGGCTCCGCCCGCATGGAGTTGTGACCGGGGGTCGGCTACGTTGAAGGAGCAGTCGAACTCCGGCCCGATGAACAGCGCGTTGTTTTCGGACGCCTCGGCGAGCATGCCGTAACACCGGTTGGTGCAAACGAGGTCGAGTCCGCATGGGGTTTGGCCTTGAAATCGGTAAAGGGTGGTGGCGGTTTCCGTGAAGGTGATGATGTCCAAATCACCGTCGTCGTCGTGGTCCATAATCGCGGGCAAGTCCATGCCGATGCAGATGACAGGCAATTCGCTCGCGCCGGTCCCAAAATCGAAGCTTGCGGAAAGAGATACGGGGTCAGAAGCGAAGGACGGAGGTCCGCCTGCCTCGGTGGTGTTCTCGTAGACGCGAATGCCGTTTTGGTGGCTTGTGAAAATGTCCGGCTTGCCGTCGCAATTGTAATCGCGGAGCAGGCACCAGTCCACCATTTCAGGCCAGCTTTCCACCCAATCCCATCGCATGACCAACTCACCTTCCGGATCTGACTCGGAAGGGATGCGCTCGAAGAGCAAAATCCGACTGCCGTCGCGATCGAAGGCGAACAAATCCTCGTCGCCGTCCAAGTCGGCGTCAATGGGAGACCATTGCGGAGCGGTTAAGCCTCCGACCCAGGGGTTTTCAAGAAGTTCAGAGTTCGCATACGCCGTCCAATTTGCACGTTGCCAAGAAGTCGCCACGGTTTGGGCTTGGGCAGCTTGTCCGACGACGAGCATGGCAACCCAAGCAGAAAGCAAAACAGATTTTTTCATGGGAGAGAGAAGCCTATGCAATCAAAACCCTGCAAGGCGACGCAAGGTTGTCCTTGGCGTGAAAAACCCTTTAGCGCAGTGTGAAGGGAACGTACGCCACGTCGTCCAGACCAAGCACCATGCCGTTTTCTGTGGAAACGTGCCCACTTCGTACATGCGCCTCGTTGGCTAAGATGCCGCCTCGCGTCGTCACGACAATTTCGTCCTCAGCAAGCGTGGGGTGCTTGTCTTTCAATTTGAATTCTTCGTAATTCATGGCGACTGGAAGCACGTGATGTGCAACGAAATCGTCCAATTCGTCTTGGTTTCCCTTTCGAAGCAACAATTTCCAATTGTCCATGTTTTCGAACGCCTCGTCGGTGGGGCACAGCAGCGTCACACCGGCGCTGTGAATGGTTCTACTGTGGGTAGAAAGCTTGACCAATTGCCCAAAAATGCTGTACCGCTCCGTGCTGATGACGTAGCGGTACGGACTCATTTTGTTTTCAACTTCCACACGGTTCAATTCCTGCAGTCGCGAAACTTCGTTGGTTCGTCGCTCCATGGTCTCTCGGGCTGCGGGACTTGTCTTTTTCGAAGGCGTTTCGATGTCGTTCGGCGCACTGGAGGTACTCGTTTCGGTGCACGCAACCAGGGTCGCAGCAACCACCATGGCCAAGTGGAACAAATGCATTTTCATGACTGGAAAGATACGAAGCGCCAAGGCGTTCGTGAATGATTTGTGGACAACCGTTTTCTTGGGGACGCGGAGGGTTGTGTAATTTTGAGCTCTGAGGATGCAATGATCAAACCTCGGACATGAAACACGTTGGAAACACCCCCTTCGACGCGCGCCTCGACGCCGTCGGACTCGAAGGTGTGGGTCGAGCCCACTGGAACCTTCCCCCCGCGAAACTCATCCTGCAAACCCTGCTCCGCGGCGAGGGCGTCTTGAGCGACCAAGGCGCGCTGGCCATTGAAACGGGGAGCTACACCGGACGGTCCCCCAAGGACCGTTTTTTGGTTCAGGACAATTCGACCCAAGGCAAGGTGGATTGGGGCGAGATCAACCAGCCCATGACGCCCGAGGCTTTTCAGGCCTTGCTTCAAGACGTGCAGTCTCACCTCGACGGCAAGAGTGTCTTCGTTCGTGACGCGGCCGTTGGTGCGGACGCGAGGTACCGCATTCCCGTGCGCGTTGTGGCGGAAAAGGCGTGGTCGTCTTTGTTCGTGGACAACATGTTCATCCGGCTTTCAGAACAGGAACGCTGGGTCGCAGAGCCCGAATGGCATGTGATTTGTGCGCCGAGTTTCAAAGCTGACCCCGCGCGTCACGGTTGCCGTCAAAGCAACGTGAGTGCCATTGATTTCACCCGAAAGATCATCGTGGTGGCAGGTTCTGGATACACCGGTGAAATCAAAAAGGGCATGTTTTCTGTGATGAACTACCTGCTTCCTGTCGAGCATGACGTCTTGCCGATGCACTGTTCGTCGAACATGGGCAAAAACGGGGACGTGGCGGTGTTTTTTGGGCTTTCTGGAACAGGCAAAACCACCCTCAGCAGCGATCCGCACCGCAACCTCATTGGCGACGACGAGCACGGCTGGAGTGAAGACGGGGTGTTCAACATGGAGGGCGGCTGCTACGCCAAGACCATCGACCTGAGCCCCGAAGGCGAACCGGAGATTTACAACGCCATTCGATTCGGATCCATGCTTGAGAACGTGGGCTTCGAAGAGGACGGCATCACGCCCAATTATGCCGACGACAGCATCACTCCGAACACACGAGTCAGCTACCCCATTCACCACATCCCCGGTGCAGTGGCTTCTGGAAAAGGAGGACATCCAACCGACATTTTCTTCTTGACTTGCGACGCCTTTGGGGTGTTGCCTCCTTTGGCCAAACTCGACAAAGGCCAGGCGATGTACCATTTCCTGTCAGGGTACACGGCCAAGGTCGCGGGGACGGAAGCCGGGGTTGTCGAACCCCAAACCACCTTCTCGGCCTGTTTCGGAGCACCGTTTTTGCCGCTTCACGCGACGGAATACGCACGAATGCTTGGCGAGCGCATGACCAAGCATGGGGTGCGACTTTGGCTCGTGAATACCGGGTGGACCGGCGGCGGGTTTGGCGTGGGCCACCGCATGAAGTTGGCCCACACCCGTACCATGATCTCAGCCGCGCTCGAAGGCCGTTTTGACGACGTACTCACGACCAAGCAACCGGTATTTGGCTTGGACGTGCCAAACGCTTGCGAGGGCGTCCCCAAAGAGGTCTGGGACGTGCGAAGCACGTGGTCCGATGCCGGTGCGTACGACGAAGCGGCCAACGATTTGGCGCAGCGGTTTGCGGACAACTTCGCCAAGTTTGAAGCGCAAGCGACGGAAGAAATGCGGGCTGGCGCTCCTGTCGTGGGAGCCATCCAAAACGTTTGACGATGAATGGATGTGTTGCGAGCGCAAAGTAACTTTGCGTCATGCACACGTGCTTCCATCTTGACCTTGCAGAAGGGATGCAGTCGCTTTCGGACGACGAGGCCCTTCACGTTGCCCGGGTGTTGAGAATGAAGGCAGGAGAATCCATCCGTTTGGTGAACGGACATGGCGCAGAAGCACTCGGCCGGTTGGTCGAAGTTGGCAAAAGAAAGGTCGATGTGGAAGTCGATGAGGTTCGCCGAGAAGAGCGACGCCCTTCAGGCTTGATTTTGGTGGTGGCACCTACAAAGCACACTGACCGCTTCGAATGGCTGCTCGAGAAGGCGACCGAATTGGGGGTAGAGGAGGTGGTGCCTGTTTGGACCCAACGAAGCGAGCGCAAGACAGAAAAGCACGACCGATGGGACAAAGTCCTGGTGGCAGCGACCAAACAATGTCAGCGTTTGTGGAAGCCCACTTTGCATCCGGCGTGCGATTTGAATGAGCTGCATGCGAGGATTCCTTCATTGAAGGACCGGCCGGGTGCGGTTGCACATTGCATGGACCAAGTGGAAGGTGTGCCCACGCGTGTTGCTTGGACGTCCTGGCTGAAGGACAAGCCGTCTGCATGGTTGGCGATCGGGCCGGAAGGCGATTTCAGTGCCGGGGAAGTTCGAGGGCTCGTTCAAATGGGAGCCGCCGCAGTGCACCTCGGGGAGCTTCGGTTGCGAACAGAGACCGCTGGGATAGCCGCTGTGGCCCAATTTGGTTCTTCGCTCTGACCAGTCGGGGAAGGCCTCTTATCTTTGGGATATGAGCGTGGGATGGAAGAAGTTTGCGGAACGGTGGGTGTGTGGAAGTTTGCTTTGTGCGATTTTGGCTTCAAACACAGAAGTCCATGCACAAGGCGCCCTCGACGAGGTGAGCTTTGACGTTACCGTCCCTCCTGGAGGGCTGCTTGCAGACGGTGCACCGGCAGGGTTCCCCGTCCAGGAAGGCGATTTGTTGCTTTCCCTGATTGAGAATCCCACGTCCATGTTCGCGGGGTTGATGAACGACGAGGCAGAGCTCCATTGGGCAGAACAAACTCCGTTCCGCGGGTTTTACATGAAACCGTGGAAACCTGGAGAGTTCGTTTGGTACAACTACACGTTGCGAAAATGGACGGTGGTCGACGACGAATTCACGCCTTTGGATACGCTGACTCAATCGTTCCCGGACGACGACGACTACCACGACGTCCACTTGTTCGAAGACGGGACGTACTTGGTGGTGATGCTTCAACATCTTGAAATGGACCTGACCGAGATTGGGGGGCTCGCTGAAGCAGAAGTGTTGAACCCGTACATGGTCCATTTGGACCAAGATGAGAACATCCTTCGCGAATGGAGCGGCTTGGAACACATGCCCCTCAACACGGAGATTGACAATCTGTATTGGCCTACCGTGGATTATTTGCATTGGAATGCCGTTCAATTTGATCAGCACGGAGGATTGCTGATGAGTTTTCGAAACCGAAGCCAAATTGTCCGCCTGCGCCCCGAGGACTGGTCGATCCACTGGAAGTTGGGCGGTGCGGAAAATCAGTTTGTGATGGACGATCCAGGGTGGAACGGGTTCAACGTCCAACACGACGTTCACGATTTGGCGGACGGCCGAATTTTGTTGTTCGACAACGGAATTTTTAACGAGGAGGGCTTCCTGTCGCGCGCGCTCGAACTGGAATTGGACACTTTGAATTTTACTGCTGAAAACGTGTGGCAGTTTGCTCACCCTGATGCGGTATACGGCGCAGCGCAAGGGAGCGCCATTCGTCTTGAGAACGGGAACACCCTCATCGGTTGGGGAACGGCGGGCACACCGCAATTTGGTACGCGGGTTACGGAGGTTACGCCCGAGGGAGAAATTTCCTTCGAAGTGCGGTTCGCGGATGGTGCAACGTTGTACCGGGCGAGGAAGTACGATCCGGACGTGCTTTCAGGATGCCGCATTCAAGGAGCGGTCAATTACACCGACTCACCTTGGTTGCTCGCTCAGGGTCAATGTTTCTTCGATGTGGACGAAGACGGCGACGGGTGGACGGATTTGGAAGGGGATTGCGACGACAACAACGCCCTGGTCTATCCCGGTGCGCTAGAAATAGCTGGAGACGGAGTGGATCAGGATTGCGACGGAGAAGACGCGGTCGGTGGATGTACGGACCCCACCGCAGCCAATTTCCAAGTTGAGGCCACATTGGACAACGGCACGTGCTTGTATGAAGTTGTTTTCCGGGTGGATTTGGCGTTGGAGCCTGACCCGAGCGGAGCCGGGTGGGAGCTGATGTCGACCGAATTGGAGTTGACCGACACGGCGGACGTCGACTTTTTGAATGGCTCGACGGTGATGCCCACCAACGCAGCTTGGGACGTGGCTCAGTTTTCCGTGTTCATGGGGCAAGGGGCGCAAGCCTACCGCTTTGTGCGACCCGACGGTGTTCAGGAAAACATGGTCAGGGAGGTGGTGCTCGAAGAAGGAAGTGGCACCGTGGATTTGGGCGCGGTCTGCTTCAACTCCTTTGGTCCTTGTCCCGGGTGCCTTGATCCGATGGATGCAGCTTACAATCCATGGTCCAGCGCCGACCTCTACTGCGTGGGGTGGATCGTTCAAGGGTGCACCTACCTGGACGCCATCAACTACGAGGGTGTGGCGAACTTGGACGACGGGAGCTGTTTGTTTGATTCGTCTTCGAACTGTCCGGGCGATTTTGACGGCGACGGGAGCGTGACGGTCGCGGACCTCATGGACATGCTCGCCACGTTGGGCAGCGTATGCCTGTAATCAGTCGCCTTTTTCCGGTCCAGTCGGAACAGGTCGCCAATGCGTGACGTCCTGAAAGAAGTGGTTGCTGTTGCCTTCGCC
This sequence comes from Flavobacteriales bacterium, assembly GCA_049616325.1. GTDB lineage: Bacteria > Bacteroidota > Bacteroidia > Flavobacteriales_D > Sanyastnellaceae > UBA11663. Next base: position 18,624 of record JBMZHG010000016.1, on the reverse strand, counting down.
CGCCCAAAAGTGGACGCCGTGCTTTTCCCGTTTCTCCTCGTTTTTGGCGTAGAAGTTTTTGCAAAAGCGCAAGACAACCACTTCGCGAAGCTCAAACTCCAAGTCCTTCCCAGGCAGGAACACCTTGTTCTGGGGGATGAAACCTAAAACGCGTTGGTTGTCCTCCGGCAACGCGTCTGCCACTGCAATCCAGCCTTCTTTCATTTTCCAGTGAATTTGGCAGGGCGCTTTTCGAGGAACGCGCTGACACCCTCCGCATAGTCCTCGCTTTCTGCCGCCTGGAATTGCAAGTCGAGTTCAAGCGCGAGTTGCTCGTACAGGGAATTGGAAGCAGAGGCGTGCAACGCCTTTTTGGTCAGCCCCAGACCAAGGGTGGGCATGTTGGCGAGTTTGCTGGCGAGCGCCTCCACCGCGGACTCCCATTGATCGTCGGCCACCGCTTGATGAATCAATCCCAGATTTTGGGCTTCTTCGGCCGCCAAGGGCATGCCCAACATGGTCAAGGCTTTGGCGCGCGCCATGCCGACAAGACGAGGAAGCCAGTACGTGCCCCCGCTGTCGGGGATGAGGCCGATGTTGGCGAAGGCCTGAATGAACTTCGCCGAGTTCTTGGCGACCACAAAGTCGCACGCAAGTGCGATGTTGGCGCCAGCCCCGGCCGCGACACCGTTCACCGCCGCGATGACAGGCTTTTCCATGTCACAGATGCGACGAATGCTTCGATTGTAGGTCTCTTCGACAATGACTTTGAACCCTGGAGAAGCCTCCGACGTCACCTCCTTCAAATCCTGACCTGCGCAGAAGGCACGGCCATTTCCGGTGATCACAACGCATCGCACCTTATTGTCGGTCGCGGCCCGGTCCAATTCGCGTTGGAAAGCCCTTCCCATTTCTTGGTTGAAGCTGTTGTAGACGTCAGGGCGGTTGAGGGAAATGGTCCACACGCCGCCTGACAACGATGTCAGAATGCTCTCGCTCATGGGGGCAAGTTAGAACTTCAAGAAAGAGAAAAGCCCAAGCACAAGGCTTGGGCTTTCCACAAGAGTTTGGGCTCAACTCAGCGTACGATTTGGAACTTTTGGGTTTGCGTCGTTTCGCCGTTGGAAACTTGAATCACGTATGTCCCTGCCGGGACGGCACTCAAGTCGAGTGTGGCGGTGTTTCCTTGAAGAGGACTTGAGATGACTTCCCGACCGGCGAGGTCTTTCACCCAGACGTATCCAATTTGGTTGGCAGAGATTTGGATGCGAAGTACATCGGAGGCAGGGTTGGGGTAGATGTTCAACATGTCAGCTGCTTCCAAGACCCCGACCACAGTCTCGATGACAAAGTCAAATCCTCCGATGCATCCAGTGCTGTCCACGGCAACTACACTGTATTCTCCTGCGGTCAGGCTGTCCACGTTTGAACCAAACGCGAACGCGTCGTTGTCCGAACCGGCGTACCAGGCGTAAGTGTAGGGCTCCACACCACCGTTCGCGGTTGCGGTCGCCATGCCGTTGCCAGTGCCGTTGTCCGAGAAGACGTTGACTTCGACGTCAAGAAATTCACACAAATCGAAGTTGTAGATTGCGCACGGGTCGTAGTTGCAGGCAAACTCAAATCCGCAACCCTCGTTGAAGTTCTGAGCGGGGGCGATGTAGCCGCCGTAGACTGGGTTGATGTATCCTGTTCCGTCGTAAATCAAGGTGTAGGCGTTGCCCATGCCGTCCAAGACATTCATCGCGTCGCCGCACAAGCTCACGAGTTGGTTGGTGAGGTCCGTGACAAGCAATTCATAACCGTTGTCGATCAAGATCTGCTCTGTGGCGGGATCAAATTCCCAGGTCAAACCGTTCTCTGTGGTCACGAGGGTGACAGGAAGGCTGGAGGAAACTGCGTAGCCGCCGTTGCAACCAGTCTCAGGTTCCAAGACGCCTAGCACAAACAGGGAGGTCGCCTCAAACGATGGGGAGTCGTACTCGCAATTCATTGATGGAACCGTTGCGGTGCTGTCGTAGTTGCACGCCAGCATGTCCATGCATCCCTCAAGCAGCGCACAAGGTTCGAGCGGCGTGGGATCCAATTCCAAGACGCCCATCGGTGTCAGGTCTTGTCCAGCAAGCCCAGGGAAATCCGGGGAAATCCGATGTGCGCGGAAGGTCATGTTTTGGTTTTGGCTCGGTTCAGTTCCCTGAGCCACAGGATTTGCAACGCCACCAGCATTCACAAGCGGCGTGCGGTAGCGCCAAGCCAAGTCGCCCTCGGGAGTGATTTCGCGGATGTCGCCCCAGCGGCCGTAACAAATCAAGCTGTTTCCATTTTCAAGACGCTGAAAGGACGACAAGCCGCTTGACGCAATGGAGTCCGGGGCGACGTAGGTCCAGTCAAAATCAGCAGGTTCAAACGTAGCGTTTTCACCGACGGCAAACGTGTTGTCGTAGTCGGCGTAAGCCGGATTAAGCAAGTGAGCGGCGCTGTGGATACCGCCACCTTCTGAAGGAACGCGGTTGTTGAACACGGCGATTTTTCCAAAAGAGGGGTTGCCGAGTGATACGTCGTAAACCCAACGGCAATCGTGCTGGTAGAACAGCTTTTGGTCCTCGGCAGTCCCCATGTCGTACGCGGCAGGGTTTCCCCACCTCCAGAGCAACTCGCCTTCGTTCAGGTTGTCGTAATCGACAATCCACAATTCGTTGAACGTGGGGACGCTGAGAAGGAGGTGATCGAAATACGGGTCGTAGTCGATGGCGTTGATGTGCAACCAATCGCTTGGAGGGTTGCTTACGGAACCAAAGTTGACATCAATCAACGACGGGTTTTCGCTGATTACACCAAAGTTTGCTTTGGTCGAATCGAAGTCTTGAATCAAATGGTCCCAGGCGTGCCATTGCCACACAACGTCTGCGCTGCCGTTTCCGTCCGGCTGCAATTCTAGAATCATCTCAGCCCAAAGTCCGTTTTCAGGAATCATGGCTGAGTCACGTCCAGCCTCCAAGCAAGCTTCAGGGCTGAAGTACTCCCAGGCGATTGCAAAGACGTTTCCGTCTGGTTTGACCTCGATGTCGTGATGGAATCGGCCCGTTGAGTCGTTGAGCGAGTAGGACCAAAGAACCTCGTTGTCCCACGTACGTCGCTCAATCGTTTCTCCACCGCCGCCTGCCCAAATGGCGTCGTTGGCGAACAACTGCGGACGGTATGTCATCACGATGTCTCCGTTGTCTTGAAGGTAAGCCATGTTTCCTGGTCGAAGGGTGTCGGCGTTGGTCCACGAATGGACGACTTCACCACACATGTCCAACAGGTAGACGTTGGGTTGATTATGTGGGTAGAGGAGCGTGTATCCTTCTGAGGCGAGTTCGGGAGAGTATGAGGTGGTTCCAATTGTGTTTTGAGCCCAAATGAGTGTGGTTAAACTCCAAAAGGCGGTCAAGAAAAATGTTCGCATTGTGCTTAAGAGATTTTGGTGTTTTAATTCAATACAATTCGGAGCCGGTGAGGTTTTGACAATTTGTCGTTCTGGAATAAGAGGATCCATACACCGGATTGGTAAGCTTCAAAGTTCAAAGGGACGCGAGAAGGTGCGGAAACCCTTCCATTCTCCACTTTTCTTCCGGAAATGTCGAGCAAAGACCACGTCCCGCTTGCAGGGAAAGTTACATTGAGAATTCCTGAAGTTGGGTTTGGAGAGGCGACAAGCGTGTTTTTAAAAAACAGCTCTGGTTGATTTGTGGCAGTTGTGTCAGCAACGACAAAAAGCTCGCAGGAAACCCAATTTGCTCCTTCGAGTGGCTCGCCCGGAGTCATGTCTCGTCCTTGGAACCCCGGGTAATCAGGTCCGTAGCGGTAGGCACGGAACACGCCGTTTTGTTGCGGGTCGGAGCCTTGAGGGGAAATGCCAAAGTTCCCTTCTGGATTGACGTACTCCCAGACGACAGCGCCCTCCTGCGTGACTTCGAAAAGTCGCCCACCCGCACCTTCGCAAATGAGGTAGTTGCCGTTGGGTTGGGGCTGCACGCCACTGATGTTGGGGCTGAAAAATGAGGTTGCTGGCGTTTCTGGATAGTTCCACTCCAACGCTTCCGGACCCCATGCTGCCTCGCCCTCGAGTTCATACGTGCCGTCTGTTTGGATCGGAGGGGTCCACACATCGATCGTCGAGCACATGCATCCTGGTCGGGTGTCGCCGTTGTTGTAAATGGCAAAATCACCCGCCTGAGGATGGTCTTCAGGGATCCATTGGACGTCGTGTTGTCCAAAAAATATCTGGTCGCTCTCGGCACCCCGTCCGTAGGCGGCGGGGTTTCCAAAACGGTAAAGCAAATCACCTGCAAGCCCAGTGGCCTCCTCCGAGGTGGTGTTGTGGTCAATGACCCACATTTCGTTGAAGCGCCGCGAGCTGATGGCAATCTGATCCAACGCGGCGTTGTAATTCACCGCATTGGCATGCATCCAATCTCCGCTGTTGGCCCCGCCAGGACCGCCACCGCCCCCAACGATGGCGTAGTTGACGTCGATTTTTCTGGGGTAATCTGACGGCTGCCCAAACTGAGGCAGAGTCGAATCGGCGTTTTGTACCAGGTGGTCCCACGCATGCCATTCCCAAACCACCTCTCCTCCGGACGGAGATGTGGGTGAAATTTCAGTGACGGATTCGGGCCACATCGTCTGGGGGTTGATCCGTCCGGCTGCACCTGCTTCCGCAGCGGAGCGCAATTCCCACGCCAACACCAGCACGTGCCCGTTGGGCATCCACGCGAAATCGTGGTGATGATGTTTCTCTTCGTCGGCCCAATCCAAGCTCCACAACAAATCGTTGTCCCAAGAAAGTCGTTCCAGCCTGCCGCCGACACCCCCGCCGAAGAACGAACCGTTGACGCGGCATCCGCGGACAAGGCTTCCGTCCTCGAGCAGGTAGCAGGCCCCTCCCGAAACGTAGTCGCTGGTCCACGTGTTGATGACCTGACCGCAGTTGTCGATGAGGTACGTGTTGGAACTTCCCAACGGGTCCAACAGCGTATACCCGTCGAATGATTCAGGGGTGTTCAGGAAGATTCCGACCGTTTGAGTCTGTGAAAACGAGACAACGGAGTACGAGCACATCGCAAGGGCGAAAGCTATTCTAAATGGCATGGTCAATCGTGTTGAGGCCAAACGGCGTTGACTTTGGTCTCTGGCAGAAAGGACGCTTTCCGCGCCCAATCGTTGCATTGCGCGAGATCTGAGAGGCTGAGGCCGAGGTGGTTCACCACGTTTCTGCATTCGTCCATCAACGTCACGTCCATGACCCCCGGGTCGTCCGTGTTCAGGGTGGTCCGTACGCCAAGATTCATCAGGCGTTTGAACGGGTGCGAGGCCAAATCAGGCACCGCCTGCGTCAGCACGTTGCTCCAGGGACAAAGTTCGAGCGGGATGTGGTCCGCGATCAAACGAGCAATCACCTCGTCGTCGTGGATGGCCTGGACACCGTGGCCAATGCGGTCGGCGCCAAGTTCGTCCAGCGCCACGAGGATGTTCCGGGCCGAACCCGGCACGTTGGGCTCTCCTGCGTGGACGGTGATGCCGAGGCCGTGGGATTTGGCCTTTTGAAAAAGGGGGGCAAACGGGAGCGCAGGGTAGGCCACCTCGTCGTCGGCCAAATCCAACCCGACGAAGTGGGATTTTCGCTCCAGAATCCAATCGCACCACCGGGCGTTTTCTTCCACCGTTTTAATGCGCTGGAGCAACCCAATGAGCCCCACCGCCATGGGGAAATCGGTTTCAGCTCGAGCTACCCCGCGCAGGATGGCCTCCAACATGCGGTCGGCGTCCATGTGGGGATGTGCGTCAAGAAGAAAGGACGGGGCATATCGAAGCTCCAAGACGCGAACGTTGCTCACGAGGTGCATGTCTTCACAAACGTCGTAGGTCAATTGCTCGACCTTTTCTTCCGTGTCGATGACGTCTCGTGCGTTCAGGAATTTGTGAAGTACGGACGGCAAGTCCTGCATGGGCTCTTTGACCAAGAATGCGCGTTCAAAGGCGTCGTAAGGATCAACCGTCATGCCTTTCTCACGCGCCCAACTGCGCAGGGTGGCCTTCCGGAAGGCCAGTTCCAAGTGGCAATGCAACTCCACTTTTGGCAGGCTGAATAGGTCTGGGCCGGTCATTGAGGCCAAGTTCCGTCGCAATGGACGCGCATCCAACCTTGGGCGACGTAACTTCGCTTCATGGCCGTGTCGATTAAGAACAAGAAGGCGTCTTACACCTACTTTCTGACGGACGAATTCACGGCCGGCTTGGTGCTCTCTGGGTCTGAAATCAAATCGATTCGAGCGAACAAAGCGAGCATCACAGAGTCGTATTGCCGGTTTGAGAAAAACGAGTTGTGGGTGCACAACATGTACGTCGCGGAATACTCCAACGCCGGTTACATGCCGCAAGACCCGCGCAGGAAAAGAAAGCTTTTGCTTCAGCGCACTGAGCTGAAGAAGCTTGAGAAAAAGGTCAAGGACGTGGGGGTGACGTTGGTCCCGACCTTGTTGTTTGTCTCACAAAGCGGGTACGCCAAGTTGAAGTTTTCAGTGGCCAAAGGCAAGAAGCTTCACGACAAGCGCCAATCCCTCAAGGACAAGGACGTCGCGCGAGACGTGGCGCGCTTGATAGACTAATCAGGCTTCCTCGGCAGGCGCGAGGACAACGCGGTACTGGTCCACAAATTCTTCCCAGTCCCAAAGGAAATGCTCCATCAGCTCCCGTAGGTTTTTTTGCAAGATGGGGTTGGGAACGTTCATGTCGCGGAAGTACGGCTCTTGGTGGGCGATGACTCCGTACTTGTAGCACACGGCACGCGTCATGCCGGTCAAGGTGTTCTTGCTCGGGCGGTTGATCTCTTTCATGAAACCCCGGAACTCCTTCACTTTTTTCGCGAAGGCATCCGGAGGAAGGCCGAGGGCAAATCCAAACTTGGCACAACATCGTTGAATGATCGCGCGGTCTACACCCGGGTCGAAATGCTTGGGAATCATGCCGAGGTTGGCCGAGACCACGATCATCAGAAATTTCCCGTAATCGTCCAAGTCGAGGTTGGGGGAGTCGTCAAACTCCGGAGCCGAGTTGAGAAACTCTGCAACCTTAGGCCAGCCCTGCTCCACCGTTTCGAACGAGGTGTTGACGAAAATGTTCGCCACCTGTTCGTCGGTGAGTTTTTTCTTTGAAAGCCAGCTGAGTAGTCCCAGGTTCTTCATCCTTGGGATTCAAAGCTAGGGCGCTGTTTGGGGCAAGGAAAGGTGCGTGTAATGAACGCTATCAACAGGTTTATTCACAACATGGGGGCGTTTTTCAAGGGTCAGAGTACTTTCGCGCCGTGTACCAGAACCTCCTGAAACCCCTGTTTTTTCGCATGTCTCCGGAGCGCGCGCATTACGCTGCGATGGATTTGTTGGTGCTCGCTTCCCGCGTTCCAGGCGTGCGGGGATGGATGCGGAGAGCCGCCGCCAAACGCAACGCAGGCAAAGAAGTCACATTGGCGGGTTTGACCTTTCCCAACCCTGTGGGATTGGCTGCGGGATTCGACAAAGACGCTCGTTGGTTGCCGGCGCTCGAGATGCTCGGGTTTGGGTTTGTCGAGGTGGGTACGTTGACGCCTCGCGCTCAAAGTGGCAACCCCCAGCCCCGGCTTTTTCGCTTGGTGCAAGACCGCGGAATCTTGAACAGAATGGGGTTCAACAACGACGGGCTTTACCCTGCGGTGGGTCGGTTGGTTCGCCGTCCCAAGGGGTTGGTGGTGGGAGGAAACATCGGAAAGAACAAGATCACCCCCAACGACAAGGCGGTGGACGATTACCTCGCTTGCGTGGATGCGTTGCACGCACACGTAGACTATTTTGTGGTCAATGTGAGTTCCCCTAACACGCCAGGCCTCAGGGAGTTGCAAGACAAGGAGCCCTTGGCCAAATTGCTCCATGCGGTTGTCGAAAGGAACGCCAGTCACCCTGGACAGCGACCTGTCTTCTTGAAAATCGCCCCAGACCTCACGGACGGCCAACTCGACGACATTGTGGACATTGTGTTGGCGGAAAACGTGGATGGCGTTGTGGCGACAAACACCACGATTTCGCGCGACGGACTGCAAACCCCCGCCGAAGAGGTGGAAGCCATGGGGGCAGGAGGAGTCAGCGGTGCGCCGGTCAAGTCCCGAGCCACCGAGGTCGTTCGTTATTTGGCCGCCAAAAGCGAGGGGCGCTTTCCGATCGTCGGCGTCGGTGGCGTCGACGGCGTGGAGGCTGCACGTGAAAAGCTCGACGCAGGAGCCAGCCTGGTTCAGGTTTACTCTGGGATGATTTACGAAGGCCCGGGCTTGCCGGCGCGGATTGTGTCTGGCCTCTGAGGTTTACCCCATCAATTCGCGCCACGACGGCGCGGCTTGATTCAATCGCACTCCTTTCTCCGTGTGCTGGACGGTGCAGGCTGCATTCGTCGCGTCGTGCTCCAAGAACAACACCCATTCTTCGTTGGCCGCGGTTTCGAGAAACAGCTTCTTCTCTTCCAATGTCAGCAACGGGCGAGTGTCGTAGCCCATCACGTAAGCCAAAGGAATGTGTCCCGTGCTTGGAAGCAAGTCCGCCATGAATGCAAGCGTGCGACCCTCGGGGGTTTGAATCAAAGGAATCATTTGGCTCTCCGTGTGGCCGTCGGCGAAGAAGATGTCCCAGCCTTGCAACCCCATGACGTTCTGTGCGATGCGCCCCGTTCGTTCAATCATTTGAAGCTGGCCTGACTCGTGCAGTGGAAGCAGGTTTTCCGCCAAAAAGGAGGCCTTCTCTCGAGGGTTGGGTTCGGTCGCCCAGGCCCAATGCGCCTCGTTGGACCAATACGTCGCGTTGGGAAACGCGGGCAAGAGCATGCCGTCTCGACGGCGATCCACCGCACCTCCAACGTGGTCGAAGTGCAGGTGGGTGAGGAACACGTCGGTGATGTCCTCACGTGAAAACCCCGCGGCCTTCAAGCTTCGGTCCAACGTATGCTCCCCGTGCAGGTGGTAATGGCTGAAAAACTTTTCCGATTGCTTGTTCCCAATTCCGCAGTCGATGAGCACCAACCGATCACCCATCTCCACGAGCAGGGAGCGCATCGCCCAGGTGCAGAGGTTGAGCTCGTCGGGGGGATTGGTTCGGGCCCAGAGCTGCTTGGGAACCACCCCAAACATCGCGCCCCCGTCCAGCTTGAAATTCCCGGTATGAATGGTGTGCAATCGCATTCGACCAAGGTAGCCACGGCTCCCCCCAGTTCAGTACCTTTGGGCTTTGATTCCAGCACATGCTTGACGCCATTTCTCCTGTGGACGGTCGGTACCGTCGTCACACCGCCTCTCTTTCACCTTGGATGTCCGAACTCGGCCTGATCCACCACCGCGTAGAGGTGGAGGTCGAGTACTTTTTGGCGCTCGTCGCCATGCCTCTGCCGCAGTTGGCGGATTTCCCTGCAGTCAAAGTGGAGGCCTTCCGCGACGTGTACCGCAACTTCTCGGCCGAGGACGCGCAGTGGATCAAGGACAAGGAACGCGTCACGAATCACGACGTCAAGGCCGTGGAGTACTTCGTCAAGGAAGCGATGGAAACGTTGGGGGTTGGAGCTTGGAAGGAGTTTGTTCACTTTGGGCTCACGTCGCAGGACGTGAACAACACCGCGGTGCCGTTGTCGCTCCAGCGCGCCACGGAACAGGCCCTGTTGCCGCTTCTCGACGAGACGATTGCTGACTTGGCGCGGCTCGCGTTGGAGTGGAAGGACGTGCCCATGTTGGCCCGAACCCACGGTCAGGCGGCTTCTCCCGTAACGCTCGGAAAAGAATTTCAAGTTTTCGTGGACCGTTTGCGCGGACAACGAGATGCCCTCGCGAACGCCACCTATGCCGCCAAGTTTGGGGGGGCGACAGGGCAGTTCAACGCGCATCATGTGGCGTACCCGGACGTGGACTGGCCGGCGTTTGGCCAGCAGTTTGTGGAAGGCACGCTCGGACTCACTCGAACGCCTGTGACCACCCAAATCGAGCCCTACGATCACCTTGCCGCTTGGTGCGACGTACTTCGCCGAATCCACACCGTCCTCATGGACCTCGACAGGGATGTTTGGACGTACATCTCGATGGACTACTTCAAACAGAAGATTGTGGCAGGCGAGGTGGGGTCGTCGGCCATGCCTCACAAGGTCAACCCCATTGACTTTGAAAACAGCGAAGGAAACTTGGGTGTGGCCAACGCCTTGCTCGCTCACTTCGCGGAAAAGTTGCCCGTCTCGCGCCTTCAGCGCGATTTGACGGACAGCACAGTGCTTCGCAACCTTGGCGTCCCCATGGGCCACAGCCTCATCGCGATGAACGCCACCAGGAAGGGGTTGAGCAAACTTGTTCTGAACGAGGCGAAGTTGGCCGCCGACCTCGAAGCCAACTGGGCCGTTGTCGCCGAGGCGATTCAAACCATTCTCCGTCGCGAGGCCTACCCTGAGCCGTACGAGGCACTCAAGGCCCTCACGCGCACCCACGGTGCGATCACGCCCGAGGTGATGGCGGAATTCATCGACGGCTTGGACGTGAGCGAAGCGGTCAAATCGGAGCTCCGCGTCATCACACCGGCCAATTACCTCGGGTTCGCCTCCAAATTGGTGCGTGGATGAAGGCCGTGTGGGCCTTGCTCCCTTTGATTCGGCACCAGCGCGCGCAGATGGTGCTGATGGGCGTGTTGCATGCGTTCAGCGCGGTCCTCTCCCTCTTCACGTTCCTCTCCGTTGTGCCGTTTTTGCGGATCCTCTTTGGTGCGTCCGGGGGAGATTCCATGCCCGAAGGAGTTCTCACGGAAGTCAGCACGTGGTTTGACGCTTTTGTGCGAAACGAGGGGCCAGGGTCTGCTTTGGTGGCACTGTGTGCTGCCATGGTCGTGCTCGCCATCTTGAAGAACGCCGTCCAATACGCCGCGCTCTACGTCATGTCGGGAATCCGTTCCGCGGTTAGCATGGACTTGCGTCAAGAGAACTACGAATGCATGCTTCGGATGCCGATGGCATGGTTTACCGAGTCGAAGCGCGGAGACGTCATGAGCCGATTCACCCACGACCTCATGGAAGTGGAGCACTCCGTCATTGGGTCAATGGAAGCGCTCGTGAAGGCGCCGTTGATGATTGCTGTGAGCCTCACCACGCTTGTCGTGTTGAGCTGGAAGCTCACGCTCTTTGCGTTTTTGCTGCTGCCTCTGAGTGGTTGGCTGATCAGCCGTTGGGCCAAACGCATGAAACGCCACGCCCTTCGCGGCAAAGAAGAATTGGGTCAACTTGTTTCCGTACTCGAAGAAACCCTGCTTGGGATGCGCATTGTCAAGGCGTTCAATGCCGAACGCCACTTCGCTCAATCGTACGGCCACCGGAACCGAGAGCATTTCAAGGCCACGCGAAGAATGCACCGCCGCGAAGCCATGTCTTCGCCCATGAGTGAAGTCATTTCGCTGTCGGTGATGGCGGTGTTGCTCGGCTACGGGGGAACCCTCGTGTTGAACGGCGATTCTGCCTTGACCGGGGATTGGTTCATCGGGTACCTTGTGGTTTTTTCCCAGATTATCCCGCCAGCTCGATCCCTTTCGGACGGGTGGTTTCGAGTCTCCAAAGGTGTCGCTTCCTTGGAACGCTTGCAGGCCCTGTTCGAGGGCGTGAATGCAGAGGAGATATCAGGTAGCGAGAAGGATGCGGCCGCGCTAAACTTTGAGCGAAGCATCACGTTTGAAGGCGTGACCTACAGCTATCCCGGCCAAGATCGCGCCGCCTTGCAAGGGTTGTCGCTCGACATCCCGAAAGGCAGCGTCGTGGCGCTCGTAGGCACGTCGGGTTCAGGCAAAACCACGGTGGCCCATCTCTTGAGCAAATTTGCTGACCCTGATCGCGGAGCGGTGCGTGTCGACGGGGTGGATTTGCGCAAGGCCTCCGGGGAGGCATGGCGGTCCCAACTGGCGGTCGTGACCCAAGATGCTTGGTTGTTCCACGGGACCATCGCGGAGAACATCGCGCTCGGGGATGCGAACCCCGATCGGGCGCGAGTTGAGCAGGCCGCGTCAGCTGCTCACGTCACGGAATTCTCGAACGAACTGATCGAGGGGTTGGACGCCCCAGTGGGGGATGGCGGTGGAAAATTGAGCGGAGGACAGCGTCAGCGTGTGGCGCTCGCTCGGGCACTTTATCGCGGAGCGGAGGTGTTGATTTTGGACGAGGCCACTTCGGCGCTCGACGCGGAGTCTGAATCACTCGTGCAAGAAGCTTTGCAGGCGATGTCTGCGGAACGGACTGTGTTGGTCATCGCTCACCGCATGGCGACGGTGCGCTCCGCCGATGTCATCGCCGTGTTGGAGGCGGGGCAAGTTGTCGAACAGGGTGCCCACGAGGAGTTGATGGTGCGGAATGGTCGCTACGCCGAGTTGATTCGCTTGCAGCAGGCCTGACAGAAATCTTGAGAAACTTGGGTTACGCGACTTGTCGGGAATGATGCACTTTTGCGCATGCCCAAATTCTCTTGGATCCTTGGCAACCGATGCCCCAAATGCGGGGAAGGCATGCTCTTCGTGAAGCCCAACCCCTACGACTTGCGTCACACCGCGACCATGAACACTTCATGCAGCCTTTGCGGGGAAGATTTTGCACGAGAACCGGGATTTTATTTCGGCGCGGCGTACGTGAGTTACGCACTGACCGTGGCCCTGTGGGTGGCTGTGTTGGTCGCACTGAAATGTTTTGATGCGTGGGGGTGGATGGAGTTTGGAATGTTCACCCATCCTGGAACCTTCTTGATGACAGGAATTGGTCTGCTCGTGGCGCTGCTTCCCGTCATTTACCGTCTGAGCAGGTCCATTTGGATTGCGATGTTCACGAAATCAGACGCATGAAAAAAGGGGCCCTCACGTTTGAGGAGCCCCTTCAACCAAATCGCCTGATTCATGCGCTTGTGTAAGCGCGGTTAACCAAAACCGAGATCCTTTACGCCTCGGGTTTCAAAAAGGTTACGTCTCGACAAAAAAAAGACGCCATTCAGGCGTCTTTGCTGTCTTGTTGGGCACGACGTTGATTCGCTTCGTCGCCTTGAACGCGAATGCTCTCCTCGTGCACCGAGCCTAAAATCTTTTCTAAGAATTCGGGGTTCAGTCCCAATTCGCTTCCCCACGCAGTTCGACTTGCGATGATGTCCCGCCATCGGGCCACGCTGAGCAAAGACCAGCGGTTTCTGTGTTTCAACACGCCGATGTCCCTGGCGAGTTCCATGCGCCGGTTCAACAGCCTCATGAGTTGTTCGTCCACGCTGTCGATTTGCAACCGCAACCCTTCGAGCGCATCCCGATCCTGGTGACTTTCCGGTCCGGTGGTCGGGATCTCAAGTGAGGCCAAAAGTTGGTGCAGCTGCGCCGGCGTGATTTGCTGTTCGGCATCGCTGAGTGCACAGGTCGGGTTGACGTGCGATTCGAGCATCAATCCCTCCATGCCGAGGTTCATGGCGCGCTGGGCCACGTCCTGAATCAACTCTGGACGACCTGCGATGTGCGACGGGTCACAGAGGAGGGGGACTTCGGGCATCTCGGCTCGCAGTGCGATGGGGATCTCCCACATGGGGGCGTTCCGGAATTCGTGGCCCCCGTAGCTCGAGAATCCGCGGTGGAGAGCCCCCACCTCGCCATGAACCGAAGAACGGAGACGTTCGATGGCTCCAATCCACAATTTAAGGTCACCGTGCATGGGGTTCTTGACCAGGACCATGGCGTCAACTCCTTTCAAGGCGTCCGCCAGTGCTTGCACGGCAAAGGGGCTGACTGTCGTTCTTGCACCCACCCACATGGCGTTCAGTCCCGCCTCTAGAACGGCCTCAACATGCTCAGGTGTGGCGACTTCGGTCATCGCACTCAACCCCGTCTCCCGTTGAGCTTCCATGAGCCATGGCAGGGCTTCTTTGCCTCTTCCCTCGAAGCTGTTGGGGCGTGTTCGAGGCTTCCACAATCCGGCTCGAAGGAACGAGACTCCGGGTTGGGATTGGAGCAAACGCGCGGTGTCCAACACCTGTTCTCGGCTCTCAGCGCTGCAGGGTCCTGCAATGACCACAGGGCGCGTTCCATTCCTGAAAGCGGAGAGGGGCGCGTTGGGTTGCAGAAGTTGCTTGCCTTGGACCATGAAACGAAGGTACGTTTGGAAGGAGGGGGAAGGCTTCGCTGCCCTCAAAAAGACCTTGAACAGGGTCATAAAAAAACCTCACTCTGGGGGAGCAAGGTTTTTTCAGTACCCGGAACTGGACTCGAACCAGCACGCCCGAAGGCACAGCCGCCTGAAGACTGCGCGTCTACCAATTTCGCCACCCGGGTAAGTGGGCGGCAAAGGTAGAGAAACTCGTGACAAATTTCATCACCTCGCCTCCCATCTCCAGGTGTCTGGGTTCACAGGACATCCGGCCCTCAATCGGCGCTCAGAGCGTGCTCGGGCAGACGTAGTCCGACTTGGGTGCGTCCGTTTCGGCGATGGCCTTGAAACCGCCCAGCACGTCAATCGCGTTGTGGTACCCGCGTGCCTTCAACATGGAGTGCGCGATCAAGCTGCGGTAGCCTCCTGCACAGTGCAGGTAGAAGGGCTCGTCCTTGGGGATGCGGTCCATGTGGCTTCCCAAGAATTCGAGGGAGGCATGAATGGCACCTTCCACGTGCTCAGAGAGGTATTCGCCGTCCTTGCGGACATCCACCACTTTCGCGTCAGGGGAGTTCTTCAGAACGCCAGCGAAGGCTTCGGCATCCACGGTTTCAATGCAATCCGTTTCTTTTCCCGCTTCAACCCACGCGTCGATGCCGCCCTTCAAGTAGCCGAGGACGTTGTCAAATCCCACGCGAGACAAACGGGTGATGGCTTCTTCGATTTGGTCTTCGTTCGCGACCAACAGAATGGGCTGCTTGACGTCCACAATCATGGCGCCCACCCACGGGGCAAACCCCCCTGCGAGTCCAATGAAGGTGGAACGAGGGATGTGGCGCTCGACGAATTCGTTGGTCGAGCGGATGTCGAGCACCACGGCTTCCGTTTCGTTCGCGGCCGCGTCAAATGCCTCGGGAGACAATTCCTGGGTGCCCCTGGAGATCACCTCGTCAATGCTGTCGTAGCCGTGTTTGTTCAGGGCCACGTTCATGGGGAAGTATCCGGGAGGTGGAGCAAGGCCGTCGGTCACTTCTTTGATGAATTCCTCGCGCGTCATGTCGGCGCGCAGGGCGTAATTGGTCGCCTTTTGGTCTCCAATGCTCCCCACCGTTTCCTTGCTCATGTTCTTGCCGCACGCAGATCCGGCTCCGTGGCCGGGATAGACAACGGTGTCGTCCGGCAAGGTCATGATCTTGTCGCGAAGGCTGTCGTAGAGGTGGCTGGCGAGGTCCTCGATGGTGAGGTCGCTTTTTTGGGCCAAATCAGGACGCCCCACATCCCCCAAAAACAGGGTGTCTCCGGAGAAGATGGCATGCGGATTTCCTTCTTCGTCGCGCAGCAAGTAGGTTGTGCTTTCCATCGTGTGGCCGGGGGTGTGCAAAACTTCGATTTCCACGTTGCCAAGCTTGAGGCGCTCGCCGTCTTTCGCGCTGTGAAAATCGAAGCCTGGATGCGCGTTGGGCCCAAACACAATGGGAGCTCCCGTCTTCTCAGAGAGGGTTACGTGGCCCGACACGAAGTCCGCATGGAAGTGCGTTTCGAGGACGTATTTGATTTTCGCCCCGCGGTCGTTGGCCAAGTCAATGTAGGGCTGCACCTCACGCAACGGGTCCACAATCGCCACTTCGCCGTTGCTTTCAATGTAGTAGGCCCCTTGGGCGAGGCAGCCGGTGTAAATCTGCTTGACTTCCATGTCCTTGAATGTTTGTAGTCCAAAAGTAGCGCCGTTCTCTCTGCTCCCTTGTTGACCTGAGTCACACAAGAACGCTTTTGAAGTTGCGCGAGTTCAGGTGTGTTGTGTGGCCATGTCCTGGTGCGAAGGCGGCACAGAACCGGGGTTGCGGTAGTTCGCCAAGGCGTCCTCCACGGTCAGCTGACAGCAGACGGCGCCGCTTTCCAAGAGGCCGTCAGAAGCGAGTGCGTCCCGCACCGGGCCGATGGCGCCGGCAAGGCAGAGTTGGATGCCCCCAGAACGCCATTCCGTAAGGAGGGCCCGCACTGTGGCGCGGGCCGACGCGTCCATGTAGGAGATGGTGTCCGCCTGAAGGACCACCAATTGGAGCTCGGGCAGGTCCTTGACCAACCCAACCATCGTGCTCCGGAAATGGGCTTGGTTGGCAAAATTCAACGCGCCGTCGTACCGCACGACAAGCACGTCAGGTTCCGTCACGGCGTTTTCAAACCGGTCGACGTTGCGGTACACGTTTTCCACGTTTCCGAGCACGGCCACGTGCGGCACCATCATGCGCTGAACAGCCAACCCCAAGGCCAAAAGCACGCCAAGGCCAATGCCGACAGGCAAGCTCACCGTAAGCGTCACCAGCGCGGTGGCAAGCAAGATGCCGGCTTCGACGCGGTCTTGCTTCCAGAGCGTTCGGGGATAGGATAAATCCACAAGCCCCACCACGGCCACCATCACGATGGCGGCAAGCACGGCGTTGGGAAGGTGGTAAAAAAGCGGCGTCAACGCGACCAAAGTGAGGGCGATGATGGCTGCGGCAATCCATGCCGTGACAGGGGTCTTGCCGCCGGCCTGTTCCGCAACCGCGGTACGGGAGAACCCGCCTGTGGTGGGGTAGCTTTGGAACAAGGACCCCACCACGTTGGCCAAGCCCAGTGCGCGAAGCTCTTGGTTGGCGTCCACGCGGTAGCCGTGGCGCTCTTCAATGGCCTTGGCGACGCTGATGGCTTCCATGAATGCCACCAAGGACAAGGTCAGCGCCGTGGGGAGGAGGGTGCGGGCGTCGCTGAGGGACCACGCGGGCATGGTGAAGGAGGGGAGGCCATCGGGAATGACCCCCACGACCTTGATGCCCAAGTTTTGGAACCCAAACGCCCAGGAGGCAACGATGCTTGACACCACCACCACCAAGGCCCCAGGAACGCGGGGAGCCCATTTCTTCAAGGCGAGCAGCCCACCCGTGGCAAACAGCCCCACGACGAGCGTGCCCAGGTGCACCTCACTGACCACATCGGAGAGACCGGCGAGGAGCTTGTGAAGTTGGTTGCTTCGGCCGCTGGAGACACCGAGCAAATGGGGGAGTTGATTGAACCCAATGAGCAAGGCGGCCGCGCTCGTGAATCCGCTGATGACAGGGCGAGACAAGAAATTCACAAGAAAACCGAGCTTGAGCAGGCCCATGCTTAGTTGCAAAGCGCCCATCATGAAGGCCAAAAGCAAAGCCAAAGCGACGTAATTCTCCGAACCTGCCACGGCGATGCCTGTCAGTCCCGCAGCCACGAGCAGGCTGTCCATCGCGACAGGGCCCACAGCCAAGTGCCGGCTCGTTCCCATGAAGCCGTACACGATTTGGGGCAACAGGGCGGCGTAGAGGCCGTAAACGACAGGAAGACCGGCAATCATGGCGTAGGCCATGCCTTGCGGGATGAGCATGATCCCCACGGTCAGTCCCGCGGGCCAGTCGCCTCGCCAGTCAGCGAGGGAGTACTTCGGAAGCCACGAGGTGGCCGGAAAGAAATCGGA
This sequence comes from Flavobacteriales bacterium, assembly GCA_049616325.1. GTDB lineage: Bacteria > Bacteroidota > Bacteroidia > Flavobacteriales_D > Sanyastnellaceae > UBA11663. The sequence continues at coordinate 989 of JBMZHG010000016.1, read as the reverse complement.
GATGCGCACGAGCATGTCGTTGGTGTTTCGCGAAGGTACAGTCCTCCCGCTCGGCCGCATGTGACGCGGGTTGCGTAACGGGCTTAGTATTCGTTCATCTCCACGGCGTTGCGGTGGAGGGAAAGCACGCCTTCACGCTCGAGACTTTTGAGCAACCGCGAAACCACAACGCGAGACGTGTGGAGGTCGTTGGCGATTTCTTGGTGGGTCGTGTGGAGGGTCATTCCCCCCTGAATCTTCACCTTGTCAGAGAGGTACCGCCTCAACCGTGTAGGGAGGTCCATGAAGGCCAACGCATCGATGGCCTCGAGCATCTCTTCCAAGCGGCTTTGGTAGCTCTCCATCACAAAGTCCGACCAGCTCGAGTAGGATTTCATCCAGCGCTGCCCCACGCTCACGGGCACCATGACCAGGGCCGTGTTGCGCTCGGTGACGGCACGAATGCTGCTTTTGGCGGCTCCCATGTAGGTTCCCATGGACAACGCACAACTGTCCCCTGGTTCTAAGAAATAGAGCAAAATCTCATCCCCTTGACGATCGAGCCTCATGATTTTGATGGCGCCTTCGAGGAGGAGGGGGACGGCATCCATGTTTTGGCCCACGTCCATCAACTTGGTTCCTTCAGGCACACGCATGTGGTGTCCGTGCTCCGTAATTTCTTGAAGCAGAGCTTCTTCAAAGATTCCGGCGAAGCGCTGCTTCACTTCGTCATGCCAGTGCGAAGAGGGGGTGCTCATGAAAGGAGGTTTCTTGGAGGCAATATCACCCCAACTGGGGCCCAAATGCAAGGCGGCGAGTTCAAGATTTGAGCACAAAAAAAGCGAGCGCTTTTGCTGCTCGCTTCTTGTGCCCAGGGTGGGACTCGAACCCACACGCCCTAAACGGACACATGGCCCTCAACCATGCCTGTCTACCAATTTCAGCACCTGGGCGGTGCAAGGCTCTCTGAGCCTTTGTGACCCGGCTGGGACTCGAACCCAGGACCCTCT
>JBMZHG010000015.1:0-48370 GCA_049616325.1 Flavobacteriales bacterium | reverse complement strand
ACTGCACCGAAGAGTCCCGACCTCATTCGCAGCAGTCAGGATCAAACGCCGGCCAATTCCCTTGCCGCGGCCGTGGGGTCCGAAGCTCGAAACACCGAAGATCCGGCCACGAGTACGTCCGCCCCGGCGTCCACCAAAGCCCTTGCGTTCCCGGCGCCAACGCCGCCGTCAATTTCAATCAACACGTCCGAGGCGCCTTCCTCGTTCAACATCGCCCGAAGCGCGCGTGTCTTGGCGTACGTGCGCTCGATGAACGACTGCCCCCCAAATCCGGGATTCACGCTCATCAAACACACCAAATCCAGGTCGTTCGCCACGTCTCGCAAGACTTCGATGTTCGTGTGCGGGTTGAGTGCCACCCCTGCCTTCATCCCTGCGGCTCGGATGGCGTGAAGGGTCCGATGCAGGTGGGTGCATGCCTCGGCATGAACGGTAAGCACGTCGGCACCGAGGTCGGCAAACGTCGAGATGTACCTGTCTGGATCCACAATCATCAGGTGGACGTCCAAAGGTTTCTTCGCGTGTCTGGCAATGGCCTCAATCACGGGCATGCCGAAGCTGATGTTGGGAACGAACACCCCGTCCATGACGTCCAAGTGGAACCACTGTGCGTCCGAAGCGTTGACCATTTCCACGTCGCGTTGCAAATTGGCAAAATCCGCCGCGAGGATGGAGGGAGCAAGAATGTGAGGCATGACGCAAAGGTCATTCACGAAGGCCCAATTTTCAGCGCGATGTGGGCAACGTGTGAAGAAGGTGCACCTTTGCAAGGTGAGCAAAGCCCTTACACGCACGAAATCGCGGCCTTCCAATTCGCCGACGTCCACTCCACTTGTGTTGGGACTCACGGGCGGCATGGCGGCTGGGAAGAGCGTGGTGGCAAGGATGTTGAAATCCTTGGGAGCGGCGGTTTGGGATGCGGATGCGGCGGCCAAATCGCTCTACCGCACCGATCCCGTCCTGCGCAGGGCCCTTCTGGACAGATGGGGAGAGGAATTGGCGATTTACGACGAGTCGGGGCTTGCCGTGGACGTCGACCGCCGCGCGTTGGCATCCCACATCTTTTCCGACCCTGCGGAATTGAGGTGGCTCGAGTCGATGGTCCACCCGGCCGTGGCCCGTGCCTTTGACGCGTGGGCTGCAAATGTCCGTTCCAGCGGCGAACCTCCTTACTTGGTTCGTGAAGCCGCCATCCTGATCGAATCAGGCAGCCACAAGACGTGCGACTTTGTCGCGACTGTCGAGGCGCCTGAAAAGGTTCGAATTGCGCGGGCTGTGTTGCGGGGCCGCGGCCAAGTTTCGGAGCAGGACGTCCTCGCGCGGTTGCGCCGCCAAGCGACCCGGGAGCAGCGTGTCGAACATGCTGACTTTGTGCTGGAGAACGGACCGCAAGACGCGCTGCTCTCGCAAGTGCTCGACCTCCATACCAAGCTCACCTCCCTGAAGCGTAGGCCTTTGGGGTCTGCGCGAGATTGAGCTTCGAGGATGAACAATGTGGGGGCTCGTGGCCTTACTTTGTTCACTACTAGGCGCCTCGGCGTCTCGTCGCCTTGCAACCCTGCATCATGGATCACCTGCTGAACGCCTTTGAAACACAACGGACCTCGCTGCGCCAGGTCTCAACTGCCTCGGAACGTCGAACCATGCTCGGCCGGCTTTGGGAATCGGTTCTTGCCCACGAATCCGAGTTGGTGCGAGCGTTGGCCGCGGACTTGGGAAAACCTCGAGAAGAAGTCCACCTGCAAGAAATCTACCCGGTGAAAGCGGAAATCGCCCACGCCAGGAAGCACCTCCGTGGATGGATGGCGCCCAAGCCCACTCCCACCCCGCTGGCGATGTTGGGAACCCGTTCGCTCGTTCAGCCCGAGCCGAAAGGACAACTGCTGATCATTTCGCCTTGGAATTTTCCTGTCATTTTGACCCTGCGCCCCTTGGTCAGCGCCTTGTCCGCGGGCAACCGGGTCATCTTAAAGCCCTCCGAGCACACGCCAGAAACGTCCAAGGTGCTAGCGTCCATCGTGGAACAAGCCGTCCCCGCGGACGTAGCAACGGTGGTGCTTGGCGGCCCTGAGGTGAGCGCAAAATTGACCTCGCTGCCCTTCCAGCACATTTGCTTTACGGGCGGAACCAACATCGGAAAGAAAGTGATGAAGGCCGCCGCGGAGAATTTGGCCTCTGTGACGTTGGAGTTGGGCGGCAAGAGCCCGGCCGTGGTGGACGCGACCGCGCACCTTGGTGATGCTAGCCGTCGTTTGGCTTGGGGCAAGTGCCTCAACAACGGCCAAGTGTGCATCGCTCCAGATTACGCGCTCGTGGAGGACGCCGTGGCGGACCGTTTTTTGACGGAAGTCGTGGCTCGCATCGGCGAGATGTACGGCGACAGCGCGGAGGCTCAATTGATGAACCCGCAACGGTCGCGCATGGTGAATCGACACCACTGGCAACGCTTGGTGGGGTTGATTGAAGATGCGGTCGAAAAGGGAGCGCGAGTAGTGCTGGGAGGACACTGGAACCAGGACGAGCTTCGAATTGCCCCCACCGTGTTGGACGGCGTGACGGTGGACATGAAGGTGATGCAGGAGGAGATTTTTGGGCCGGTGCTGCCTGTGCTGCGCTGGCACGACGCGAACGAGGTGAACCAAATCGTCTCCCTCAACCCGCACCCGCTTGCCATGTACTTTTTCTCGAAGAACGACGCTGCGGTAGAATCCTGGATGGGTTCGAATCCTGCCGGCACCACAGGCATCAACGAGGTCATTCTTCAGGTCGCGCAGCCGGACCTGCCGTTTGGAGGAATCCAAACCAGCGGCATGGGGCGAACCGGCGGCCACGAAGGGTTCAAGCAGTTCTCGAACATGCGCTCGGTCGTGCGGCAGCAAACGCGTCACAACATTCTGCCTCTGACCTTTCCTCCGTTTGGCGAACGGAGCTTGTGGCTTGCGCGAACCGTCCAACGTTGGCTGTGAGCGCCTGCCACCTACCTTCGCAGCATGCTCGTCCAGACCCATTTTCCTCGAAGCCTTTCGCGCTCGCGGTACGACCAGTACCTCGCGTCCGGGTGGTTCCGGGGTTCGGTCATGTTGTACAAGATGGACCTCTTGTGCATCGACGAATGCCTGTACAGCGTGGTGAACATCCGGATGAACCTGGATCAATTTTCGCCGACCGCCCGCCAGCGGAAGACGATGCGCCGCGTGGAATCGAGGTTTGCCGTGACTTACGGTCACGCGCAGCCCAACGCCAACAAAGAAGCGCTGTATGCTCAGCACAAACAGCGCTTCAAGGGCTTCATCCACAACACCCTGACCGAGTACTTGAGCGCCGGCTTTCAGGGAACCGTGTTTGACACCCGCGAGGTCTGTGTGTACGACGGGGATCGCCTCGTTGCCGTGAGTTACTTCGACTTGGGGGAGCAGAGCATGGCCAGCCTTTTGGGCTTGTACGACGAGGAATACGCCAAGTACAGCTTGGGAACCTACACCTTGCTCAAGGAAGCCGAATACGGCATGCGCACCGGACGCAAGTGGTTCTACCCAGGCTACATCTTGGACCAGCGATCGGGGTTTGATTACAAGCTTCGCTTGGGTCCAATGGAGCATTACACGGCGAAAAAGCGGTGGGCCAAACTCGAAAATTTCAAACCCGATTCCACGACCTCGTTCCGAATTCGTGAAGCAACCCAAGCGTTGACGGACGGGCTGAAGGACATCGGATTGCCTTCCAAATCCTGGCTGTATCCCTATTTCAGCATGGGGTACATGGGGCCGTGGAGCGCGTTCTTCTTGCGCTTGCCGGTCCCCGTGGAACTTGGTCACGATGTGGAAGGCATGCTCGTGGCAGGGTTTGATCCGGAATCGCAGGGGTACACGCTCATGCACATTCATCCGTGTCCTGACGCCTCTCAATTCCTCAACATGGAACCCTCGTCGGAATTTTCCACCGGCGAAGCCTACCTCAATCACCTCTACCAAACCGGCGACACCCTCCTCGCCCAAGGTTCTTTGGACGAACTCCTCGACCTTGCGCGACGTTGGGCGGAACGCCCCGATGCCCTTTTCCCGCAATGCGATTGATGAGTTGGAACGTCAACGGCATTCGTGCCGTGATGAAGAAAGATTTTGTAGCCCAAATCGACGCCTTGGCCCCCGACGTCTTGGGCCTTCAGGAAACCAAGGCACAAGACGATCAAGTGCGGGAAGCCCTTTTTGGCTACGGGACGTACGAAATGCACTCGAGCTCCGCGGTCAAAAAGGGCTACTCTGGAACGGCCATCCTCACGAAGCAGACGCCGCTGTCCGTTCAAGCGGGAATTGGCGTGGCAGACCTCGACCAAGAGGGACGCGTCTTGCGCGCCGAATTTGAAGACATGCACTTCATCACCGTCTACACACCCAATTCCAGCTCAGGCCTGAAGCGCCTGCCGTTCAGGAAACAATGGGATCGGGCCTTCCGGGATTACCTCCTCGAGCTCGACGCCGACAAACCCGTGGTCTGTTGCGGGGACCTCAACGTCGCTCACGCCCCCATTGACCTCGCACGGCCGGACGCGAACTACAACAAAACTCCCGGATACACCCAAGACGAGATTGACGGAATGACCGAATTGCTCGAGTCTGGGTTTGTGGACACGTGGCGTCACGCCCACCCCGACACGGTAAAGTATTCGTGGTGGAGCTACCGCGGTGGTGCCCGAGAAAAGAACGTGGGATGGCGGTTGGACTACATGCTGGTCAGCGAGCGGGCCATGTCGCACGTTGCGGCAACGGCAATTCACAACGACGTCCACGGAAGCGACCACTGCCCGGTGTCGCTGGAATGGCGCTCGTAAACTCCGGGAACGCACCTGCCAACTCGCGGGTTTAGGCATGAGGCTGAGGGCGCTACTTGCCCTCAAAAACCACATGAAGCACTGCAACTTCTTGGCCAACGTCGCGGCCTTCCTCGGCGTTTTTGGAGCCGCTCAAGTTGGGTTCACACAATGCAACGCCGACCTCAATGGGAACCTAACCGTCGACAACGATGACCTGCTCATCCTGTTGTCCAACTTCGGCACCAATTGCGAGGTGGTGGCGTGGGACGATCCTGTGATTTCAGAAATCCACTACAACCCAAGCACCCAACAGGGAGCCGATTCGGAATACGAGTTCGTTGAATTGATGAACCCTCACCCGTACGCCCTCGACCTAAGTGGCTGGTCGCTGGCAGACGGGGTTGACGCCACCTTTCCTTCTGGAACGTTGATTCCTGCCGGTGGATTTTTGCTGACCGCCAACGACACCGGAACGTACCGTGCGCTCCTCGGTCCCTTTGTGCAACTCGTCCCTTGGTCGGGCACGTCGAGCCTTCACAACAGCGGAGAAACCCTTCGCGTAATGCGCCCCGACGGCACAGAGGCAGATGTAGTCAGTTACAGCGACACCGGGGGGTGGACCAACGAAGCCGACGGCGCAGGAGGTTCGTTGGAATGGAAAGGCCCTGGCTGGGACAACGCCATGCCCGAGGCGTGGATTGGCTCCAACGCCCTCGGGGGCTCACCGGGGTCCGACAACAGCAGCTGGGCTGATTGAATCTCAGACGTGGCGGGACTCGCCGTTGACTACCACAGTGAGGGGCGCCCCCTCCTGGCGCGTCACGGCGGCTCCTTGCCCGTCGACATTCACCTCCAACGTTCTTCCGCGGAACTGAAGCTTGAACGAGTAGGAAGACCAGGCACGGGGAAGCATGGTCGTGAAATGCGGCTCTCCGTCCTTGACGCGAAACCCGCCAAACCCTTCCACCACGCTCATCCACGTTCCAGCCATGGAGGTGATGTGCAGCCCTTGGTAAGCCTCAGCGTTGTAGTCGTCCAGGTCCAGGCGCGAGGTGCGCAAGTACATTTCCACGGCCTTTTCTTCTCGTCGCAATCGCGCCGCCAGAATGGCATGAACGCAGGGGGACAGGCTGCTTTCATGAACCGTCATGGGCTCGTAGAAATCGAAGTTGTCCCTCAATTCTTCGTCGCTGAAGTCGTCGGGGAAAAAGTAAAATCCCTGCAAGACGTCCGCTTGCTTGATGAAGCACGAGCGAAGAATCCTGTCCCAGGACCAGACTTGGTTGATGGGGCGCTCCTCCTCTGCCAAGGACATGGCAGGTCGAAGGTCCTTGTCGAGAAAGCCGTCTTGCTGCAGTCGGATGGAAGTCCCCTCTTGCTGAGGCAAACACATTCCCTTGGCAACGGTTCGCCATTCGTCTGATTCGGAAGGACTGACCTCCGACGGGAAGCGCTCCACCAAATCTGCCGCGTACTCAAGGCACCACGCCGCCAGGTAGTTGGTGTACCAATTGTTGTTGACGTTGTTCTCGTATTCGTTGGGTCCCGTGACACCCAACATCACATACCGGCCGCGGTGTTCAGACCAATGCACGCGTTGGGCCCAGAACCGTGCGACCCCCACCGCAACTTCCATCCCTTCTCGTTGAAGGTAGCTCTCGTCTCCCGTGTATTCCGCGTGGTTTCGAAGGGCAAGCACCATGGCGCCGTTGCGGTGGATTTCTTCAAACGTGATCTCCCACTCGTTGTGGCATTCCTCCCCGTTCATCGTCACCATGGGGTACAACGCCGCGCCGCCTCGAAATCCCAACTTTTCCGCGTTTTCAATGGCCTTCCCAAGGTGGTTGTGACGGTAGCGCAACAGCTGTTCCGCCACATGAGGCGGGTGGGTCGCGAGGTAAAAGGGCAAGCAATAGGCCTCGGTGTCCCAGTAGGACGCCCCCCCGTACTTCTCTCCCGTAAAGCCTTTGGGACCCACGTTCAAGCGGGCGTCGTCGCCACGGTACGTTTGGTTCAGGTGGAAGATGTTGAACCGAATGGCCTGTTGCGCTTCGACGTCTCCCTCAATGCGAATGTCCCCCAAGGCCCAAACCTGAGCCCAAGCATCCACGTGGGCTGCGCGTTCAGCCTCGTATCCGGACTCCCGTCCGGCCAAGGCCTCTTCCAAGGCCCCGTCGCCGCAAAGCTCTTTTGCCAAGTGGAGGGAACTGACCAGGCCGACGTGTTTGGTCAAGGTGACGGACTCGGTGGAGGAACTTTGCCCTGACAGACCTGCCCACTTGTCGCCCCCCACTTCCTCCCAAGAAACGCCTTCGACCACCACGGCTTGCGCGGTACCGACCGTGAACTCCGTTTTTTCAGTCGTGTTGACCAACACCGATGTTCCTGCAGAAGCTTCGGAGGAGTGCCCGTCGTGACGCCAAAATGCGTCGTCCCAATTCGTGTCCTCGTTGGTGATCCCTCCGTCCAACAAGGGCACCCAAACCAAGGACGTCACCCCGGCCAACGGAGTCACGGTCATTTGAATTGCGGCGCGGTTGGGAGAAGCCATGCTGACGAAACGCTCGGTTTCCAACTTGACCTTCACTCCTGGCTCGACTTCCACCACGCAGGAGCGCTGAAGCAATCCCTGACGCATGTCCAACACGCGCTCAAACTCCGAGACGTCATGGGCCTTGGCCAAGTCAAGCAGCGTGCCGTTAACTCGAACCTCCGTCCGCGTCCAATTCGTGGCGTTCAACACCTTGGCGAAGTACTCCGGGTACCCGTTTTTCCACCACCCCACTTTGGTCCGGTCAGGGTAATACACCCCTCCTACGTAGCTGCCCAACATGTGGTCTCCTGAGTAGCCCTCCTCGTGGTTGGCACGTTGTCCAAACCGTCCGTTTCCGAGTGAGAAAATGCTCTCTGAACTGCGCATGTTGGCGGGGTCAAACCCGCGCTCCACCACACGCCAATCTTCTGCTACGAGGTACCGATTCATCGCACTTGGGTTGGCGAGTGAATCAACCTTGACTCACCCAGGTTTTCAAAACTTCGAGCGTCACGCCCTCCAAGTTGGGCACGACGACGTCGGCTTGCCCAAGCTGTTCCGGGCTGCCGACCCCTACGGCGAAAAACCCGCCTGTCTTGGCAGCTTGAACGCCGGAGGCCGCGTCCTCGAACACCACAATTTCACGGGGATGCAGGCCCAAGCCTTGGGCTCCTTTCAAAAACACCTCAGGATCGGGCTTGCTCAACGTGATGTGGTTGCCGTCGACCACCACGTCGAAGAACGAGGTCAAGCCGACGTTGTCCAGAATCAACTGCGCGTTGCGGCTGGAAGACCCCAAGCCTACCCCCACTCCTGCTTCACTCAATTCCCGAATCAATTCGGCCGCACCCGGCAAGATGTCCTTTGCTCGCATGCCCTCAATGAGGTGGAGGTACCAGGCGTTTTTTTGGGCCATGAGCTTGAGCTTCGTTTTTTCGTCAAGCTGCAAATGCCCCAGGCGAAGGATGTGCTCAAGGCTGTCCACCCGGCTCAACCCCTTCAAGGCGTGGTTGTCTTCTTCCGTGAACGGAATGCTCAATTCTTCCGCAAGGCGCTTCCAGGCGACGTAATGATGCGACGCCGAGTCCACGATGACGCCGTCCATGTCAAACAAGCAACCCTTCAGTTTCATGACTTAGCTCTTCTGCAAGATGAATTGAACGTGGTATTGTGCCAAGCCGTCAATCGGCTTTTTGATGATGTTGCCAGGGCGGTACCCTCGATCCGAACATGCGCGCTTGAGGGCGTCCTGAAAGTGATACGCCACACTTCCAACAAAGTGGATTGGCATCGAAGCTGCACCGTGGAAGCAAGCCACATGCGCATCCAAAAAGGCTTTGAAGCCTTCGTCCAACCAAGCCTCAACAAACGGATGGGATTTGTGCCGTCCCAAAAACGTCATGAAACTTGCCAAAAACACGTTCGCATCAGGCTCTTGGTACACGCGCTTCAAGATGGCTTGCTTGTCCAGACCGCATTGTTCGACAAAGTCGTCGTGGATTTCTTCAGGGAGTTTGTGGTACAAAAACGCGGCAAGCAACTTCTTGCCAAACCAAGACCCACTCCCCTCGTCGCCGAGGATGTAGGCCAACGCAGGAACCTCCTCGGAAACGAGCTCGCCGTCAAACATGCAGCTGTTGGAGCCTGTCCCGAGAATGCACGTCACGGCAGGTTCCCCGGTGTACGTGCTGTAGGCGGCCCCGTCCAAATCGTGACCCACATGAACTTCAGCGTTGCCAAACACGCGGCGCAACCCCTCTGCGATCACCTCACACAGCTCGGGAGAGCTCGATCCTGCACCGTAGAAGTAGACCTTGTCCACAGAATCCGCCATTTCCATGGCTTGCGAATTGGCGCGCATTTCGCGTTCGACCAAGTCGGAATCGTGAAAGAACGGGTTGAATCCCATGGAATGGAATTCCCCAAGTTCTTGACCGTGTTCCGTGATGGCCAACCAATCGCACTTGGTCGAACCGCTGTCTGCAATCAGAATCCGCACAACCGGAGGCTTAGGCGAGGCGCTCGGCCAAATCCACGACGCGCGTTGCGTAGCCTGCTTCGTTGTCGTACCAACCGAACAACTTCACCAGCGTACCTGAGCATTTCGTAAGCGCGGCATCCACGATGCAGCTGTGGGTGTTCCCCACAATGTCCACGCTTACAATGGGGTCCTCGCAGTACTGAAGAACCCCCTTCATGGGGCCTTCAGCCGCAGCCTTCAAGGCGGCGTTCACTTCCTCGGCGGTGGCTTCCTTTTTCAACACCGCAGTGAGGTCTGTCACAGACCCTGTGGGCGTGGGAACACGCACGGCCATGCCGTCGAGCTTGCCCGCCAATTCTGGCAGCACCAAGCCAACCGCCTTCGCAGCGCCGGTGGACGTGGGAATCATGCTGAGGGCGGCAGCACGGGCACGACGCAAATCCTTGTGGGGCGCGTCCTGCAGACGCTGGTCCGCCGTGTACGCATGCACCGTCGTGATGAAGCCTTTTTCCATGCCAAACGAATCGTTCAACACCTTGGCCATGGGAGCCAAGCAGTTGGTCGTGCAGGAAGCGTTGCTTACAATGCGGTCCTCTGCGGTAAGGATGTCGTCGTTCACGCCGAGCACCACCGTTTTCAAATCTCCCTTCGCAGGAGCTGAAATGATGACTTTTCCCGCGCCGGCTGTCAAGTGAGCCGAAGCTTTTTCCGCGTCCGCAAACACCCCAGTGGATTCCACCACCAAGTCGACGTTCATGGCTCCCCAAGGCAAATCAGCAGGATTGCGCTCTGCAGAGATCTGAATCTCAGTTCCGTTGACCACCAAGTTGCCGTTGGCCACAGAAACCTCTCCCTGGAACAAGCCGTGTATGCTGTCGTATTTCAACAAATGGGCCAACGTCTCGACGTCGGTGAGGTCGTTGATGGCGACCACTTGAAAGGCGGGGCGGCTGACCAGCTGGCGGAACGCCAAACGGCCGATGCGGCCAAATCCGTTGATTGCAATGCGCTTCATAAAAGTGTTGTGTAGTGTGTTCGTAGTTAGATGGACAAAATCCGGGCAATGCGCACTTCGTCTTCGTTGATGGAACTCTTCGTTCCGATTGCCGATTCGAACGGCGTCAATTCAATGCGGTCGTTGATGACCCCTGCCATGACGTCGTGATGTCCTTGGCGCAAGGCCTCCACTGCAGCAACTCCGAGGCGCGAAGCCAACACTCGGTCAAAGCACGACGGGCTCCCCCCGCGTTGCAGGTGCCCCAGCACCGTGATTCGTGTCTCGTAGCTGTCGGCTTTCTCCTGAACGCGTTTCGCGATTTCGTAAGCCCCGCCGTTGGGGTCGCCCTCGGCCACGATGACGATGCTGCTCGTTTTGTTGCTCTGTTCTCCCGCCTGAAGCACGGCAACGAGGTCGTCGATGCTCATGCCCATCTCAGGTGTCATGACTGCGACGGCGCCCGTTGCGATTCCGGACTTCAACGCAATGAACCCGCTGTCGCGGCCCATCACTTCCACGAAGAACAACCGGTTGTGGCTGTCGGCGGTGTCACGAATCTTGTCGACCGCGTCGACCACCGTGTTGATGGCTGTGTCGAAACCGATGGTGGAGTCGGAACCGCTCAGGTCGTTGTCGATGGTGCCGGGAAGGCCCACCACAGGGAAGCCCGTCTCCCGTCCAAACTTCATGGCCCCGGTGAAGGTACCGTTGCCGCCAATCACCACGAGTCCGTCAATTCCGGCTTCGACCAGGTTGACGTGAGCGCGTTTCCGCCCTTCGGCATCGTGAAAATCTTTGCAGCGTGCTGACTTCAGAATGGTGCCACCTCGGCCCAAAATTTTGGCTACCGAACGAACGTGCAATCGCTTGAAATCCCCGTCGATCAAGCCTTGGTAGCCTTGAAAGACCCCCACCACCTCCATGTCGTGGAAGACCGCCGTACGCACAACCGCGCGGATCGCGGCATTCATGCCCGGGGCGTCGCCTCCAGAGGTGAGAACTGCAATTTTTTTCATCAGGTGTGTACTCGTCGCAAAACTGGCCTTTCGTTGAAGGCGCACAAATTTGCGGCAAACTCGTCGCAATTCCGAACGTCGTGGAGAAGTTTTGGCACAAAGCAGCCGAATAAGTGTACTTTCGACACCAAGGCCCGTATCTTGCCGGCCCTACCCACCTTAGTTAACCCAAGAATTCATGGACGTCAGTGTCGATTGCGCCCTTTTTGGATTTGACGGCGAAGCGCTGAAGTTGCTTTTGATACGGCAACGCACCTCTTCCGAGGGTCCGCTCTCCGAAGACGAGCTTCAACTCGCTTTGCCTGGAGATTTCGTGCACGAACACGAATCGCTGGACGACGCGGCGTCGCGCGTGTTGAACGAATTGACGGGACTCGACAACGTCTACCTGAAGCAGTTTCATGCCTTCGGAGACCCCGACCGCGTCAAGGGACTGAAGGATCAACATTGGCTTCGCACGTTTCGCGAGCACCCAGAAAATCGCGTGATGACCGTCGCGTACTTCGGGTTGGTGTCCCTCCACGACCACGCCCCGCAGGCCTCCTCCTTTGCCGGAGAGGCCGATTGGGTCGATGTCGGCGCCATCCCTGGGCTGGCGTTTGACCACGATGACATCGCAGATTTGGCCCTCGTGACCCTGCGCGAGCAACTCGAATCCAAGCACATCGGATTTGAAATGCTTCCCAAGAAATTCACCTTGCGACAACTTCAAGCTTTGCACGAGATTGTGCTAGATAAAAAGCTGGATAAGCGCAACTTCCGAAAGAATGTCAAGCGTATGGACCACGTTGTTGCGCTTGACGAAAAGGAAGAAGGCGTGTTGCACAAACCCGCTCAGTTGTTCACGTTCGACGCCAACCTCACCCACGACGCATGACCCGCAGCCTCCTCTCCCGCTTTTGGACTTTCGCCGCACTTGGCTTTCTGTTTGCACCTGCCATGTGGGGCCAAATCGTTTGGACCGACCCGCCGTTCCCCACTCAGAACGATCAAGTCACGCTTTATTACAACGTGGCCGAGGGAAACGCGGCATTGATTGACGAAGAACCGCCGTGTCCACCTTGTCCGTTTGTGTACGCCCATACTGGCGTCATCACGTCGGAAAGCACGTCGCCTTCAGACTGGCAATACGTTCACAACCCGTGGCCCAACGGAAACAACGGCAGCCAAGCCAACAACGGCAACGCGCTTTTGCCGGTCGAAGGCACAGTGCATAGCTTTGATTTTGGCGGATTGACGCTGGCCGAGTACTACGGGGTGCCTGACGGCATCACCATCGAACAACTGGCCTTTGTGTTTCGAAATGCCGACGGAAGTTTGGTGGGAAAAACCGCCGACGAAAGCGACATCTTCTACGACATCTCCGACGGGTCATTTGAAGTCATTTTCACCAGCCCTGCGGGAGTTTCGAGCGTAGAACCTCTCGCGTCAACGCTGACCGTCGTGGCCCAAGCGACGCAGGAATGCGACTTGACCTTGAGCGTGAATGGCGAGGTTGTCGCCACCGGAACGGGTTCCTCGTTGACCCACGACCTCAACCTCGACGTGGCAGGCGATTACGCGCTGCAGGTTTCCGCAGAAGTGGACGGCTTGTCGTCATTCGACCAAGCCAACGTGGCGGTTCTCCCGGAATCCGCCCCTGTGCTCGCGCCTCCTGCGGGAATGACAGACGGCATCAACCACCTCAACGACTCGACGGTTCTGCTGCAATGGACCGCGCCTTACAAGGACTTCGTGTTCGTCGTCGGGGACTTCAACGGCTGGTCCATTTCGGGTGCCTCCATGATGTACGACTCGGGCGACGGCCAAACCTATTGGCTGGAGATCGGCGGCTTGACGCCTGGAACCCCGTACCGTTACCAGTACCACATTCTCCCGGACGACGCGCGGTACGCGGATGCTTACGCCGAAGTCATCCTCGACCAGTGGAACGACCCGTGGATTCCTGAAAGCACCTACCCCGACCTGCTTCCCTACCCAGCCGAGCACACGTCCGGACCGGTGTCCGTCTTGACTCCAGGAGAACCGGAATACGCGTGGACGGACGGCGCGTACGTGCGGCCCGATCAAGAGAATTTGCTGATTTACGAAATCTTGGTGCGCGACTTCACAGACGACCGCACGTTCAAGGCCATCGAAGACACACTCGACTACTTGGACAACCTGGGCGTGCAGGCCATCGAACTCATGCCCGTCAACGAATTCAACGGCAACGACAGCTGGGGCTACAACCCCACTTTCTACTTTGCCGTGGACAAGGCGTACGGCACCAAGGAAGATCTCAAGTCCCTGGTCAACGCCTGCCACGAACGAGGCATCGCCGTCATCCTCGACGTCGTGTACAACCACGCCGACCAACCCAACCCCTTCATCACCATGTACTGGGAAGATTGGACGGTGTTGCCTTACAACCCGTGGTTCAACGTCCAAGCACCCCACGATCTCACGTTTTTCTACGACTGGAACCACGCGAGTTCGCTGACGCGCCAGTTCGTGAAGCAAAACCTCGATCACTGGCTCGAGAACTACCACGTGGACGGGTTTCGCTGGGACTTCACGCAAGGCATCCTCCAGCAACAGGGCGTCAACGGCGGATACAGTTCCCAGCGGATCGCTTGGTTGAAGGAGTACGGCGACCACGTTTGGGCGGAAGACCCCACGGCGTACATGATTTTGGAACATTGGTGCGATTACAACGAGGAATTGGAATTGGCCAATTACAACGGCCAAAACGGCGACGCCGCCGGCTTCATGCTTTGGACCAACGCCACACACGGTTACCAAGAGGCCAGCATGGGCTACAGCAGCAACGACCTGACTTGGGCGAATTACCAGAGCCACAACTTCCAAGACCGCCACGCGGTCGCCTACGCGGAAAGCCACGACGAAGAGCGCCTGATGTACAAGAACCTGCAGTACGGAAACAGCAACGGCGACTACGACGCGAGCGATCTCGTCACCGCCCTGCGGCGCCAGCAGCTCACCATGGGCTTCAACGTGTTGATGCCGGGGCCACGACTGATTTGGCAATTTGAAGAGCTCGGGTACGACTACAGCATCAACACGTGCAGCGACGGCGTGACCGTGGACCCCAACTGCCGCATTGAAGCGAAGCCCGTGCGGTGGGATTACTACGCCGAACCTGAACGGCGCCACCTTTACGACGTCAGTGCCGCCCTCGGACGTTTGAAACGCGACTTCCCCGCCTTCGGACCCGACGCGTCGTGGTTCTCCCTCGACGTCGACCAAGGCTTCGGCAAGCGCATGATGTTTGAGCATGCCCAAGGCGACGCCATCGTCGTCGGCAACTACCGCACCTCGAGCATCGACATGGTCCCCGGATTCACGCACACAGGCACGTGGTACGACTTCCTCTCCGGCGAAGCTCTGGAGGTGACCGACCTCGAGACCACCGTGCCGTTCGCTCCTGGTGAATTCCATGTCTACACCGACGTGCCGCTTGAGGTGCCGGTGTTGACGGAAATTGACGTGGACCAAGACGGGCAATTGGTCTCGGAAGGCGATTGCAACGACAACGACGCAACCATCTACACAGGAGCGGTAGATGTCGCCAACGACGGCATCGACCAAGATTGCGACGGCCTCGACGCGACGTCCGGAGTGTCTGAAGCGCAGGCCACGTGGTCCGTCTTTCCCAACCCAGCCACGTCGGGCATCACCCTTCAGCACAGCGCATCGCATCGCGTGAGCAATCTGACCCTAATTGACCTGCTTGGACGACCTGTGACTTCAGTCGCATTCACCCCTCAACCTGCGGGATGGCATGTGGACTTGACACACCTCGCTGGAGGCATGTACCGGTTGACGTGGCTTGAGGAAGGCACGATGTTTTCAACACCTGTGCACAAAATCTCACGCTGAGTGCGCCCCCTTGGTGTACTTTTAACACCATCGAAATGGACCTCGAATTTCACCCACGAGAAAACCACCTGATGACTCGATTCACACACCTCGTTTTCTTCGCCCTGTCCCTTGCAGGGGGAGCCATGGCAGCTTGGAGCCAAGGCACCCTCCAAGGACGGGTAACTGACGATCAGGGCAACGCCCTTCCCTCTTCCACCGTGATGGCAGAAAATGGCAAAGGGGCGTTCACCGACCTCGACGGCAACTACACGTTGTTGCTCGCCCCAGGTGACCACGACATCACCTTTTCGTTCATCGGCCACCTCGACCAAACCAAGTCGGTAACCTTAAAACAGGGCGAAATCAAAACCCTCAACATCCGTCTTCGCGAGGACGCTGTTCTCCTGAACGAATCCGTGGTTGTCGGCTATGGGGTTCAGCGGAAAAAGGAAGTCACAGGGTCGATTGCGACCATCGATTCCAAGGAAATCACCGCCGTCCAAACCCCGTCGTTCGAAGCTGCTCTGCAAGGACAGGCCGCGGGAGTCCAAGTGACTCAAGGTTCAGGTATGGCGGGAAGTGGTTCCATTGTGCGCATTCGTGGACTGAGCTCCATTTCCGCGGGAGGTGACCCGCTCTACGTCGTCGACGGCATCCCCATCACCCAAGACTACTTCGCAGGCGGCAACAGCGGTGCCATGAACCGCAACCCTCTTGCCAGCCTTAACCCCAACGACATCAAGGACATCCAAGTCTTGAAAGATGCTGCGGCTACCGGCATCTACGGCTCCCGAGGTGCCAACGGGGTCATTTTGATCACCACGAAAAGAGGAGTCAAGAACGGCATTCAGGTCAGCTACGGGTCGTCCTACGGATACGGCGAGTCCACTGCAACGCCCAACATGATGACGACGGAAGAATACCTCACCATCCGTCAGGAAGCGTGGGAAAACGACGGCGGAACAGGCTACGTTTGGCTTCCCTACCTCAGCACTCCTTCCTCAAGCACAGAAGTGCGAAAAGCCGCCTATGAACAAGCATTGGAGACCAACACCGATTGGTTTGATCTGTTTACGCGCCGCGCTCAAAAAACGCAGCAAAACATTGGCCTCCGGAGCGGGGGAGAAACGTGGTCCATGTACAACGGGGTGAGCTACGACAAGAACGAGAGCTACGCCATGGGCAACAGCTACACACGAACGAGTGCGCGCACGAACTTCGACTGGACGCCAAGCGACAAGTTCAAGGTGTTGCTGTCAGGAAGCACCTCGGAAGGCCAAAACCAGCGGGTCCGCGGCGGCTGGTCCGGCGGCATTGGCACGGCGATGTCCACGGCCCTTCCCTACATGGCTCCGTTCGTGGTGGACTCCACCTTTGACGAGAACGGCAACTTGACAAGCACCGAGCGCAACTACGAACTCAACCGTTGGTACAACCCCCTCGCCTACCAAGATCTGATCCAATGGCGCGAAACGGAACGACGTCAAATTGCGACAGGCCAAATCGTCGTTTCGCCACACAGCAAATTGGACATCGTCCTCAACGGCGGATACGACAACAGCAAGCTTGAAAACGATTCGTACGAGAACTCCGCGCTCGACCGCACGAACGGCTTCGCCTACGGAAACTGGAGCGAGTACAACTCCCGCAACTACAACGTCGGCGCCAACGCAACCGTGCGCATCCTTGAAGACGATTCCACGAGCCTCACTGTCATGGTTGGAGCAGAAGCCCAAAAATTCGAGAGCGACGGATTCGGGTTCAACCTTCGCGATTCCGAAGGGCCGGCCTACGCCCTTGAAGCGCTTCGAGACAGCTTGTTCGGGTTGAACGACAGCCTGTACGACGCAGTGTCCACCGTCACCAACGCCTACCCCATTCAATACCGCACGGACGGGTTTGCTTCGACATTCGCGCGTTTGAACTACAGTCTGAACGACCGCTACTTCTTTCAGGCGACGGCTCGCGTAGACGGCTCGTCACGTTTTGGAGAAAACAACCGGTTCGGCTTCTTCCCCTCCGCTTCTGTGGGCTGGGTGGCCAGCGACGAGGAGTGGTTCAACTCAGAGGTCTTCAGCTTTTTGAAGGTTCGTACTTCTTGGGGCCGAACGGGCAACGCCAACATCGACGGATTCAGCCGATTCGCGCTCTACGTGGACCAGAGCCAAGGCGCGACCTACGCCGGCGACACCATTGTGTTCCCCACTCAACCGGGCAACCCGGACCTGCGTTGGGAGACCGTTCGTACCCTCGATGCATCGGTGGAAATGGGGCTTTGGAAGGACCGTATTGCCGTGGAACTCGGGCTGTACGACAAGCTCGCCAGCGACGTCCTCATGAACGTGGAGCTTCCTTCTCATACGGGCTTCAACAACCGTTCCGTGAACGCAGGAGAAGTCTTGAACCGGGGCGTGGAGGTTGGCATCACCTCCAACAACCTGCCCGCCAATTCAGAGTTGATGTGGAAAACGGTTTTGAACTACGCCTACAACTACAACGAACTGGTCAGCACGGGGGCCTTTACCGAGGACGCAATCTCAGGTGGCACCAACGACAGTCGTGCAGTCACGGGGGCGCCATTGACCACCTACTTCTTGGTCCCCTTCAGCCATGTGGATCCGGAATCTGGGCTGCCCGTTTACATCGACATCAACGGCAACGAAACCTTTGAATACAACCTCGAGGACCGTCAGGCGGTTGGTGACGGCCTTCCCGACCACGTTGGTGGGTTGCGCAACGAATTTTCCTTCCGGAACTGGACGTTCAGCAGCCAATTCACCGCCGCTTTTGGTGCCAAGATTTGGGACAGTTCCGCAAAGCGCCAACTCGGTGTGGTCACCGATTGGAACATGCGCACCGACTTGTTCGACCGCTGGCGTCAACCTGGAGACATTGCGTCGTTCCCACGCTTGACCTTGGACGAAACAACGTACGGCTTGCCCGCGGGATTCCCATGGTGGAACACGAGCTTGTTCATGTACGACGCGAGCTACGTGCGTCTTCGCAATGCTTCGGTGTCCTACCGAGTACCCATGAGCAAAGGGGACGTCACGTTGCGCCTAAGTGGCAACAACCTTTTCGTGCTGACCAACTTCATCGGGTTGGATCCTGAACTCACACGCGACTTTGAAAATCGCCAAGACCGAAACTTCTCAGGCGGTGCCAACTACCTCACTGCTCCTCAAGAGCGCTCTGTCATTTTCGCCATCAACGCCAACTTCTAAGCGCCATGAAGAATTCAGCATTCCTTTTCACGGCCCTGCTTGCCGCATCACTCGCGTTTACGGGCTGCCGCTGGCTGGAAGTCAATCCAGACCAATACATTTTGGCGGAAGACGCCCTCGAGACGCCTGAAGACCTTCAAGCTCTTCTTGTTTCGTGTTACGACGTGCTCGCCAACTTGTACGACGGAGACGTCCAACTCATGAACGAGCTTCGCGGCGACAACACCAACGAACCGCTTGCCAACAACGACCTCAAGGCCATCTACAATCGCGAAACCATCCGATGGACCACGTACGTGGGTGGCATCAACCGCGATTTCTTTTACCCTGTTCTTCGAGTGAATAGTTTGATCGACAGCTTTGATTTGATTGAAGGGCTTTCTTCCGAAGACCAAAACCGCATGGAAGCCGAAGGCAAATTCATCCGCGCATTTTGTTTTTGGGGAGCCGTTAAGATGTTCGCCCAGCCCTACGGGTTTACGGCCGACAACAGTCATCCTGGCATTCCTCTCCCCACCTACTTGCGCGACGCACCGTTCCCACGGGCAACCGTGGCTGAGGCCTACAGCCAAATCGAAGCCGATCTGAATGACGCCATCGCCAACCTTCCTGAAGAGAACGGCATCTACGCTACCAAAGACGCGGCCAGAGCGCTTCTAGCCCAAGTGCACTTTCTAAAAATGGAATTTTCAGAGGCGGCCGTTCTGGCCGATGACGTGATCCAAAGCGGACGGTACAGCCTCGAGCAACCTG
This sequence comes from Flavobacteriales bacterium, assembly GCA_049616325.1. Classification (GTDB taxonomy): domain Bacteria; phylum Bacteroidota; class Bacteroidia; order Flavobacteriales_D; family Sanyastnellaceae; genus UBA11663. The sequence continues at coordinate 29,192 of JBMZHG010000015.1, read as the reverse complement.
AAACAGACAGCGCGTTCGTCCGCTTGCGACTGCCCATTGGGGCCACCAGTTCTGAATCGGTGTTCGCGGTGTACAGCACCTTGGCAACCAACGACAACCGCACGGATCAATTCGTTCAGTGGTGGCAACCCGCCGCCAACCCGGAAGTCACCCTGACCACGCAGTATTGGGACTGGTTCCAGCAAATCGCAACAGGGGGTTCGGAAGACAAGCGTGCCTTGTGGTTGGATTACCTGCCTACCGAAGGCAAAACGCTGCTTACCCGCTTCACGGACCACAGTTTCTTCAACGTGCCGCTCATTCACCTCACGCAGCTGATGCTCATCCGGGCGGAGTGTTACGGTGAAACCGGCACAAACCTGGATCAAGCCATCGCCGACATCAACGCCATTCGCCAACGCGCAGGAATCACCTCTGACGTGTACCTCTTGGACAGCTCGTCTTCCGCAAGCGACGTCGTCACGGCAGCACGGGACGAATACCGTAAAGAGACCTTGGGCATGGGCCTGTGGGTCGAACAACTTCAGCGACGCGGGGCCATGGGCGAAGACATCACGATTCGAAATGCCCCGTGGGATTGTCCCGGAATGGCGCTGCAGTTCTCTGCCTCGGAGGGCAACGTGGCCGGATTTGAGTTCAACGAAGTCGGCGGATGCAACTGACCCAACCCTTGGAACGCATGAACACGAAATTCAACTTTTTCTTCGCTGCAATGACCCTGCTTCTCCTCGGAGTTTGGACGAGCTGCAAACCTGAATTGCAAGGCGAACTGGGAGAACCTTTCAACAAAGTGGAAGGCATGATTGGGGTTTGGCAGATGGCCTCCTTCTCCCAAACAGATTTGCAAAGCCCCTTGAAGGAGGTGCGGGACTTGAGTGAACTCTACATCGACGGCATCGTCACGCCTCTCCAAATCACGTTGAACGAAGACCGCTCGTACAACGTGTCCATTGAGAAGGGCCGCAATTACTTCGGCGAACAAGGCACTTGGGGACTGGACGACGAAGAACACCCCACGTACTTGATTTTGGCCACTGCGGACGTCGACGGAAACCCAAGTGACACGCTTCAATACAACCTCGGCGCGGTGGTTCGTCCCCACGACAATTTGCTTGACGTCGTGTACGACCGTCCATGCGACGGGGATCCGGTGTTGGCGTACACCTTCAGCTTTAACCGACAGTGATGCGATTCATGAACACCTTCACCCCCATGCTGAAACGTTTCGGTCTTCTGACCGGCTCCTTGGCCATGCTTCAATCCGCGGCCTTTGGACAAGCGGTGACCTTGTCACCGACCCCCACGGGACTGCACGAAGAAGTCACGCTGACGTTCGACATTTCTCAAAGTGAGTCCTTCGGCCTCAAAACCATTCTCGAGGCGAACCCCGACCTCCCTGTCTACATTTGGACGTGGACGCCCAGCGACCCCGTAGGGACGAATGGCTCTTGGAACAACAGCAACGACGACCTGCAATTGGTCCACCAAGGAGGCTTGACCTACACCTTGACGTTCGTTCCTTCCCAATTCTACACCGACGCAAGCGGATTGTACAGCCAAGGCATTTCGTGTTTGGCGAAGCTGAAAGACGGTGCCCCATACCCTGGACTGGAAGACTACGGAGAGGCCAAGACTGAAGACTTCAACGTGGGCGTTTTGCCCAAGCTGTGCGAAGAGAAAATGTGCGTGTTCCCTGAAACGAGGCGGGCGGACGACTTCGTGAGCCTGACGTACAACAACAACCTGGACGTCGACCTCACCGACATCGAAAACGACGAGGTTTACTTGCAAGTCAAGGCGCGCGGAACGGACGGCCAATACTACGCCTTGGCGGCAGACGCCGACGTGACGAACACGCCCGAGCTCCGAATGACTCCCGTGCCCGACAAACCTGGCTTTTACCGCCTCGTGATCTTGCCTGAAGAATTTTTCGAAGGCATCGTGCCAGAGGGTCTTGGCATCCTCTCTTTGATTTGTTATCCCCTAAAACCGGGGTTCACGTATTCGCCTGACACCACGCCGTGGGACGGCATCTACTACGAAACCCTCGTTCCCCTTCTGGATTGCGAATAAGCTCATGAAAACCTTGACTTTTTTGACAAAGGCTGTGACCGTCGTCGCGGCCTTTGCCGTTCTCGGATGCCAATCTCCTGAGCCAAAAGCCACTGCTCAGAAAGCATCGTGGGGAACGTTGATGCCAGTGCAAGCGGGCGCGCTCAACACAGCCGTGAATGTGCAGGATTTCCTCGAACCTGGCGAAAGTGTAGACCTCGTTGTTTACGCTCCGACTCCAGAGCAAGCCGACACCTTGGAAGTGACGGACGGACTCGTTGTCCTGCCAGTGGCACCGCCAAGCGGAATCGGGTTGCTGAGCTTGACGGTTGAGGGGGGTGCCCGGGTTGTTCCGGTGTTGTCCAAAGGAGAGCGAGCCCATTCGTTTACATGGGACACCAACAATTCGTTCCTAGCCTCCGGCTCGGTTGAATTTGTGGGAGACCTCACGGGATGGACCCCGCAGCCTGCCAGTCCCGTGGACGGGATGCCTGGGGTGTTTGCGTACGACGCCGTGCTGCGGCCTGGAAACCACCCCTACCAATGGGTGGTGGACGGCGAATGGATCCTCGACTCCGCCAATCCCAACTCCATCTCCAACGGCATGGGCGGCAGAAATTCCGTGGTGGCGGTAGAATCCCCTCAGCCCCCGAGCCTGGAAGTCAACACCAACGGCGAAAAGCTTTTTTTCACGACCGACGGGCCTGCGGATTTGCTTATCGCGGTAGACAACGTCTTGGTACACCACGGTTCGCACGACCAGGCGGTTACCCTTCCCGCCATGCTCAAGGGGTTTGGCGAGGGACGGCACCACGTTCGGGCGTGGGCGGCCCGAGACGGCGGGATTTCGCAAGACGTGTTGATCCCCATGGAAGGAGACCGGCCCGTACTCGACGTGGCTGACCTGGACCGGTCCGACTGGCACAGCGCTACGATGTACTTTCTGATGGTCGATCGCTTCGTCAACGGAAACCCCGACAACGACGAGCCGGTCAACGACCCCAGCATTTTGCCGCAAGCCAACCACTTTGGAGGCGACTTGGAGGGGGTTGTCGATGTGCTGGAGAGCGGGTATTTCCGCGATTTGGGCATGAACACGGTCTGGATCTCCCCCATCACTTGGAACGCCGAAGGAGCCTGGGGTTACTGGCAAGACAGCGCGCGTACCGACGTCACGAGCCGGTTCAGCGGGTACCACGGGTATTGGCCCGTGAGTTGCACCGAGGTGGACCGGCGGCTTGGCTCACGCGAGTCCTTGAAGCGGCTCACCGACCAAGCCCATGCCGCCGGCATGAACGTCGTGCTGGATTACGTCGCCAACCACGTGCATGAAGATCACCCGTTGATGGAGGTGCACCCCGATTGGACGACGGACTTGCATTTGCCGGACGGAAGCCTGAACACCGAGCGGTGGGACGAATACCGTTTGACGACCTGGTTTGACACGTTCATGCCCACCTTGGATTTGGAGCGGCAGGAAGTCGCGGAAGCCATGTCGGACAGCGCAACGTGGTGGGCGTACCACAGTGGAATCGACGGTTTCCGGCACGACGCGACGAAGCACATCAGCGAAGTCTTTTGGCGCAAGTTGACCGCCAAACTCAAATCCGCACACGCCGAAACAGGAACGCGCTTGTTCCAAATCGGCGAAACGTACGGAAGCCCCGACCTGATTGGGAGCTACCTGTCCAGCGGAATGCTTGACGCGCAGTTTGACTTCAACTTGTACGACAAGGCCGTGGGTGCCATTGCCTTTGAAGACGGGTCGTGGGAAGACGTGATTGCGACCAACCGGGAGAGTTTGGCTGCGTACGGCGCACATCACTTGATGGGAAACATCACCGGCAACCAAGACCGGCCCCGATTTACGTCCCTCGCGGACGGCACGCTCGACACCGACGAGGACATGAAGTTTCAGGGCTGGACGCGCGACATTCAACATGGCGGCCCGGACGGATACGCCAAGATGAGGCTTCTCATGTCGTACCTGATGAGCGTCCCTGGAATCCCATGCGTGTACTACGGCGACGAGATCGCAGACGTGGGCGGAAACGACCCTGACAACCGCCGCATGATGCGGTTCGCAAACCTGAACGCGGAAGAACACGCGACACGCGATTGGACGGCCACCTGGGCGAACTTGCGTCAGAGCCGCATGAGCCTGCTTTTCGGAACCACGGATTTCGAACTGGTCTCGCCGGATTTGCTCCGCATTCGCAGGACGTACTTGGGCGAAAGTACCGACCTGTACTTGAATCGCGGCAAATCGCCCGTATCCTTGCCCGACGGCGCCATGCAACCTGCGCGCATGCTGGCGGGTTTGTTGACCGAAGGCGGAACAGTCCCCGCTTGGGGTGCCGTCGCTTTTGACACCTCACGCTGAACCCTGAACGAATGAAAACCCAGCTCACCTCCCTCCTTTTGGCCTTGTGCCTTGGCGCCTCTGCTTGGGGCCAAACAACGTGGAACCTCGAACAAACCGTCCTGACGGAATACGACCTCGTCTCTGGGGTGAACATCCCATGGGAACTGCTGTGGGGACCGGACGACATGCTCTGGTGCACCACCCGACACGGGGACGTCCTGCACATCGACCCTGTCACCGGGGCCTACGAGACGGTGCTGGAACTCGACGTGTTTGGCGGCAGCGGGGAACCGGGGTTGCTGGGCATGGCCTTGCACCCGGAGTGGAACACCACGCCTCAAGTGTTCTTGGCCTACACTACAGGCACGGGATGGAGCAACGCGGCTGAAAACCTAAGCGTGTTTGAGTGGAACGGGACCAGCTTGGTGAACGAGCAGGTGTTGCACACCGTCGACGCGGGAGGCATCCACAACGGAAGCCGCTTGCTCGTGCTTCCGGACAACACACTGCTGATGACCACCGGCGACGCAGGCGACGGTGGGGCGAGCTCGCAAAACGACAACAGCGACAACGGCAAGGTCCTGCGCTTCAACCTCGACGGGACAGTTCCCGCCGACAACCCCGACCCCACGAGCTACGTGTTCAGCAAAGGACACCGCAACAGCCAAGGCTTGTGTCTTGGGCCCAACGGACTGATTTACAGCTCGGAACACGGCCAAAGCAACTGGGATGAATTCAACGTCATCGAACCGGGTCGCAACTACGGCTGGCCCAACGTCGAAGGCGAATGCAACACGGCAAGCGAGCAGACCTTCTGCGACGCCAACGACGTTGCAGAGCCCCTAAAAACGTGGTCTCCCTGCGTCGCCGTCAACGGCATTGAATACTACGACCACCCGGCGATTCCGGAATGGCAGGGGTCGGTGCTGATGGCCGTCTTAGGCGGGTTGTCTGGCCAATACGAGCGCCTGAGCGTATTGCACATGAGCGAGGACGGCTTGGAGGTGGATAGCGAAGACGAGCTCTTTGCGTCGTTCAACCAACGCATTCGAGACGTGGCAGTGAACCCGTACACCGGTGCGATCTACCTCGCCTTCAACGGCCCCTCGTACCCAGGATCTGGCCCCAACCTCATCAAAGAATTTCGTCCAACTGGCACCAACGACGTGACCAGTCTGAGCGACCGCGGCGTGGAAGTTTTCCCCAACCCTGCGACGGAGTTTCTCTCGTTGCGTGTGGGTGAAACGTGGGCGGGGAACGCGTTTGCCGTTTGGGATGTCACCGGATCAAAAGTTGCAGAGGGAACCTTGGAGGACAACCTCCGCTTGCCTCTTGCAGGTTGGACGGCAGGTACCTATATCTTGACGGCCACAGGCGCCGGTGGCAGCACGCTTTCACGCGTCGTGTTGGTTGAATGAGATTGCCTAACCCATGATTCGAACTTGCTTTGCTGCCGCTTTCACCTCGTTGTTCGCGGCCTTGCTTGGTGCGCCTTTGCAAACCCAAGCATCCTTCCTCCCAGACTCGTTGATGTGGAACTGGGTTTCTTTGGATTCCGCAGCCATTGCCACCTTCAGCCCGCTTCTGGCCCCAGAACAAATCGCCGCCACGCGATGGACCGCCGACTCTTTGCTCGGCAACGGGTACGGGAGCGCTGACGTCAGCAACGCGTTGAACGCCCTGCCCGGAGTCCAAATGGACACCCGAGGGATGGGCGGAAGCCGTCGGTTGAATGTCCGTGGCTCGGCGCTTCGCAGTCCCTTTGGCGTGCGCAACACGATGCTGTATGTGCGGGGGTTCTTGCTCACCGAAGCCGACGGCACGAGCCCTTTGGAATGGCTCGACCCTGCGTGGTCGGGAGGCATGGAACTTGTTTCGGGAGCCGCCGCTACCACATTTGGTGGCGCCTACGGCGGGGCCCTTGTGGTGCATGGCGCGTCCAGCCCGACGCTGGCCCGTGTTCAATCCGTTCTCGGCAGCACGGGCAACGGCGGGCTTCAGGCGCGTCTCAACGCTGCGGCCAGCCTCCAAGGTTGGAACCTCCGCATGTCGCGGACGTCCAACAGCGGCTACCGTGACCAAGAATGGAACCGCCGTTGGCATGTGGAAGCCGACCGCGCCTATGGAAACAAAAAAGCGAAACATTACGACTGGCTTGCGTTTCAAACCGGCGCTTGGGGTCTCCCGGGTGCCGTTGACAGCGCCGCCGCCCCCACCCAAGCTCCTGGGCTTGCCTACGACGCCCAGGTCCAGCGCAGGCGTGCCCTCTGGGGCCACCACCTCCACGTGCCCAACCTCAGCGCGAACCAGCACCGGAGCAGCTTGGATGTTTGGACCCTCGTGCGGTGGACGGACAAGGTTAACCCCTACGGCACCTCCGAATTCTACAACGGATACAAGGAAGAGTCGGGAACCGGAGCCAGCTTGAGGGTGCGCCAGCGGTTTGCTAAATGGTCGTTTGCCAAGGTGGATTTCCAGGCGGAATGGACCTTGTTGGCCGTGCACGATCGCGGGTCGTACGCGGAATGGGACAGCGCTCTTGATGGCGTCGACGGCTCCCTGAATTACGACTTGGAGATGCGCCAGTCCCGCGCCCATTGGGCCCCGGCCCTCTCGTGGGCGTGGAAGAACGAGGCACGACTCGAGACGTCCGTGGCCATGTCGCAGCGCACGCGCATGGCCCAAGGCACGGCCTCCGACACGGCCTACTCGGCGCCCTTCAACGCCACGCAGCTCCTCCCCCGCGTCGGCTGGTCGCAACCTTTAAGCGAAGACGTGACCGCCTTTATCCAAGTAAGTTCTGGATTCAGCGACCCCACCAACTTCGAATCCCTGTCCACGGACGGCAACGGATCCTTGCTCGCCAACCTGAACGCCGAGCGGGTGTGGACGTTGGAAGGCGGCGCCCGCCACACGGCCGGCGAATTGGTTCTGTACCACCAACGCATTCAAGGAGCGTTGGTCCAAGCTGTCGCCGAAAACGGCGCGGTGACCTTCGTGAACGCAGATTCTTCTGTTGTCTTGAGCGGCGTGGAATGGGCGTCAGCCCAAACCTGGGGACGCCACCGCTTGAACTGGTCCGGCGCCGCGCAATTCCACCGCTGGAGCGAAGGAAACCTCCCTGGATCCGCCAAATGGTTGACCAGCTTGCAACACCGGTGGCGCGTTTGGGATCGAAGCCACGACTTCGCACTCGCATCCTGGCTCAGAGCAGTGGGCCCTACGCCACTCAACAACGACGGTACGGACATCCACCCGACCTACGCCACGGTCAACATGAATCTCGATTGGACCCCACCTTCGCAAAAGGTCGTCGTCTCCGCCGGCGTCAGAAACCTCACCAACACATCGTACTCGGGATGGAACCAGCTGAACGCCTTTGGCGGAAGGTACTACAACCCCGCGCCTCCGAGGACCTTTTACGTGTCTGCGGTTTGGAACCTGCAATGACGGTTACTCCAAGACCACAACCTGGACGCGTCGGTTGAAGGCACGTCCCTCTTCAGTGTCGTTGTCCGCGAGCGGTTCAAGCGGGCCCTTGCCCTCGACTTGAATTCGAGAACCGTCCACCCCGCGCTGCACCAAAAACGCCTGCACCGCCTTGGCCCGGTCCTCGCTCAAAGCCATGTTGAATGGTATCGAACCCACGTTGTCCGTGTGGCCTACCACGCGAATGTTCACTCCGGGGTTTTCCATCATCCACTGCGCCAAGCGCTCGCAACCCGCTTGGTATGAGGTGCTCAATGCCGCCAACGAGCTTTCAAATTGGATGGCCTCAAGGGTAAACGTAGACCCCACCTCGATGGGGTCGAGGTCGATGTGCACGAAAGGACTTCGGTTGAGGTCGGTTCCGCCGGATTGGTTGTACATCGTCATCCCAAACATGTGCCCGTCCGAACTTGCCTCGAAACTGTACGAACCCAGGCCCGGAAGCGGCATCACAAACCCCTCACTGCTCCGCGAAGCCGCCTTGCCAATGACTTGCCCCGTTTCCAGGTCGATCAAGGTGACTTCCGCTTGGAGCGTCTCCCCTGTCTGGGAATCCCGTACCACACCTTTCAGCATGGCCACCTCAATGGGTTTGGCTTTTTCGGGAAGCTCCACTTGCCAAAAATCCAGGTTCCCCGACTCGCGGGTGGTGGCAAACAGCGCCACGCCCCCGCGGGGCATGACCATCAGGCTGTTGTCTTTGCCAGGGCTGTTGACTCCCGGGCCGAGGTTTTGGGGCTCGCCCCAGGTTCCGTCCTTTTGGAGTTTGGAAACAAACACGTCCAGCTTTCCGAAGCCCGGATGGCCGTCGCTGCTGAAATAAAGCGTCTTGCCGTCCGGGTGCAGAAACGGGCTTTCTTCCGTACGCTCGGTGTTCACGGAACCGGGCAATTTCCGAGAGGTGGACCAACCGCCGTTGTCAAGCCTGTGGCACACCACCAAATCCGAAGGCTCCAAGTGGCCTTTAACCGACTTGGCAAACACCAACGTGTTGCCGTCGGCACTCAGCGCCGGCTGGCTCTCCCACCCTTTGGAATTGGGGGCGCCCAAATTTTGGCCCATCGACCAAGTGCGCGACACGTCGTCCCAAACCGACTCGAACAAATCGCACGACCCCTTCCCTCGCCGCGGGCCGTAACCATCGCGAGGCGTTTCGCATGCCGTGAAAATCATGGTTCGACCGTCGCCGCTCAGTGTGGGAGCCCCTTCGTTCATGGGGGTGTTCACCCCCGGCAACGGCACAGGAGCCGACCACGTGCCGTCGCCCTGCAGGAACGACTCAAAGAAATCCTCGCCGCCCTGAACTCCCGGTTCAGACGGCAGCGTCCCGTTTTTGCCCGACCTGGTCAGGACCATGCGCGTACCCGTCAAATCCAAGGCACCGTAATACTCCAAATCCGGGGTGTTCAATTCGCCGAGCACCTCGTTCGCCTGGGCAAAATCCTCTCCCGACGCCGTGGTTTGTTGGGCGAAGCGGAGGCCTGCTTCAACCCATGCGCGTTTGTCTTCCATCTCTTGCGACATGCGTGGAAGTGCGAGAGCTTCGATCTGCGCCAACGACGCCAGACCGTCGTCGTATTTGCCCAACTCCCATTGCACTTGGGCAAGCTCGACCCACCCGTGCGGAAACCGCTGGCCGTCCACGATCAGGGCATGCGCCAACACCTCCTCGAGCTGAGGGTGGTCCACCTCCTGGTAGATTTGGGCTTTCAGAAACCAGGCTTCGGCAAAATCAGGGCTCTTGTCGAGGGCCTTCTCCAAGTGCTCCACCGCCAAGTTGTAGGACAAAAATCGGTAGGCCTCCAACGCCTTCGCATAGGCCTTTTCAGCGCCACGACTCGGCTTCCCGGATTGGGCCGTTGCGGGACCCAAAACGAGCAGCAGGAGCGCCAACGTCGCGAGAGTTTGGTTCAAGGAGGTCATCATGAGGCGAAATTCCGTCATTTGGAGCGAATTTGCACTTCCCAAGGACAAAGACCTCTGCGCCTGTGAACATCTCCTTGCTTTCCGACACCCACGGTCACATCGACGATCGCATTCTGCGCCACGTGGATGGTGCGGACGAGGTCTGGCACGCTGGCGACATCGGTTCACTGCGTGTGACGGACGCCTTGTCTGAAGTCGCACCGTGCCGGGCGGTGTATGGAAACATTGACGGTGAGGAAATTCGGGCCGTGTGGCCGGAACACGCGCGTTTTGAGGTGGGCGGCGCCCGTGTGTGGATGACCCACATCGGTGGGCGACCGCCACGTTACGCCCGTGGAATCCTTCCCGAGCTTCGAGCCTCCCGCCCCGACTTCTTCGTTTGCGGACACAGCCACATTCTGCTTGTTCAGCGTGCGGACGGATGGGGTGGCCTGCATCTAAACCCAGGAGCTGCAGGCAAGTCCGGATTTCACAAGGTGAGTACGCTGTTGAAGTTTGAGCTTCACAAGGGCCAAATCTCCAACCTCCGTGTCGTAGAATGGCCTCGAACCTCGGCAAAAGTGTGAAGAACTCCAGCATTTTTTAGGCGTGCAAGTCCATTTGGGAAGCATGAATCCCTATCTTTGAGGCGCAGGCGTCACCCGGACGCACTGAGGGGCTCTCCCCTCCCACATCACACGTACTAGGATGTTTGACATCATCGAATTGAACGGCAAGAAAGTTGCCGAATTGCGAGAAATCGCAGGAAAGCTCGGAATCGCCCGAGTGGACAAATTGAAGAAACAGGATCTGGTCTACAGCATCCTTGACGAGCAAGCTGCTCAGCCAAGCAAATCGAAGCCTCGTCCTGCCTCGAAAGAAGGAGAAGAAAAAGCTTCTTCCCGCCGAGGTCGAGGCCGATCACAAACAGGGGATGACGGTGACAACAGCGCATCGAATTCCGACTCGAAGGGCGAAAAGCGCACGTCCAACCGCCGGGGCCCCAAGGCAGAGGCGCAACCGTCTTCGGACGACGCTCCCAAGCAACCTGAAAAAACGCAAGCGGAGAAAAACGTCGAAGGCAACGAGGCAAAGGAAAACGAGGGCGGGCGTCGTTCTGGTGAAAGCATGCGGGACCGTCGAGACCGCCGGAGGCGCGAAGGTGGCAGCGGCGACGCGCCCACCGATTCGAACACCCCCAAACAGGACCGAAACGACCGCCGAGACGGGGGCAACCGCAACGACAACAACGACCGCCGAGGTCGAAACGACCGAAACGACCGCAACGACAGGCAAAGTCGCAGCGACCGCAACAACGACCGCAACGACAGGCAAGGTCGCAACGACCGCAACAACCGAACCCGTCGAGACCCGTTCCTTTCCGAACCGGAAGAACACGGTTTCGACTTCGACGGATTAGTCCAAACCGAAGGCGTTGTCGAAGTGCAACCCGAAGGCCACGCTTTCCTTCGATCCGCGGATTACAACTACCTGAACTCGCCGGACGACGTGTACGTTTCGGCACGTCAACTCAAGCAATTCGGGCTACAAACCGGAGACACCGTCGTTGCCGGCATTCGGCCTCCGCGCGTTGGTGAGAAATACTACCCCTTGATTGACGTCAAAAGCGTCAACGGACGCAGTCCTGAATGGATTCGCAACCGCGTGCCTTTCAAATTCTTGACGCCTTTGTTCCCTCAAGAGCGATTCAATTTGAGCACCGCACGCGGCACCGTAAGCACACGTCTCATGGACCTCTTCGCGCCCATTGGAAAGGGCCAGCGTGGGATGATTGTTTCTCAACCGAAAACGGGAAAAACGACCCTACTCAAGGACGTCGCCAACGCGATCAGCCTCAATCACCCTGAGGTCTACCTGATCATCTTGTTGATTGACGAACGTCCCGAGGAGGTCACGGACATGAAGCGAAGCGTCAACGCAGAAGTCATTGCATCCACGTTTGACGAGCCGGCAGATCGCCACGTGCGCATCGCCAACCTCGTGTTGGAGAAGTCCAAGCGCATGGTGGAATGCGGCCACGACGTGTGCATCCTTTTGGACTCCATTACCCGTCTGGCCCGCGCGTACAACACCGTGTCCCCTTCTTCCGGTAAAATCTTGTCTGGGGGTGTGGAAGCCAATGCCTTGCAAAAGCCCAAGCGCTTCTTTGGCGCTGCGCGGAACATCGAAAACGGCGGCTCGCTTTCCATCATCGCCACGGCCTTGACGGAGACCGGCTCCAAAATGGATGAGGTGATTTTCGAAGAATTCAAGGGCACGGGCAACATGGAACTCCAGCTCGATCGCCGGATTTCAAATCGCCGCATTTACCCCGCCATCGACATTCTTGCGTCAGGCACCCGACGCGAAGACTTGCTTATGGACAAAGGAGACCTTCAACGGATTTGGATTTTGAGGAAGCACCTGGCGGACATGAACAGCGTCGAAGCCATGGAGTTTGTGAAAGACCGCGTTGAAAACTCCCGAAACAACGAGGAGTTCTTGGCTTCCATGAACGGGTAACTCCGCATGCGCGTCGGACCTCTTGTTGGCTCCTCGTTTTTGCTGATTGCTGGATACCTGGCATTCAAGTGGGCGCTCGCAGGCCAAATCAACGAAGAGCGACTCGTCGCATTTGGAGGAATGTACCACTGGTCCGCTTTGACGATTCTCGCCGCAGGTTGGTCCGTGTGGCTCGTGCGAGCGAAAGCGTGGACAGGAAGCTTTTGGGGAGACTTTAAAACGCTTGCCAAACCCGTGGTGGTTTACGCGCTCTTGGCGGCCCTTTCGGTCTGGTCTTGGAACCACGTGCTGGCCGCAGAATCCACCGAATTGCGCAAAGCTCTCCGGTTGGCTCAAATTGAATCGGTTACAGAAACGGAGGCAGCTTTTGCGGAATTCCTTGCCCAGCAAGATTCCGAGAACATGGAAACCGTTCCCGACCGCATGACGTATCGGGAACAAGCGCGCAATCAAGTCGACTGGATGCTCTCAGGCGGAGTCACCTTGATTCTTTCAATGCTGACGTATTTGTTTGCAGCGCTTGTTTTGGCCCTGTGCGCTGTCGTCCTGCTGCATCACATTTGGGGACTGTCGACGTTGAGATAACGTAACTTGGAACACCAATGAAGCGATTTACCCTTCTGAACTCCGTCCTGACAGGATTCCTGCTGCTGACTGCCCTCAGTGCACATGGCCAAGCAAGCGGCAGAAAGAATTTGCCCAATTTCGACGGCCGACCTTACCACTTTGGGTTCATCCTGTCGGGCAACCGAAGTGACTTCAATTTTGCCATTTCCGATCCTGACAGCCTGGACGCAAATTTCCGCGGCGTGTCCAACCTCCCCCAGGCAGGTTTCAACTTGCATTTGATGGCTTCTTACACGCTTTCTCGCCACCTGCGATTGAGGTTTGTGCCTGGCCTCAGCTTCCAAGACCGAGGATTGAATTACGTGTTTGCAGACCAAAACGACGTCATCCGTCGAACGGAGGCGGTCAATTTGGACATCCCATTCTTGCTGAAATGGCGAACGGACCGGGTGAACAACCTTGCCGCCTACGCGCTGTTTGGGATCAAATATTCGCGGGACTTTCAATCCCAAGAAGACGTCAACCAGCAACTCCAATCGGACAACATTCTTCGCTTGAAGTCAGGCAACATCGCAGCCGACGTAGGTGCCGGCATCGACATTTTCTTGCCGTTTTTCAAACTTGCCGTTCAAGTCAAGACGGAGCAGGGATTGCGAAACGTCTTGATTCCCGACGACAGCGATTACGCCAACCCGCTAGAATACCTGAAGACGCGGAGCTTCGTGCTCTCGTTCTGTTTCGAGGGGTAAGGTATCCAAATCATGGAAGACACCTACCGCACGTTGAAGGGCCCTTGCGAGGGCTTGTTCAAAGCGAAGGGGTCCAAACATTTTGGGTACGGTTTTCCCATCGCCTCCGAGGAGGAAATCAAAATCCATCTTGAAGCCCTGAAGAAGCAACATCACGCCGCGAGGCACGTGGCGTACGCGTGGATGCTCGGCTTCGACGGCACGGTGTACCGTTCTAGCGACGACGGGGAGCCGAGCAACAGCGCCGGCCCTCCCATTCTCGGAGTCATCCGCGCGAACGATTTGACACACGTGCTGTTCGCCGTGGTTCGGTATTTCGGCGGCACCAAGCTCGGGGTGGGCGGCCTCATTGAAGCCTACCGAGAAGGCGCCTCCGAGGCCTTGACCAACGGAGTAATCGTCGAAGTCATCCGCACAAAACGGTTGCGTATCGCCTTCGATTACGACCAAATGGGGGTCGTCATGGGCTTGATCAAACGGTGGGACCTTGAACCCGTTGCCACCGATTTTCAACTTTCTTGTTCCTTGGATGTCGACGTTCGCCTCGCGCAAGTCGAAGGGTTTGTGGAGGCCGTGGAGGAAACCCGAGTCGCGGAAATCTCCGTCCTCTGAATCAGGATTTGCGTACGAGGTACACCCAGCGCTCTTCCCCGAGGCTCAGGCGCTTGTAGCGTTCCTCACCAAGCAATTCCTGCATGTCCACGACGTCCACTGCAAAACCAGCTTCGCGCAGTCGCGCAGGGTAATCTTGGTGCCCGTACAATCGAACGTGGTCTTGCTGCCAGTACAATCGCTCCCTCTCCATCGGATCGGTCACGTTGGGATCTTCGGCCGTGTTGGGGTCGTTGTAGTTGATGGGCACTTGGAAAATCCCCCAGCCGCCTGACTTCATCACGCGATGAAATTCGCGCATGACACGGCGGTCGTCTTCGACGTGTTCGAGCAGGTGATTTGCCATGACCACGTCGAATGAGTTGTCGTCAAAGGGCACTTCGTGGCAATCGAAGTGATGATCTGCCCAAGGGCTGTTCAAATCGCCCGTAACGTAGTCCAGGTTGGCCTGTTTCTTGAATCGGGTCAAGTAGCAATACTCCGGTGCGAGGTGAAGCATGCGCAGGGGCTGATCAAAGAAGTTCGTCTCTTGCTTCATGTACGCCCAAACCGCACGGTGGCGCTCCAAGCTGAGGCTGTGCGGTGCCAGCGCATTGGGTCGGCTGCGAACACGCCCGTATGGAAGCATCTTCCGGTACGACTTTCCCGAGATGGGATCCTCAAAGCGCGAACCCGCGTAGGTCCAAGCCACGGTCTGCAAGGCCAAATGTGCGCCGCGTTGCAGCACTGTTCGAGGGACCCAACGGGTCAACACGCTCACCAATCCCATGGCCTAAAAATAAGGCGGGACCCGCAGGCCCCGCCGAATTTATTCAATGTCGTTGGCGATGACTCAATTCACCGTCACGGCACGGTGCTCCAGTCCGCGCTCCGTGTTCACACGAATCGCGTACCAGCCTGCGGGCCAAGTGGCCGTCAATTGCCCCTCCCATGATCCTTCCGTCACCACGCGACCTTGGGCGTCGACCACTTGGTAGCTTGTGCCAAGATCGATGCCTTGCAACGTCAACATGCCTCCGACGTTCACCGGATTGGGTGCCGCCGTCCAAGCATTGCGCACCTCATCCTCCACACCAACCGTACCCGCAACTGTGACCGTCACGCCCACACGATCCGAGACGCATTCGATCGGCTTAGGTTCAGCCACCCATGCGTAGAAGAAGTAGTAGTAATCCAAGCTCGGCCCGGCTGTGCTGTTGGTGATGCTGAGCAAGTCGCCCACCTCATAGGGGTAGCTCAACGACGAGCTCGTTCCTTCTCGCCACAATTGAGGATCCTCCGTCGTGCAGCGCAGACCGTAGTTGGTGCCCGGATCGATGTCCCAGCCCAGTTCGAGAACGTATGTTCCTCCGGTCACGTTGGCGGTGGTGCTTTCGAGGACGATGCCAAACTCGTCGATGAGCTCAAACGACCGGGCGTAGGTGCCGTTGGCAAACAACGTCACGCTCACCAACCGTGTGGGCTCAAACACGTCAAACTCCAGCCAGCGAGCGCTGTTGCTGTGGTAAGCACCGCCGTCTTGGTTGAACAACTCCCCTCCGATTTCGAGGTCGCCGCCAGTGATACGTACATCTTCCGCCCAGTAGGTCGTCGTGACGTCCACTTGAGGCGAAAAATTGTTGCCTTCCGCAAGCAAGTTGCCCCCCGTGGACCAATCGTACCAACGGACGTTCTCTCCCGTGGCGGTAAGGTCCACCGTCGCAGGCGCTTCGAGGTAGATGTCTTCGCTCACTTCAGGGTTGCTCAACGGAGCATCGTAAACTTCAACGAACAGGGTGTCTGACGTCCCTGCATTTCCGCAAATGTCCACGCTGTACACCGCGTAACCTCCCGCCTCCGTCACCTCAATGCTTTGGGTCTGTTCTCCCGTGGACCACGTGAAGTTGTCCGCGTTGGAAGCCGTCAAAGTCAACGTTGACCCGTCGCACAAATCGGAATCGCCGTCCAATGCGATAGTGGGAACGTTGCCTTCGATGAGCGTCACGCTAATCAAGTTGGAAAAGCCTGCGCACCCCTCCGCATCGTAGGCCAAAAGAGAGAAGTTCCCCGATTGGCCGACTTCAATGCTTGACGTCTCTTCGCCGTTGGACCAGCTGTAGCTCGCAAAGCCCTCTGGCCCAGTCAAGGTCACGGTCTCGCCGGGACAAAACTCCAAGGCCGAAGCCTCAATCGCCACGTCCACCGTGCAAGGCACCTCCAACACAGTGTGGTACTGGTCGATGGCGGGGTTGACGATCACGCTTTCCATGCCGCTGGGCCAAATCACCGTGGCTGTGTCTACGCTCATGGACGTACCCAGCCCGAAGTGGCATGTAAACGCGCACGTGATGCCGTAGCTCTCGCCTGCACGGACTTCGCGTACCTGGGTTCCAAAGTCGCCGGTCAAAACCACTTTCGCCCCCACTGCGTCCATGTTCGACTCAAAGCCTTCCAAATCGAACGTAATCCAGTGGTTGTCGTTTCCGTCGTTCACCCACAAGACATCGGGGTTGCCGTCGTCAGGGTTTACGTACCCGTTCCCGTAACTGGCGTACACGTCGACTTGGCCGTCTCGGTTCACGTCACCGAATGCGAAACTGTGCATCGTGTCGTTGTTGGGGAAGGTGTTGGGGACGTGGGTGAAGGTTGCGTCTCCGTTGTTGTGGTAGTACCCGTGCGTGCCTCCAGCGTACATGAGGTCCACAAAGCCGTCGTTGTCAAAGTCCTCCATCTTGGCCTGCAAAAAGAAGCCGGTCACTTCCAAGCCGCTGCCCGCAGTAATGTTGTTAAAGTACCCGTTGCCGTCGTTTTCCATCAGGTACAGCGTCGTGCTGTGGTTGGTCACGAGGCAGTCGAAATCGCCGTCGTTGTCGATGTCCGCGAAGTCCACCGTCCAGCTCTGCTCGTAGAACACCAAACCGCGATCCAACGCTTCCTCCGTCCAGCCTCCGTTGCCGTCGTTCACCCAAAGCTGGTTCACGCGCCGAGGGTCTTGTGGGTCGTTCACGAATTGACGGCACTTGGCGATGAACAAATCCACGTCGCCGTCCATGTCGAAGTCGCTGAACACCGTGCCGTAGTTCCCGCTGTGGTCGGTGTTGGGGTACGCGCTGTAATCGTACGCCGTCAAATCGATGAGACCTGGAGCTGGGGTAAGTGCGGAAACACTTGCCTCACCGCGCCACATTCGGCTCAAGGCGTCGTCGTGGCAACCAAACACGTCTAGCGTGCCGTCGTTGTCAATGTCCGCGAAGTTGCAGGCCTGCATATACATGCTTCCGTCGTTGAGTTCCATTGACGTCGCTACTCCCGGCGCCGTGATGTGCTGAACGTGAACTCCGTCGTACGCGCCGCCACTGAACACGTCCTTGTGCCCGTCGTTGTCAAAATCGGCCACGCACATCCCCCATTGGCTCGCGCCACTGACTTGTCCGAGGTTGTAATCTTGAAACGAGCCCTGGGCCGTTTGGTACAAGGTGTGCAAGGTGTTGCTCTGATCCAGCACGACGAGGTCGTCGTAGCCGTCCCCGTCAAGGTCCGTGAATCCCACGCATCCCCCGCTGTTGAACGTCTCGGGGAGCAAGGAGTTGGCGTTGGTGAAGGTTTGGGCTTGCGCATCGAAGAACAAACCGAGGGCAAAAACGGCAGCAGCCGTTCCTCCCCGAACAAAGTCAATTGATTTCATTTCCATCAGGTTTAGCAGGCAATGGGACAGCAAGGTAACACAGCACGCCCCGTGTGGGTTGCATCTGTGGGTGAAACGTACCTTTGCGGCCATGTCAACCGGTCTCAAAGCCGCATTTCACACCCTGGGGTGCAAGCTGAATTTCAGCGAAACCTCGACGCTCGCTCGCCAGCTCGCGGAGGCTGGGTACGCCCGCGTTCACGTGGACGACGCGCCCGACGTGGTGGTGATCAACACCTGCAGCGTCACGGACCACGCCGACGCCAAATGCCGAAACGCGGTCCGACGCGCCATGCAAAGCAACCCCGATGCTTTTGTTGTGGTGGTCGGCTGCTACGCCCAACTCAAGCCGGAGGAAATCGCAGCGATTGAGGGCGTGGACTTGGTGCTCGGAGCGGCTGAAAAATTCAACCTCGTGGCCCACCTCGAAGATTTGGCCAAACGCGATTGCGGCCAGTACGTCGCGGGCGAAATCAAAGAGGTCCGGGACTTTGTGCCCGGTTTTTCGAGCGGGGACCGGACGAGAACCTTTTTGAAGGTCCAAGATGGGTGCAACTATTTCTGCGCCTTTTGCACCATTCCGCTTGCGCGCGGGAGATCACGCAGTGCCAACGTGGCCTCCACCGTCGCCGAAGCCGCCAAGGCCGTGGAAGCCGGGGCCAAAGAAATTGTACTTACCGGGGTGAACATCGGGGATTTTGGAACCGCGCACGGCGAATCCTTGCTGGACCTTGTTCAGGCGCTCGACGGCCTTCACGGAGTCGAGCGATTCCGCATTTCCTCCATCGAGCCCAACTTGCTGACAGACGAGCTCATTGACTTTGTTGGCACCTCGGAGAAGTTTCAACCGCATTTCCACATCCCTCTTCAATCGGGTTCCGACGCAGTGCTCTCAGCGATGCGCCGGAGGTACCGCACAGAACTCTACCGAAACCGCGTGAATCGCATTCGCGAAAGGATGCCCCATGCGAGCATCGGCGTGGACGTCATTGTCGGTTTTCCAGGTGAGTCTGACGACGAGTTTCTGGCAACATTTGAATTCATCAAGTCTCTTGATGTGAGTTATTTGCATGTTTTCACCTACAGCGAACGTCCCAACACAACCGCCCTGCGAATTGACGAGGTGGTCCCCGTCCCGGTGCGCCGCGAGAGGAACAAAATCCTGCGTGGCCTCAGCCTCAAAACCCAGCGCCAGCACTACGAGCATCACCTCGGCACAACCCTGCCCGTGCTGTTCGAAGAAGCGGAAGAGGACGGGTTGCGCATGGGGTACACACCCAACTACATCCGCGTGGCGGCCTCGGCCAACGAGGTGGATGGCAACGTCATTCGCGAGGTGGCTCTAGAGCGCATCGACCCCTTGGGGTGGGTGCACGGAACCTTGGTGTGACCTGACGTAGTTTCGCAAACATGTACCCCAACCTGTACTTCGCGTTCCTCGACTTGCTCGGTTGGGACTTGCCCGCCCTCAAGCTGATCAACAGCTTTGGGTTCTTCGTTGCCCTCGCTTTTCTCGCCGCCCACGCCTTGCTCAAAAGGGAGTTGCGACGCATGTCCGCAGAAGGTCATTTCTCCAACCAAACCGCCCAAACCGAAGTTGGACATGGCCCGCAGGCACTCGACCTTGGCTTGCAGGCCTTGATGGGATTCATCTTCGGCTGGAAAGTCATTTACCTGATGGCGAATGCGGGCACCCTCTTCCAAGGCGGCGGTTTGCCGCAAGCCCACTTGTTTAGCACGGAGGGAAACGTGACTTGGGGAATTCTCGGCGCAGTCGCCTTGACGGCATGGAGGTGGTGGGAAGTTCGGCGTGACCAACTTCCGGAACCCAAGAAAGTTGAACACGTCATCCGTCCAGAAGACCTCGTTGGAGGCATCACCATGGCGGCAGCTGTGGGTGGCATTGCGGGAGCCAAGCTTTTTCATTTGTTGGAGTACCCCGACGAACTCGTCGCGTTCCTTCGTCAGCCGAGCCTGAACGCCTTTCTTGGCGGCCTGACCATTTACGGCGGGCTGATCGTGGGGGGCTTGGCGGTCTATTTCTTTGCCCGCAAGAACAAGATGAATTTCTTGCGACTCGCCGACGCCACGGCTCCTGGACTTCTGCTTGCCTACGGCATCGGCCGGATGGGATGCCAAATCAGCGGCGACGGCGACTGGGGCATCCCCAACCCCAACCCCAAACCGGGCTGGCTGTCGTGGGCTCCGGATTGGGTTTGGTCGTACGCCTACCCCAACAACGTCAACGCCGTGTATGGACCTCGCAGCGCGGGATACACGGGAAAGCTCATTGATCCCGCGAACCAACCTTGGCCCGCGTTTGAAGGCTACGGCACGTACTTGGACCCCGCCGTGTTCCCCACCCCGATTTACGAAACCACCGCAGCCGTGTTGGGGTTCCTGTTGCTTTGGGCGATGCGGACTCGTTGGAAACGCCCAGGCCAACTCTTTGCAGCCTATTTGATGTTCAACGGCATGGAACGGTTCTGGGTCGAGAAAATTCGCGTCAACGCCACGTTTGAGTGGCTGGGGATGACCATGACGCAGGCCGAATTGATTTCTGTGTGCACGTTCCTCGGAGGGGTGGCGCTTTGGGCTTGGACCACCCAACGACCCAATCAAGGCTGAGGGATTCAACCAACCGCCACGAAGTTCGTCCCACCCTCGCATGCACCTGCCTGAAGGCCATTCCTCGGAGCGCGAATTGATCGAAGCCCTACGTCATCCCAAAACGCGCGAGGCAGCTTTTCGATCCTTGGTTCGCGCATGGCATGGCCCGCTCTACGGGCACCTCAGAAGGATGCTCGGCAACCACGACGACGCGGCAGATTGCCTTCAAGATTCCTTTTTAAAAGTCGCTCAAAACCTCGATTCGTTTCGCAGCGACAGCGCCCTGTATTCGTGGGTTCACTCCATTGCGAACCGAGCCGCTCTCGATGCCCTGCGCAAGCGACAACGGGATCGACTTCGGTGGGGTGACATGGCCTTGGGGAGCTCCGAAGTATCCGAGCAAGGTGCCGCACAACATCACGACATCGAAGATCCTAACGCGTGGAATGCTTGGCACGGGCACGACTCGTGGGACGAAGGTGAAGCGCTGCATGCCTTCATGGAAGCAGTCAACAACCTCCCAGACCGCCAGCGCGCTGTCTTCGTGTTGAGGTACTTTGAAGCCATGCCCTACGCCCAAATGGCCCAATCCATGGGTGTCACAGAAAGCACCCTGAAAGC
This sequence comes from Flavobacteriales bacterium, assembly GCA_049616325.1. GTDB lineage: Bacteria > Bacteroidota > Bacteroidia > Flavobacteriales_D > Sanyastnellaceae > UBA11663. The sequence continues at coordinate 8,035 of JBMZHG010000015.1, read as the reverse complement.
CCTGCATCACCACGCCAAATCGAAACTCATGGCGGCTCTGTCCTGAGCGCCATTTCAACCTTCGGCCCCACTCCGCGTCCAACCATGGAAATGAACACGACCTCCAACGCACCTGAACGACACGCGAACCCGGAACTCCGGTCCGCATGGGACCGCGCGTACCTGCTCGAACCCGGATTCAGCGACGCATTGGAAACCCAACTTGCGCAAGAATTGCGTTCTGCCCGAGTGAGGCGCTTGCCTTCTTGGCTGAAACCTGCCGCTGCCGCCGCTGCCGCGGTGCTGCTTGGCTGGGGAATCGCTGAATTTGCGACCACAAAGCATCAAGATCCCTGCGTCACGTTCGCCTGCTTGTGGGACAAGCAGCAGGACTTGCCCTTGACGGAAGACGAGTTGATGATTTTGGACCGCTGGGAATCCGGCTACTACGAAGATTTGTTCTAACCCATCCAAACCATGAAACGACTGCTCCCCCTCTTCTTTCTGTCCATCCTCGCGGCCACCCCGGAAGCTTGGGCCCAGCCCGGTCCGCCACGAATGAACAGCGAACGGTTGGACGCCCTTCGCATTGCATTCATCACCGAAGAGCTGGAATTGACTCCCGACGAAAGCAAAGCGTTTTGGCCGATGCACGAGGCCTTTGAAGCCCGAATCGAATTGCAACGAAAATCCTTGAACGACCTCAAATCGGGGTTTGACGCCTCGGGCGCATCACGGCAGGACGTCGAGGGCATGGTGACGGAAATGTCTCAACTGCGCAAGAACTTGATGGACTTGGAGGCCGCGCACCTGATGGACGTGGTGGACCTGCTTGGCGCCGAGCGGGCACTCCGGTTGCCCGACTTGCAACGTGATTTGGCGCGGCGCCTTCGCGAACGGGCTCAGGGGTCAGGTCGGCCTGGCGGCCGTCCAGGGCCGCGACAAGGAGCTCGACCAACGGGCCGACGTGGGGCGGGAATTCACTGATCGGACGCCTCCTCGGGACGGAACGTCAAACACACTCCGTTGATGCAGTACCGCGTCCCTGTCTCCGTGGGTCCGTCGGGAAAAACGTGCCCCAGGTGGCTGTCGCACGAGGAACATCGCACTTCCACGCGCACCATCCCGTGCGTGCGATCGAGAATTTGCTTGATCTGAGCAGACGACGCCTCTCTGTCGAAGCTGGGCCAACCGCATCCGGCATCGAACTTCGACGCACTTTCAAAAAGCTTGACCCCGCATCCCTTGCAATGGTAGGCACCGCTGCGCCATTCCGCATTCAGAGAACTTGAGTGCGGACGTTCCGTTCCGCTTTCCCTCAAAACGCGGTGCTCTTCGTCGGTGAGGCGCGTGCGCCACTCGTCGTCGGTGAAGTTCATCAGGCCTGAGGCTTGCCACTTCCAGACCGGCGCTTCCCTCGAAATCCGCCTTTGCCACCACTGCCCTTTCCGCCGCCGCGATTTCCGCCGTGGCCATGCGAGCGACCCGACGGTCCGCGACCACGTCCCCCGTTCCCACGTGCGCCACCGCCGCCTCGAGATCCGCTCGACTTGGGATCGTAGTCTGGAGCTGCACCGAGCGACTTGGGAACCTCAAGCTTGGGGACTTCTTTTTCGATGAGTTTTTCAATGCGGCCGAAGCGGCGCATGTCGTCCGGCGTCACAAGCGTGATTGCCTCGCCTTTGCGCTCGGCGCGTGCCGTCCGACCAATGCGGTGCACGTAGTCCTCTTCGTTGGGCGGGACGTCGTAATTCACAACCAACTCAATGCTGTCGATGTCGATGCCACGCGACACCACATCGGTTGCGACAAGGATGGGCAGTTTTTGCTGGCGGAACGCGAGCATCACTTCTTCCCGCTCCGACTGTTCCAAATCGCTGGACATTTTCCCGCATGCGATGCCGGCCTTGCGCAAGGCACGCACCACTTGACCCACAGTCCGTTTCCGCGAGGTGAACACAATTCCGCTTTTGACGTTTCGATCTTTCAACACGTCCACCAAGACCGCGTCCTTTTGGTGGTCAAACAACACGTAGGCGCCTTGCTTCACCTTCGCCGCAGGTTTGCTCAAAGCGAGTTGAACTGTCACCGGGTTGCGAAGGAGTTCGTGCGCCAGAGACCTCATCCGATCCGGCATGGTGGCGGAGAACAGCAGGGTTTGGCGTTCTTTCCGGCAATGCGAAGCGATGCGCATGATGTCCTGGTGGAACCCCATGTCCAACATCCGATCCGCCTCGTCCAAAATCAGCACCTCCAACGAAGAGAGGTCCACGTACCCGAGGGTGAGGTGGGATAGCATGCGGCCGGGGGTCACGATGATGATGTCCGCACCCTCCGTGAGTGCCTTTTTCTCTTGCGCAAACTCCTTGCCCGTTCCGCCGCCGTAAATCGCCAAGGAGGTGATGCCCGTGTAGTAGGCAAACCCTTGGGCAGCTTGGTCGATTTGGATGGCCAGCTCCCGGGTAGGCACCACAATCAACGCCTTGACTTTGCCGTCGTTGGGCGTGTCCATGATGCGGTCCATCGTGGGCAGCAAAAAAGCGGCCGTCTTTCCCGTGCCAGTTTGGGCAATTCCCAAAATGTCGGTTCCCTTCAAAGCATGAGGGATGGCCTCCCCCTGAATGGGTGTCGCCGTCTCAAAACCCATGGACCAAAGTCCATCTTCAATGTCGGGGTGCAAATCGAGGTCCTCGAAGCGGACCCGTGTTTCTGCAGGCTTCTTTTCGCCCGCGTCTTCCGCGCGTTGTTCTTCCACGACTCGAAAGTACGGCGAATCCCTCGCCCAATCACGTATGTTTGTTTTTCACGGAACCCAATCCCACCATGATTCAGTCGCACCCCAAGCTTTCGAATTGGCTCACCGCAGCGTTTTCCGCGGCGCTTTTTTTCGCTTGGCATCCGCTTAAAGCAACTCACCTCGTCGGCGGGGACTTCAGCTACGTTCATTTGGGCGGCGACGAATACTTCATCACCCTCAAAGTGTACCGGGATTGCAGTCCAGCCAACGTCAACGACACCGGTTTTGATGCGCAATTGGCCGTGGGCATGTGGGACGGAACCGGCGTCATCGGCCCAGGAGATGTCATGATGATTCCGTTGACTGCCTCCAACGTGACCGAAGTGCCTGTCGTGATGGGAAACCCTTGTGGCACGCCTCCCCCGGAGCTTTGCATTGAGCAAGCCATTTACACGGCTACGTTGACCTTGCCCGCCAACGAATACGGTTGGGACTTGGTCTACCAAAGGTGTTGTCGAAATCCCACCATCGTCAACTTGGACGACTTTGGCGGCACGGAAAATGCCGGCATGACGTTGCAAGTGCACATTCCCGGCACGACTGTAACAACGGAAAGCAACGGAAGCCCCGACTTTCAAGAACTTCCACCCGTCGCCCTGTGCGCGAACCTGCCCTTTGTGTGGGACCACAGCGCGACAGACCCCGACGGCGACGAATTGGTGTATTCCCTTTGCGCTCCTCGTCAAGGTGGAGACCCAGCCAATGCGCAGCCCAATCCTCCGTCAACTCCCCCTTACGTGGAGGTCCCTTACTTGCCTGGTTTTTCATGGGACAACCCCATGACGGGCGACCCGGGATTGGCCATCGACCCGGCCACAGGTGAACTCACATGCTTTCCAACCGTGCCAGGGCAATACGCCGTGGGGATTTGCGTGTCCGAATACCGCGACGGCGAATTGTTGAGCACCGTGGTTCGCGATTTTCAATTCAACGTGACCGTGTGCGAGCCCACCGAAATGGAGCTCGAAGCAGACGCGGTGCCTTTTGCCGCAGGCGGTCTCACCAGCTTGGTTTCGTATTCCGAAGCGCTCGGACTTCCCGAAGTCTTGACGTACCCCAACGGCGAGTCCTTTCCCATGGCAGCGTGGATCGCCGACAACACGATGCCCGTCGTGGTGGACGGCGAGTCCATGGTGGTGGACGCGGTCGTGATCGAGGGATGCAACGACGCGCGATTCACCATTTTGCGGCCCGAATCGGAATCCGAATTGCTCGACACCACGTATTTGGCCTTGTCTGGAACTGCCACCTCGGGGCTGGACTTTGACTCGGACTTTTACCAAGTGATCATGCTCGCAGGTTCCGTGTCGAGCGAGATCGAACTCGGTCTCGTTGACGACGAACAACCCGAGGGCATCGAGCATCTCTTGATTGAGTGCGAGTACGTCAACGCGTGCGACCAAGTGTCCACCACCCTCGCCCGTGTGGTGATTGTGGACCCCCTGCCCATTGTCGCGGAGCCTTCTCCGGTGTCGTGTTTGGAGGCCGATGGAACCCAAACCCTGGGATACGACCAGATCTTTGGCTACGGGCCGTTCAATTTCGTTTGGGACGGCAACGTCTGGAACAACGCGCAACACCCCGCCAGCGCGTGGACTGTTCAATTCGACTCCACGTTTTCCGTGTTGGACAACCAAGGGGACGTGCAGCCCACCACGTACCGGGATTTGGTCATCGAAGACCAATGTGGAAACACGGTCGTACACCGCCAGACGGTGTTGCATCCCGTGGCTTTCGACGAAGAAATTTGCCCTTCCGATGTGGTCGGGTTCCCTGCCCACAACGACGGAATTCCGGTGACGGACGTGCTCTATGGAGGTGTCTCGATTGTCAACGCCCCTTTAAGTGGAATGCCGCTCGTGGCCAACGCCACTCCGTCAGGCGAGCATTGGTCCATGATTTCTCTCGAAGCCCTCCCAACCGACCAAGCTTGGGAACAAACGCTCTCTGTCATTGACACGTGCGGCTTCGAGACGGAATCCGTCGTCCGTGTTCGTGATTGCCTGATTCCCAACGTGTTCACCCCGGACAACAGTTCGGGAAACAACACGTTTCGCGTTCGCGGATTGACCGGGTTCCAAGGGAGCAAATTGGTCCTTTTTAACCGCTACGGCATCGAAGTTTGGCAGGACGAGACGCTGGATGATTTGGAAAGCGAACTGGTTTGGGACGGCACCTACATGAACGGCGACAACGTCCCCGACGGACACTACCAATGGGTTCTGATTCGAGCCGACGGCGAGCGCAGTCACGGAGGGGTTCACGTGTTTCGAAAACCCTGAAAGACAACTTTTACACGGTTTCCAACGTTAACCTGTGTGCGCACGTACTTTTTGGCGTGTTGGCAACCCTGCTTTTGAAACCGAACGATTCCATAAAAAAGTTTTTGCAGCGTGTTTCTGCGCTGGGCTTTTTCCTGCTCCTCACCGGAGCTGCGAATGCCACACACCTCGTAGGTGGCGAAATCTACTACACGCACCTTGGAGGCAGTCAATATTTGGTGACGCTCAAAGTGTACCGCGATTGCGGTCCAGCAAACACGCTTGGAACGGGCTTTGACGATCAGGTGTACATCGGAATGTGGGACGGCACGGGAGACATCAACAACAACGACGTCCTCACCATTCCCCTGACGTTTTCCAATGTCAGCGACGTGCCTGTTTCCTTGGGCAACCCGTGTGGAACGCCTCCCCCCGATCTGTGCATTGAACAGGCGATTTACTCCGCTCAGGTGACGTTGCCCCCCACGAACTACGGGTGGGACCTCGTTTGGCAACGTTGCTGCCGCAACCCGTCCATCACCAACCTTCAAAATTTTGGAGGTACGGAAAACCCAGGCGCCACCTTGGTCACTCACGTGCCCGGCAACAACCAGGGTCCAGGATTGCATGTCAACAGTTCGCCCGTGTTCCAGGAACTTCCGCCTGTCGCGGTCTGCGCCAACTTCGACTTCATCTGGAACCACACGGCGGTGGATCCGGACGGCGACGATTTGGTGTATTCGTTTTGTGCTCCCCTGGACGGCGGAGGCACCGGCAACGGCAACCTGAACAGCCCTGTTCCCAATCCGCCTGCAACGCCACCGTACCAAGAGGTGGAATACATGCCCGGATTCAGCGCCACCTACCCCATCACGTCGAATCCGGCGATGGAAATCGACGCGTCGACCGGAATCATCACGGGCATGCCGACGCAACCGGGCCAGTACGCCATTGGCATCTGCGTCTCCGAATACCGCGACGGGGTGATTTTGAGCAAGACCACAAGGGACTTTCAATTCAACGTGACACTTTGCGACCCCAACATTCAGTCGGTGGTCGCAGACCAAACCTCAGCGCAGTTCTGCATTGGGGAAACCATCACACTTGACAACAGCTCGGTCAACGGTTCGAGTTACGCTTGGGACTTTGGGGTTCCAGGAATGACTACCGACGTCAGCACCGAATTTGAACCCACATACACGTGGCCTTTTCCTGGAGATTTCATCGTGTCTCTTGTCGTCAATCCCGGGTGGCCTTGCGCGGACACCTCGGAGGCCTTGTACCAGGTGTACCAACCGCTGGACCCACAGATCGTGGTGGACGGCTTCGATTGCGACGACGGACTGGAGATGTTTGACTTCGCGGTCGAAGGAAACCTCGACGAATTTGCCACCGTGCTTTGGGATTTTGGGTCGGGAACTCCCGCACTTGCCAACATCCCCAACCCTGGCGGCATTTCTTTCGGCAACGCTGAGACGTGGGATGTGACCGTTACCGTGAACAACCACGGCTGCACGTCCGACGCCGATTTTGCTTGGATCGCGCCCCCCGATCCAGTCGCGGCGGTGGAAGACCAATACCAGTTTTGCACAGGATTGACCTTCGACTTTGCCAACCTGTCAAGCAACGCACAAGCGTACGTTTGGGACTTTGGGGACGGGCAGGGTGGCATTCCTTCCGGCACCAGCACCGACCCCAACCCAACTTACACCTATGCAGATACGGGCGTGTACGTTGTGACACTCACTGCAGGGGCGGACTTTACTTGCCCAGACGTGGCGACCGCAACCGTCGAAATCCAATTCTTGCTAGAGCCGGAGTTTGACGTTCCGACGCCAGATTGCTTTGAAGACCATTTCTTCACCATGACAGGCGCCGCTTCAAGCGACGAGAACACGTTGTACGAATGGGATTTCGGCGGGACCACTGCGTATGAAAACGTCGACGCAGAGACCGTGCTGGGATTGATGTACGCGGAACCGGGCACGTACGACGTGACGTTGACCGCGAGCGTGCCTGGGCTAACAGGGTGCGTTCAATCTTACACCGCTCCGGTCACCGCAATTGCTGAACCGACCATCGATTTCTCGGCTGGGCCTTGGAACGGTTGTCCCCCACATTCCGTGAGCTTCAACAACCTGAGCTCCACGGAAACCCCCACAACGTACACGTGGAACTTTGGGGACGGCACAACCTCCAACGCCCCCAACACCAGCCACTTGTACGTCTCGCCGGGCGTGTACCCCATTACGCTCGAAATGCAAACCGGAGGCTTTTGCGTCCGTTCCCTGCAGATGGATGCCCCACAAGCCGTGGAAATTCTGCCCATCCCCATGGCCGGCATCGACATTACTCCCAACGAGGTGGACATCTTGGATCCGGTGGTTTGGGTGGAGTACTTGGGAGACCAGAACGTCGACTGCTACTACAGCTTCGGCGACGGCGGAGGGCTGGAAGGGTGCAACGTGCAGTACACTTATTCCGACGGCGGCTCGTTTACAATCACCCAAACGGTGATCAACGAATTTGGATGCGCCAACACGGCAGAAGGACAGGTCAATGTGAGCGGTTCGGTTTTCTACGCCCCAAGTGCCTTTACACCGGACGGCGATGGCCTCAACGACGTTTGGCTGCCCGTCGTACGCGGGGTTTCGAGCTATTCAGTGCGCATCACCAACCGCTGGGGCGAACTGGTGTTTGAAACCGACGACCCTCAGGAACCTTGGTTGGGCCAAAAGGGCGCAGACGGTCAGCATTACTGCCCCAACGGGGTCTACCTCTACCGCGCGGTCTACGTCGACCAGGTTGGGTATCCCCGCGTGGCGGAAGGGCACCTGCATTTGGCCCGGTAACGCGGTTTGGCAAGAATTTGCCTACCTTGAGGGCCACGATAATTGCATCATGTCGAGCTACGAGAACCAAGACGAATTGTACTCCCGGCCTGTGCGGGCGGGAAAGCGGACCTACTTTTTTGATGTCAAGGCCACGCGAGGGAAGG
>JBMZHG010000014.1:48992-49220 GCA_049616325.1 Flavobacteriales bacterium | reverse complement strand
TGGGGGTGAGCATTACGTGACGGCCACAAACGCGTGCGGCACGGCGGTGGCCCTTGCCGAAGTGGAGGAGGAATACTGCGGGTGCCACGTGTGGATCCCCAACGCCTTCACCCCGGACGCCGATGGACTGAACGAGGGGTTCCGCATCGTGAGCAGCTGCGAATGGGACGCGTTCTCGTTCAAGGTGTTCAACCGATGGGGGGAACAAGTCTGGTCCACCAACGACGC
>JBMZHG010000014.1:14364-48962 GCA_049616325.1 Flavobacteriales bacterium | reverse complement strand
AGCAGACGATTTGGGGGGCGGGGAACATTACCTCCCCGACGGGTGGTACCCGTACATCGTGTCTTGGGAATACCGCGAAGACGGCGTGTTCTACCGCGAGCAAAAGACGGGCCGCATCTTGATGGTTCGCTAAGCGCGAGGTGCGTGATTGACTTCGGGTCAAGCGTGAAAAACCATCCGGAAACACGTGCCCCTTCCAGGCTCGGTCCAGGCGACGAAGATTTGGCCTCCGTGGACTTCCTCCACGATGCGCTTTGACAGGGACAAGCCCAGCCCCCAGCCCCGTGCCTTCGTCGTGAAGCCCGGGTCAAACACTTTGCGCGAAACGGCCTTCGTCATCCCCTTGCCGTTGTCCTCAATTTCGATGTAGAACTGGTCTTCCGTCCACTGCGCCCTGAGGGCCAGGACCCCTTCCCCGTCCATCGCGTCGACGGCGTTTCGAATGAGGTTTTCGAGCACCCAGCTCAAAAGCGGTCGACTCAAGGGGAGCGAACCTGCGTCCGAGCCTGAATCCAAGGACACTTCGACGTGCTTGCTCACTCGGGGGCGCATGTATTCCACGGTCTCGCGCACCAAGTCCAGAGGGTTGTCCGGTTCAAGGTGAGCCTTCGAGCCAATCTTTGAGAACCGTTCCGCCACCACTTGAAGCCTCGAAATGTCCTTGTCCATCTCGCGCAGCGCCTCCGGATCAACACCCTTGGCCGCAAGAAGGCCCGACCACGCCATGAGCGAACTCAACGGCGTGCCAAGTTGGTGAGCCGTTTCCTTGGCCATCCCCACCCAAACGCGGTTTTGTTCTGCCTTGCGCGACGAACTGAACACGAGGTAGGCCACGAGCAAGAAAGCTGCAATCAGCAGAAGCTGCACCGCTGGAAAGTACCTCAACTGCGTCAAGACCGTGCTTTCTTCGTAGAACACAAAGTGCCACCCCTCGCCTGGCAAATTCACCGGAATCGGAAGGTGGGCGTTGGCCATGTCGAGGTATTTGGCTCGGAGTTTTTCCGGGGTGTCGAGCTTCGACACGTCAATGCCTTGAGACTTCACCACGCGGGTCGCAGTCGAATCGATCAACAGAACAGGCACCGACGCGCTGTTGATGACGGTTTCCGAAATGAACGACTCGATCAATTCGTCCATGGCTTCCCGCAACTTTCGGAGGCGCACACTTTCCGCGTAGTAAATGGTTTGGCCCACCTCATCAAATCGGATGGGGGTGTTGGCAGCCATATCCACCCTGAGAATGCTGTCGTAATAGGCCTTTTCCGATGCTCCGGCGGGTGGTGGGTCGACGTTCACCTTGTACACCACGTCGCCGGCGCGGTTCACTATGAGAACAGGTACCGTGTTGTTGTTGACCAAAAAATCCCCCGCAAACGACAAGTCCGTGCCGTTTGGCGCCTCTTGGATGAGGCGATACGCCGAGGCAAGTCGGTCCGCCCGCTTCTTCTCCTCTGCCCCGAGGTCTTCGAAAAGCGTTTGGGTGTAGGCCACCAACTCCGCTCGCTGCTTCACCGCCTCCACCCACAAATCCACCTTTCGTTGCTCTTCCGCGCGGATGATGGAGGCCAAGTGTTCCGTGTACACGAGTGTCGCCACCACAATGGCGGCCGCGGCGAGAAACAACAGTCGTTTGGACAGGGTGTCGTGCATCAGTCGTAAGCCGGGCATCGCCCGTTGGGTCCGACGTAGGGGTCGTTTTTGTCGCAGGCCGTCAGAGAGAGGACGATCTCATGCGAACCACGACCAGCCACATTGAAGGCGTTGACGCCCAAATCGTAGGCGTACCCCACCGTCATCGAGTCAAACAACTTCAAGTTCATCAGGCCCACCAACGCCGAGCCGGTGCGGTACCCCAAACCCATCGAAATTCGGTTGTCCATGTTGAAGGTCCCCTGAAAATCAATCGCGGCAGGCAACCCGGACGCCAGGCGCATTTGGGCGGCGGGGCGGAACGAGAAGCGGCGGTCGAGTTTCACCACGTGTCCTGCAGTCACCACAGCAATCCGGCCCGACGAAGTTTGTCCCGCGAGGTCGGTAAGGGTGGTGGAGGTCACGTTTTGAAGGCTGAATGCCGCGAACGTGGTATTGTCTTCGTACCACAACCCAAAATCCATCGTCGGAAACACCGTTTGGGACGTCGCGCTGCCGAACAGCGCCGGGTCCTCGGACGCGGAATATTCGGGGAATTCCAGGCTTCCAATGTCCAAGCGGTACTGCACCATTCCAACGGCCACACCCGCACTCAATCGAGCGTTGTTCGCCAACCGCACTTTGGTGGAGTAGGCCATGCTGAACCGGGTGTTGGACCAAGGTCCGATTTCGTCCGTCAGCACGTATCCGCCCAACCCATGTGACAAGATGGCGCCGCCGCCGCCAAGCCTGCTGGAAAGGGAGGCAAAATTGCTCACCGGAGCCCCTTCAAATCCCGCCCACTGGTGCCGGACCCCCATTCGCATGTCCACGCATTGCGCGTTTCCAGCCGAGGCAGGGTTGTCGAGCAGGGTGCTCATCAAAAATTGCGACCGCACCCCGCCAAACTGGGCTGTTGCAGTGCCGCAAATCACGGCCGACGTGCACAGGAGCACAATGAGTTTCTTGGCGGTGCTTTTCATCGGATGACGGCTACGTGCCCTGTGATCGGGGCAAGGTTGGCGTTGGGTTCATTGAGGTGGATCACGTAGTAATATGTTCCGGCGGGCACGTCCACGCCTCGGTTCTTGCCGCCCCAAGGATTGGGGTAGGACACGGACCTGTACACGCTTTGGCCCCACCGGTCAAACACTTCGATGGTGGACGTCGGGAACTGAGACAACCCGAAGATGTTCCACGAATCGTTGAAGGCGTCGTTGTTGGGAGAGAACGCGTTGGGAACGTCCACGGGAGAGCCTACCGCAATCAAAACCGCGTCCGTGTATTCGCACCCCTCCACGTATCCTGTGACTTCAAACGTGGTGGTTTCAAACGGGGTCAATTCCGCGTATTGGTTGTCCACCATCTCCACGTATTCTGCTGGGCTCCAAGCAAACCCAAGTTCCGGGTCCGAGCCCAACACGTCCACACCTGCTGTTTCCCCGTAATCCACCGTGCTGGCACAACAAGCATCAATGCTTACTGCGAGCCCGTCGAGCCGCACTGTGCCAGAGCAGCCGCCACCGCTGGAACCAAGAACGAGCACGTAATCGGTGTTTTGGTAAAGGCCGTCGGAAACCCATGTTGTGTCCGACGTTGTGGACCACGAGTCCGATGCGGCGATAAATTCCACCGCATTGCATGCGTCAAACGGGTTGGGTTGGAAAATCCTCCCAACCACCAAATCCCCACAAGTCAAGTCGCTCAAGACCACATTCACGGGTTCCTCCTGTCCTCCAAATTGATTGAAATAGGTGGTGTGGAATTGGATGATTTGGACTCGGTTGGGTTGGAACTCAGGTGCCAGTCCTGCAGCACCGGGAAGGTCAAAGGGCGAATTCAACGTCACCGTGGTGTCGGTTTGGCCGCAAAGCTCCAGCAGGTTGTCGCAAGCTGCGCTTTGGGCCCAGCCGCCGCACGCCAAAGCGCTCGCCCACAGGGCCAACCACGTCGCGCGAAAGAAGTCACGTTGCCTCATGTTTCGAAAGTACTTCCGCAATGAACGCAGAATCCTACGGTTTCGGTATGTCATCAACAAGCCTTCGGGGAAAGGCTCAACCGCCCTTTAGGCGTCAAATCCAATCAACAGCGCCCCTTTTTCCACGGCTTGCCCCTCAGAAATGGGAACCTTGGACACCTCTCCTGCCAACACCGCCTTGATCACGTTTTCCATCTTCATTGCTTCAAGGACGAGCAACGACTGGCCTTCTTCCACGGCGTCTCCGGGCTTGACCAACACTTGCAACACTTTGCCCGGCATGGGGGCTTTGACGTCGCCTGTCGCCGCCCCGGCTTTGACAGACATGCCCATTTTTTCCAGCAACTTGGTCCGCTCGTCCATCACCCGGACCGCTTTCCGAACTCCGTTGATTCGCACCACCAAATGGCCCTCCGCGTCCGGACCCTCCTCGCATTCCACCTTGAATCGCTTCCCGTCCCGCAACACCGACCAAGTGCGCGGACCCAGCGATGTCCACTGGGCATCGTCGTCTGCAAGCTGCAGTGAGTCGCGGCGATCCACGCGCACGTCGTCCCATTGGATTTCTCGGGCCATGGTGCGAAGGTAGCATCAGACCCACGACCTTTGGCGCATGGCCGGAATTTACCTTCATGTGCCCTTTTGCCGTCAGGCTTGCCACTACTGCGATTTCCACTTTTCGACCAACACCGATTCATCGGGCCGCATGGTGGACGCGCTGGTTCGAGAGGCAAGCTTGCGAGCCCAAACCGAAGCCGCCTGGCGCACCCTCTCTTACCGGACGCTCTACCTCGGCGGGGGCACGCCTTCGTTGCTCTCTCCAGACGAAATCACACGCTTGGTTTCCGGGGTCTGCCAAGCATTAGGCGTTGCTCCAAGGGTGCTTGAGGAAGTCACCCTCGAAGCCAACCCCGAAGACCTCAGCCCTCAAAAGCTGGATGCCTGGCGGGGCGCGGGAATCACCCGACTCAGCATCGGCATCCAGTCGTTTCACGACGACACACTCGGTTGGATGAACCGCGCGCACAGCGGCTCGCAAGCCGAGGAGGGCGTGCTCCGCGCTTATGCGGCGGGGTTTGAGGCAATCACCGTCGACCTGATTTACGGCGTACCCACTGCGCGAGATTGGAGGGACGACGTGACGCGCGCGCTCAACCTTCCCATCAACCATGTCAGCGCCTACTCCCTGACTGTGGAGCCGCGCACCGTGCTTGGAACGCGCGTGCAGCGTGGAGACCAGGCGCCGCTGTCCGACGACCGCGCCGTGCGCGAGTACCGCCACTTGTGCGACGAAATGCGAGAACGCGGTTGGGCACATTACGAGACGAGCAATTGGGCCGCGCCGCGAGGCGGTGACGCATTTTGGACGGCCGTGCACAACGGCGCGTATTGGTCCCGGGCACCTTACCTGGGTCTCGGTCCGGGTGCGCACGGGTTTTGGGGGAAACGCCGCTACGCCAACGTGTCCAACAACCCTGCTTACCTCCGCGCGTTGGAGAACGGGAAGCTTGACGAAGCTTTGGAAGAGCTCAGCGCGGCCGACCGGCACAACGAAGCCCTGATGACAGGACTGCGGACCGCCCGTGGCATTTGCCTGTCCTCGCTCGAAGCCGACACGGGGATCAGGCCCGACGTGCACGAGGCTCGCGCATGGAGCCACGCCCTCGAACGGGGCGACCTCGTGAAACTCGACAGCGGATGTTACCGCATTCCCGAAGAGAAATGGATCACGGGAGATCAGGTTGCCGCGGCGCTTTTTTACGTGCCTTAGCGCGAAGCCACGTGTCGGCAAACACCGCCCCGATCACCAGCGCTGCGCCCAGGTAAAAGCCGGAAGAAAACCGTTCGCCAAACAACACGTACGCCAACGCAATGGCGTAAATCGGTTCGAGGTTGATGGCCATCGCCGACTCAAATGGCGTCAGTTGTTTCAACACCTGAATGGACACCATGAAGGCAAACGACGTCGCCACGACTGCAAGCAGCCCGATCCAGAGCCAGTCCACGCTTGAAAGGAGGAACAGCTCCGGTCCCATCTTTCCTTGGAACGCAAGCCACAAAGCCATGCCCACGCTTGCCGCGAGGAGTTCCACCGCACTCAAGTTGACCGGGTCGTGATGCTTCACCAGAACACCGTTCAGCGTGCTGAACACGGAGGCCAAAAACGAGCTTGAGAGGCCGAGGACGATGCCGAGGATTTGGTCTTTTTCCGCTTGAAAAACAAGGGAAATGCCCACGAAAACGACCGCCGCCACCGCAAGCTCCCGAACCGCAATTTTGCGGCGGTACACCCAAGGCTCAATCAAGCCGATGAACAGCGGTGCTGTTGCGAGCATCGTCAACGCCAATCCCACAGAACTGGCTTTGATGGAGGCAAAAAACGTGACCCAATGCGCCGCCACGATGCAACCAACCCCACCCGCCCTGAGCGCAGAACGGACATCCCACGCTTCCCAACGGCGACGCCACAAGAGAAACAACGCCGTAGTCAAGCCTCCCAGCGTCACACGCCAGAAAACCAGGGGCTCCGCCTCGATTGAAATGAGCTTTCCCAGAATTCCTGTAAACCCAAAAATCACCACCACGCCGTGCAGCAACAAGAGGCTGCGCGTGCGAGTAGTCATCGGCGCTGCACTGCGAACCGCGCGGTGCGCGTGGCCGCGCCGTCACGCAGGGGAATCAACCGCAGCGTGTAGGTCGTGGCCGGCCACGAAGTCACGTCAACCAAGCGGTCGCCGGCGGGCCACTGGCCCTTCAACATCGTTTGGCCAAGGGCGTTGAGGAACTCGAAATGCACCGACTCCGGACACGCCACACGGACGGCATCTGAAGCCGGGTTGGGGTACACCGTTGCGCGCCACTCTGCAGCCTCCAAAACCGCGTCTTCCGACTCCACAACCAGCGTCGTGCTGGACTGGTCGGAACATTGCGTTTCCGCGTCTGTGGCCGTCAAATAGACGTTGTACGTGCCTGGCTCCGCGTAGTTCAATTCCGGCTCTTCCTCGTTGCTGAAGGTCCCGTTGCCAAACGACCACTGGTAGTAATCCGCGTTCAAGCTTTGGTTTTCTGCAAAGACCGGGGGGCCGCCGAGCACCAACACGTCGGGCACGGAGAAGATGGATTGGACGGGGTCGGTGAGGTCGTCCAGGCTTCGAGGGAGCAAGGTGTAACCGTCGAACAGAGGCACGGTGCCGTCCGATTGGCCACCGATGCCGGTAACGCCAAACGTGCCTAAAGGCGCCTCGGTTCCCCAAATGTCGGTGTTGCCGTCAATGCGGATTTGGACGTCCCCCACTCCGTAGTCCACCATCACGTCGAAGTACGGGAAGTTGTTGGTCCATTGCGCGGGGTCGATCAACTTGACGCACTTGAGCTTGACCACGCGCGACTCCGTCTCTTCTCCCATTTCCTGGACCTGAATCGGCACTTGGGTGGCGAAGCCGCTGCCTTCGTAAATCAACGTGTCGGCGTAGAGTGTCGCGAGGCCGGCAAACTGGCCCACCACACCCCGCACCCGAACGCTGTCCCCTTCCTGCACTTCGTACCCAAAATTGTTGATCGCGCTGAACACGTTGATGCCGTGCGTTTCGTCAATCAGGGTGAAGCGCAGTCCTTGGGGGTAGTCGTTCCAACCGTGCACAATGCCCCGCAACTCGCAAGCCGTGTCAATGCTGTCCAACACGCCTTGGTTGGTGGTGCCCCGCACCTGGATGATGTCGTACACCGGGTAGGTCAAATCCGAGGGCAGGATGTGCACCACCACGGTTTCGATTCCCAGCACCGCTCCCCCGGACGTGACCGTCATGGTGAACTCAACGTCCTCCTGAAGTTCGGGGTCCTCGTCGTCCACCGCTGCGAACGTAAAGGACTGGCTGTTCAACAACCCCTCGTCAAAGTCAAAGCTCAAGGGAAACACTGCCGGGAAATCGGCGCCGGGCGCAGCGTCGCCTCCGGTGACGGAGATTTGGACTTCCACGTCTTCCAAGGGATAACTCACGAGCATTTCCACAGTCACCCCGCTTCCTTCTGCCACGTACAGTTCAGGCGCCGCAAAACCGACCACCATGGTACCCAACCCCCCGCACGAGGCGGTGTGGTTGCCCAAGAAGTCGAACGTGTCTTGCGGGTACACGTCCCACTGAGTCGCTCCTTCGTTCCAATTTGTGGACCCTTGCCCGATGTTGGGCTTGCGCACAAGGGTAAATTCCGCCATCGCCCCCTCGCCTGCGGGCCAAGCGCCCAAGGGATCCTCGCCAATGACGCCCATCATGTCGATGATTTCGCCGTTTTTACGAAGCACAATGGGGTCGTTCCCGTTGAACCAGGTCACGGTGCTCAGCACTTGGCTAACGTTGACAATCTCCGCCGAGGCTTGAGGGTTGCCCATCACGTGAACCCCTCCTGAGGGCAGCACACCCTCCAAATCAAGCGTCTGAATCGGCACTTCGGATCCGTTGTTGTACACCTCCATGACGTAAGGCGTCAAATCCACGTCGAAGGGGGTTGGGTTGTGGACCTCCAACGCCTTGTTGTTGCTCGTTCCTTCCACGTACTCGCTGATGATGAGGTCGTCGCACAGCCCTGCTGTTCCGCATTGCAAGATGTTCACCAAAAGGGTGTTGGAAGATAGGCTGTCGCAGCCCAACGCTGAAGCCCCGAAGGCCGAAGCTCCCTCAACCACGGTGGTGGAATCCAAATCCTCCTGGTAGCTCAACCCCCAAACGTGGTAGTTCCCAGCTTCCCCAAAGGCCGCAAAATCGAAATAGGGTTCGTCTGTGGTGGCCAAGATTCCGTCGTCCTCGTCGCAGATCAAAAACACGTAATCTCCCTCGACGGCGTCGCTGTAGTACCCAAAGGAAACCAACGCTCCGTCCTCGGTCAAACACGCCTCGGCGTCCGGCTCCCCCCCTGCCGTAAGCAAGGTGCCTCCGTCGCACGACGGAATTTCGCAGGTCTCTCCCAACAGGACAACGGGTTGATCCGACACGCTGACGCACCCTCCCTCAGGAGTTGTTGAAATGGAGTCGAGTGACGTCCAGCCGGTGGACAAAATTTGGTTGTGCGAAATGGCGTACACCTCGTACGTGCCGTCGCCCAACCCCTCCATGTTGATGGACGTTCCGAGGTACGTGGCAACGACTTCGGAGGTCGCCGCGTCCACCACGGCCAAGCTCGTGGCCGCCGAGGCCGCGTCCGATTGGTGAGTGAACCCTACCAAAACTGGACCCACGTCGGTGCAGTAGGTGCTCACGTTGGGGTTGTTGGCCGCAAGGTGTCCACCCTCGCACGGAAGTACGTTGGATGTTCCTGGGCTCAGCGCTTGCATCACGAAGCCTTGGTCGAGCGGGCTGCCCCCGTCCGGGACGCGGGAAAGCCCGTCCGTGCCAGCATTGAACCCGGTGCCGCCTTCCACCACCCCGATCTCCGCACCGGGACTAACCGCCTCGACAATCGCTTGCCATTGCGGGCTCGTCAAAAAGTAGCCTCCGCAAAAGACCGCGTCGAGAATTTCACCAAGAGCCGGAGCTGCATTCACTTCAAGCTCCGCGGCGGGTGTGTTCGTCAGAACCACCGCGGAAATGGTGTTTTGCCACCCCTCCCCGTACAAGGCCAAATAACCGTCGGAATCGAGGGTTTGGCCTTCCAAATCCACCACGGCCTGGGTCAACGCCGTCCACTCACCCGAGAGAAACGAGGACTTCACAACCACCAAAGAGTGCCCAATCAACGGGGTGCCAGGCTCCCCGTAGAGCTCAACAAATTGGCCGTAGTTGGGACCCACAATAAGGTTGACCTCATTGATGACCAGGTCTTGAGCTGAGGAGGTTAAAGAAGTTCCCCCAGCAAGCCAAATCATGCTTGCAGTGGCGAAAAAGCGAACCATTGTTCCTTTCATGGCGTAGGTTATGAAATGGACGTCGAAGGTAGCGTACCTTTCTTGTGCAGAGATGAAGCGGAGCATATCCTTGATTGAAAAGTTGGATGAATTCATCCGGCGGTACCACAGAAACAAGGCCCTGCGAGGCCTGTTGTTGTCGTTTGCCACCCTGACCTTGGGCGCGCTGTTGTTGGCGCTGCTTGAAAACGTAGGTCGCTTTGGGGTGGTTGGGCGCACCGTACTCTTCTACACGTTTTCAGCGGCCGCCTTAGGTGTGTTGACAACCCAAGTGATTTGGCCTGTGCTGCAGGTATTCCGGTTGAGCCGAGGTTTGGGTTACGACGAGGCCG
Organism: Flavobacteriales bacterium; assembly: GCA_049616325.1. Taxonomy (GTDB): domain Bacteria; phylum Bacteroidota; class Bacteroidia; order Flavobacteriales_D; family Sanyastnellaceae; genus UBA11663. Next base: position 39,127 of record JBMZHG010000014.1, on the reverse strand, counting down.
CGAGCATCGTCGGGGATCATTTCCCAGAAGTCAAGGACAAACTCCTGAACACCCTACAACTTCAACAACAAGTGGAACACGCCCAGGGTGCCGACGTGACCCTGCTCGCCGCAAGCATCGACCAAAGAACCGCAGCCTTGCGGCCCTTGCCGTTTGCGAACGCGGTCGACGTCAGCGCCTCGGTCAAAGCCCTTCGCGTGGCTGTACCAGTGGCATTGGTGGTGGGTGCTTTGTTGTGGCTTCGCCCCACGTGGGTGACAGAACCAGCCACCCGAATTGTCCAACACCGCACCGAATTCGTTGAGCCACCCCCGTTTGAATTTCAGTTGAGAAACGACGACCTTAGAGTGGCTGCCGGAGACCCATTCACCGTCGAGGTGGAGGTGGTTGGCGACGACCTTCCTTTGGCGGTTCTGGTGGAGTCCATGGGCGGAAGATTCCGCATGGAGAGAGGGCGCGGCAACACCTACAGGTACACCTTTCCTTCGGTTCGAAACACCACCGAATTTCAATTCCTGGCCAACGGTTGGCGTTCTCAACCCCACAGACTCTCGCCTTACGCCGTGCCGACCCTTGCCGAGCTTCGCGTGGTGGCTACGCCACCTGCGTACACGGGCCTTCCTGCACTCGACCAGCGCAACCAGGGAGACCTCGTGGTTCCGGAAGGCACGCCAATCCAATGGTCCGTTCGCGTCCAAGACGGAGATGGCATGCGCCTCACCCTCGGCGACGCCCCGCTTGATGTTCGTCCGGGTGCGGGTGGCGTTCACCACGCGAACTGGGTGGCTTCGAACAACACTCTCTACTGGGTCGCGCCGCTTGGCACAGAGGCGACCGGCGACTCCTTGCGGCATCGCATCCGTGTGAATCAAGACGGCAAACCGGCCATCCGCGTCACGGAAGCCGAAGACAGCACGTCAAGAAAGCTCAGGCACTTTACAGGAAACGTCCAGGACGACTACGGCTTCAGCCGACTCACGTTTGTCTGGGAGTACGCCGACCGTGGACGAGGTGCAACTCCAACCCCCGCAACCCCGGACGCCGAAGAAGAACTGTTGGCGTCGCAACGCCCCACAAGTTCTGACGCCCAGGGCGGGCGCGTCGAGCTCGAGGTTCCCCCGGGTCGCCAAGGGGCGTTCTTCCACACTTGGGACATGGCCGATTTGGAGTGGCGAGACGGCGACGTGTTGGAGTGTTGGTTCGAGGTTTGGGACAACGACGGCGTCCACGGGGCCAAGATGGTGCGCTCTAGCACCACCCGAATCGCAGCACCCAGCCAAGACGAAATCCGCCAAGAACGCGAAGAAGCCTCAGAGTCCATTGAAGAAAACCTTCAGGAGGCGAGCCGCGAAGCCGCCGAATTGCGCGAGGCCATGGAGGCCATGCAAGAGCGGTTGCGCGAACAGGGGGAAATGACGTGGCAAGATCGCCAAGCCATGGAAGACCTCCTGGAACAGCAACAAGCCCTGCAAGAGAAGCTGGAGCAGATGCGCGAAGAGAACGAGCGCAAGGACGAGCGAGCCAACGAGTTTGACGCGCAGGAGGAGCGCATTTTGGACAAGCAAGAGCAGCTCCAAAAAATCATGGACAACCTCATGAGCGAGGAACTCCGCCAGATCTACGAAAAGATGGAGGAGCTCATGCAGGAGATGGACCCTGAAAAACTCCAAGAACAGTTGAACGAGATGGAGCTCAACCACGACGCAATGGAGAAGGAGCTCGACCGCGCGCTTGAACAGTTCCGGCAGCTCGAGTGGGAAACCAAGATGGACGAGGCGATTGAAGACCTCAAAAAGCTGGCGGAGGAACAAAGCAAGTTGGCAGAGGAAACGGAGTTCAACCTGCGCGATCCGGAGGATCTCAAAGCGAAACAAGACAGCCTCAACCAAGCGTTCGACGAGCTCCGGAAAGAGCTTGACCTACTCGAAAAAGACAACAAACAGCTTGAGAACCCCAACCCCATGATGGACAGTTCTGACGAAGAGCAGTCCATTCAAGAGGAAATGCAAAAAGGGTCGGAACAGCTCGAAAAAGGCAAGGACAAGAAGGCGTCTGAAAGCCAGCAAAACGCCGCAGAGCAAATGCAACAGCTCGCACAACAAATGGAGCAGATGCAAATGGAGTCTGAATCCGAATCGGCCAGTGAAGACATGGACGCCCTTCGAGCCCTGCTCGAAAACATTTTGACGCTGTCGTTCGAAGAAGAGGGCCTCATGGCTGAGTTGAAACTCACCGACGAACAGGACCCGCGCTACGTGGCCCACGGGCAAGCCCAACGCAAACTCAAAGACGACGCGGTGATGGTGGAGGACAGTCTCTTCGAACTCAGCATGCGCATTCCCCAGCTCGCCTCCGCGGTAAACCGCGAAATCGGGTTGGTGAACCGGCACATGACCAAGGCGTTGGACGGATTTGGGGACCGCCTTACGGCCGACATCGCCATGAACCAACAGTACGTCATGACGTCCTTCAACAACTTGGCGCTGTTGCTCGACGAAGCACTTCAGCAAATGCAGCAGCAAGAGGCCCAGAAACAACCCGGCTCTGGCAACTGCGAAAAACCAGGCGGTTCAGGCAACCCCTCCCCTTCGCCCAAGGCGGGAGATATGAAAAAAATGCAGCAAGCCCTCGGCAAGAAGCTCGAACAAATGAAGGAGCAAATGGGCAAGGGGGCCAACCAAGGCCAAGTCGGGCAACAAAAACCCGGCGGCATGAGCAAAGAGCTTGCCCAGATGGCCGCCCAACAAGCCGCCCTTCGAAAAATGGCCCAGGAAAAAGCCAAACAATTGAACGAAGACGGCTCGGGCAACGGCAAGCAAATGGGAGACATCGCCAAGGAAATGGAGGAAATGGAACGCGATTTGGTCAACAAGCAAATCGACGAGGCCACACTCAAGCGCCAACAAGATTTAATCACGCGATTGTTGGAAGCTGAGAACGCGGAGCGCATTCGAGGTGAAAAAGAAGAGCGAACTTCGCAAACAGGAGACGACGCCCTCAAGGCCATCCCGCCCCAGGCTTCGGAATACCTCCGGAAAAAGATGAACGAGCTTGAATTGATGCGCACCGTCCCCGCGGAACTTCTCCCCTACTATCGGGAGCGTGTCAACGATTATTTCAATACTTTGGACCTCAATCAAGAGAATCCACAACCCGACTTGAAGCCATGACGACGACTCTGCCAGAAATGCGATTTGACTCCAAGCCTGAAAACATTGCGGTTGTGGAGCGCCTCATCGACCGGTTGAGCGAGGAGCACAGCATCATTCCTGAGCACTACGGCAACGTCCTCATCGCCATGACGGAAGGCGTCAACAACGCCATCGTCCACGGGAACAAGCTTGATCCCGAGAAATCCGTCACCGTCAGCTGCGCAATCGACCACAAAAACCTCGTGTTTCGAATCAGCGACGAAGGGCCCGGCTTCGACTACGACAACCTCCCCGACCCCACTGCTCCGGAGAACATTGAAAAACCGCACGGCCGGGGTGTGTTCCTCATGCGTCACCTTGCCGACGAATGCGCCTTCATAGACGACGGTCGCATCGTGGAGTTGACGTTCACCAACGTGCTGGCCTGAGGCTTCATGGTCGTGTTTGTCGACGGGGACGTCCCGTGCAACGTGAAGCAGCGACGCGCTGTCAAGAATTGGCTGAAAGCCGTTGCGGCTACCCACGGATACGCGCTGGGCGACCTCAGCATCGTCTCCCACTCGGACAACGGGTTGTTGGAATACAACCGAAAATACCTCGACCACGACACCTACACCGACATCATCACCTTTGACCACAGCGAAGACCAAACACTCTCGGGTGACCTTCTGATTTCCTTCGAAAGAGTGTCTGAAAACTCTGTTAATCAGGGGGTTGGGTTTGAGGAGGAGTTGCGTCGAGTGATGGTCCACGGCGTGCTTCACCTCGCCGGTTTCAAGGACAAAACCCCCGAGGATGCGCTGGCGATGCGCGACGCTGAGGACCAGGCTTTGGCCATGTTCCACGTGGAACATGGCGGCTGAAGCCGTTCCGAACGACCTTTGCACCCATGATTCAGACCTACGACGTCATCGTGGTTGGCGCGGGCCACGCCGGGAACGAAGCGGCGGCCGCAGCGGCCAACCTCGGAGCCTCCACCCTTCTTGTCACCATGAACATGGGGGTCATTGGTCAGATGTCGTGCAACCCCGCCATGGGGGGCATCGCCAAGGGCCAAATCGTCCGTGAAGTCGACGCTCTCGGCGGATATTCCGGACTTGTGTCAGACCGGAGTGCCATCCAATTCCGTATGCTCAACAAGTCCAAGGGCCCCGCGATGTGGAGCCCTCGAACCCAAAACGACCGCAACCTCTTTGCCCAATCGTGGCGCGAGATGTTGGAGTCCACGCCCAACCTTGACTTTTGGCAAGACAGCGTCGTCGGCATCCTCACCGAAGGCGGGCGCTGCGTAGGTGTCGAGACGGGTCTGGGTATGAAAATCCGCGCCCGCGCCGTCGTTCTCACCAACGGGACGTTTCTAAACGGACTCCTCCACATTGGTGAAAAGCAATTTGGTGGTGGTCGAGCAGGAGAACGTGCTTCTCAGGGGATCACGGAGCAACTCGTTGAATTGGGGTTCGAGAGCGGGCGCATGAAGACCGGCACCCCGCCCCGGGTCGACGGCCGGTCACTTGACTATTCCAAAATGGTGGAGCAGCCTGGTGACGAGCAGCCTGGCCGATTCAGCTACCTCCCCCACCACCCCATCACTCGACAGATTCCTTGCCACATCACGCACACTTCTGAGGAGGTGCACAACCTTTTGCGCGAGGGGTTCGACCGATCTCCCATGTTCAATGGTCGGATCCGAGGCCTGGGCCCGCGCTATTGCCCCAGCATCGAAGACAAAATCGACCGATTCGCCGACAAAGACCGTCACCAAGTGTTCGTCGAGCCAGAAGGATGGAACACCTGTGAGATTTACGTCAACGGATTCAGCACAAGCCTTCCCGAAGACGTTCAGTTACGCGCCATGCGCAAAATCCCCGGCTTTGAGCACGCCAAGATGTTTCGACCAGGGTACGCTGTGGAATACGACTACTTCCCTCCTACCCAACTTCAGCACAGCCTAGAAACACGCCTTGTCCCAGGCCTCTATTTTGCCGGCCAAATCAACGGCACCACAGGGTACGAAGAGGCCGCGTGCCAAGGCCTCATGGCGGGCATCAATGCCGCACGTTCCACGTGGAACAAAGAACCCGTTACATTCAGCCGCAGCCAAGCTTACATCGGGGTTCTCATCGACGACCTCGTCACCAAGGGGACGGAAGAACCCTATCGCATGTTCACGTCCCGTGCTGAGTACCGCATCCTGTTGCGACAAGACAACGCAGACGAACGACTGACTCCATTCGCGCACGAATTGGGACTGGCCAGCGACGAACGCATGCAGGCCTTGGAAGAAAAAACAGGTGGCGTCCGGGCCTTGCGCAAGGGCCTTGAAAACCTCAGTGTCACCCCGGACGACGCTGCGCCTGTGTTGGAAGCCGCGGCCTCCTCTCCCCTGAAACACGCCGTGCGCGCGCATGAAATTTTGGCCCGCCCTCACCTCTTGTTAAGCAACATGGCAGACGGCATTGCCTCGGTCGCAGATCTGTGCCAACCCCACCCCTCCGACGTGCTCGAACAAGTGGAAATCCAGGTCAAGTACGAGGGCTACATCGCCAAGGAACAAGACATGGCGGATCGATTGGGAAAACTTGACCATTTGGTGATTCCCGAAGATTTGGATTTTCAGCGGCTGACTTCACTGAGTTATGAGGGGCGGCAAAAGCTGACCGACCGCCGCCCCAAAACTCTGGGAGAGGCTTCGCGCATTTCAGGAGTGAGCCCTTCGGACTTGAGTGTTCTCATGGTTTACCTCGGCCGCTAGGGACTACCTTTGCGGCGCCATGAACATTCACGACATCCTTGCCGACCTCGGCATCCAAGATCAAAACCCCGGCGTCATGATTGGCGCAGAAGCCTTCGGTTCCGGGGCCTCCATTGACAGCCACTCTCCCGTAGACGGCAAACGCATTGCGACCTTGAGTACGGCCAACGCCGCAGACTACGAGCGCGTAATGACCGCCGCCACCGACGCTTTCGTCGAATGGCGCAAATGGACCGCGCCACAGCGCGGCGAAGTGGTCCGCCAATACGGCGATGCCTTGCGCGCCAAAAAAGCCAGCCTTGGCGCCCTCGTTTCCTATGAAATGGGAAAGAGCTACCAGGAAGGCCTTGGTGAGGTTCAGGAAATGATTGACATCTGCGACTTTGCGGTAGGCCAATCTCGGCAGTTATATGGCCTCAGCATGCATTCGGAGCGACCCAACCACCGGATGTACGAGCAGTACCATCCCCTCGGTGTGGTCGGCATCATCAGCGCCTTCAACTTTCCTGTCGCTGTCTGGTGTTGGAACACCGCCCTTGCGTGGATCGCGGGCGACGTTTGTGTTTGGAAACCGTCTGAGAAAGCGCCGTTGTGCAGCTTGGCTTGCCAACACATCTGGAACGGGGTGGCGGAAGCCAACAACCTCCCCGCCGGCGTCAGCTGCATTGTCAACGGCGATTACACGGTCGGAGAAAGGATGACCGCCGACAAGCGCGTTCCCTTGGTTTCGGCAACCGGTTCCATCCGCATGGGAAAGATTGTAGCGCAAGCCGTTGCTGCTCGCCTAGGCCGATCCTTGCTCGAGTTGGGCGGAAACAACGCCATCATCATCACCCCTAACGCGGACCTGAAGATGGTTATTCCGGCGACGGTGTTTGGCGCTGTCGGTACGTGCGGTCAGCGCTGCACCTCTACACGGCGCTTGATCATCCACAGCAGCATCTACGACAAGGTTCGAGACCAACTGACGCAGGCTTACAAGCAAATCCGCATCGGCGACCCCCTGGACGAGAACAACCACGTGGGTCCCCTCATTGACACCGACGCGGTCAAGGCGTACGAAGCCGCACTTCAAGCGGTGGTGGAGCAGGGGGGAAGCCTCTTGATTCCAGGGGGGCCTCTCGAAGGCTCGGGCTATGAAAGTGGATGCTACGTGAAGCCGGCCATTGCGGAGGTGACCAACGATTTGGCCATCGTGCAACACGAGACGTTTGCGCCCATCCTGTACTTGATGAAGTACGACACCCTCGACGAGGCCATCGCCATGCAAAATGGCGTGGTGCAGGGGTTGTCTTCTGCGATCATGACGACCAACATGCGCGAGGCAGAACTGTTCCTTTCGAGCGCGGGTTCCGATTGCGGAATCGCCAACGTCAACATCGGAACCTCCGGCGCCGAAATCGGCGGAGCCTTTGGGGGCGAGAAAGAAACTGGAGGGGGGCGTGAGTCCGGCTCCGACGCTTGGAAAGCATACATGCGTCGCCAAACCAACACCCTCAACTACGGAGCCGAGCTTCCGTTGGCGCAGGGGATCAAGTTCGACCTCTGACTTTCCCGCGTACTTTGCGTGCATGAAGGCACGTGATTCTGTTTTGTCGAGGGCGGCCATGGGCCGCTCTCGTCGCGTTTGGACGGCGTTTGGTGTGTTTGCGGCAGTCGCGCTGGGGTGTGAGCCCCCCGCCACGCACGAACGCCTGTACGAAGCGGAATTTGGCACCGAACCGCCAACACACATTCTCGTGGAGCGCCTTCCCGACGCCTGGGAGGTGCGGAACGGAACAGAGCGCATCGTGATGCCGCAAGAAGGGGAGGGGGTGTTTCGCGTGCCCGTCTTTGGTGGCGCATGGGTTGGGGCGTGGGAGGGGGGCGAGTGGAGTGGCTTTTGGGTGGACTCCCTTCGGCCCAACGACTACAAGGTCCCCTTGGTGATGCGCCCAATTGCAGCGGCGGCGCCCTCCCCCGACAGACCCGTGGCAACAAGCACGTGGAGAACCACGGAGGGAACTCTGCATTTGCGGACCCGGGGAGATTCCGCGTGGGGAACCATTTCAACCCCCACTGGCGACTACCGGTACTTGGCTGGAACCCTTCGAGACAAAGTGTTGATAATCAACACGTTCGACGGCTCTCATTTGTTTCGGTTTGATGCTTTGGTGGACGGCGACTCCTTGGTGGACGGCACGTTCCTGTCCGGGACCCATTACCAAACCTCCTTCCAGGGAGCTCGCGTTTCCACTGGGATGCCGGACAAATGGGAAAGTTCGTTCCAGCTTCCCGTGGACAGCGTTCTGTCGTTTGTGGGGGTGAATACCCGAGGTGACACGGTGCACTGGTCCTCAGAAGGGCTAGCAATGCGGGGAAAGAGGGGCGCAGTGGTCGATGTTTTGGGCACGTGGTGCCCCAACTGCATGGACGAAGCTCGGATGCTCGCCTCCTTTGCCCCGGACTACCCTGAAATCGAATTTGTCAGCCTGGCCTTTGAGCGCAGCAGCGACGAGCGGGCTCTCAAGCGCCTCAATCAATTCCGCAGCGAAATGAACCTCTCTTGGGAAGTTGTTCTCGGAGGGAGGGCGAGCAAACAGGACGCCGCCGCGGCAATCAGCGCGTTGGACACCGTGCATTCGTTCCCGACCACCCTGTTTTGGCCGGCAGCAGGCTCAGGGGTGCCAAAGGTGCACAAAGGGTTCAACGGCCCCGCCACAGGCCAGGGATACGAGGAGGAGGTGGAGACGTTCCGCGCCGAATTGGATCGGCTTAGCGGTCGCTCGGAAAATCGTTGACTCGGTCCACTACGATTCGGTTTTCCATGTTCGCAAGGTGCCACGCCGTGTGGAACACCAATTTTCCAATTTCCGCCATCTTTGGGTAGAGAATTTTGTCCGCGTCGTCGCCAGGTTTGTGGTAATCCTCGTGGACCCCGGTGAAGTAAAAAATGACGGGGATGTTGTTCTTAGCAAAGTTGTAATGGTCGCTCCGGTAGTAGAAGCGGTTGGGGTCGTCTGGCGCGTTGTACGTGTAGTCCAAGGCCAAATTGGTAAACGTCTCGTTGCAGTATTCGCTCACTTCGTGCAACTCCGAAGAGAGTTTGTCTGCACCAATCAAGTACACGTACCTCGGGTCTTCGGAGTGTGCCTCGTCGGTGCGTCCAATCATGTCAATGTTGAGGTTGGCAACGGTGTTTTCAAGAGGGAAAATGGGGTGGTCGGCGTACCATTCACTCCCCAACAACCCCTTTTCCTCTCCCACGACGTTCATAAAGAGCACGCTGCGACGAGGTTTTAAGCCCTTTTCGGCAAGCTGGCTGAACTGCCTAGCCAATTCCATGACCGTCACTGTGCCTGAGCCGTCGTCATCCGCGCCGTTGTGAATCTCCCCGTCAATGATACCGACGTGGTCGTAGTGCGAGGTCACCACGATGATTTCATCCTTGACCTCATCGTCGGATCCCTCCAAAAAGGCCAGAACATTTTCTGCTTCATAACCGTACCGCAACTGGTCGATGTTCATTTGGAGTGTCGGGTTCAGCGAGGCGGCTTTGGCAGGCTTTCCTTTGGCAATCGTCAAGTTGTGATCGGCGAGTGAAACAACCTTAGAGCCCGCCAACCATATGTCTGCCTGGGTAGTCGAAACAAACAGCGTGGGTAAATTCGTTCCCTCCCCATCTTTATCATGGTTCAATGAGGTCGCTTTTCGCAACATCCACCGCTTCATGCGGCTCTTGCGCATCTCAAAATCTTCGTCCTCCAACACGACAATCACCGCCTTTGCACCCATTTCTTGGGCCAGCTCACGCTTTCGGCTCATGGATTCAGCCCACTCGGACGGCTCACCGTCTTCCGTTAGCAGAGACTTCCCGTCGGCATCCACAGGTTCACCGCTGCGCATGAGAACCACACCGCCACCTTTGTACCTCTTGTAGTCGTTCCAAGTCTTCGTTTGAATGCCGTGACCGACAAACGTCATTTTCTCGTTTTTCAACTCCGTAACGTCCAATCCTGGGTACAACAAGAATTGCTCCGCCAACACCAACGTGTCTTCCGAAACAACCAATTCTCCGCCTCGAATTTGGGTGTTGGTCATTGGCACCATTTGGAAGTAAGACCCGTCGTTGCAACCTTCAAATCCGAGGGAAGCATAATACGCCTCAATGTAATGTGCTGCTTTGCGTTGGCCCACCTCACCGGTCTCTCGTCCTTCAAATCCGTCGCTGGCCAAAATGCTCAAATGCAACTTCAGTTCTTTTTCATCCAACGACACATCATTCACGTACCGTGGGTCCGTTGGGTTGTGCACTTGCCTTTGGGCCCATCCAGAAAAGATGAACATGCATGAAGCCAACATGGCGCAGGCAATCTTTCCTACACGACGTTGGTGCCTTCCTCCTTCGAATTGAGAGTTAAAAAAGGCGTCCACTATAGCCAAAGCCGCCTCCTCTGAAACAAACCGAGCGGGAATGCACAACACATTGGCGTCGTTGTGTTCACGCGCCAACGACGCAATTTCTGGTGTCCACGCAATTGCTGCACGCACTTCGGGATGTTTGTTCGCGGTCATCGCAACTCCGTTTGCAGAGCCGCAAATCAAAATACCCAGTGCGGCTGCGTCGTTGGAAACGTCGTCCGCCACGGCATGTGCGTGATCTGGATAATCGACGCTGTCGTTCGAATCCGTGCCACGATTTAACATCACGTATCCCTTTGATTCCAAATGTTGAGTAATACGGGTCTTCAAAACCGGTCCCGCGTGATCGCATCCAATGCTAATAATCATGCCACGAAAATACCCACAACCAACGTTGATGAACCTGTGAGCATCGGAGAAGAACTTTTTTTGGATTCCCACGTCGTGAGACCTAAGCCAGCTCTTGCCCTGCGCTTCCAAATCCCATGGGCCTGAATTGCACACGAGTTTTACTCACAAAACACCTCGGTTCTCAACATCATGTTTCACTAGATTTTGTTCCATCTCTCGTCATCCACAACGTGTGCAAAAGCAAGCTCAAACCCTCCTTTTCAGAAAGTTGTATTCCACAATCCCTACCGAACTTTGTGCAACATCCGTGAAAAACGTAAAAAACAACAGGCTTCTGACGGAAGTTTTGCCAGCCATCCACATGCCTACTACTACTACAAACTCTTTTTTTAAAAAAATTATTTTACTATGGGTGTGTGGAAACTTGAATTTGGTTTGGGCGCAACCCGAGTTGGTGGGTTGTGAATGGACGCAGTTCAAGCACGCCAATGGAGCGGTAGCAAGCGAAGGGTGTTTGGTGAAAGGTGTGCCCACGGGGATTTGGAAGAGCTATTCGGATCGAGGGGTGAAGCTGAGCGAAGGAGAGCGAAAAAACGAAGAACCCTATGGCGTTTGGAGGTTTTATGAAAACGGAGCTCTTGCGGAGACATGTGAGTTTCAACAAGGATTAAGACAAGGAGTCCAAACCCTCTGGAACGAAGGGGTGCTCTCGGATTCTATCTTTTGGGTTGGCGGAAAGAGAGACGGAGTTGCGAAGTCGTTTCGGTCGGACGGTTCTCTGATTCAGGAGATGCCTTACGAGAATGACAAGCGGGAGGGAAAGGCAGTGCAATACGACGTCAATGAGGAACCGCAAGGTTACCGCTGGTACAAGAACGACCGCCTCGTGGCGTCAGAAACATTCAACCGTCGCGACGACCAAAACAGAAAAACAGGCCCGTGGAAAGTATTTCACCCCTTGGGTCGCGTGCTGGAAACGGGATTTTATTTGGAGGATCTCAAGCACGGCGTGTTTCAATTTTTCGATGCACGGGGCAGCGTCATTAAGGTCGTCGAGTACCGTTTGGGAAAAGAGGTGGTGCAAGAAGAGAGTCGCAATCCGGTGATTGAACTGCAACAAATTTTGCGTGAAGACGGAACGCTTGCAGAAACGGTGACGTACGTTGACGGGGTGAAACAAGGTGTGGCCAGGCAGTATGACACCGAAGGAGAGGTCGTTGGTGGAAGTGTGTTTGAGAACGACTGTTTGGTGGCGGAGGGAATCACAGAGAAGGACGGCAAACGGAATGGCCCTTGGAAGGAATACTGGATCAACGGTACGTTGCGAGCGGAGGGGTTTTACCTGGACGATCTTCGGGACGGAGAATGGTGGTTTTACCGCGAATCAGGTGAAAAAGAGCAGCACGGAAAGTACTTGGAAGGAGAGGTACACGGCCACTGGACGTGGTGGTATCCCGGGGGAAACATCCACCGCAAAGAGCGATACCAACAAGGAGAATTGAACGGCGAATTTCTGGAATTGGACACCGCTGGTCAAATCCTTGTTGAAGGACAATATGAAGACGGCTTGCGGCAAGGGCCGTGGCGGGTTCACGTTCACGATCACCTGGAAGTGGGATCTTATTTATTGGGCCAAAAGGAAGGTTTTTGGACTCATACGTACGGCGACGGCAAGCGGCAATTTGAAGGAGAATTTTCATTTGGGCAACCCATTGGCAAACACAAATCTTGGCATCCCAACGGCGTGCTCGAGGAGGAAGGTAAATACGAGAGCGGTGCCAAACACAAGAAATGGCGGCTTTACAATGACCAAGGTTCCCTGTTGCACGAGTATATTTACAGGTACGGCAAGCTTCGCAAAGTGGACGGTTCGAAGGTGGACAAGCGTCGCGACGGAAAACTGTGAAGGCAACGGACGATGACGAAATCTCAACTTCAGTTCTTGGAAGCCTGTCCCGAAGCCATGATGTTGGTGAAGGAAGGGAAACCAGTGGCGTGGAACACCCAGGCTTCTCGCATGTTGGACTGGGCGACAAAGAAAGCGGGGGTAGATAACGTTTGGGAGAAAAAGGAAGGATTGTGGTTGTTGGAAGGTGATGAAATGGCGTTGTTCGATTCGAAGGTGGATCGTGTGCTTCAAGGGTCACCCTCGAAAATGCGTTGCCGTGCCATGCGCCGAACAGGTTCCGTGTTTGACGCGGAGTGGAAAGCGGTTCAGGTAGGTGATGGAAGTATTATCCTTCAAATTCGAGACATCAGCGAACGCATGGTGTACGAGCAAGTCATCCGTGACAGCGAGCAGCGCTTTCGATCGTTGGCACGTCATGCGATGGAGGGAATAGCTTTTTTGGAAGACACCGAAATCGTAGATGCCAACGAGCAATTTGCAATGTTGTTTGGGTGGAATGAGCTTCCCATCGGAGAGGACATCCTTACCATGGTCAACGCCCGGGATTGGCAACGGTTGGGTGCGCGGAGATATGCGCGTTCTCGAGTGGAACTTCAAGGAAGAACTCAACAAGGAAGAACCATCCACCTTGAAGCCACCCGTTCGACGGATTCGACAACGAACCAAACGGTGTTGATGGTCTACGACATTACGGAGCGCAAGCGCACGGAAATGGATTTGCTGCAGACCAAGGAGCGGTTCCGGATGCTTGTGGAGACGAGTCCGATGGGGTTGTTGTTGATGGTGAACGGCAAGGTTAAATACAGCAATCCTGGGGTGCTTGATTTGATGGGCTTCAGGTTGGAAGACGACGTGTACGACGAAGAGTTTGTGGCGTTGTTCCACGAAGATGACCGTGCGGTGTTGGAGGAAGATCGTCGCATGGTTGAGCGAGGTGATCGGCCGCCGTACCGGGAGGTACGTATTCACGGAGCGGGCGGTGACGTAGTTGAGGTGGGCATTCGCATGACCCTTTCTTTTCACGACCAATCCCCCGCGGTGCAAGTAACCCTGACGGACCTACGCACCAGGGTAGCGTTGATTCGTGAGCAGATGCGCGCCACCCTCGCTGAGGAAGCGAACAACTTGTTGAAGGAAGAAATAGAGAGGCACAAAGCCACCCAGCGTCGTTTGGCGGATGCAGAGCAATTGAACCGATCCATCATTGAGTCGTCGATTGACATGATTGTCGCTTTCGATCCAGAAGGGGTTTTGTCCCAATACAACCAAGCATTTGCCGTGGAGTTTGGGTTGGACTTCGGGGAAGAGGCTAAGAAATACGTGTTTCACGATTTTGTATCGACCCAAATTGAAGCTGAACGCATTCGAAACACCCTGCTGGAGAACATGAATTTTTCAGGGGAAACGGTGGGTCGACGCCTCAACGGCGACACGTTCCCAATGTTCTTGACGGTTGCAGTTTTGAAGGATGAGAACGACCAAAACTTCGGAGCGATGGCTGTTGGCAGAGACATCACCGAAGCGAAGATTGCTCAAGAGGAGTTGGAGGCGAGCGAAATGCGGTACAGGAGCATTTTGGAAAACGCGAACGACGCCATTTTTACCCTCGACGACAAGGGTTTTTTTACGTATACCAACCCGTCTTTCAACGAGCTTTTAGGGTACTCTGAAGTGGAGCTTTCCAAACGCACGGTGCACGATTTGGTGCCGGAGTTGCCTAAGCGGGGCCGAACTTGGATCAAAGCTCTTGAGGGGTCAGGGGAGGAGTTGAAGTTTGTTGCGTCGAACGGCCAAACCCTCACAATGCTCGGAGGATCAACTGTTCAGCACAACGAAAACGGGAAACCGACAGGGGTTCGGGGAATTTATTTGGACATCACCGACACGCGTTTGCACGAGCGGCGTGCCCGGACGCAAAGCGCAAAACTCGAATCCATCTTCGACTCCACCGAGAACATGATCATGTTCACGATGGACAGCGCCGACCGAGTCAACGCCTTCAACAAAAACTTCAAGCAAATTTTTGAATACGACTTTGGGTTGGATCTGGACACCACAAGCTCGTTTATTGACAACATTTCGCGCATTGTGGACGAAGAACCGTATCAGGGTCAACTTCGATTGTTTTTGCGGGCCATGGAGGGAAAACCCCAACAATTCGAACTCCCACTGAAAACCATCCACGGCGAGAGCCGCTGGTACCAGGTGTTCTTGAACCCTGTGAGCCTTGGCGAAGAACAACGTGAAATCAGCTGCATTGCCTACGACATCACCGAGCGGAAGGAAATCGACCGAGCGATTCGAAGCGCCTTGAAAGAAAAGGAGGTGCTTTTGCAGGAGGTGCATCATCGGGTGAAGAACAACCTGCAGGTCATCAGCAGCATGTTGAACCTCCAAAAATCCTTTGTCAAGGACGAGGAAACCTTAAACCTCCTCGAGGAGAGCACCAACCGAATTGCGACGATGAGTTTCATTCACGAGTCACTCTACCGCAACACAGACTTTGCCAACATCAGTTTTGCTGAATACTTGCAGCGACTCAGCGCAAACCTCATTCAGAGCTATTCGCGTTCGGATTGCGAGGTTGTGTTGCAAACGGTGTTCGACGAGGTGTACCTGAGCCTCGAGCAAGCCATTCCGTGCGGTTTGATCACCAACGAACTGGTTTCCAATTCGTTGAAATACGGTTTTCCCGATCGGTCACGGGGAGTCATCACATTGCGAATCCAACACATGGAGGGCGGGGTTGTGGAACTCGAAGTCTCAGACGACGGGGTGGGCCTTCCTCCCGGAATGGACTTTGCCAAAAACGACAGCTTGGGTGTCTACCTCGTCCAGGCGTTGACCGAACAAATCGACGGAGAGTTGGTGGTAACAAGCACCGATCAAGGCCGAAAGGGCTGCAGCTTTTTGGTTAGATTTACCCCATCTGAGTGAGGAATTGAGAAGTGCCTCACGATTCACAAACGCAAGACAAGCCCATGGCAATCAACATTTTGGTGACGGAGGACGAGAGCATCGTCCGCAAGGACATTGAGCGCTGCCTCGACAAACTTGGTTACAACGTCGTGGCCACTGCCGACAACGGGGAGAAAGCCATCGAGTTGGCACTGAAGCACAAGCCGGATTTGGCCTTGATGGACATCATGATCAAGGGTGACATGAACGGCATCGCAGCCGCGGAAGAAATCAAGCGCAACCTCGACATTCCTGTGGTTTTCCTCACCGCCTACGCCGACGAGAACACCCTGTCACAAGCGAAGCTTGCGGAGCCGCACGGCTACATCTTGAAGCCGTTCAAAGAGGTGGACATTCAGACCGCGGTGGAGATGGCGCTTCACAAGCATGGTAAGGAGATGGAACTCAAGACGGAGGCCGATTTTTTGCGAAGCCTGGCAGAACACAAGGACGACGCCGAGGTCATTTTTGTCAAAAACCGCAGCCGCTTGATGCGTGTCAAGCACGAAGATTTGTTGTTTGTGGAGGCGCTGAAGGACTACGTGGTCGTTCACACTCGGGAAGAGTCGTACACCATCCACAGCACCATGAAGGAGGTGGAGCGCAAGCTGTCAGACCGGCGTTTCATCCGGGTTCACCGCAGCTACATCGTGAATTTGCACGCCATCGAAAGCATCAAGTACGCAAACATCCGCATGGAAGGGATGGAAAAAGAGATTCCGGTTGGAGGCTCTTACAAGGACTTGCTGGCGAGCCGCATCAACCTTCTTTAATCCCGAGCCAAACCCCGGCGAGCGGGATCGAGCCAAGGCACTTGTTCGCGGAGCTCCTTGGTCCAAGCGCTGTACCCGTCGTTGTTGAGGTGGAGTTGGTCCTGCAAGAACCACTCTTCGCGCAACCGGCCGCCGTCGTGCATCACATCCCAAAAGTTCACCCAAACCACACTGTGCTCTCGGCACAGCGGTTCCAAGTGTTGGTGGAGGGAGAGGTAGTGGTCTTGTAGATAAGCACGCGCGGGGCTTGGTTTGGGCGCGACCAGCACAACGCGAGTCTCTGGAAGACGACGGGAAACATCGTCCAACAACAAATCCGCGACCCGAAAAACTTCGCTCGTCGGCAAACCGTCGCTGAGGTCGTTGTCGCCCTCGTAGATTACCAAGACATTCGGTTTTAGCCCGAAAATCAACGATTCACGCAAGCGCCAGAGGTCGGAAAAGCACGAACCACCAAACCCGGCGTTGACCACCTCGAAATGCGAAAACACCGTGTCGGTTCTGGGCCACAGGCGAAATGTGGAGCTGCCGACCATCACAAGCCGCTCACGCTCTCCCGGCAATTCGGAAGCCATGCTGTGAATGGCGTCAATATGAGGTCCGTACTCTTGTCCGCAGAGCTGCGACAACGCGCGCACCGCAACAAAGGCAAGCAACAGGCTCAACAAACAGAACCGCGTCATGGACAAAGAATGGCGTGCGCCAAATTGAACCAAGACCACCCAAAAACCTTGAGCTTGATCATGTCCAAAAGGTAAGTTGGTCGCCCCACACCCCAAACACACGGAAGGGTTGGTCAAATCACTAAGTAACCCAGGTTACCTAACTTGGCGGCATGAAAAAATTTTCTACCCTCACCGCGACGGCCCTTTTTCTTATCGGTTGCGCCGAAACGTCTTTGGGCCAAAGCGACCCTGGTTCATGGGGGTTTAACGACATTCCCGAAAACTCCCAAGTCAACCAGATGTCGGGTCCACGGTTTGGCTTTACCTACGTTTCGGAGGGCAGTGGCGCTCAATTCTTAAACCGCGTGCACGAAATGGATTCGGCTCAGTATGCGGCTGAATTCGGAGGGGGCTTGCCTTTCACTTACACAACTCAATACGGTTGGCAGTGGGAAACGCGGTTCGCGGACACAGGTGGACCTGTTGTGGGTTTGGTGGAGTGGGTTGCCTTGATCGGAGGCATGGAGAAGGGGCTTTTCTTACCCTCGTTCTCAAGCTTGGTGGGGGTGCGATCCCAGAAAGGAGTGGAGTTTGCAACAGGCCCAAACCTGTCCACTTCAGGACTGGGGTTTGTATTCGCGCTGGGCTACAACTACACAAAAGGGGACCTCAACTTGCCCATCAACATTGCCTTCGTCCCCAACAAACAGGGCCCAAGGAACTCAGCCCTGGGGGACGCACTTAATTCTTCCGACTATTTCGAACAGATTCGGTTGCGCGAGACCGGTTACCGGCTCACGGTGTCGGTGGGCTTCAATCTCCGCGCCTCGAAGTAAGGATTTGGCGCGGGCAAGACGAATCAAAAAAGCCCCGCACGAGGCGAGGCTTCTTTTAGGCTCCTCCACTTGGACTTGAACCAAGGACCCTCTGATTAACAGTCAGATGCTCTAACCAGCTGAGCTATGGAGGAATTAGAGGACGGCAAAAATACGTCAGGGTGCGCATTGAAGCAATACCTTTGACTGAAATTGCCAAAAACCCCTGAATTCATGTCTGTTCTGACCCTTGGTACCGTGGCGTTTGACACCATCGAAACGCCGTTTGGAAGCTCTGGTAAGGTGGTGGGTGGCGCGGCGAGTTACATCGCGCTGGCGGCGAGTCACTTTGCCCCGAAGCAACACGTGGTCAGCGTGATTGGCAACGACTTTCCTGAAGCGTTCTTGGATGAATTGACGGGCCGGGGAGCAGGGCTGGAGGGGTTGACGCGCGTGGCAGAAGGCAAAAGCTTTCATTGGGCGGGCAGTTACCACAACGACATGGTTGGGCGAGACACCCTGGCCACGGATTTGAACGTGTTGATTGGGTGGGAACCCGAGGTTTGCACCCAGGGCGCGGAGGCAAAGTTTGTCATGCTCGGAAACTTGGATCCGGCTGTTCAGTTGGCAGCGTTGGACCAAGTGTCGTCGCCAGCGCTGGTGGTTTTGGACACCATGAATTTTTGGATGGATGTGGCGCTGGAAAACCTGAAGAAGGTGGTGTCGCGGGTGGACGTGTTGACGGTCAACGATGAGGAGGCGAGGCAGTTGACAGGAGAACATTTCCTACCCAAGGCGGCCAAAGCCATTCACGCCATGGGCCCAACCACGGTGGTCATTAAAAAAGGCGAACACGGGGCCCTGATGTTCCAGGAGGGCAAAACCTTCTTTGCGCCGGCTTACCCGCTCGAGCACGTGGTGGACCCGACGGGGGCGGGAGACACGTTTGCGGGCGGGTTTGTGGGCTACTTGAGCGCACGACACGCTGCAACAGGTGAGGTCTCGTGGGAAGACATGAAACAAGCTGTGACCTTGGGCAGTGTGATGGCCAGTTTCACGTGTGAAGCATTTGGCACAGACGGGTTGAAGGCCCTGTCCGTGGAAGACATGAAGGCCCGTTGGGAGGAGTACAAGACGTTGACGGCTTGCGGAGAGTTGGTTTGGCCTTGAGGGAAACCGACACCCAACCACCCCCAAACTTAATCCCCCTCTTCGGAGACAACTCGGCCCAACCAGGGGCTGGGGTCGACGGGTTGACCTTTGACCCACCACTCGAAATGCAAGTGAGGCCCGCTGGAGAGTTCGCCGGTATTTCCCATCAACGCGATGGCCTCACCCCCAGCGACCAAATCTCCTTGGCGCTTCAGGAGGGAGGCGCAATGTTTGTAAATCGAGACGCGGTCGCCACGGTGTTGAATCACCAAGGTGTAGCCTGTTTCGATGGTGTACGAGCTGAAAAGCACAGACCCGTCGTCCACGGATTGAATGGCCGTTCCTTCGGGGGCGACCAAGTCGACCCCGAGGTGCCCCACCCCCAAATCCAACTCGTCTGAGACTCCGCCCACCAAAGGGGGATAGGAGAACCCGGTAAGGGTTGCTCGTCCAAGGTTGCGGCGCTGCAGCGCAAACCGGTCGGCTTGCTCAACAGTGTGCCGAAGGGCCTCTTCTCCGGGCCCTGGAAACAAGGCAGCGGAATCCATGGCGGCAATTTCCAAGCTGTCAAAACCAGCGCCACCTTCGGAAGCACGTTGCAAAAACCCAAGGGCGGCAGAGTCTCCCACCAACGCGTGACGCAACGCCCAGAGCGAAAGCTCTTGTTGGGCCAAAACACGCGACATGCTGTCTGTGGCTGCCCGTGCTTCACGAATGTCGGCTCGCGTGGATTCGGCGACGTAGCCGGGGACGACCCATTCGCGGACCGGGGTTTGGGCCACCACGAGGTAAGTTAACGTCACCAGCGCGAGCCCCGCCAAACCAACCCAAGTTGCCCACCCGCGAGGTGAGCCGCGGAAGACACGGATCTCGGAGTAGGAACTTTCGTCAAAAACGGTGACTCGCAGGCGGTGCTTCCATTTGGACATGGTGCGAATATCGCGACGCAGGCAAAGTTTCTGGCCAAAAGAAGGCAGGCTTCCAATAAATTTGGCACTTCTACGTTGAAGGAGCCGATGTTGAACCGCACCCTGACTTTCACACTCGCTTGCGTTGCCCTGGTGGCCTCGTCGTGCACCACGAAACGTGACGGTCGGGCGTACCGCTTGTACCACAACACCACAGCCAAGTACAACGGTTTCTTTTACGCCAACGAAGCGCATGCGGAGGCGGAGGCCAAACTCGAAGAGCTTCACGACGAGCGCTGGGACGAGGTGTTGCCCCTGTTTTTGGAGGCGGACGAAAGCACGGCCCAGCAGATTTTCCCCCTCATGGAGCGGTCCATTGAAAAATGCACACGCGTGGTGGACCGCCACACCATGGCCCCACCACAACGAATGACCAAGTCGATGAACCGGCCGGTCATGAACAAATGGATTGACGACAATTACACCGTCATCGGGAAGTCCTACTACATGAAAGGCGACTACCCCAAGGCAGAGGAAATCTTCACGTACCTCGTGCGCACGGTGGACGGGGCGGATGCTGAGGCTTGGGCGTTCTCATGGCTGGGGAGAACGCACATGCGCACCGGCGACGTGGTCAAAGCGAAGAACGCCCTCGCCAAGGCGGAGAGCGTGCGTGACGCCTCCGAGGAAGCGGCCGCACACACACACTTGGTTTTGGCGCAGTACAAGGTTTTGAACGAAGAGTTTGAGGACGCGGCGCGCCACCTCGAGGACGCCTTGCCCTTGCTTGGAAAAAAGGACAAGGCGCGCACCCGTGCCACGTTCGTCTTGGCGCAATGTCTTCGTGAGGCAGGCGACAAAGAGGGCGCAATCGAACAATTCCAAACCGTAGCAGACATGCGTTGGGCGGACTACGAATGGGTCTTCCAAGGCAACATCCAACAAGCGATGACGTACGAGCGCCGCAACGGAAACAGTGAGGCGATCGTGGAGTTGTTGGAGGACATGCTGGAAGACGACAAGAACGAAGAATTCTTGGACCAGGTGTACTTCGCGCTCGGCGAGGTGGCCTTGGAAGACCGCCGACGCGACGAGTCGTTTGGGTTGTTCAAGTCGTCTGTCGCGGCTCACGTGGACAATGACCACCAACTCGGCAAGGGCTACCTCAAGCTCGCAGACTTGTACATGGAGGACCTCGCCTACCCGACAGCGCAGGCGTATTACGACAGCGCGTTGGTTTACCTCGACGAAGACAACGAGCGCAAGGAAGAGATTTCATCCCTGGCTTCCGACCTGTCGAGCCTGGTTGAGAACCTCAACATCATCAACGAGGTCGACAGCCTGCTCGATTTGTGCGACATGGACGAAGATTTTCGGTTGCGCGCGGTCGACCGCGTGCTTCGAAACATGGAACTCGAGCTGCAACGTCAGCGCGAGGAACGGGAGGCTGCGAGGGAGGCTGCAGAAGCGGCGGCGGCCGCAGACAACTCGGGGGCGGGCATGTTTTGGCCTTACAACGGAAGCTTGAGGCAGTCCGGGAAACAGCAATTCCTCGATTATTGGGGGGACCGTGTGCTGGAAGACAATTGGCGACGATCGAACAAGATGGGCAACCTGTTCTCTGAAGACAGCGAGGACGGGGACAGAGAAGAGGGCGGTGGAGAAGAGGAAGCGCTCGACCCACTCGACCCCGCCAACCTGCCTTCCTTTGAGGAACTTCTGGCTTCGCTTCCCTGCGGCGAAGAAGAGCGCGTTGTGGTCGAGGAGTTGATGGCAGAGGCGTATTACAACGCAGGGTTGGACTACCGCGAAAAGCTGAGCGACAACGAAAAAGCCATTGAAACGTGGGCGGAACTGATCGAGGTTCTTGACAGCTCCAACTTTCACCCAACCGCGCATTACCAGTTGTTCCGAACCTACCTCGAGCGAGAAATCGAGGAGAACTACCAAAACCCCTTTTGCGACGATTGCAACAGCCAATATTGGGCCGACGAGATTGTGCGGTTGTATCCAGGAAGTGAGTGGGCGCGCTTGATCGAAGACCCAGACTACCTCGACGAAGAGGAGATGATTCGGCAAGCTCAGCGTGAGGTTTACGAAGCACTTCTCTCCCGCTATTACACCAAGGACTATCAAAATGTCCTGCTGGAAATCGACGAGGTGCTTGAGGCCGACTCCAACCTGTTCGAATGCAAATACCGGTTGTTGCGTGCGCAATGCGTGGGTGGGTTGACGAGCTACACTGGGAACAGAACGCCGTATTTCGAGGCCCTTCAGGGAATCTTGGGCGATTGCCCGGACACCGAAGAAGCGGCGTTCGCGCGTGACATCATGGAGAAGCTAGGTGTGGCGCTTGGCACCGAGCTTAACCCCCGCGACGACGAGGAGGAGGTTGCTGAAGAGGTTTCGCCATTTGAGGTGCAGCCGTCCAAAGAGCACTACTTCGCGATTTTCGTTCCAGTGGGGCGCGGAAACGGAGAAGAAATCAAAGCACAAGCGGCAGATTTCAACAACGCGTTTTACGGCTCAAAAAGGCTCAAGGTGACCAGCAATTTGATCGACCGGGCGAATCAGGTCGTTTTGGTCAAATCCTTCCGAAACAGCGAGGAAGGTATGGGGTATTACAACGTGTTCACCTCCAACCGAGAGGAGCTCATCGACATCAACTCTTCAGGGTACGACATCGTGCTAATTAGCAACGAGAACTACGTCACGTTGTTCAAAAACAAGGACATCCAGGGCTACGCGAAGTTCTTCTCAGAACACTACCTTTCGGCCAAATGATTGGCAACAAGAAATCCCCCATGGGCATGGAAGCCCCCAGCACGGATGCGGTGAACCGCATCGTGGAAGGAACCACCTTTGAAGGCAACATCCGCAGCCAGAGCAACATGCGCGTGGACGGCACCTTCGAGGGAGACATTGCGACCAAAGGACGTTTGGTGGTGGGTCCCAAGGGTTCCATCAAAGGAAACGTCATGTGTGCTCACTGCGAAGTGGAGGGCATCATGGAAGGACAAATCGAAGTGGCCGAACTCATGGCCCTCAAGGCGTCCGCCAAAGTCTCTGGCACCGTGTACTACGGCCAGCTCAGCGTGGAGGCGGGTGCGCAACCTGTTGGAACGTTCCACATGGGTTCGCGCGAACGCAAAGAGGCTCCCATGATGGGCAAGCCTGGGGCGGTCAACACCTTGAAGGGCGCCGAAGTGGAAACTGGAGCGCCCCAGGTGAAAAAGCCAGAGGCCGCTCGTCCTGCGGTGACCCAGACCAAACTCTGAGTACGATTCGATGTCTGGCGGAACTCCAGACTCGGGCTCAAATCGCCCCGAACCTAAAAAAACAACAGCGACGTCCGTCGCGAAATTTGCAGGCATGGGCGCCCAACTTGCTGTGGCCATTGGTTTGGGTGCAATGGCTGGCATGAAAGTAGACGAACACCTGGCTTGGGATCAACCGGTTGGAACAGCCGTGTTTTCCCTGCTTGGACTCGCGGCAGGGATGTACCAAATCCTCCGATCCCTGCTTTGAACCCATGACCGCCCGTACCTTTTTGTTGGTTTCTCTCGGATTAAGTGCAGTCTTGGGAGGTGGGGCTCTCGCTGTGGGCTCCATGGATGTGGTTACCCAGTCTCTTTGGTGGCCGACTGGGGTGGCGGTGGTGACGGCGTCGACCTTGTTTTCGCGGTGGTGGGTGGCGCGAGCGTCGCAAGCCAGCCCCTTGGGTTTTGTGGCGGCAGTGAACGGTTCGACCGCAATCAAAATGCTCTCCTTGTTGGCGCTGACTGCGGCGTACTTGATCACGCACGAAGAAGGCCGCGTTCCGTTTGCTCTGGGAATCTTTGCGGTGTTTGCGGCTCAGCTGGTGTTGTTCGTGTGGGACATTTCGTCCCTGATGCACCAAGACAAAAAGAAATCGTGAATCAGGCGTCGTTGTTGAAAGTTCGTGATTACTTTTGCCGCGGATTTTTCCACTGATGAGCACGCGATTCGACTTATTTCTCTTGACGCTTGGCCTCCTTGTGGGGCACGTGACCACCGCACAACACGACGGCCACGAATCGACGGAATCCCACGAACTTGAAGGTGTGCACGAGTTGGAGGAGGAAGCGGGTTTTGACCCCAGCCCATTCATCATCCACCACGTTGCGGACGCTCACGAGATTCACCTTTGGGGAGAGGGAGAGAGCGCCTTGCACATCCCACTTCCTGTTATTCTGTACTCTGAAGAACACGGGCTGGACGTTTTCATGAGCAGCGCGTTTCACGGGCACGGCGAGGTGAGGCACACCGAGGACGGGCGTTATGAATTGGCCCACGGCCACATCTCTTTGACGGGTGCGCACAACCACGACCACGCTCACGAAGAGGGACACAACCACGATGACCACCATCACGCCACACTCTACGACTTCAGCATCACAAAGTCGGTGTTTGGGATGTTGTTCATCATGGCGCTGTTGCTTTTCCTGTTTGGACGAGCTGCGGCCAGCTACCGCAAGAATCCTGGTCAAGCCCCTGCGGGATTGACCAACGTGTTGGAGCCCCTCGTCATTTTCGTGCGCGACGACATCGCTGTGCCAAGCTTGGGGGAGGACAAGGCAAAGAAGTTTTTGCCGTTCCTGTTGACGGTCTTCTTCTTCATCCTCTTCGCCAACCTGCTGGGCTTGATCCCATTCATTGGTGGATTCAACATCACGGGGACCGTAGGCATCACCGTGGTGATGGCGACGTTTGTGTTTTTGCGGACGACGCTCAACGGGAACAAGCACTATTGGGGTCACTTGTTCTGGCCTCCAGGTGTTCCTGTGTTTGTCATGCCCATCATCATTCCAATTGAGATCATTGGAATGTTTTTGAAGCCAATCGTGTTGATGATTCGTTTGACCGCGAACATTACCGCGGGCCACATCATCATCCTGTCGTTTGT
>JBMZHG010000014.1:0-14354 GCA_049616325.1 Flavobacteriales bacterium | reverse complement strand
AGCCTTGTGCTCATCTTTGGGGAGTCTTCGGCCACAGCGGGTTACGGCGTGGGAATCTTCTCAACAGCATTCATGATTTTCATGTACTGCATTGAATTGCTCGTGGCATTCTTGCAGGCATTTATCTTCACCCTCCTTGCGGCCATCTACTTCGGAGAGGCCACGCATGAGGCACATCACTGATTTGAACTTTCATACATTCTCAAAAATCGTCACATGGAATTGTTGACCATCCTTCTTGAAATTGGACAAGGCCTCGCAGGCCTCGGTGCAGGCGCTGCAGCGATTGGTGCAGGCCTCGGTGTTGGACGCATTGGTGGCTCCGCGTTGGAGGCCATGGCTCGTCAGCCTGAAATGGCTGGTGACCTCCGCACCAACATGATCATCGCAGCCGCACTTGTCGAGGGTGTCGCCCTCTTCGGTGCCATCATCTGCTTGCTCGTCGCCCTCGGATAATTTCCATGGACGCGCTTCTGACACCCGCATTCGGGACCGTCGTTTGGGCCACCGTTGCGTTTTTGGTGGTGATGTTCCTTCTACGCAAGTTTGCGTGGGGACCCATTCTTTCTGCCCTGAAGGAGCGGGAAGAGAGCATCGCCAACGCCTTGAACGAAGCGGACCGTGCCCGATCGGAAATGGCGGCTTTGAATGCGGACAACGAACGCCTTCTCCAAGAGGCTCGTGGCGAGCGAGATTCCATGATGCGCGAAGCGCGTGACATGGCAGACAAACTGATTGCTGACGCCAAGGCCAAAGCCAAGGAAGAAGCTTCCCGGGAGTCTGAAAGCGCCCGCCAGGCCATCGCAACCGAACGCAAAGCCGCTGTTGCGGAGTTGAAAGCTGAGGTGGCGAAGCTCTCTGTTGCCATTGCCGAACAACTTGTTCGCGCAGAATTGAGCAACGACGACAAGCAAAAGGAGTTGGTGACGAAGTTGATCGAAGAAAGCCCCTTGAACTGATCCCATGGCTGTTGCACGAGTCGCATCCCGTTACGCCAAAGCACTCCTGTCCCTTGCTGAGGAACGCGGAGAGCTGGATGCGGTTGCTCAAGATTTGGCCACCCTTGAACAGGTGGTTGAAAGCAACCGGGAGCTGGAGCTCATGCTCCAAAGCCCTCTGGTAAAAGCGGACAAGAAGCAGGCGGTGTTGGACGCGGTGTTTGGGAGCCATTTGAGCTCGCTGACCCAGTCGTACCTCCGCATCTTGGTGCAGAAGGGCCGTGAAGGATTGATCAAGGACTTGACCACGGAGGGAAACAACCAGTTGCGTGTCATGCGCAACATTCAGGAAGCCTCAGTGACAACGGCAGTGCCGTTGGACGACACGCTTCGGGCCAAAGTGTTGGCCCAAGTGTCAAAAATTCACGATGGCCAAGTTGAATTGACAGAACATGTCGACGCGGACATCCTTGGGGGATACATTCTCCAGATGGGTGACCGTATGATCGACGCTTCGGTCAAGCGCCAAATTCGAGCGCTCGGCCGGGAACTAACAGAACACGACTACGAGCCTGAATTTTAATCAGGCTAAAATCACAAAGTGATGGCTGAAATCAACCCAGCAGAAGTCTCCTCCATCCTCCGCGAGCAACTCGCAGGCTCGGCCAGTGCAGCGCAGCTTGAAGAGGTGGGTACCGTTCTCCAAGTAGGAGATGGAATCGCCCGCATTTATGGTCTGACCAGCGTTCAGTCCGGGGAATTGATCGAATTTGAAAATGGCGTTCGCGGCATCGTCCTCAACTTGGAGGAAGACAACGTGGGTGCGGTGTTGCTCGAGCCGTCAGGCGACCTAAAAGAAGGCAGCACGGCCAAGCGCACTGGCACGATCGCTTCGGTCAAGGTGGGCGAAGGCATGTTGGGCCGCGTGGTCAACATGTTGGGCGAGCCGATTGACGGAAAGGGCCCCATCACGGGTGAGACGTTTGACATGCCGGTGGAGCGCAAGGCACCCGGGGTGATTTACCGTCAGCCGGTGAATGAGCCTTTGCAAACAGGCATCAAGTCCATTGATGCGATGATCCCCATTGGTCGAGGTCAGCGTGAGTTGATCATTGGCGACCGGCAGACGGGAAAGACGACGGTGGCGATTGACACCATCATCAACCAAAAGGAATTTTACGACGCAGGCGAACCCGTGTTCTGCATCTACGTGGCTGTGGGACAGAAGGGCTCCACGGTTGCTGGAATCGTCAAGACCCTCGAGGAAGCTGGTGCCATGGCATACACCGTGATTGTTGCCGCAACAGCATCGGATCCGGCTCCACTGCAGTTCTACGCACCTTTCACGGGCGCCGCGATCGGAGAGTACTTCCGCGACACGGGCCGTCCTGCACTTGTGGTGTACGATGATTTGTCGAAGCAAGCCGTTGCGTACCGCGAGGTGTCGTTGCTTCTTCGCCGCCCTCCAGGACGCGAAGCTTACCCCGGAGACGTATTCTACCTCCACTCACGGTTGCTTGAGCGCGCAGCCAAGGTGATTGCTGAGGACAGCATTGCAGCCCAAATGAACGACCTCCCCGAAAGCCTCAAGGGCAAAGTGAAGGGCGGTGGTTCGTTGACGGCGCTTCCGATCATTGAAACCCAAGCGGGTGACGTTTCTGCCTACATCCCGACCAACGTGATTTCGATTACGGACGGTCAAATCTTCTTGGAATCAAACCTCTTCCTCTCCGGTGTGCGTCCTGCAATCAACGTAGGCATCTCTGTAAGCCGCGTGGGTGGATCTGCGCAGATCAAATCCATGAAGAAGGTGGCGGGAACCCTGAAGCTTGACCAGGCGCAATTCCGCGAGCTTGAGGCGTTTGCAAAATTCGGTTCCGACCTTGACGACGCTACGAAGGCGGTCTTGGGCAAGGGTGAGCGCAACGTGGAAATCCTGAAGCAGGACCAGAACTCTCCACTCCCCGTGGAAGAGCAGATTGCAATCATCTACTGCGGCACCAAGAACTTGTTGAAGGCTGTTCCAGTGAACAAAGTCCGCGAATTCGAAGTGGAGTACTTGGACTACATGCGCACCAAGCATGCCGACACGTTGGCAGCCCTCAAGGCGGGCAAGTACACCGACGCGGAGACGAGTGTCATTGAATCTGCGGCAGCTGAAATGACTGCACGTTACGCCTGATTCCTAAACCATGGCTGGAGGACTTCAAGAAGTACGCGATCGCATCTCTTCGGTGCAGAACACCATGCAGATTACCTCTGCGATGAAGATGGTTTCTGCGGCAAAGTTGCGTCGTGCCCAGGACGCCATCACCCAGATGCGTCCGTACGCGGTCAAACTTCAAGGCATGCTCGCCAACGTGAGCGCCAGTTTGGAGAAAGGCGAAGGCCAATATTCGGAAGTTCGTGAGGTGAAGCGTGTTTTGGTTGTGGCCATCACGTCCAACCGGGGGTTGTGCGGAGCCTTCAACAACAACGTCGTCAAACTTGCCACGAAAGTTGCCACCGAGTGCAGGGAGCAGGGGCAAGCGTTTGATGTGCTTCCTCTGGGAAAGAAAGCCTTGGACGCAGCGAAGCGATTGGAGTGGAATGTGGCCGAGGGATTTGGAGATGCTCCGACCTCGCTCTTCGACAACTTGAATTTTGATCACGCTTCTGAGGTGGCGAACAAGGCCATGGCGCAGTTTGCAGCAGGCACTTACGATCGGGTGGTGCTGTGCTACAATCAATTTAAAAATGCGGCCGTCCAATTGCCGACAGAGGAGTCTTTCTTACCCATGTTGCCGGCTGACGACGAAGGTGGCGCGGACGCTTCGGTAGATTACATCTTTGAACCCAACAAAGAGGAAATTGTGGAGCGCATGCTTCCGAACGCTCTTCGGGTTCAACTCTACAAAGCTCTCCTGGACAGCCATGCTGCCGAGCACGGAGCTCGCATGACGGCGATGCACCAAGCAACGGACAACGGCGGAGAATTGTTGCGTGACCTTCGCATCACGTACAACAAGGCGCGCCAGGCCTCGATCACGACCGAGATTCTCGAGATTGTGGCGGGTTCAGAGGCGCTCGACGGTTAAGCTGCTCCCAACCTTCTTCTTGGCATGCTTTGTGGTTAGCTTCGGACCATGGGTCTGAGGTTTCGCATCTTTCTTGGCATGATGGCGGTGGTGGTTTGCGCTTTGGTGGCCACTGGCTTTGTAGCTTACAGGTACGGTGTAGATGCGGAAGCGACCTACAATGCGCAGCGGCTTCTTCGGAAAGAGGCTGCGCTCCAACGCAGTTTGAGCTACATGCTTGAAAGGTTGGGGGGCTCGGTGAGTCAGGACAGTTTGGCAGCGGTGTTTACAGACCGCATCTGTGAATTGGCAGATGTCCACAGCCTGACGTTTTCGTTGTACAACAAGACAGGCCATTTGGTGACCACCTCGGCTGGCCCTGGTTCACCAGACAGCACAGTGGCGCTGGATTTGAATGAAGAGGTCTTTCGCTCGGCGACGGCGGGCCCGGGTCGGACTGAAATTCCCAATGTTCGGGGGGGCACAGAAGTGGTTTGGCCATTAAGGAGTTCGGTGGGAGAGGTGTTGGCGCTTGGGCACGTTCACTACGATCCTAGAGAAGCGGAAGAAGCCGATTGGCAGGCGTTTTTGATGCGCCTGGCTCCGGTCTATTTGCTGCTCTTTGTGTTGGTGGGTATGTTGGCGTTTTGGCTTTCCAATTCCATCGTGGGTCCGCTGAGGCGCCTGAGTTCCGACATGCGGTCGGACCCGCTGAAGAGAGATGCAACACGATCCTTGGAATACCGTTGGAAAGATGAGATCGGAGCGCTCGTTACGTCTTACAACGAGCTGCTTAAGCAGCTCGAAGAAAGCATGAATGCTCGGGCGTCGTTGGAGCGTGAAGGGGCCTGGCGTGAAATGGCACAGCAGGTAGCCCACGAAATCAAAAACCCCTTAACGCCACTCAAGTTGGGGGCGCAGCATCTTGCTCGTGCATGGGAAGACGGCGCCGAGGACTTTTCAGACCGCCTGAAGAGGTACACCCAAACCACAGTACAACAGATTGACACCTTGAGTCACATTGCAGAAGGGTTTGCCTTGCTTGCAACGGACGGCAAAGCCGAGCCTGTGCAGTTGGAGTTGGGGGGATTGTTGCAAGACGTGGTGTTCTTGCACGAATCAGAAGGGGTGAGTTTCGCAGGGCTTTCGCATCCCGTGACTGTGCGTGCCGATCGAACAAGGCTGACACGCGCATTCAACAACCTTGTGAGGAATGCGCTTGAATCGAACCCTGGCAAAGACCTTTCGGTGCAAGTGCGGCTGGAGCTTGCAGACGAAGGTTGGGCTCGGGTTCAAGTCGTGGACAACGGAGCAGGCATTGCTCCTGAGAGGCAGGAACGCATCTTCGAGCCCAAATTCACAACAAAAACCCACGGCTTGGGTCTCGGTTTGGCCATGGTGAAGGCCATTGTAAAAGGCGCCCAAGGAAAAATCTCCGTGGAATCTTCCCCCGGATCGGGTAGCGTTTTCACAGTCCTGCTTCCCAGGCAACACAGTGGGTAAAGGGGGTTATGAACACACACTTGGCGGTGTTGTCATCAAAACATCAAGCCGTTAAGATTTGGTAATCAACAGGAATGGGTGCACCTTCGTTCGGCGATCTATTGTGTCCAAATGACACAGTTCCGTCCGATTTATAACGTTTCACTCATTCAAACACTTCATGAAAATCAGAAGTATTCTGCTCTTAGGCTTGGGAATGATTTCCTCGGCACTCTGGGCGCAAACCACCGTCAAGGGCACGGTGACCGAACAATCTTCTGGCGATGCGCTGCCAGGGGTGGCCGTCGTCGTTGACGGCAAAGCGACCGGTGTCTTCACCAGCGTGGATGGAGCCTTTTCCATTTCTGCTGATCCGGCATCTGATGTTTTGGTGTTCAGTTTTGCAGGTTTCACAACCCAGCGAGTAACTCTGAATGGCCAAACCACGGTCAACGTCAGCCTCGAAAGTGGCGTGGCGCTCGACGAAGTGGTGGTGACCGCCCTCGGTGTGTCTCGCGAAAAAAAGGCCCTGGGCTACGCCGTCCAGGAACTAGGCAACGAGTCCTTCACACAAGCCAAGAACGACAACGTTGTTCGAGCCTTGTCCGGGAAGGTGGCCGGTGTCCAGGTAACCTCGGGAACGAGCATGGGCTCTTCGTCAAAGGTGCTCCTGCGTGGCGCCAGTTCCATCACGGGCGACAATCAGCCGCTCTTTGTTGTGGACGGTGTGCCCATTGACAACAGCGACTACTCGTCGTACAACCAGCAACGTGGTGCGGGAGCATACGATTACGGCAACACGGCAGCGGACATCAACCCTGAAGACATTGAGTCTGTGACGGTATTGAAGGGCCCAGCTGCAGCGGCACTTTACGGTTCTCGTGCATCCAATGGTGCCATCGTCATTACGACGAAATCAGGCAAGGGAATGAAAGGCAAGGATGGCCTTGGCATCGAGGTAAACTCTGGCGTGGCGTTCAACGACGTCCTCTTCCTTCCAGATTACCAAAACAGCTACGGCGGTGGTGCAGGTCCAACTTGGATTTACCAGAGCGGCGACACGATGAGCAATGGCGCGATTGCCGACGGAAACGTGCCTGACATGGGGTACGATGGATCATGGGGACCTGCCTTGGACGGAAGCGCCACGCGTCACTGGGACAGCTGGTACGAAGGAAGCGACACCTACGGCGAGATTCGCCCATGGGAAGCCAACCCCAACAACGTTGCAGACTTCTTCCAAACAGGCGTGACTTACACAAACAACGTCGCGGTGTCTGGTGCGAGCGCGGCAGGAAACTTCCGATTGTCGTACACCAATCACGACCAAACCGGCATCTACGAAAACTCTTCGTTGGAGCGCAACACGTTGAACTTCAACGGCTCGTCCAACATCAGCGAGAAGCTCAAGAGCTCTGTGAGTGTGAACTACGTGAACTCGGCGTCTCAAGGCCGTCCGCTGACGGGTTACGGCGAGTCCATCATGAGCCAATTCACGCAGTGGGGCCAGCGTCAGCTCGACGATGCTCGTTTGCGCGATTACAAGAACTCCGACGGCACGCACCGCACGTGGAACCGCAACTCCATCACCGACGGCACGCCTCACTACTGGGACAACCCGTACTGGGAGCGTTTCGAGAACGTCCAAAACGACTCTCGTAACCGCCTCTTCGGCAATGTGAGCTTGAACTACAAGATCAACGACAACCTCTCGTTGCAGGGACGCTCCATGGTTGACTACTACACGGACCGTCGCCAAGAGCGAATCGCCGTGGGTGGCGTCCGCGTCTCCAGCTACAGCGAGCAAAACCGCGAGTTGAAGGAAACCAACCACGACTTGATTTTGAACTACACCAACGACATCAGCGAGGATGTGTCCTTGACTGGTTTTGTAGGCGTGAACCAGCGCAACTACAGCTACATTAACGTGGGTGGCGCGACTCAAGGCGGGTTGAACACCCCCGGTTACTACAGTTTGCTGAACAGCGTGAGCCCCATCAACGTCACCGACTTTGAGCGTCAGAAGACGATCAACTCGGCGTTTGGAAGCGTAAGCTTGGGCATCAACCGCAGCTTGTACTTGGATTTCACGGGTCGCAACGACTGGAGCTCCACGCTTCCTGAAGCGAACAACAGCTACTTCTACCCCTCCGCTACAGCGAGCTACGTGTTCTCTGAAGTGGTGGACAACGACTTGTTGGACTTTGGCAAGATTCGCCTCGGGTGGGCGCAGGTGGGCAACGACACGGATCCATACCGCACGTCAACCACGTACGCCATCAACCCCAACTTCGGTTCTTACGGAAACGCAAGCGTGCCGAACGCCCAGAACAATCCCAACTTGCGTCCAGAGAAGACGTCCAGCTTGGAGGTGGGTGTGGAAGCCACGTTGCTTGAAGGCAAGGTTCGTTTCGACGGTACGTACTACAACAGCACGACGGAAGACTTGATCTTTTCCGTAACGCAGTCTGCTTCTTCAGGATACACTTCTTCGATTCAAAACGCGGGCAAGGTGAACAACAAGGGTGTCGAATTGATGTTGGAAGTCTCCCCTGTGGTGACGGACAACTTCCGTTGGGACATTGGATTCAACTACGCAAAGAACACCAACGAGCTCCTCGAGCTGGCGGATGGCGTTGACAACCTCCGTTACGCCTCGTTGTTTGGTGTGACGTTGGAGGCTCGCCCAGGCGAAGCACTCGGAACGTTCTACGGATACAACTACGTGTTTGACGCCGACGGCAACAAATTGGTGGACGCCGACGGCTATTACCTCCGTTCTGACGCCCCTGAAGCATTGGGCTCCATCTTGCCAGACTTCACTGGCGGTGTGACAAACACCTTCACCATGGGCAACTTGAGCTTGTACGCGTTGATTGACTTCCAGAAAGGGGGCTCATTGCATAGCCTTTCGAACCAGTGGGGCAAATATTCCGGCACCTTGTACGAAACAGTGTGGGATGGGGACGGAAACGACATCCGCGCTGACGACTACGCCGGCGTTGTGGTGGACGGCGTCACTGCAGCTTACGATGCGGACGGAAACCTCGTAACGGACGAGAATGGAAATGTTCAGGGGTCTGGAGAAGCAAATACGGTGGGCATCAACCCGCAAGCGCACTTCTTCTACAACCAAGGATACGTGATTCACGCAGCCGACCAATACGACGCGTCCTTCGTGAAACTTCGCGAAATCCGTTTGAACTACAACCTGCCAGCGAGCGCCACCTCGAACATGCCTTTCTCCAATGTGAGCGTGGGCTTGTACGGACGGAACTTGGCCATCTTGCACAAAAACGTTCCTCACATCGATCCTGAGGTCGCGACGTCTGCTTCCAACATCCAAGGATTTGAAGGTGGTCAGTTGCCGACGGAGCGCACAATTGGTGTGAACTTGAAGTTCACCCTGTAAGAACCCAACCTGAAAAACAAAAAATCATGAATTTGAAAAGCATGTTGACGTTGGGTCTGGCTGGGGCCCTCGTTTTGACCGGATGTCGGAAGGATTTCGACTCCATCAACACCAACCCCAACGAGCCAAGCTCTGTCTCTACGGGGTTCTTGTTGACTTCAGCACAAAAATCGCTCATGGACAACACCACCGACGAGTGGTGGAATGGCCGTCGCGGAAATCAGCTCGCTCAGTACTGGGCGTCGAACCAATACTCCAACGAGAGCCGTTACCAGTTCCGTACGGAGATTGACAACGGATACTGGAGCGCCTTCTACGCGGGAGCTCTTCAGGACCTGCAAACCATCATCGACCTCAACAGCGGGGACGACGCGGCCGACTACGCGGGATACGGCGCCAATGGCAACCAGATTGCCGTGGCGACGCTCTTGCAGGCGTGGACGTTCCAAATGTTGACCGATTGCTACGGAGACATCCCGTTCTCAGAAGCGCTTCAGGGCGGTGAAAACACAACGCCCGCGTACGACTCTCAAGCCGACGTTTACGCTGGGTTGATCACCATGATTGACGGTGCCATTTCGGGCATCGACGCGGCAGGTGCCGGCCCACAGGGCGACGTTGTGTACGGCGGTGACATGGGCAAGTGGGCCATGTTTGGCAACTCGCTGAAACTCCGTGTGGCGATGCGCATGTCGGACGCGGACGCAGGTGCTGCGAAGCTGGCCGGTGAGGCGGCTTTGGATGCGGGTGTAATCTTGGACAATGCTGACAACGCTTTGTTCGGTTACCTCGACGCCGTTCCGAACAACCACCCCATCAACCAGGACTACCAGACGCGTAACGATTTCGCGGCTTCCAACACGATGGTGGACTACCTCACGACCAATGCTGACCCTCGTTTGAGTGTGTACTATGCGCCGAACGCAGGAGGAGCTTACGTGGGAGAAGTGTACGGTTTGAATGAAGCAAACGCGGCCTTGACGCCCAACGATGATGTGAGCCAGCGAGGCGCCGCGGTCTTGGCGGCAACCATGCCTGGCATCTACATGGATGCAGCTCAAGTGCGCTTCTTGTGCGCGGAGGCAGCCGCCAAGGGCTGGGCCAACGCAGGTGGTTCTGCAGAGGAGCACTATGCGGCCGGAATACAGGCGTCCATGGACTTCTGGGGCGTGAACGCAGCGGATGCCCAAGCCTACATCGATGCACACCCCTTCTCTGCGGAGTCTTGGGTGTACGAGAAATGGGTGGCTTTGTACATGCAAGGAATCGAGGGATGGTGCGAATGGCGCCGCTTGGACGGGCCTGCACTCAATGCGTGTGCTGACGGCAGCCTTGGTGGCGGCACCGACGGCGATTTGCCACCTCACCGCTTCACGTTGCCACTTGACGAGGCAACGTTGAATGAGGCCAACTGGTCCGCTGCTGGCGGAGCTGCAAACACCTTGAACACCCCGCTTTGGTGGGATGTCAACTGAGTTGAAATGAACTGAAACAGAAAGCCCGGCCTAGTGCCGGGCTTTTTTATGCCGTGGGATAAACCACGGGGCGGCTCGGAGACGCGTCGTTGGCCATGGGGGCCACCCCCAAGTGAAGCAAATAGAGGCCGTCAGGGGCGTTGTTGGGCACATAGATGAACTCCGTGATGGTGCAGTGCTTGCGAGGCTGTCCAGGGAGCCCCCAAAACGCGTGGTGACCTTCCAGCTTTCCGCCGTCCACCTCGCGATCGACGGAAGGCAAATCCACCAGGAGGTGTTCGACGCCGTGACTCACGAGCTTTTCCATGAATTCACGGCTGAAATAGGGAGGATTCGTGTTGGACCAGGCCCGTGTCTTCTTCTCGACGAGGTTGGGCAAGGTTCGAACGACCAAAGCAGGCGTCCATGGCCCCTCACCCAAATCCCTCAAGACGACGGCATCCACTACCTGGTCTTCCCCTCTCTGTTCGGGAGTCACAGACAGAACCAAACACGGGAAATGGGTGGGTTGATCACGCAAGGTGTTGTCAACCGAGTGAATGTCCTTGGTGATGTGGCCGAGGCATTCGGTGTGCGTGCCGTGTCCGTGTGGGTTGAACGTGATGTTGCGAAAGTTCACGGACCCGCCTTGTCGGACCTCTCCGACGAATCCGTCGCCTTGAACTGGGGACATCGTGGGTCCGTTGACATACCAAGCAGAGGGGTTGGGTTCACCGTTGGCTCTAAGCGTTAGGCTTAGGTCTATGGGTTGGGACAAGTCGGCGCGCCAGACCTTCTTGCGCCAGGTAAATTCGCAAATCATGGGCTCAAGAAACGAAGAAAGGCGCCTCAAGGGCGCCTTTCTGCGAAAGTCGATGTGACTTGGGCTTATTCGAACAAGAAGCCGATACGCAACATGCCCGTAGAGTACGTTCCCAAGAAGTTGGAGCCGTTGAAGAAGGCGTCGCGTGGGTCGTCACCAGGAATGCCGTTGGGGCGCACCTCCTGGTCTTGGTTGCTTGGAGATTGCTCGGACCAATCTGACCAAAGGTCGTCCGAAGCGAGGTAAAAAGCTTCGTCGGCGAGGCCGGTGTTTCCGCTGTACACGCCGTCACCCAACCAAGGTTGGCTGTTGATGGTGTAGTTCACTTCAGTTGCGCTGTTCCACTGGTAACCACTGCCGCCTTCCGCGACCGTATTCACAACCAAACCGTCGCTGTCGCCTTCGCCGCCGTCGAAGTAGATGTTGAAGGCGTTGTTGTCACTGGCAGTGATCGTTGAAGTGATGCCGGACGTGCGTCCGTAGCGAAGGCCCGCTTCGAAACCGACGTAAATCGCGTCGTTGAAGTAGTAATCGGCGCCAAACAAGAGGTCGAGGTTGAGGGTGCTCGACGTGATGTCGTTTTGGTAAGACCACACGCCCCATGCAGCAACGTCCGTTTCACCTTCCCACGTTGCCGCGGTGGCGTCTTCGATGTTCAAGGCGCTGAAACGCTCACGCTTCAGAGACGTAGAGTTCATGCTGATTCCCGCCGCAACACCGAAGTAAGGAGACAAGTTGTCCGTTCCTTTGAAGTGCATTTCGTAGCCCACGCCAAGTTCGATGGACGAAAAATCGTTGTAAAGGAAGAGGTCGGGGTGGGTCATCGTACCGGTCGCACCCAATTCTTGCAACGAATTTTCGGGGACGACCAAGTAACGGTTGCTGTTTTGGTTCAGTCCGAGGGTCACGCGAAGGGCGCGGTCGTCGTCCATGAACTTCCGGTACTTCATGGTTGAAGCGTTGATTGGGTTTCCGCCAAACGGGTTGAAGGAGACTTCAATGTTGTGCTCGCCACCAAGCTGCTTTTGAGCTTGAGCGGAGGTAAATGCCACAGCAAACATGGCAAAGGTGAACATCAGTTTTTTCATGACTGAAATTTAGGTTTCAATGATTCGGTGGTGCAAGAAAGCACAGAACAAGGGATTCACAAAGAATTAAGTTTATCAACATTCACAAAATAAATTGTTGATAACCACAAAAACACATGCAAATCGGGTCATTCGACGGTGACACTTTTGGCCAAATTCCGGGGCTGATCCACGTTGCACCCCCTCAACAACGCGATGTGGTAGCTCAAGAGTTGCATGGGGATTGCGGTCAAGAGCGGCGCCAAGGCCTCGTGCACCTTAGGAATTTCAAGAACGTGGTCAGAAAGGGCCTTGACCTTTGTGTCTCCTTCGGTGACGATGGAGAGGATGCGTCCTCCCCGCGCCTTCACTTCTTGAATGTTGCTGACGACCTTTTCGTAGACCTCGTCTTGGGTGGCAACGAACACGACGGGCATGTCTTCGTCAATCAATGCGATGGGCCCGTGTTTCATTTCAGCCGCAGGGTAACCTTCGGCGTGGATGTAGCTGATCTCTTTGAGTTTGAGAGCTCCTTCCAGCGCGACGGGGAACTGGAACCCTCGGCCCAAGTACAACGCGTTTTCAGCGCTTGCGAATTCCCTCGCAATGTGCTCTACGCTCCCGGCGTTGTCCAGCACTTTTTTTACCAAGCCAGGCACGTTGTCCAAACCGGTCATTAGGCGCATGAAACTCGGATCGTCCAATTGTCCGAGTTTGCGCCCAACATGCATCGCCATGGCGGTCAACACGGCGACTTGAGCGGTGAAAGCTTTGGTAGAGGCGACACCAATTTCCGGACCAGCGTGGGTGTACGCGCCGGCGTGGGTTTCGCGCGCGATGCTCGAACCCACCACGTTGCATACCCCAAACACGTGGGCGCCTTGGTCTTTCGCGAGACGAATGGCGGCCAAAGTGTCTGCAGTTTCTCCGCTTTGAGAGATCGCCAACACCACGTCGTCCGGCCGGACAATGGGGTTTCGGTATCGGAATTCCGAGGCGTATTCCACCTCAACGGGAATGCGCGCAAAGCTTTCGAACAAGTATTCGGCAACCAAGCCGGCGTGCCAACTCGTGCCGCAACCAAGGATGAGGATGCGACTCGCGGTTTTCCACACCTCCCAATGGTCGTCAATGCCGGACATTACGACCTCCCCGGCCTGCAATCGAACGCGGCCGCGGATGGAGTCGCGAATTGATTTGGGCTGCTCGAAAATTTCTTTGAGCATAAAGTGGTCGTACCCCGCTTTTTCAAGCGACGCCATTTCCAACTCGATGGCGTGAATTTCCGGAGTGACTGCCGCGTCGCTGATGGTGCGGATGGTGAGTTCGCCGGAGCGATTCATCGTGGCGACCTCTTCGTCTTCGAGGTAGATCACGTTTTTCGTGTGAGCCACAATGGGCGTGGCGTCAGAGCCCACGAAAAACTCGTTGTTCTCTCCGACTCCAATGACAAGGGGGCTGGATTTCCGCGCAGCAATCAGGCGGTCGGGCTGGTTTTGGTCAACCACAACGATAGCGTAGGCGCCAACGACCTCTTTGAGCGCGGTCCGCACTGCGTCAGGAAGGTCAAGCCCCGTGGTGGTTTGGACTTCTTCAATGAAGTGCGCAAGAACTTCCGTGTCCGTTTCGCTGACCAAGTTGTGTCCGCGGTGCGTCAAAAGTTCACGAAGAGCTTCGTAATTCTCAATGATGCCGTTATGAATGAGCGCAATTCGGCCACTTCCGCCTGCGTGCGGGTGGGCGTTTACATCGCAAGGAGGCCCGTGAGTGGCCCAGCGCGTGTGGCCAATACCCACCGTGCCAACAGGCCGATTTTCGCCGACGTGAGCCTCGAGGTTGGCGACTTTGCCTTGCTTCTTTTCGATGCGCAAGGCACCTCCGGGCTCCAGCGTAGCGACACCAGCGCTGTCGTACCCCCGGTATTCCAAGCGCTTCAGGCCGTCAATCAGGATGGGGTAGGCTTCTTGTGATCCGAGGTATCCGACTATTCCGCACATGGTGTCAAGGTCAAATTGGAGTTACATCCCAAGGGTAAGCGTCAGCCTGGTGGGGGTGTCGGCCGCGGTGCCTTTCAACACCACGCTCGACACGGAAATGCCCGCTCGGCTGGAGACAAGGTACA
>JBMZHG010000013.1:0-55775 GCA_049616325.1 Flavobacteriales bacterium | reverse complement strand
AGCCCCGGAATCCGCTTCACCTACGAAGCGAAAGTTGAAGTGCCGTCGAATTTGATGGCCCTGATGAGCGCCACCAACCCGACGGAGAAATCGAACGACGGCATCTACCGGTTCGCCATGAATCAGCCCATTCCCTCCTACTTGCTCGCGCTCGCCGTTGGTGACGTGGAATTCCGAAGCGTGGGTGAGCATACAGGGGTATATGCCACCCCAGATCTGATTGACGACGCCGAGTACGAATTCGCAGAAATGGAGGACATGCTCGTGGCGGCCGAAAAACTCTACGGCGCATACGCATGGGAACGCTACGACTTGTTGGTGCTTCCTGCGGCCTTCCCGTTTGGTGGCATGGAAAACCCTCGTCTGACCTTTGCAACGCCCACCATTATCGCGGGCGACCGCAGCTTGGTGTCCCTGGTGGCGCACGAGCTTGCCCACAGCTGGAGCGGAAACCTCGTGACGAATGCGACGTGGGACGATTTTTGGCTCAACGAAGGATTCACGGTCTACTTCGAACAGCGGATCATGGAATCTGTCTACGGGCGGGACATCAGCGAGATGTTGAGCACGCTCAGCTACCAAGGCCTCGTCGACGAAGTGGACGCCATCATGGATGTCAACCCCAACGACACCCACCTTCGGCTCCACCTCAAAGACCGCGATCCAGACGACGGCATGACGGCCATTGCTTACGACAAGGGCTATTTCTTCTTGCGCCTGCTGGAAGAAACCGTGGGACGCGAGACGTTTGACTCCTTCTTGAAGAACTACTTCGAAACCCACGCGTTCCAGGTCATGGACACCGACCAATTCTTGACCTACCTCGACGCGACGTTGTTGACCACCGACGAACTTCGCGCCACCGTCAACGTAACCGCTTGGGTCGACGGCCAAGGGCTGCCCAACAACTGCCCCAAGGTGTCAAGCTCGCGCATTGAGCGGGTCGATGCCACGTTGCAAGGCTGGGTGGACGGTTCTGTGGCTTCGGGCGACCTCCCTTGGGACGGTTGGATGTACCAGGAGCGGTATCGTTTCCTGTCCAACCTTCCCGACGACACGCAAGCGGCTCGTTTGGCAGAGCTTGACGCGGTTTGGGGAATCAACGACACCGGCAACAACGAGGTGCTTTTCGCATGGCTCGAGCAGTCCATCCGAAGCCGCCACAAATCGTCTTACGGCCGTTTGCGTTCGTTCCTCGTCAAGGTGGGTCGCCGGAAATTCTTGACTCCCTTGTACAAGGCGCTGGTCGAATCAGACCAAAAGGACCTCGCACTTGACATTTACCGTGAGGCGCGCGGCAATTACCACAGCGTGTCGACGGGCACAATGGACGAATTGCTCGGTTGGAGCGAATGAGCCCCTCGGGCGTTGCTTCGAGCAACCAGGCGACACGAAAAAGGCACCCTACTCGGGTGCCTTTTTTGGTTGGAAGCCTCTCTCAGGGATTCAGCTTCACCGAATGATGGTGACCACGCCAAAGACCTCCTTTCGGTAACTCTCATCTTCAAGGCTGTGGACCTCGATTCGGTACATGTACGGGCCGTTGGGCACGTAGTGCTGCCCTTCCTCGCCGACTTGTCCGTACCAGGCGTCCGTGGGGTCCGTGGTGCTCCAAATTAGCTCCCCCCAGCGGTTCCAGATTTCGAACTCAAACCGGTCGGGATCGATGTCCGTGCCCTCCACAAAGAAGGCATCGTTGTGGCCGTCGTTGTTGGGCGTGAAGGAAGTCGGGATGAACAGGTTGAACATGCCCTGAATCTCAATCTGCCGGTTGACGACGTTGATGCAGCCGTGAGAGTCGGTGATTTGGAGCTGCACCGGGTAGATGCCTCCTTCCGCCACTGGGAACTGGAACGTCGGGTCCTGCTCAAAGCTGTACCCAAGTGGGTTGTAGGTGTTGAACGTCCAAAACCACTCCACCACGTTCGCATTGGAGTACCCGTCGAAGTCGATGGTTGTCTCGGGCGCCCGGGTGGGTTGCGGTCCCGCCAAGAAGCCCACCTGAGGGATGGGGTACACGTTGATGTACGCCTCTTGCACTTGCGTGTATTCGCATCCGCCGGCCGCCGAAGTCACCGTCAGCGACACGTCGTAGAAACCGGGGGACTGGAACGTCTTCACCGTGTTGGACTCGCCGGCGTACGTGCCGTCGCCAAACGCCCAAAGGCTGGACGTAATCAGCGCTGGGTCCGTCTCGTTGGTGAACAGGAATGTCCCCGTACCACAGGCTTCCGTGGTGTCTGCCGAGAAGGCTATTGGCACCGGAGTTTCCAAGACCACCTCCGTGCATACGGTCGCCGCAGGCGTTTCGCAGTCGTCGTTCACCGTGACGCAATACTCGCCGGTCGACGGCGGGATGGTCCAAATGGACTCCTCATCTTCGCTCAGGATGTTGCCCTCAAACGACCACGTGTAGGTGTAACCCACGCCAGAGCCCCCGTTGGACGCCGAGGCGTCGAGGTAGGCCTCTTCCCCGCTGCACAGGAAATCGGAAGCCACCAGATCCGCGTTGATGGGCGAAAGCACATTCACCCCCACTTGGTATTCGTCGGTGGGGCAGCCGTTTTGGTCAAAGCCTTGAACGGTGTACACCGTGGACGTGTTGGGCGAAACCTGCTGCACCGGGCCGTTGGGAAGTCCGTTGTCCCATTGGTAGGTCCAAATGTTGAGCGGGTCCTGCGGGGAGCTGACCGTGAGGTTGGCCGTGCCACCGAGGCATATCGTTTGGATGTTGGGGATGTCGAGCGTCAACGGCAGAGGATCCTCCAGCAAAATTGGGAAGTTGTAAACGCATCCAATGTTGTCGTACACGACCACGACGTAATTTCCGGGAACCTTGTCGTTGAGATAGAAGTTCGACAAATTCGTCCAAACCAAGGTTGTGTCTAGGTTGCCGTTGTCGTAGAGCTCGATGGTAAAGGGCCCAGCAGCATCGTTGGCATCTTCCAAGATGTCCACCTGAATAACGCCGTCGTTCGCAAAACAGGAAGGCTGCACGTAATCCACCTCAAATTCAAATCCAGGAACGACCATGACCGTGGCTTCAGCAGCGCAATTGTCAAATCCCACGGGTTCAACCGACAACGTGTACTCAATTGGCGCTCCATCAAAATCGGTCACCGTAGGCTGAGGTGCGAATGGGTTGTCCAAATAGGTGGGCGGCGACCACTCCCAATCGTACTCGCACGTACTCGCAGTACCACCACAACTTACGCACCACTCAATGGGTTCGAAGTTGCAAAAACCTGCACAATCGCAACCGCCGTCGCTCGAGAATTGGAACGAAATGCAACCATCAGGGTTCGAAGCCGTGAACGACTCACCGGCAAAATTGGCGGCCAACGTTGCGAGAACTGGTCCTGTAGCGTCCGGTCCGTCGTACACCGTGACAGCGTCCCATCCGGCTTCCATTTGTCCGGCGGAAAAACTGATGGTCATCATGGTCCCGTCGCCGGGATTGTCGGGGCAATAGCTGAAGACTGTATTGTCGTTGGCTGTGTAGCAGTAATCGAATGCTCCCGCCGCCATGCCGCACGAAGAAGGTGTCCCCGTATCCAACCCCCCTTCAAGGACGACAGCATTGCTACAGAAGATTTGATCTGGGCCGGCGGTGATGATGGCTCCGGGATTGTCAATCACCTCCAGAAAGACCGTCGTGTCGGCTGCGCATCCGAAATCGTTTTCAACATAGAAGGACAGAGGATATGTGCCCGGGGTTACGGCTTCCACATCCAATCCAAAATCGACGGTGGAGGATGGCGAGATGATCAATTCGCTGCCATCCGCGTAGGCGGAAAAATCCCATTCTGCGAACACAATTTCTGGCTGGATGACTGTTACACCGGGCAACAAGTTGGGATTGAGATTCAAATTCCAGGTGCAGACAAATCCGTTGTCTGCACCAAGAAGATCCGTAAAACAAAATTCCCATGTCCCGTTCAATGGACATCCAACCAAATCACACAACGTGTTTTCAGGCTCGTAAATTCCGGGGTTAACAATGTTGCCGGAAACAGCATTTCCGAGGGTATTGGTGTAATTGACGTTGGTGCTGTTTGCGGGGTCCTCGATTTGGCCCAACGTTGAAGTCTCACTCCAACCGTATTCGTAACAGGTTCCCTCCGTAAGGTCATTTTCCACGTCCACAGGCTCTCCAAGGAAGGTGCCGCCTCCACCTTGAGTTTGCAGAACAACCGAAGTTCCGTCGGGGCACGTCACATTGATGTCCAAATCGCCCAAATAGCTGTGCTCCATGAAAG
The DNA here is from genome assembly GCA_049616325.1 of Flavobacteriales bacterium. Lineage (GTDB taxonomy): Bacteria > Bacteroidota > Bacteroidia > Flavobacteriales_D > Sanyastnellaceae > UBA11663. Next base: position 51,516 of record JBMZHG010000013.1, on the reverse strand, counting down.
CCACTACGGAAATCAAATCGGTGCATTGATCCAAAGTGGCCCCGGCTGGAAAGAAGTCAAATTCGAGTTGAGAGCAATATGTGAAGCCCGCATCAAACCCCGTTGGCGAAATGGACGGAGCATCGAAGTCGGGCGCGTCCGTCCAAAGTTCCGAGATGACAGGAGAACCGTCCAACGCCAGATCCACGGTCGCCGAACCGGCACAAATCGGACTTTGGATTTCCGTGTTGAATATGGGTGGGGTGCTTACAAAAACCTGCAAGGGGTCGATGTTCAGTGAAGTGCACAAATCAGTGCCGTTGTCGTATCCCACGGAAAGCGCCACCGTAAAAGCACCTGGGTCGTTGAACGTGTGGGCAATTGCGTTGCCGTTGGTGAACGTCTCTGTTGTCCCGTCGCCAAAATCCCAAACCCATTGCTCAATTGGAAAACCCTCAACGAACGACCCGTTGTCTTCGACGGTGATGGATTCTCCTGTGCAAATCTGCAGGGTGGGCGTGTTGTTGATGTCCAAGATGTCGGATGGGCTCGCGACAAAGTTTGCCGCTGCAGTTGGAGGAGCGCATGGAGTTCCACAGCTGATCTCCGCCTCCCATCCCGCAAAGGACCCTGGATTCGTTGGTGAGGTAAATACAAAAGTGAGGCAACCGGAAGTGTTGTTGGGGGTGCTCCACACAGTCAAACCTTGGAGATCGTTCCCCGTGTACGAGCCCAGACTGGTAGCCGCAGTGGAATTGCCATCATAAATGGCGAGCTGACAACTCTGGCCTTGGATGGCGGTTTGGAAGATGTTAAACGCAACGAAATAAGCGCTCACAAAATCACCAGGGGTATCTGGACAGATGGTCATTTCCAACTCTGCACCGGAGTAGTTGCCCGTGCCCCCATCGTCTCGAAATAACTGACCACAAACGTTGTCCACTGTTCCATTGAACATGTTCACCTGAGCCGACCCTTGGTGAACCAGGCTCAGAAACACGACGACCAATGCAAAGGCAATCGAAAGGTTCCTTGATTTCATGTGGTGAAAATACTACGAACAAAGGACCGCAGCCAAAGCCGAAAAGTTGCACATGTTCACCGGAATTCTCGAGGATGTGTCAGCAACTTCAGCGCTCGACGCGAAGGCGGTCGGTGAAGAGACGGATGACCCCGTCTTTGGCGACGCAACGCACCGTCCATTGGAACACCGAACGGTCGACGGCCAACGTGCCGTCAGGAAGTTCTCCGTTCCAAGGCTCAGAAGCGTCGGAAGTGCGGTACACCTCATCCCCATCGCGGTCGACAATCACCATCTCCCACGCATCCTCCATGTCGCGAAGGCTGTGGGGCATGAACGTGTCGTAGTGGCCGTCGCCGTTGGGGCTGAAGCGCGCTTGAGCTAGAATGCCGTTCCGATCTCCGAGTCGGATCTCATGCTTGGCGTCGTCCAAACAACCGTATTTGTTGCTCGCAACGAGGTTGATCGGGTACACCCCAGGCACCTCCAATTGAACGCGGTTGTCTCGAGTGGACTGGCCGTCGACGACCCATTGGGTGGCCGTGGCGTCGGGGGTTTGGTCTTGAAGCTGAACGCGCACCTTTTTCCCTGTCACAGAAGCTGGGAAGACCCACCCAAATTGCGCCTCAGGCTTGGGCAACACGGTGATCATGTTCTGGATGGTTCGGGTGCGAATCATGCCGTCGCCCGGAGGACGGATGGACAACGTGATGTCATACGTTCCCGGACGATTGAAGACGTGATGCGGCGAAGGGTCATTTGAAAAATGACCGTCTCCGAAGTTCCACAAGAAACTCATGTTGCGGTCCAAGCCCGACAACTCAAACGCCACTTCCACACCTTCGCAGGCCTCTCGTACCGAAGCGTCAAACGGCAATTCGGCAAGCAAGCGCTCATCCGAGTGAAGCTCGTTTGAAACCGACGTTTCGGCGGCTTTGTCACGTGACTTCGTGGCGCCGTCGGATGTCGAGGCGTTGACAGAAACCGCCCCAGAAGTTGGGTTGGTGACCGATTCAAGCGGGCTGTCAGCCGCCTCGGCGCCGAGCGCGTCCAATGCGGCCTCTCCCTCGGAATTCAGCACGTCAGACACAAAGTCTTCCGTGACGCTGGCAAACTCCTCCCACGCCTCGTCAAAAGTTATGACACCTTCATCCTCCATGGAAACAACTTCCAAAGGACTCGTTTCGTCGACCAACCATTCCTCGACCGTGGGCTTGGCAACCCACATGAACGCCCCACCTGCAATGACCGCCGCGGCAACCGCCCAACGGCTCATGCCTGCAGGGTTAGGCCCGACAGAAGAAAACGACTTGTCCAAAGACGATTCGAACTCCGTCCAGTTCGCATGGACGTCGGGCTCGAAGCCTTCGAAGGCATTCTTCAGTTGGTCGTCAAACGGGTGTTCACTCGACATGGTGATCTTTTCCTTTTCTAGTCAACAACAAATTTCGAAGGTTTCTTCTGGCTTTCGCCAGATTCGACTTCGAGGTTCCAACACTGATTCCCAAGCGATCGGCGATCTCTTGGTGCCCCAGGTTGTCAAAGACATGGAGGTTGAACACGGCACGGTACATGGGCGTCAAATGCTCCATGGCGTCCAACACGTCGTGGACCGTGAACGTTTCGCCGTCATCCTCCTCCATCTCCCAACCTCCATTTTCATCAACAGGTTCAAACGACCCCTCGTCTCCGAGGACCCACCCGGCTGCATTCCTGCGTCGGATGGCGTCGATTGCCGTGTTGACCATGATGCGGCGCATCCAGCCTTCGAAAGAACCTTTGAAGGTGTACCCCTCAATGTTGTTAAACACCTTGAGGAACCCTTCTTGCACGACGTCTTGCACGCTGTCCTTGTCGGACATGTAACGAAGGCACACCCCAAACATCAAGCGGTAATACCGCTCGAAAATGAACCTTTGGGCCCGGCGTTCGCCAAGCTGACAGGCTTCGATGTAAGGGCGCAACTCTGCTTCGTGCATGACGATGGCCGCCTGAATGACGCAGGGAAAGGCATATGGTTGCCTCCGCGATTCAAACGCTCGGCTCAAGGTCGGGGAAATCAAGTCCAAAACCAATTCCTCCCCCACCTCCAGCCTGTACCTTTGGGGCATGAGAGTCGTCGTAGGCCTATCGGGTGGAGTGGATTCGAGCGTGGCGGCGCACCTGTTGCTGGAACAGGGGCACGAAGTCATCGGCCTTTTCATGCGCAATTGGAACGACGAGAGCGTGACCATCAACAACGAGTGCCCTTGGATTGACGACGCCAACGACGCCATGCTCGTGGCGAATCATTTGGGCATTCCATTCCAAGTCATGGACTTGAGTGCCGAATACAAGGAGCGAATTGTCGACTACATGTTTGACGAGTATGCATCAGGTCGAACCCCCAACCCCGATGTGTTGTGCAACCGAGAGGTGAAGTTTGATCTGTTTCTTGACGCCGCTTTGAAGTTGGGCGCGGAGGCTGTGGCCACGGGCCACTATTGCCGAAAGGTCACTGACGCAACGGGAACCCATCACCTGCTTGCTGGGGTGGACGGCAACAAAGACCAGAGCTACTTCTTGTGTCAATTGAATCAGGATCAATTGGGAAGGGCGCTGTTTCCTGTGGGCGAATTGCAGAAACCGGAAGTACGCAAGCTCGCCGCAGAAATTGACCTGCCCACAGCCGAGAAAAAAGACAGCCAAGGGTTGTGCTTCATCGGCAAGGTGAGGCTTCCGGAATTCTTGCAGCAGCAACTGGCAATCAAGCCGGGAGACATCGTCGAGGTGGAGGCCAAACATGAGGTCTTTGGTCGTGCCCAAGAGGCTCCCCTCGCCGAGCGGGCGCGCCCCTACCCGCTCACACCGGCCATGGGAACCGTGGTTGGGAAGCACGACGGAGCGCATTTCTTCACGGTCGGTCAACGCAAGGGCCTGAATGTCGGTGGCAAGAAGGAACCGCTTTTTGTGGTCGGCACGTGCGTGGAAACGAACACCGTGTTCGTGGGTCAAGGCGAGCGCCATCCGGGACTGTTCCGAACCGCGCTGAAGTTGGAAGCACCGCACTGGGTGAATCCGGAGGCGGCGTTCCATGAGCCCGGACGGCGGGAATTGGGGTTGCGGATCCGGTACCGTCAGCCGCTCCAAGAAGGAGCCTTGGTGCTGGAAAAGGACGGGAATTGGTACATGGACTTTGCCGTACCCCAGCGCGGGATCGCCGCCGGGCAATTTGCCGCATGGCACGGAGGCGACTCCGGAGACGAAGTCCTTGGGTCGGCCGTTATCGCTGAGTGAGGATCCTGTAGTCCGTGCGCTCCGGGTCGTTGCGCGAAATCATCTCCGCGAGGAAGCCCGACAGGAAAAACTGGGCGCCGAGAATCATTCCGGTGAGGGCGACGTAGAACCAACTGAGGTCCGCGAGGTTTTTGGCCGGAACGTCCATGCTCAGGGCCCAAACCTTGTACCCGCCAATCGCGAGAAAGAGGCCTGAGCTCAACAGGAACATGAGAAGGCCGAGCAGCCCAAAGAAGTGCATCGGCTTGCGGCCAAAGCGGGCAATGAACCCGATGGTCATCAAGTCAAGCAAGCCGTTGGTGAAGCGCTCCAGCCCAAACTTGCTCACCCCGTAAGGCCGGGCGTGGTGGGTGACCACCTTTTCGCCGATTTTGTCGAATCCCGCCGTTTTGGCCAGCATGGGAATGTAGCGGTGCATCTCCCCTTGCACTTCGATGGCCTTGATGACGTGCCAACGGTAGCACTTCAGGCCGCAGTTGAAGTCGTGCAAATGGATGCCGCTCACCCGACGTGTGGCCCAATTGTAGAGCTTGGTGGGAATCGTTTTGCTCAGCGGGTCATGGCGCTTCTTTTTCCAGCCACTCACGAGGTCCAAACCGCCGTCCAAGAGCTGCTGGCGCATGGCCGGCAATTCCTCGGGGTCGTCTTGGAGGTCCGCGTCCATGGTGAAGACCACCGCGCCGCTTGCAAGTTCGAAGCCTTTTTGGAGTGCCGCGCTCTTGCCGTAGTTGCGCGCAAAACGGATGCCTCGCACGACCTCGGGCTCGCTCTGGTGCAATTCGTCGATGATCGCCCAGGAGCCGTCTTGGCTGCCGTCGTCGACAAAGATGACTTCGTACGCAAGTCCTGCCAGCACGCGGTCGATGCCGGCTTTCAATTCGCGCAGACTTTCTTGTTCGTCCAACAACGGAACGACCACGGAAACGTCAAGGGTGGGTTGGCTTTGCATCACTCGAATTCAGAATTGGGGCTGCGCCTGCAAATGGCGGCAACAACCAGCGAAATCACGCCCCACATGACCATCCCTCCAGCGGAATTCTTGGCCAAGCCTTTCAAGGTGTAGGCCTCCTTCATTTGGGCTTTGATCTCAGCCATTTGGGGCTCAAGCAAATCTTCACTCATGCCAAAGCCCTCCATCATCGCGCGCGTTTTCTCAAGCGTCAATTCTTCGAGTACATCCGGCAAATCGGGAGCGATGACTTGGTAAAGAAGCAAGGTGAGCGCTGCACTGACCACTTGCGCCACCACCGCAACACTCATCGACACGACCCACGCCTGACCAAAGCTGAAGCTGCCCCCGTGCGCCGAACGGGCCGCAGAAGTGCCCGTAAACATGAACACCACGATGATCAAGAGCGCTGAGATGCCGACCCACCATTCCGCCAACAAGTTCATGTTGAGCAGGTAGAGCACCATCAAAAGAGCGAAGTTCACGACGGCCGCAATGAGGCCCTGTGTGGCTGTGACATTCAAATGCTGCATCGGGCTGCAAGGTAGGGACTCATCGTGCTTATCTTTGCGCCGGGGCAAGTCTCTTGCGACCAGCTCCCGCAGAATCCCCCAGGGCCGGAAGGCAGCAAGGGTATGCGGTTGTAGCGGTGCGACAAGAATCGCTTGCCCTTTTTTCGTGCCCTGAAGTGGAGGTCGGCTCACCCTATCTTCGACCCCAAATTCTGGAACGCTTTCCCATGAACGACATCCGCCCCATCACCAAACTCCTGGTCGCAAACCGCGGCGAGATTGCCCTGCGCGTCCTTCGAACGGCCCGTGAGATGGGTCTCAAGACGGTGGCCGTGTACAGCGAGGCCGACGCAGACGCACCTTTCGTGCGTGCGGCCGACGAGGCCGTTTGCGTGGGGCCTGCCCCAAGCAGCGAGAGTTACTTGATCGTCAACCGGATTGTGGAGGCTGCCATATCGACTGGGGCCGATGCCATTCACCCGGGCTACGGGTTCTTGAGCGAGAACGCGGAGTTTGCCGAGGCCGTGGAGAACGCAGGGATTGCGTTTGTGGGCCCGCATCCGCACGCAATTCGGGTGATGGGCTCGAAGTTGGCGGCCAAGGAGGCCGTGGCGGCAAGGAGCATTCCGATGGTGCCAGGCACGGAGGGCGCTGTGGCCGATCCGGCGGAGGCGCGACGCGAAGCTGAGCGCATCGGATTCCCCCTTCTCATCAAAGCCAGTGCCGGAGGTGGCGGCAAGGGCATGCGCGCCGTCCACGAACCGTCGCAGTTGGAGGGCGAATTGCAGCGGGCGATTTCAGAGGCGGAGAGGTCGTTTGGGGACGGGGCGGTGTTCATCGAACGTCTCGTGCAACAGCCGCGACACATCGAAATTCAGGTCTTGTGCGACGCGCACGGCAACGCGGTTCATTTGTTCGAGCGCGAGTGCAGCATTCAACGTCGGCACCAGAAGGTCGTCGAAGAGGCCCCTTCCGCCCTGCTCGACGACGCGTTGCGCGCGGAAATGGGCCAATGCGCCATTGAAGTGGCCAAGTCCTGCGACTACGTCGGAGCCGGAACGGTCGAGTTTTTGGTCGACGCCTCACGCGAGTTTTTCTTCCTCGAAATGAACACGCGCCTTCAGGTGGAACACCCCGTGACGGAACTCATTACCGGCGTCGACTTGGTGCGCGAACAGATTCGCATCGCCGAAGGGCACCCCCTCTCCTTTTCTCAAGATGACCTGAAGATCCACGGACACGCGCTCGAATTGCGCGTCTACGCCGAAGACGTCGCGGGCGGGTTTTTGCCCAGTACGGGCACGTTGACACGCTACCGCCCGCCTGTCGGGCCGGGCATCCGAGTGGACGACGGCGTGGAAGAAGGCGGCGACGTGAGCATGCACTACGACCCCATGCTCGCCAAACTGTGCACCCACGGCCCGACCCGGGAGGCAGCCATCGAGCGCATGCTTCGCGCCATCGACGAGTACGAAGTTCACGGCGTGGACACCACGCTGGATTTTGGGTACTTCGCAGTGAACCATGAAGCGTTCCGTTCAGGCAAATTCGACACCGGGTTTGTGGGCGAACATTTCACGCCGGAAAAACTCCAGCGTGAGTTGCCGTGCGACGACGACACGGCGGCGGATTTGATTTTAGGTGTGGTCGACCGCATGAATTCCGAGGCCTCGGGTCGCCTCAAGGATGCACAGGCGGTCAGTGCCTGGCGCTTGCGCACGCGCTGACGACGTCCGTCCCTTTCAGGAGGCGTGTTCGGCACGCCAACGCGCTTCGAGGCGCGTAAGCCCTTCGACCGCCCCGCAGGGGTGATTTTCCACGCGACCGCCCCCTTCCAGAGGCGTGTTGGGGTCGACCACGTGAATCGGCACGTGCTGCGGCGCGTACCCCACAAGACCTGCCGCCGGATAGACTTGCAGCGACGTGCCGACCACCACCACGAGGTCCGCGGACGTCACGAGGTCCATCGCAGGGTCGATCATGGGAACGGACTCGCCAAACCAAACAATGTGCGGCCGGAGCTGGGCGTCGTCGGGACCGAGATCTCCAAGAGCGAGTTCGGTGCCAGGCAAGTCGACGACGAGACGCGGATCTCGGGTCGAGCGGGCCTTTCGAATTTCTCCGTGCAGGTGAAGCACCTGGGTGCTTCCGGCCCGCTCGTGCAGGTCGTCCACGTTCTGGGTCACAATGCGGACGTCGAAGATGGATTCAAGGCGCGCCAGCGCGAAGTGACCTTCGTTGGGACTCGCCGCGACGACCTGCCGACGACGCTGGTTGTAAAACTCCAGCACGAGCTCAGGGTTGGCGGCAAAGCCCTCAGGACTGGCTACCTCCTCCACGCGATGCCCCTCCCACAGTCCGTCGGCACCCCGAAACGTGGCGATGCCAGATTCGGCACTCATGCCGGCACCGCTGAGAACGACGAGACGAGGAAGACGGGGTTTCATCCCTGCAAACTACGTGACGGGCACGACGACCTTCGTGCGAAAACTGCACCCCGTTTTGTCACTTGTCCACAAAGCACGACCTCGGGGCAAGGCGCGCAGTATCTTTGCCCCCGATGAGCGAACGTCAATTCATTGTGTACGATTTGGAGGCGACTTGTTGGCGGAGCCGCAAGCCGAGAAAGGTGGAAATCATTGAGATTGGCGCGGTCAAAATCAACGAGAATTTGGAGGTGGTCGACGACTTCTGCCAGTTCGTTCGACCCAAACTTCACCCAGAAATCAGCCCCTTCTGCACCAAGCTGACCAGCATTGTGCAAGACGACATCGAAGACGCACCGTTGTTTGACGAGGCCATTTCGAATTTCGAAAATTGGGTGGGCTTCGACCGGACGCGCTCAGTGTTGATGAGCTGGGGCGAGTTCGACCGGCGTCAGTTTGCCAACGACGCGCGGCTTCACGATTTGGACTTGCCTTGGCTCAAATACTGGGCTTGCTTGCAGCGGCACTACAGCCGTTGGAAAGGGTCGAAAAACCAAATCGGATTGAAAAACGCCCTCGAAATGGAAGGGCTCAGTTTCGACGGGACGCAACACCGCGCCATCGAAGACGCGCGGAACATGGGCCGCCTGTTTGCCAAAGTGGCGAAACCCTTGTCACTCGTCTAACCCCCCTCCTGGTCTACCTTCGAGGCATGCGCGAGACGTGGTTTTTGTTCAAGCACTTTTGGAAGGCCGACGTTCGTGCCCAACACGGCATTGCCGGCCTCGTGTTGTTTGCCGTGTCCACGGTCTACGCGGTTTACCAAGTGGTCCGAGGGCGTCCTGAACCGGAAACGTGGAACGCCATGGCGTGGGTCATCTTGCTCTTCACGGCGTTCAACGGCGTGAGCCGAAGCCTCGAAGAGGACCGCCCCGAAGTGCTCGCCTACCTCCGTACCACGGTGCAGCCGCTCCATTTTATGCTGGCCCGAACCCTTCACAACGTGGTGGTTCTCACCGGGCTGTCGTGCTTGGTGGTTGCGTTCATGGGCTTGCTTCTCGGGTGGGGCAATTTGGACGGGGCGCGGGTGGGCGGCTTTGTCGCCGGGATGGTGTTGACGGCGTTTGCCCTCGGCACGACGTTGACGTTGCTCGCGTTGATTGCGGCAAGGGCCGGTGCGGGATTTGGGTTGACGGCCGTGCTTGGCTTGCCGTTGGTGCTGCCCACCGTGCTCGTCTCGACCACGCTCGGCGGGGAATTGATGCGCGGGGTGCTGGTTGCGGACACGTGGCACAACTTCGCATTTCTTGGGGTTCTGACCCTCGGTTCCGGGGTCCTCGGGGCCGTGCTGTTCCCGTACCTTTGGCGCGCATCATGACGGTTCAGCAACACACGACTTCGCGCGGCGTACAGGCCACACGTCTTCTCGGACTGCTCCTGCTCGCCTACACGTTCTTCATGACCTTCACGGTGCCGCTGGGCCCCGGTTTGGAAGACGTCCTTGTCAACCGGAAGGAGATCACGGACCAAGGCGGCGTCTACGAGTTGGAGGTGATTGGCCACGGCACCCACTTCACCACGTCGAGTCCCAAGGTGTTTTTGCGCCGCGGCGAGCACATTGTCAACGCCACCGCCATCAAATCCCAGGACGACACGCACCTCAAATGCCGCGTACGTCTCCCGGAGTACGTTCCTGCAGCCAGCTTTGACGTGTTTGTCAACGGGACTGGCGACGGCACAATCAGTTACGCCAACGGGTTTTTCGCCGAGGGTTTGGAAGTCGTGAGCAAGGCCCGAATCCGAAGCGACCGCGAGGTCTTGGACCATTTGGCGGAAGAGGATTTGGGCTTTCATTTCCCCTTCCAGCCCAACATCATGGAGAGCATTCGCAACCTGATGTTGCATGTGCCCATGTGGTTCACCATGTTCCTGTTGATGGGCATCAGCTTCGCCCAAAGCATCCGAACCCTCCGGCTCGGCGGCGACGTCGACCGCGATTTGCGGGCCGTGGCGGCAGTGAAGGTCGGGCTGTGGTTTGGGGTGCTGGGGTTGTTGACGGGCAGCCTTTGGGCGCGCTTCACGTGGGGCGCCTGGTGGGTCGACGATCCGCAGCTCAACGGGGCGTTTGTGACGGTCATGGTGTACGCGGGCTACCTCGTGTTGCGCGGTTCCGTGCAGGACGCCAAGTTGCGGTCGCGTTTGTCGGCCGTCTACAACCTCTTCGGGTTCTGCCTGCTCGTCGTGCTTTTGATGGTGCTTCCTCGGTTCACCGAAAGTTTGCACCCCGGGAAGGGCGGCAACCCCGCGTTCAGCAGCTACGACCTCGACAGCGCGTTGCGGGCGGTGTTTTACCCCGCCGTGTTGGGATGGATGATCCTTGGAACGTGGATGTACCGCCTCGCGTTGGAACTCGAGCGGCTCCGCGGACGACTTGCCGAAGCCGACGGGGTCCGTGCACTCGTGCCTCTCCCCTTGCTGTTGGTGACTCCGGCGTCAACTTCCACCTTCGAAGACTTCTTTGTTGCTTCAGGTAAGATGCCCGTCGTGGTGGGCGTCGCCGTCCTCATCGTTGTGGGCCTAGGCCTGTGGTGGGTGCGGACGGTGCGTGAACTGCGGCGCCTTCAATCCGAAACTCACGACGTGACCTCCACCCCTTCCAACTCCGCAAAATGAAGCGCACCCACATCGTCCTTTTGTTGCTCGTCGCCGGCCTCATGGGCACGTTCGTGGCCAGCATCACCAGCACGAGCCGGTCGGTGGACTTCGCCACAGCGTTTGCGGATCCGGGCACGGAATACAAGGTCAGCGGCACGCTCGCCGTGGACTTCCCCGTGGAATACGACCCGCAGAAAAACACGTCACTCACGAAGTTTCACCTGACCGACAAGAGCGGGGCGGTGCGTGAGGTTTGGCTCGAAAAGGCGAAGCCTACGGGATTGGAACGATCCGAGAGCGTAGACCTTTACGGCAAAGCCGACGGGGAGCATTTTCGCGCGACGGAGATGCTCATGAAGTGCCCGTCGAAGTACAACGAGCAGAACCACCTGTTGGACACGGACACTTGATGGAATACCTCGGCGAATGGATGTGGGCGGCGTACCTCGGCCGCACGTTGGTGGCCGTCGCCTTTGCCTCGGCCATTCTCGCCACCGTGGGGTTTGTGCGTGGCAACTTGAAACTGGGGCGTGCCGCGTTTGTGACGCACGCGGCCAGCACGTTGGGCGTCATTGCGTTGATTTTCGTGCTGTTCTTTGGACACCGCTACGAGTTCCAATACATCTGGAAGCACCTCAACAACGAGATGCCGATGCGGTTTGTGCTGAGTGCGTTTTGGGGGGGTCAGGAAGGCGGGTTCCTCTTGTGGATGTTCTGGCACAACGTGCTGGCGTTGTTCATCCTGCGCCGTGCCGATGCGTGGCAACGCGAGGTGATGGCCGTGCTTAGCGCCATTGAGGCCTTCCTGGGCGTCATGCTCCTCGGAGTGTACTTCGGGGACTTTCAATTGGGCCTCGATCCGTTCCTCTTGATTCGCGAGGCGCCGGCCAACCTTGGCTTGCCATGGACGGCGCAAGCCGATTACCTTACGTCGATTCCGCAGTTCTCTGATGGACAGGGTCTTAACCCACTTCTTCAGAACTACTGGATGACCATTCACCCCCCGACTCTGTTCCTTGGGTTTGCAGCGTGCAGCGTGCCGTTTGCGTACGCCGTGGGGTCGCTGTGGCGCCGGGACCTGACCGGGTGGATCAAACCCGTGCTTCCGTGGGCCTTCTTCGCCGTGGGCGTGCTCGGAACGGGCATTTTGATGGGTGGCGCGTGGGCGTACGAAGCGCTGAGCTTCGGGGGGTTCTGGGCCTGGGATCCGGTCGAGAATTCTTCGCTGGTTCCATGGATGGTGCTTGTGGCGGCCGCACACTTGCTGCTGCTCAACCGCAACCGCAAGACGCCGACAGCCTTGTTCTCGACGATTTATTTGAGCATTCTGGCGTTTCTGTTGGTGCTGTACTCGACGTTTCTGACGAAGAGCGGCGTCTTGGGCGACACCTCCGTGCACAGCTTCGTGGACAGCGGCATCCTGCCCCAGCTCCTGGCCTACCTCCTCGCGTTTGTGGCCCTCGGGCACGTGATGCTCCTCGAAGACACTGAATCCCGAAAGATCTACGGGGGCCTCGCCCTTGCAACCCTGGGTTTGGTGGCGGCAGGCCAACCGGCGCTGGGATTCTTGGCGTTCTTGGGGGTGATGGCGGCGGCCGCGATTCGGGCTTTCCGAAGGGAATTCAAAAGCGAGGACGACGAGGATGCCTTGTGGTCCCGCGAATTTTGGATGTTCGTCGGGTCCCTCCTCTTGGTGCTGGGCGCCGTGCACATCACGTGGCAGACGAGCGTCCCGGTCTTCAACCACTTTCTCGAGCCGTTTTCACCGCTCCTGACGTGGGCCGAAGGCGTGACGGGCTGGCAGGTGCTGGGCGATTTGGCCCAACACGACCTTGCCCCCGGCACCGACCTTGACCGCACCTACCACCTCGTGCAGGTGCCCCTTGCCGTGCTCATCTTCCTGATGATCGGCATGACGCAGTGGCTGAAATACAAGAACACCGACCTGAGCAAGGTGCGCGGAAAACTTGGGCGGTCCTACCTCGCCGCCGCCGTCGTCACCGGGGCGCTTCTGGTGGCGTACGACTTCACGTGGAGCGAGGTCCCTCGCGTGGCCCTGCTCTTCGCGACGCTCTTTGCAGCCTTCGCCAACGCCGACTACATCGTGGCGATGTGGAAAGGCAAGCTCGACGCCCTGGGTTCGCCGCTGGCGCACGTGGGCTTTGCGCTGACAATTTTTGGCGCCGTCCTTTCGACCGCCCAAAAGGACGTCATCTCCCAAAACCGCATCGGCGACATCGCCACCCTCAACGAGGAACTCAACAACGCGACGGACCTGCTCCTGATGGAAGGCGACACGCTGCCCATGGGGCCGTACTTCGTGTCGTACCGCGAGCGACGGCAGGAAGGCATTCACGTCCTCTTCGACATGGATTACTTCGAGCGTACGCCCAAGGCCTACAAGGCAGGCCAAATCGTGGCCCACGAAGGCATGGTTTGGCAAGCCCTCGACGACCACCTTGCCAGCCCTACGTTTGACGAGGACGTCGAGACGCACTGGAACTTCCTTCCCTTCCCTCAAGAATCCCAAACTTCACGCGCCACGCGCTGGGTGAACGGCACAGCGGGCGATCTGGAATTCACGCTGTCGCCTCGCATCCAGCTCAACGCTCAAATGGGAAACGCGCCGGAGCCCGACACGCGCCACTTCCTGACGCGCGACCTGTACACCCACATCAAGTGGGGACGCGTCACGCCGCCCGAGACGGACGAAGAAGGCTGGCTCGGCGGACAGTCCCAAGAGTTTGTGGTCGGCGACTCCATGTTTGTCGGCGGCGTCTTGCTCACGGTAGACAGCCTGCGCGCGGTGCGGGACGACGAGCGTGCGGATCGTGGCCTGTTGGACGACGACCTCGCCTTGGCGGCCTGCCTCGGGCTCCGTCGCGGCCGAACCGTCGAAGTGCACGACCCGCTCTACATCGTGCGCGGCAGCACGGTCGTTCCCGACCTCTACGAGGCCGAAGGCTGGGGCTTGCGCTTCCGCATTGAGGCGTTCAATCCGGAGAACGAGACGGTTGAAATGACGGTGTGGGAACACGAAAGCGTGCGCCGCGACTTTGTCGTGATGCAAGCCGTGATCTTCCCCCAAATCAACTGGCTGTGGCTCGGCTGCATCTTGATGAGCTTGGGCTCGTTCTTGGCCGTTCGCTTCCGCATTCGCCAACGCAAAGCCACTGAATCCAAGAGCCGTGGCTAAGTACCGAATCGTCCTCATTGGCGCAGGCCGCGTGTCCTGCGAACTTGGTCCCGCGTGGCAAGACGCCGGACACGAGATCTTGCAGGTGGTGAGCCGCACCGAAGCGTCAGCTCGCCCGCTCGGCGAACGCCTCGGCTGTCCTTGGACCACCAAGCTGACGGAGGCGGCAGGTGCCCTTGCTGACGCGCAAGTGGTCGTGGTTGCCGTGACCGACGGCCTCATCGCCGAAGTTGCGGAAGGCATCTCAACGATGGTTGCCCCAAGCTGCGTGATGGTGCACCTCTCGGGAGCCACGCCGCTGGATGCGGTGCGGGCTCCTGGAGCCGTGGTTTGGCCGATTCGAAGCTTCAATCCCAAAGCAAGCAGCGTTCCGCTTCAAGGCACGCCCACCGTGGTGGAAGCCTCCGACGCGGTTTCCCTTGAGGTTGCTCGCACCCTTGCTCACGCTTGGGACGCGGAGTTGTCTGAGGCTTCCGGCGAGCAACGGGCCGCGGCCCACCTCGCAGCGGCCATTGCCGACAACTACGCCAACCACATGCTCGCCGAAGCCCAGCAGGTCCTCGACCAACGTGGTCTTCCCAAGACGCTGCTCCGAAACCTCGTCTTGGGCCTGACCCAAGGCGGCTTGAATGGAGACTCGCGCGAGCGACAGACAGGTCCCGCGAAGCGTGGCGACGACGCGACCTTGGCCCGTCACCGTTCCCTCCTGCCTGACGACGTGCGCGACTTGTACGACGTCGTAGCAGCCCACATCGCCCAACGCCACCGACCATGAATTACAAGACGAAGCTCTCCAACATCAAGCTGTTCGCCTTCGACTACGACGGCGTGTTCACCAACGGCACCGTGTATTTGATGCCCGACGGAAGCATGGCCCGAACAGCGTCGGCCCGCGACGGCTTCGCGGTGCAGTGGGCCGTGAAGCAAGGTCTTGAACTTGCGGTAATCACCGGAGGGAAAGAAGAACCCGTGCGCTGGCGCATGGAGGGTCTAGGTGTGAAGGAAGTGCACCTCGGAGCTTCGGACAAATTGGCTGCCGTGCGCGCCATTGCAGAACGAAAAGGCCTCTCGCTCGAGGAGATCGCCTACATGGGGGACGACCTGAACGACCTAAAGGCCTTGCAGGCAGTGGGGCTAAGTGCCTGTCCATTCGACGCAGTGCCCGAAGTGCGAGATGTCGTCGATTGGGTGGTCTCTGAAGGCGGCGGGCAAGGGTGCGTCCGAAACGTCCTCGAACAGGCCATGAAATTGCGCGGTTTGTGGACGAGCGAGGAGGGCCATCGTTGGTAACTCCTCCCCGTCAAATCCCCGTTTGAGGCACCCTCATACCCTAACTTCGCACACTCATGGATCGCAACACATTGACCGGGCTGCTGCTGATGATGGCCCTGCTGTTTGGGTACCAGTGGTACATCTCCCCAACGGACGAGGAAATCGCCGCGTGGGAAGCCCAACAGGAAGCCGAAGCCGCAAGCCAAGACAGCTTGGCCCAAGCCGCGCTTGAACAGGAGCGCGCCGAGCTCGCTTCGATGCAGGCCCTGCAGTCGGGATCGAGCCTCGCCGCAGACACCGCTCAAACGGAAGCGTTGAACGCAGAGCTGCAACGTCGGTACGGGATTTTTGGGAGTGCGGTGGCGGGACGCGACCGGGACGTGGTCTTGGAAAACGACAACGTCCGTGTGGTGTTCAACACTCGTGGCGGGATGCCCGTCGAAGCCACGTTGACCGACGGCTACACGCGGTACGGCTCGGACGAACCCGTCAGCCTCTGGGTGCGGGACATGTCGGAGATGAACGTGTCGTGGGACGTGCCGGGCGTGGGCCGGGTGGGCTTCCAGGACCTCCACTTCCGCCCCATCAGCGAAGCCTCGTCGCAGCTCGTGATGGAAGCGACGTTGGGCGCGGGGATGGCCATTCGTTTGGTTCACAAACTTGAAGGGTACCAGGTCAAGACCGACGTGAGCTTCACGGGTGTGGAGAACGCAACCGCCGGCAACCGCACGTTCACGTGGGCGGCGGTGGGACAGCGCAACGAAAAGGGCCTGGCGTGGGAACGCCAGCACAGCGCCATCTACTACCTCGAGCTGGGCGAAGAGCGTGACTACCTCAGCGACGGCCAGGAAGACGATGAAGTGCTCGAAGAGTCGCTCTCGTGGCTCTCGTTCAAGCAGAACTACTTCTCGGCGCTGGTGAGCAGCCCTCAGCCGTTTGGGCCTGGGGCGAAGCTGGCAAACGTGATGCCGGCCGACGACACGACCTACGTGATGGGTTACGTGGCGGAATTGCCGTACGACGGGCAGCCGCTGCACTTCTACTTTGGGCCCAACGACCTGGCGAGCCTTGAAACCACAGGCCTGACGGAAGTCGGACGCATCATTGATTACGGGTGGTGGATTTTTGGGTGGGTCAACCGGAACATCATCCTCCCCGTCTACGGGTTCATCGCGCAGTACATCGGCAACCTGGGTCTGATTGTGCTGATTTTGACGCTTGTCATCAAAAGCGTCCTCTTCCCCATCACGTGGAAGAATTTCATGAGTTCGGCGAAGATGCGCGTGCTTCGTCCAGAGCTCGACGTGATCAACGAGAAGCACAAGGAAGACGCCATGCAGCGCCAGCAGGAAACCATGGAGCTGTACCGCAAAACCGGCGTCAATCCCATGGCAGGGTGCTTGCCTGCCTTGTTGCAGATGCCGATTCTGTACGCCATGTTCCGCTTCTTCCCTTCGAACATTGACCTGCGCGGGCAATCGTTCCTGTGGGCAGACGACCTCGGGGCGTACGACAGCATCCTGGAGCTTCCGTTCAACATTCCGTTCTACGGCGCGCACGTGAGCGGGTTCACCATCTTGATGGCCGCATCCATGTTCGTGTACATGCGGATGACGATGGCCAACCAAAGCATGCCCACGCAACCGGGCATGCCGGACATGAAGACCATTCAAAACATCATGCCCTTCACGATGCTGTTCTTCTTCAACGGCTTCGCCTCGGGCCTCAGCCTTTACTATTTCACAGCGAACGTGGTGAGCATTGGGCAGATGGTGACCATCAAGCGGTTCTTCATCAACGAAGACAAGATCAAGGCCAAAATCGAGGACAACAAGTCCAAGGCCAAGGACCGCACCAAGCCAAGCTTCATGGAGCGACTTCAAGAGGCCGCCAAGGAAGCGAGAAAGAAACCGAGCGCAAGAAAAACGACGCGCGCGCCAAGCGGAAAAAGAAATGACCATTCCTTCTCGACTCTGGACAAATGGTGCAGCCTTGATTTGGGCTGCATTCGTGTTGACGGGATGCTCGGAAACGGAAAAGGTGGCAGCAAAGGCCTCCGACGTGCTGGTAGGCTTGCAACGAACGTCCTGTTACGGTCCCTGCCCCGTGTACGAATTGTCCGTGTTGAAATCGGGCGAGGCCACGCTCAAGGTGGGGCCTCATTGCGAGCCGGCGTTTGGCCGGGCCTTGGAACAAGGCATGCACCGTGCCCAAGTGGAATTGGGCGAATGGAACGAAGTGCTCGAAATGGCCTACGAAATGGGCTTCGACACCCTGAAGAGCCGTTACGACGACCCGCGAATCATGGACGTCCCTGCCAACATCGTCACGGTGAACGGCAAGACCGTCTACAACCGCTACGGCGGTCCGAGGCTCAACCTCCTTTACTTGCACATTGAACGACTTGTCGGGACGGTCGACTGGAAGGCCGACCCCGAGATTGCCCGTTAACCCTCTTCCCTCAACCTGAATCAAAACAACCTGATTGACATGAAGCGATTCACCACCCTGGCAGCAGCGTTCCTGCTCCTCTTCTCTTCGGCCCGCGCCGACGAGGGCATGTGGCTCCTCCACATGCTTCAACGCATCAACGAAGCTGGCATGCAAGAAGCCGGCCTCCGTTTGAGCGCCCAAGACATCTACGACATCAACAACGCCTCGCTGAAGGACGCCATCGTGCGCTTGAACGGCGGCAGCTGCACGGCGGAGGTCATCTCTTCGCAGGGCTTGGTGCTCACGAACCACCACTGCGCGTACGGGGCCATCCAGAGCTTCAGCGCGCCCGAGCACGACTACTTGACGGACGGGTTTTGGGCCAAGGCGAAGGACCAAGAGATGCACATCGAGGACTTTTACGTGAGCTTCCTCGTACGTATTGACGACGTCACCGAACGCGTGCTCAGCAAGGTCAACGACGGCATGGCTGAGGGCGAGCGCGGCGCGGCCGTGGCGGAAGAACTCAAGGCCATTCAGGCCGAGTACATGGAGGCCAACCCCGAGTACAGCTACGACCTGAAGACGATGTACTACGGCAACGAGTTCTACGTCTTCACCTACCAAGACTACCGCGACGTGCGTCTTGTGGCCGCTCCGCCCGAGAGCGTGGGCAAGTACGGCGGCGACACCGACAACTGGATGTGGCCACGTCACACGGGCGACTTCAGCATGGTCCGCATCTACGCAGACGCCGACAACAAACCCGCCGGCTACAGCGAAGACAACGTGCCGTACACGCCCAAGCGCCATCTAAAGATCAGCATGGCCGGCGTCGACCAGGGCGATTACACCATGATCATGGGCTACCCCGGCAGCACGGACCGCTTCCTCAGCAGCTGGGGCGTCGAGCAAGCCATCAACCTCTACAACCCCTCGGTGGTGGAATGCCGCGACCTGAAGCTCAAGACCATGAAGAGCCACATGGACGCCGACAAGGCCGTGCGCATCAAGTACGCGGCCAAGTACGCGCAAACCGCGAACTACTGGAAGTACTACATCGGTCAAACCAAAGGCCTCAAGCGCCTAGAAGTCCAGGCCCAAAAAGAAAAGCTCGAAGCCCTCTTCACGCGTTGGGCGAACGAAGACGCCGACCGCAAGGCGGAATACGGCGAAGCCCTCGGCTTGATTGCCGAATACTACGCCGAGACCGACGCGACGGTGCGCGGTGAGGTGTACGCCCGCGAGGCGGGACTTTTGGGATGCGACTTGGCGTTGTTTGGGTTGCGCGTGGGATTCCGCGGAGCCGGCTTGTGGTCGGAAGACCCCGCCAAGGTGGAAGCCACCAAGGCCCAACTCCAGGGACTGGCCGACTCCCACTTCAAAGACTACGACCAAGACACCGACCGCGAATTGTTCGTCAAGATGCTCACCAAGTACCGCGACGACATCGACCCCGCCCTGTGGCCTTCCCAGTTCAATGTGGTGCAGGACAAGTACAAGGGCGATTTCGAAGCCTACGCCAACAAGATCTACAGCAAGTCTCCCCTGCGCAGCGCAGAAGCGTTTGCCAATTTCCTGGCAGCGCCCAAGCAGAAGACGTTGGATGCCGACCTCGCTGTGGCCATGTCCATGAGCATCTACGAACGCTACAGCCAAGGCACGTCGGAAGAGACGCAAGCGAAGTTTGACCGCGGCTACCGTTTGTTTGTGCGCGGCTTGCGCGAGCTCATGCCCAACAAGGCGTGGTACCCCGACGCCAACTCCACGATGCGCCTTACCTACGGTCCTGTGGGCGACTACAAGCCCGCCGACGCCGTGCACTACGACTTCGTGACGACGGCCAACGGCATCCTCGAGAAGAAGGACAACAGCAACCCCGAGTTCATCGTGCCCGAGCGCCTCGAGCAACTTATCAAGGCGCGGGACTTTGGGCCCTACGCCGACGAGAGTGGCGAGTTGGTCGTGTGCTTCATTCACGGCACGGACATCACGGGTGGCAACTCCGGCAGCCCCGTCATGAACGCGGACGGCGACCTCATCGGCCTCGCCTTTGACGGCAACTGGGAAGCCATGAGCGGCGACATCGCCTTCGAGCACCAGCTCCAGCGCACCATCTCGGTGGACATCCGTTACGTGATGTGGATCCTCGACAAGTACGCAGGCTGCACCAACCTCATCGAGGAGATGGACTTCGTGTACGCTTCGGACGAGCCTGCCGACCCTGCGAACGCCGAGCCTCAACTCAGCGACCCCGCTGGCGGCAAGTAATTCTGGCAATCCCGGCGCGCGAGCGCCAAGAGAAACCCCGACTCCGGCTTAGGCCAGGTCGGGGTTTTTTCGTGTTTTAGTGAAAAAAGCGTCAGACCGCGTTGCGGCTCGCGTTGACGATGCCGTACATCGTGCGGATGATGAGTTTTCGCAGTTGGT
Organism: Flavobacteriales bacterium; assembly: GCA_049616325.1. Lineage (GTDB taxonomy): Bacteria > Bacteroidota > Bacteroidia > Flavobacteriales_D > Sanyastnellaceae > UBA11663. The sequence goes on along the minus strand of JBMZHG010000013.1, from coordinate 31,367 downwards.
CAGCAGGCCACGGGGAGTCGTCGCCGGAGGTGAGGCGTTCCATTTCTGTCAAGGCAAACTGCTGGATGACGAGAAGCGGCAAAATGATGCTGTCGCGGAGGCGGATGCTCTCTTTGATGGCGGGGACCGTTTCCATGAGCGTGGTTTGGCCTGTGATGGCCAGGACAAGGACGCGCGTGCGCTCGTACTCTTCGTGCACCGTGTTCCACAGGTCGCCGAAGCGCGGGTGCGAAGTCAGGTGAGCCGTGAGGCGGAAATCGCACTTGGTCATGGACTGCATGGAGTTCTCGACGAGGGTGCGGAAGAACGCGTTGGTGCGGTAGAGGTTGGCGGCCTCGTCGAGGCGGCCTTGGCGGTCGAGGGCTTCGAGGGCGGTGCCGAGGCCAAAGTAGCCCGGGACGTTCTGCTTGAGCTGCGACCACGACCCGACAAACGGGATGGCGCGCAAGTCTTCGAAGTTGATGTTGCCGTCTTTGGCACGGGACGTGGGGCGGCTGCCAATGTTCGTTGCGCCGTAGTACTTGAGCGTCCCGAACGTGGCAAGGTAGTCCGTGAATTCGGGGCGGTTGCGAAGCGCGAGGTAGTGCGCGTGCGAGGTGGCGCCGAGTTCGTCGAGCAGGGCGGCCGCTTCCGGACCGATTTGGGTTTCCTCCTCGTCGAAGAGCCGGTTCTTTACCCCTGCCGTGAACAGGAGCTCGAGGTTGAAGCCCGCGGACTTGGGGATGCCGAAGTTGGACGAGATGGTTTGGCCCTGGATCGTGGTTTGGATCTCGCGGTTCTCGATGTCGCGACCAAGCGAGGCATAGAATCGGTGGGTGTTCCCGCCCCCGCGGGCCGGAGGTCCGCCTCGGCCGTCGAAGAACATGACCGTGCGGCCGTGTTCGCGGCTCACGTCCGTGAGGCGCTGCTTGGCGCGGTAAATGGCCCAGTTCGCGCGGAGGTAGCCGCCGTCTTTGGTGCCGTCGGAGAAGCCGAGCATGACGGTTTGGTCTCCGTGGCGCTGATCCAAGTGCGCCGCGTACACCGGGTGGCGGTAGAGCTTGTCCATCTCGCCGCGCGCCTCGTCGAGGTCTTGGATGGACTCAAACAGCGGCACCAAATCCACCGTCAACTCCCCTTCCCACCCGCTGGCCTTGGCCATGGCGTGAAGGATGGCGATGTGGTAGGCGCCCGAGCAGTTGCTCAAGATGTAGCGGTGGCAACCGGCTTCGCCGTTGTGGCGTTGGATCTCCTGCATGGCGCGCAGGCTGTCGAGGACGTCTTGGTGTCGGTCCTCGGCAAGCGCGCCGGAAAACGGCGTGTCGTACTCAAACAGGAAGTCAATCGCCTCGGCCTCGGACATCGCCTCAAACGCCGCCACCGCTTCCGCCCCACGCTCCGCTGCGAGCAGGGCCTTGAACGCTTTGGTCACGACCCGCGCGTCTTGACGGATGTCGAGCGACGCAAAATGCAGCCCAAACATCCGCACCTTGAAGATCAGCTGGCGGATTTGGTCCAAGTACAGGCCGTTGAAGTCCTTCTCAACCCGCTTCTCGAGCCGGCGCAAGCCGTGGAGCAAGACGTCCTGCTTGAGCGACAGGTCGCTCGCGTTGAAGATGGCGTCTTCGATCATGCTTTGGAGCATGTCGAGCTCGCCTTCCAACCCTTTGAACGTAATGAGCCTGCGCATCTCTCGGAACTCCTTGCGGTAGCAGCGCAGCAGGGTGAGCTTGAGCTTGCGTGCGACACGGAGGGTGGTCTCTGCGCCGACGTAGGGGTTTCCGTCTCGGTCGCCCCCAGGCCAAAACCCAATGCGCAGCATCCCCATGTTCAACCCCTCGCCGTCTGGGCGGCTCAGGGCGTTCGCAACGCGTGCGCCCAACGCAGAACAGGCCTCGAAAAAGACGTTCTCGAGGTACCAGATCTGCCGGATCGCCTCCTCGTACGGGGTGGGCGGCTCGCTTTGGAAGAACGGCGTCAGGCCCAGCTGGTGCAGGCGCTTGCGGATGTTGACCAAGTCGTTGTCCTCCATGGCCAAGGCCAGATCGGTGATGATGGCCAAGACGTTTCCGGGGTAGAACTGCGTGGGGTGCGACGTGAGCACGACGCGCACGGCGTACTCGGCGAGCATGGCGCGCATCTCGTCTTCGAGCCCGTGGCGGCGCACACGCTGCATCAAGCTCTGGAGCGACTCGGCGCCGCCCATGTCGTTCAGTTGCGCGTAGCGCGCGTCTTCGAGCGCGTCGACCAGCACGACCTGCCGTTCGATGTACTGGATGATGCGGAACAGGAGCGCCGCCCCTTCTTCCGCGTCGCGCTTGCCCTGACCCTGCAAAAACTCAGAAAGTATCTCGTGCGGGGTGGCGCCGCGCTCGAGCCCCAGCTCGCAGGCCTCCTGCAACAACGGCACCCGAAGCCCGGTCTGCCGAATCCCGTCCAGCGGCAACGTCAAAAAGATCCCGTTGAACACCTGGTACGGGTGGCTGACCACCGACTTGTAATCCTTCTTCTCGCGCATGATGAATGCAAAGTTACCTCGTACTTTTGAGCCATGCGCATCGACATCCTGACTGTCCTTCCGGGGCTCCTGAGTGGTCCGTTTTCGGAAAGCATTGTCAAACGAGGCATCGACAAGGGCCTCGTCGAGGTGCATGTCCAACCTTCGTGACTGGAGTGCGAACAAGCACAAGAAAGTCGACGACGCGCCTTTCGGCACCGCCGCAGGCATGGTGCTCGCCATGCAGCCGCTCCACGACGCCATCACGTCCTTGCAGGCCGAGCGCGACTACGACGAGGTTATCTTCTTGACTCCCGACGGCGAGCAACTCAAGCAGGAGCGCGTCAACCAGCTGTCGCTTTCCGGCAACCTGCTCATGATCTGCGGCCACTACAAAGGCATTGACCAGCGCCTTCGCGACCACGTCGTCACCCTCGAAATCAGCATCGGCGACTACGTCCTCAGCGGCGGCGAGCTGGCGGCAGCCGTCCTCACCGACGCGCTGGTACGCCTCGTTCCTGGCGTGATCGGCGACGAGACGAGCGCCCTGACCGACAGCTTCCAGGACGGCCTTCTCGCCCCCCCGGTTTACACGCGCCCTGCCGAATACAACGGCTGGAAAGTCCCCGACGTCCTCCTCTCTGGAAACCACGCCGCGATCGACCGGTGGCAAGAAGAGCAGGCCCTCGCCCGAACCCGGGCGCGCCGCCCCGATTTGCTCGAAGGCAAGGACGGCCTCGCAGGCGCGTAATTTCTTCGCGGGAAGTCGCGGACTTCACAAAGAATCTTCGTAATATTGCACCCCGAATTGGGTCAGGTTCGCAAGGGCCACCCGACTGACAACGCATAAGACAACACCATGGACCGCATCAAGGACATCACCGCCAAGTTGGTTGAAACGCAGGACTGGCCTGAGTTTGGCGCCGGCGACACCGTCACCGTTACCATCAAGATCAAGGAAGGCAACAAGGAGCGTCTCCAAGCTTTCCAAGGTGTCGTCATTCAACGTAAAGGCTCTGGCACGACCGAGACCTTCACGGTTCGCAAGATGGCGAGCGGCGTTGGCGTGGAGCGCATCTTCCCCGTTTCCTCTCCGTTCGTGGAGAAGATTGAGGTGAACAAGCGAGGCAAGGTGCGTCGCGCACGCATCTACTACCTGCGCGAGCGCACGGGCAAGTCTGCTCGCATCAAGGAGCGCCGCCTCTCGAACTAAGTCGCCTCGGGCACACCGACCGACCTCAACCTCGGTACAGAAAAAGCCAACCCCCACGGGTTGGCTTTTTTCATGCCAGGACGTTCGAGCCCCGGCTTCCCCTCGAGCCTTGCTACGCTAGGCCAAGATTTAAGAGTTTAACACTCGCTCGCTCCGCACTTACACCATCAAAGACCCCCTCGAAACTTCAAAGACAAGAACACCCCGGGTTGTTACTCGTAATCCTTGATGCAGCGGATGGATAAACCATAGTGATGATTGCCACCGGCGGACCGTGTAATGTATTCGTCTGTCGATCTAAGTTTTCGCGACACCCGTTCGGCGTTGTATGGGGGGAAATCTCCGAATACATTGAGTTCTGATGATAGATGGGGCGTCCAAAATATCGTTTCCATACCAGCCAACCCGCAGTTCCCAGATATTTGAATAATCCCGGCTGGCAACCCATTGAAACCCACTGCGTCAGATCCATTGGCTCCAACATGCCATCCTAGAGAGCTCTTTAGCAAAAAGCCTTCATTCGCCCCCCTTGGATATCCAGTGCCCGACGCATCCTCTTCAGACATGCCTAAGTGCATTTCAAGTTGTATCCAGTCGGCGTCTGTAGATACATGCCAACCGACTGGGCAAACTTCCCTTGGATCGATAACAGCATACCAATTGTACAGTCTTCCAAACTCTGCTATCGAAAACGGATCACAAGCGTCTCCAAGGGTTGTGAAGCTCTCGCAATTTTCACAACTTTCGCCGTAGACCCTCGTTGAACCAATTGATGTGTACGTCCAAGTCAAATCTAAATCTGGGCTGGGGATTGTATCACCATTTCGATAATTCTCACTTCGAAGGTTGTCTGCAAACCAGCACTGATCACCGATTTGGACAGTGGCGTAGTCGTAGCCTTGGTAAGACACGGGGTCGCCACAGTCGACGAACAACGGCGGGCAGGTGTAAGTGAACGTCGTGTCGGCTCCATACTCAAAGACGTACCAGTCGTCTAGTTGCGGGAGGTACACGCTGTCGTACAGAATCGTGATGTCTTCGATGACGATTTCTGTGGGGCCAGGGCCGTTGCAAACCCCACATTCGTCAAGGTCGCCCGCGCAGGTGTCCACGTCGTCGCAGATGCCGTCGCCGTCGCCGTCCCCCTCGCAGCCCCCGCCACAGATGCCCAGAACGTCGATGTACGCACACGGCTCGGTGGGGTCCGAAGCGTAGTTGCACGCGCTTGTGTCCACGCACGCGTCCACGCTGTCCCAAATGCCATCTTGGTCCGAGTCCGAGTCCCCAAACAACCCCAGCAAATCAAGGAGGTCTGAAATCGTCACCGCCCCGTCGCCGTTGCCGTCGTAGGGGTTCGTGCAATCAGTTTGGGCGAATGCAGGCGTCGCGGTCGTCAGGCCCACAGCCGCGGCAAATAGCAAAGTGAAAAAGCGTGTCATCTCAAATCAAGTTGGGTTCTCGGACTCCGTTGTTTTCCATAAAAATAGGGAAACCACGTCGATTTTGTCAACCGCCCCGTCCCAAGATCACCCCGCCATGACGCGGTCGACCGTCGCGAGGATGTCGGCCTCTTGACGCGTGGCGCTTGCAACGAGGTCGGCGCATCGCGCGTGGATTTGGTCCACGTAGGCCTTGTCCTCGAGGTCGCCGCAGTTGATGCGGGCGTTGAGGACGGCGCCGAGGACCGCCGTCCGAAGGCACATGGCGCCCACCCCCGCGTCGGTGACGCTGTTGGGGTTGCCGTCCTTGGCCATGTCGGCCGCGAGGTCCAAGGCGTCGTGGGCGAGCTGCGCCACCTGCATTGGGATGTCGATGGCGTTTCGCGTGGCGTCCTGGATGGCCTGGGTTCGCTTGGCCTGCTGAGCCTCGGTGGCCTTGGGCATGCCGTAGGCCGACATGATGCCATCAAAGGCCTGGGTGTCTTTGTCGACGAGGCGCAGGAGCTGGTTTTGGAAATCGAGGCCCTGCTCGGCGTGGGCGCTGAACTCCTCCCAACGGTCGTCCCACCCGCGCTTGTGGGCGCTGAGGTTGGCCACCATGGTCGCCAAGGCCGCGCCGAGTGCGCCGGCGTAGGCCGCGATGGAGCCGCCACCCGGAGCGGGCGCTTCCGAGGCCGTGGTGTCCGCAAATTGGGTAAGCGTCATGTTGATCAGCGGGGTGCTTCCCTCCTCCGCGATGATGTACTCGATGACGCGCTTGGCGGGGTCAAACGGCGCGAGGTCGTCAAGCCCCAAAGACTTGACCGCAATCTTGACCTTCTCCGCCTCGGAGATGCCCAAGGAGCGCTCCTGCTTGCGCAGGTAGTGGTCGGCGGCGTCGGTGAGGACGCGAAGTGGCAAGAGGCCGACGAGCTCGGAGCCGGTGACGCGGATGCCGCGTTCTTGGGCCTTGTCGCATGCCTCGTCAAAGGCGACGTGGACGGGCGTGACGTTGATGTCGGTGAGGTTCAGGGAGATTTGAGCGATGCCGTACTCCTCGATGTACCAGCCGATGCCTTTGACGGCCTTGAGCGTGCCGGGGATGCGGACGGGGTCGCCGGCGTCGTCGAGAACGGGCGGTCCCGTGAGGCCGTCGCGCTTCTTGATGCGTCCTGCCTCCCGGATGTCAAACGCGATGGCGTTCGCCCGCCGGCTCGAAGTGCTGTTCAGGTTGATGTTGTACGCGATCAGGAAGTCGCGCGCGCCGACGGCCGTGGCCCCGGTGCGGCGGGCCGTCTCGTTGAAGTCGGCCGGCCCGAAGTCCGGAGCGCCTTCGTCGGTGCTGAGCTTGCCGAGGCCTTCGTACTGGCCTTTGCGGCACACAGCAAGGTTCTTGCGCTCGGGGCGCTTCGCCGCCGACTCGTAGAAGTAGCCCGGGATGCCGAGCTCCCGTCCCACGCGCTCGCCCACCTCGTGCGCGACCTTGATGCAATCGTCCATCGTCACGCCCGCGACCGGCACAAAGGGACACACGTCAGTGGCGCCCATGCGGGGGTGTTCGCCGCTGTGTTTGGACATGTCGATGAGTTCGCTGGCCTTCTTGATCAAGCGAAACGCCGCTTCGCCCACCGTCTCGGGCGGCCCGACAAACGTGATGACCGTGCGGTTGGTGCTCTTTCCCGGGTCGACGTCAAGCAGTCGGCATCCTTCCACCGTCTCGACCACAGCGGCCACGGCGTTGATCACTTCAGGGCGGCGTCCCTCGCTGATGTTGGGAACGCATTCAATGAGTCGTTGCATGGGGTGAAAGTAGCGCGCCCCCTGCCCATGCGATTGGGACTTACCCCTCCCAGATTTCCCCGTTGATGAACACCTTATCCACAACCGCGTCGGTGAAGCGGTAGGCGATGTCTTGCAATCCCTCCATGGGGTGCGTGACGATGAGGTTGGCCCGGTGACCGCGGCCCAACGCCCCAACTTCGTCGCTGAGTTCCATCGCCGCCGCACCGTTCAAGGTGGCCGCCGCCACGGCTTCCCTCGGCAACACACCCATCTTCAGGCTGGCGAGCCTCACGGCCTGATTCATGTCGCCGCTTGGAGCCGAACCCGGGTTGTGGTCCGTGGCGAGCACCAGCGGCAGCCCGGCGTCAATGATTGCGCGGCCCGGCGTGTAGGGAATGCTCAGGAAATGGCTGCACCCAGGCAGCGCGACGGGATAGGTCGGCGCGCCTTCGCCGTCCTCGGCCCGCTCAAATCCCTCGATGAGGCTTTGGATGGCCTCGCTTCCGCAGACCTCGAGGTGGTCGACGCTGAGCGCGTTTTGACTCACGCAAAGCTCCACTCCACCAATGTCATTGAATTGATTGACATGCACTTTGCTTTTTAAACCAAGCGCCTTTGCTGCCTCGAGAAGCGCACGGGTTTCGTCCACGCCGAAGTAGCCCTTCTCGCAGAACGCGTCCACGTAATCGACGAGGCCCTCGGCGGCGAAGGCTGGCAGCATGTCCTTGACCACGTGCTGGGTGTAGGCCGCGGCGTTGCCGAATTCAGGCGGGACGGCGTGGCAGCCGAGAAACGTGGCTTTGATCGGGATGGGCGCGGCTTTCTTGAGGCGAGCGATGACGTGCAGCATCTTGCGCTCGGCTTCGAGCGTCAGTCCGTAGCCGGATTTGATCTCCATGGCTCCGACGCCCTGCGAAATGGCGTGGTGCACGCGCTTCAAGGCGTCGTCGAAGAGCTCGTCCTCGCTCATGGCCTGCAAGGCCTTGGCGGAATTGAGGATGCCGCCGCCGCGCTCGGCAATCTCGTGGTAGGTCGCCCCTTCGAGCCGCATGAGGAATTCTTCGCTGCGGCTGCGCGCAAAGACCGTGTGGGTGTGGCTGTCGCACCACGCCGGAAGCACCCAACGCCCCTCGGCATCGACGATGTTCAGACCGGACCAATCCGCAATTCCTGGGAATTCCTCCATGGGCCCAAAGTCCGCCACCACCCCACCTTCGAGGGCCAGCCAAGCGTTGTGGAGGACGGGGAATTTGGCCATCTCGGAGCCAGCCACGTCTCGGGGCACCTCCTCAAAGGCACCCACGAGCCCTTTGATGTTCTTGAGCAGCGTCCGCATGACGTGCAAGGTATACCTTCGCAGGGCATGGCAGGAAACACCTTTGGCAACGTTTTTCGGCTGACGACGTTTGGCGAGTCGCACGGCCCAGCGCTGGGCGGCATCGTGGACGGCTGTCCGGCGGGGTTGGCGCTGGATCTGAGCGCGGTTCAGGCAGACCTTGCGCGCCGACGCCCAGGCCAATCCGCGCTGACCACCTCACGCAGCGAAGCCGACGAGGTGCAGTGGCTTTCCGGGACCGTCGAAGGGCCTGACGGGCTGGTGACGACGGGCGCGCCCCTCGGGTTCACCGTCGCCAACACGGCCGCCCGACCTTCCGACTACGACCACCTGAAAGACACGTTCCGTCCCTCCCACGCGGACTTCACGTACGAAGCGAAGTACGGGCTCCGCGACGTCCGAGGCGGAGGCCGGGCTTCGGCACGGGAAACGGTCTCGCGCGTGGTTGCCGGCGCCGTTGCACGCCAAATCCTCGCCACCCTCGGCGTCGAGGTCGGCGCTTACGTCGAGCGCGTGCAGGACATCTCCATGCCGCTCCCGCCCTCCTTCCACAGCCGCGACGAGGTCGACGCCCACCCCGTGCGGTGCCCGCATCCTGAAACCGCCAAGCGCATGGAAGAGCGCATCGCAGACGTGAAGAAGGACGGCGACACGGTCGGGGGCGCCATTGTGCTCGTGGCCCGAGGCGTGCCCGCGGGCTGGGGCGAACCGGTCTTTGACCGCCTGCACGCCGACCTCGCCAAGGCCATGTGGTCCCTCCCCGCCACCAAGTCCCTTGAACTCGGCTCCGGGTTGAGCGGCACCTTGATGCGCGGCTCCGAGCACAACGACGCGTTCGTGAACCGGGGCGACCGAATCGGCACGGCCACCAACCGAAGCGGCGGGATCCAGGGCGGCATCAGCAACGGCGAGGACATCGTGCTTCGGGTCGGGTTCAAGCCCGTGGCGACAGTCCTGCAGCCCGGCTCCTCCGTGGACCGCGACGGCAACCCCGTCGAGCTCGAAGGCCGCGGGCGGCACGACCCCTGCGTCCTTCCGCGCGCCGTGCCCTTGGTGGAAGCCATGGCCTGCCTCGTCTTGGTCGACCACGCGCTTCGTCAGCGCGCCGCGCGCCTTACCTTCGGGGCATGACCTCCGATTCACCTCGATCTTCTTCCGGCTCCTCTTCCCGTCTCGCACTCCACTGGCAGGTTCTCATTGGCCTTGCGTTGGGTGTGGGGTACGCGTGGGCGAGCATTCGGTTTGGGTGGAACAGCTTCACGCTGAATTACATCCAACCGCTGGGCGACATCTTCATCAACATCCTCAAGCTGATTGCGGTTCCGCTGGTGCTGTTCAGCATCATCGGCGGGGTGGCTTCGCTGGGCGACGTGAAGAAGTTGGGCCGCTTGGGGGCCAAAACCCTCGGGCTCTACCTCCTCACCACCTTCTTCGCGGTGACCCTCGGCCTCGTCCTCGTCAACGTCTTTCAACCCGGCACCGGCGCCAGTGAAGACCTCAAGACCAGCAACCGAATCCGTTACGAACTTTGGAGGGACGCGAACGGCATTGAAGTTCTCGACGAACTCTACGTCTCTCAAGACCCGGCCAACGCAGACCTCGTCCGCGAGATCCAGGGCCAGCAGGAAGGCATGAACGCGTGGGTCGCCGACAAACTCAACAAGGCGGAGAACGCCTCCAAGAGCGGACCGCTTCAACCCCTTGTCGACGTCGTCCCCAAGAACATCTTCAAGTCGCTGAGCGACATGGCGATGCTGCAGATCATCTTCTTCGCGGTGTTCTTCGGAATTGTGCTCGTGAGCATCGAAGAACCCAAACGCGGGTCCCTCATTCGCGCCATCGACGGACTGAACGACGTCTTTGTCGGCATGGTGTGGATGGTCATGAAGGCCATGCCCATCTTCGTGTTTGCCCTGATGGCCGGCCAAATCGTCAAGGCTGCCGGCACCGACCCTGACAAGTTCCAAGAGCTGCTGAGCTTCCTGCTTCGCTACGGCCTCGTCGTGGTCCTCGGCCTCGCCCTGATGATCTTCCTCGTCTACCCCGCCATCGCCTCCATCGGCATCAAGGGGATGACGCCACGGAAGTTCCTCTCCGCCATGCGCGACGCCCAAATCACGGCCTTCTCCACCTCCTCGTCCGTTGCCACCCTGCCCGTGACGATGCGGTGCGTCAACGGCAACCTCGGTGTGAGCGAGCGCACCACAAGCTTCGTGCTTCCCATCGGCGCGACCGTGAACATGGACGGCACAAGCCTCTACCAAGCGGTGGCGGTCGTGGCGCTCGCCCAGTTCCACATGGTCGACCTCTCGCTCGCCCAGCAGGCGGTCATCGTGCTGACGGCCACCCTGGCCTCCATCGGCGCCGCGGCCATTCCCAGCGCCGGCCTCGTCCTGATGATCATCGTCCTGGAAAGCGTCGGGCTCAACCCCGCGTGGATCGCGCTGATCTTCCCCGTTGACCGAATCCTCGACATGTGCCGCACCGTGGTGAACGTCACAGGAGACGGCACCGTCTCGGCCCTCGTGGCCCAGTCGGAAGGCGAACTCAACCACGGCGCCTGACCCCATGCGCGGCACCCTCCGACACGTCCTTGCATGCCTTCTCGTGGCGGGAAGCGCCGCGGCCTTGGCCCAGTGCGAACCCGAGGAGCCTCGTTCCGCCAAAGCCCAAAAGCTCTACGAACGCGCCACCAGCCCCAAGGGCAAGGCTTCGCTCGAAGACCGCCTCGCGTGGCTCGAAGAAGGCCTCGAGCTCAGCCCCGAAGACCCCGAACTGCTCATGGAGTCGGCCGAGATGACCTTCAAAGCCACGCGACGGGACCCCGACATGTGGGGCGTGCTGAGTGAGCGGTTGAATGCGCTGGACGAGGTTTGTCCTGGCGGCATGCCCGAGGTGCTCTACCTCCGCGGCGCGACGGCCTACCTCAACGACGATTACGAAAACGCCCTCATGCAGTTCAAGGCCTACCTCGCGCTGCCGGAAGAGGTCACCAAGCGCATCCGTCGCCGCGAAGCGGCAGGCGCCATGCCGGAACTCACCTTCCTTCACCAGTACTACATGCACGCCGACCGTCCGGCTCCGTCTCCCATTTCCGAAGTCAGCTGGGACGAAGACGAGTACCTCCCCTTGCTTTCACCCGACGGAACCCTTTTGTTTTTTACCCGCGTCGAGGTGAGCAAAGCCAAAGGCGACGTCACCACCACACGCAAGGAAACGTTCTCCTGGGCCCGACGCAAAGACGAACGCCTGCCGTTTGACGGAGGCGTGCCCTTGGGCGAACCCTTCAACCTCGGAAGCAACTACGGCGGCGCCACCATCTCGGTCGACAACAAGTTGATGGTGATCGCGGCTCACCGTCCCGTTCCGGGCAACCCCGCCAACATCGACCTCTTCTCCACGGAATACCACGTCGACTACCGCGACCTCGACGGCCAATTCGTTTACATGTGGTCGCCGTTGGAACCTCTTGGCGTCGACGTCAACACCACGCAAGGCTGGGAGGCCCAACCGTCAATCAGCGGCGACGGAACCACCCTGTTCTTTGCCGCAGCACGTGCCGAGTCCACGCCAGACGCCGACGGCAACCTCACCATGGACCTGTTCTCGACCCCTCTGCGTGACAACGGCACGTGGGGACCCGTGGTGAAGCTCCCCGCTCCGGTGAACTCCGCTTTCCAGGACAAATCCCCGTTCCTCCACCCCGACGGCCGCACGCTCTACTTCTCCAGCAATCGTGAACCTTCCGGAGGCGGCTACGACCTGTGGATGAGTCAACGGGACTCCTCCGGCACGTGGTCGGAACCGGTCAACCTCGGCCTCCCGCTTAACTCTTCAGGGGACGAACACGGCCTGATTGTCAGCACCGACGGCACCGAGGGCATTTTTGCCAGCCGCCGGCGTGGAACCCGAGGGCTCGACCTCTGCGCCTACGCCTTGCCTGAAGAGCTCAAACCCGACCCCGTCACGGTCGTCAAAGGCGACCTGGGCTGGCCGGTGCCCGACGGCGAACTGACCGTGAGCATCGAGTACGTTCAAAGCAGACGCGTCGAGCAAGTTCAATACTCCCGCGAAGACGGGCAATTTGCGCACGTCGTCAAGCTCGCCGAGGGCGAAGACGTGGTGCTCACCGTGCAGGGTGAACACGTGGGCTACCAGAGCCGAGTCGTCCACCAAGAAGGCAAGCCCACGGGCGGCACCGTCAAGCTCGACCTGAACGTGCAAGAATCCGCTTTTGATTCCGGCGCCTCAAGCGGATCGTCCGAGGGGCTGTTTGAACTTCAAGACGTGCAGTTCGACACGAAAAAAAGCACCCTGGACCCGCGTTCTGAAATTGTCCTTCGTGCGCTTGCCAACCACATGGGGCGCACGCCTGACCTGCGGCTCGACATCGACGGGCACACCGACGACGTGGGCGACGCCGCCGACAACTTGATCTTGAGTCAAGCCCGGGCGAAAGCCGTGAAGGTCTTTTTGGCAGCCTGCGGCGTGGAGGAACACCGCATGACCACGCGGGGCCACGGAGAGTCCTTGCCCAAGACCAGCAACACGACCGAGGCGGGCCGGAGCCTGAACCGCCGCACCGAATTTCGGTGGGTCGATTGACGCTCAGGCGAAGGAAATCGGCGTGCGGTGCGTGCGCTTGGGCCTCTCCCATCTTGTGTGAAAAGTGGAGGCACGAAAAGTGCAAAATCCCCACGAGTTCGCGTTGAAAAACATCGAAGCAGCGCCCCAAGCTCCCCTGTTTGCGTCGGTAGCTTTGAACGAACACGCGAGACGACATGCGAAACCTGCATTCCTTTTTCTTGACAACGGCCACGGCGGGATTGACCGCGGGACTGGTTGCGCTTCCCCTGAAGCCCGCCCACGCCCAATGGTCCACTGCCACCGACCCGCTGACGGTCGAACATGCCCGGGCCGTCGAAGCCTACGAAAATCACCAGTACGCCCTGGCGCTGCACACGTTTGAATCGCTTTTGGCCCAGGCGCCAAGCGAGACAAGCGACGCCTACGTGGAGGCAAGCTACTTTGCTGCCATGAGCGCCCTGGCCCTGTACCACCGGGACGCCGTGCACCGGGTAGAAACGTTCATTCGTCAGTTCCCCGAGAGCCCGCTCGCCCTCGAAGCTCGGTGGGAACTCGCCAACTACAACTACAAGCGAAAGAACTACAGCACCGCCGCCGAAGAATTCGAAAAGATTCGGGTGCGCGAACTCGCCCCCGCCCGCCGCGACGAGTACCGGTTCAAGCTCGGACATTGTTACTTCGAGCGCGAGGAGTACGAAAAGGCGCGCGTCCCGCTCTACGAAGTGCTCGAAGTGGAAGGAGACTTCCAAGCGGCCGCGCAATACTACTTCGCCCACATCGCGTACCTGAAAGGGCAACCTCAGGTGGCGCTCGACGGCTTTGAAAAGATCGCCGAGCACCCCGACTTCTCGGAACTCGTGCCGCTCTACATCACCCAGCTCTTGCACGCCACCGGACAGTTCGACCGGCTCAAGGAGTACGCTCCGCCCCTGCTCGACCAGTCGAGCGGCTTGGAAGACGACGCCGTCGCCGAGGTGGCCCACCTGCTCGGGGACGCGTGGTACCGCGACGAGGACTTCTCCACCGCGTCGCCCTACCTCGAACTGGCGTGGGAAGGAACAGACGGCCCCGGACGCAACCCGGAGTTCGCGTATGCCATGGGGTACACACGCTACCGCCTCGGCGACTGGCGCGGCGCCCTCGACTGCCTGCCTTTGGCCACCTACGGCGAAGACGAACTCGCCCAAAACGCGGCCTACCACATGGCCGATTGCTACCTCGAGATGGGCGACCGCGCCCGCGCCAAACAGGCCTTCAAAACCGCCGCCACTCCGGAATTCGACGTCGACATCCAAGAGGACGCCTTCTTCCACTACGCGAAGCTGGCGTACGAACTGTCGTTCAACCCGTTTGACGACGCCATCGTGGCGTTTGAGACCTACCTCGACCAGTTCCCGTCTTCGCCTCGCCGAGACGAGGCTTACCGCTTCCTGCTGCAGGTGCACATGACCAGCCGCGACTACGAGCGCGCACTCAAGGCCCTGGGCAACATCGCCGAGCCGGACGAGACGGTGCGGGCGGCGGCGCAGGTTTTGGCCTTCAACCGTGCAGTGGAGCTTTACCAAAACAACCAACTCACCCAGGCGCTGACCTTTTTCAAGCGCTCGCGCGAGCACAACGTCGACCCGCAGCTGCACGCCGAGACGTTCTACTGGGAAGGCGAAATCCTTTACAACAAGGGCAATTACAAAGGAGCGGCGGCAGCTTATGCCAAGTTCAGCACCACCCCCGGAAGCTACCTCAGTGACCTGCACAACGACGCCGACTACGCTCGTGGGTACGCGCATTACAAGAGCGAGAAATACACCGACGCCTTGTCGGCGTTTCGTTCGTACCTCGAGACCAACCCCGACGACGACCCCTCGCGCATGCGCGACGCCGAGCTCCGCGCCGCGGATTGCTTCTACGCCCTGAAGTCCTTTGATCAGGCCGCGGACTACTACGACCGCGTGCTTGCGCGCGGCGTGAAGCCCCTGGACTACGCGTTGTTCCAGCGGGCGATGTCGGCCAAGCTCGACGACGACCTCGAAGGCCAAACCTCCCGCCTCGACCAACTTCTCGTCGACCACCCCGACAGCCGTCTCGTCGTGGAAGCTCTTTTCCAGGCTGGCCGCACGCACATCGAACTGGGGCAACTTGCTGAAGCGGAAGAAAAACTCCTGCGCCTCGTCGACGACTATTCAGCCACGCCCCGTGCCAAGCAAGCCCTCGTGGAGCTCTGCCTCGTGGGGGTCAAGCAGGGCCAGGACGACAAGGTCCTGACGCTGTGGGATCGCATCCGCACCGAATACGGCAACGACAACGTCGCCGCCGACGCCTACAACATCGTCGAGCCGCTGCTCATCAAGCGCGGCCTGCTCGACAACTTGCCCGCCGCCGTGGGGTTGGACGGCGCCGAAATCGAGCAGCGCATCTTCGAATCGGCTTCTTACCTCGCGCTCGAAAACCGCTGCGGCGAGGCCATTCCCCGACTTGAAGAGTACGTCCGCCAGTACCCTGCCGGCCTGCACATCTCCGAAGCGCAATTCTACCTCGGCAACTGCCGGTTCGATCAAGGCGCCACAGAACCGGCGTACGAAGCGTACGTCGCCGTGTTGGCGATGCCCGCGGGTGAATTCACGGAAGCCGCAGCGCTCGGGGCCGCCACGATCGCCTGGAACGGCGGAGACCACCGTGCCGCCCTCGGCCACTACGAGACCCTTGAAGAGGTGGCGGTCCTCCAAACCAACCGACTCGAAGCGGCCATCGGTCAAATGCGCTGCCATTACCTGCTCGGACAGGAAAACGCGGCGGCGGATTTCGCGGCCCGGGTCATGTACGATCCCGGAACGCCGGACGACATCCGCCGAACGGCTCAGCTTTGGAATGCGCGCATCGCCTGCAACCAAGGTCAGCACGCCACGGTCCTCGAGGACTTGAATGCGCTGGTGACGTTCGGCGGCAGCGCCGGCGCCGAAGCGAAGTACCTCCTGGCCGAGCACAACTTCAACCAAGGCGCCTTCGAGACCTGCGAAACCACCCTGTTCGAACTCATTGAGACGTTCTACAACCAATCCTCTTGGCGCAACAAGGGCTTCCTGCTCCTTGTCCGCACGTACATCGGCTTGAACGACCTGTTCCAAGCACGGGCTACGGCGGAAAGCATTTTGGCCAACGTCAGCGCTCCGGACGTTCAAGAGGCCGTTTCCGACTTGCTCCTCGAAATCGATGCGCTCGAGGCTGCCCAGCAGAGCGCAGGCAGCGACGAAGCCCCCACCCCTGAATCCAACGACGAATGATTTTCCCGACTTGCACCTCGCGCTTGGCTGCATGCGCCTTCCTGGGGCTTTCCAGCGCCGCTGGGCTGGCTCAAGCCGACACGCTTGAAATGGACGTCACGTTTGTGGGCAGCCGCCAAATGGAGGTCCGCGACGCCGTCAAGCTGAGTTCCTGGCCCGCGGCCCGGCCGTTGTCGGCCGAGAAGCCCGAGCTGAATTACGAGCTCCTGTCCAAACGTCTGCAGTTCGTTCCAACCATGACCCCGGTCGAGGCCACCCGCCTGCGCGTCGATGCCTCGCTGTCCCGGCTGTACCGCGGGTACGCGCGTGCGGCCTTCGGCACGCGCGGCACGACCCTGCTCGACGCGAGCTTCACCGACCTGCGTTCTCGCGACGGCAGTTGGGGAACAGCCCTGCACCACGCGGCCACCAACAGCCCGTCTTCCCTTCTCACCGGCCGCCTGAACGACAACAGCGTGGACGCGTGGGCCTCCCGATTCGTTGGCAAGGAAAAGATCTCTGTGCAAGGCAACGCCGGCCGGAGTCAGGTTCTGCTCTACGGGTTTGACACGCTGGCCGTAGACACGGCGTTTACGCCGGTGGATGCGCCGGCCGTGGTTTGGACTCAGTTGAGCGCCAGCGCCAACTTCAAAAGCCACCACAAGGACAGCACCGACTTCAACCACGAAGCAAACCTGCACGTGGGGTGGCTTGGCAACGACCGGGGCGCCCACGAACGCACCTTCCGTGCAGATGTGGTGGGCACGACGCACATTCAAGGATTCAAAGCGGCGATCGACCTCGACGTCCAGCTCGACAAGTACGGCGTCGACACGGCTTCCGCCTTCAACCAAGCGATTGTGGGTTTTGAACCGAGCGTCGCGACGCGCAGAGGCGCGTTGTACGCCCGCGCCGGCCTCGGCGTGGCTATCGACGCGGACCAAGCGTCACGAGACGACCTCGGCGATTCGTTCCACCTCTACCCGCGCGCCGAGGTGTCGGTGAATTTGCTGCGGAATTTGTTTGTCCCCTACGCCCGCGTCGGCGGTGGACTGCAAGCCAACAACTTCCACTCGTTGACCGCCAGCAACCCGTTCTACGCACCTTCGCGGCTTGAAAGCATCGTTTACCGAAACAACCAACCGGTCGTGGCGGATGGGTTCCGCAGCACCAACAAGCGCTTTGCGTTTGCCGGTGGGGTCCGAGGCACGATCACCCAGGTGTTCCGGTTCCACGCGTTCTTCAGCACCGCCAATTTCGAGGACTACGTGCTGTTCCGTCCCGAGTTTGGTCCCGATTCCACATCGTTCACCGAATTCAACGCGGTCTACGACACAGTTTCAGTGCGGACGCTGGGCGGGGAGGCAGAATTTGATTTGGGCTCTTCTTGGACATTTGCAGGAGGCCTCAAGCTTCACCGCTACAGCCTCCCGACGGAAGACCGCCCGTGGAACCTCCCCTCCATGACATGGAATGCATCCGCCACCTACCGCCTGATTGATGGCCTGACGATCTCCGCAAACGCCTCCTACGTGGGCGAGCGCTACAGCGTGACGCAAAGCGACCGCTACGGCGACACCTCGCCCTTGGACAACGGCAACTACGAGCTCCGTCTGCCGGGCTACCTCGACTTGAATGTGACCAGCAATTACACCTACAACGACCGGTTGGGTGGGTGGGTCACCTTCGCCAACGTGGCCAACGCCAAATACGCCGAATGGGGCGGGTACCCCGTGCAGGGATTCCAGCTTCTGGGAGGCGTGCATTACGCCTTCTGACAAACTGTCCACAGAGATGTGAAAACCCCCGGTTTTTTCGTGGAAAAATCGGGGTTTTTCATGCCCGGGACTGGGACCTCCGAGGACCCCTTCCGCCCTACCTTCACGGGTAGAAATTTCACAGATGTCAGAAGAGAATAAGAAAGCTGGGCAGACGGGATATGACGCGAGTCAAATCCAGGCCCTCGAGGGCATGGAACACGTACGCATGCGTCCGTCGATGTACATCGGCGACGTGGGCGTTCGAGGACTTCACCACTTGGTGTACGAAGTCGTCGACAATTCCATTGACGAAGCACTTGCCGGCCATTGCGACACGATCACAGTGACCATCACCGAAGGAAACGGAATTCGCGTCACGGACAACGGCCGTGGCATTCCCGTCGACATGCACGAAAAGGAAGGCGTCAGCGCCCTTCAGGTCGTCATGACCAAGATTGGCGCCGGGGGCAAGTTTGACAAGGACGCCTACAAGGTGTCAGGAGGTTTGCACGGCGTCGGGGTTTCCTGTGTGAATGCCCTCTCCAACCTGCTGCGCGCCGAAGTTCACCGCGACGGCAGGGTCTACGAGCAGGAATACGCCAGAGGCAAGGAGCAATACGCCGTGCGTGAAATCGGTACCACCGACAAGCGCGGCACGACCGTGGAATTCCAGCCGGACCACGAGATTTTTGAAACGCTGGTCTACAACTACGACACCCTCGCCGACCGAATGCGCGAGCTGTCGTACTTGAACCAAGGCATCACCATCACTTTGACGGACGAGCGCCACACCGACGAGGAAGGCAACTTCCTGAACGAGACGTTCCACAGCACGGAAGGCCTGAAGGACTTTGTGACGTACCTCGACGGCAACCGCGAGGCCATCATCCAGGAAGTGATTCACATGAGCGGCGAGCGCAACGGCGTGCCCGTGGAGGTTGCCATGACCTACAACAACTCGTTCTCCGAGAACCTGTTCTCCTACGTCAACAACATCAACACGCACGAAGGCGGAACGCACCTTACGGGTTTCCGTCGCGGATTGACCAACACGCTGAAGAAGTACGCGGACGGCAGCGGCATGTTGGACAAGTTGAAGTTTGACATCAGCGGCGACGACTTCCGCGAAGGCTTGACTGCCGTCGTGAGTATCAAGGTCGCTGAACCTCAGTTCCAAGGCCAGACCAAAACCAAGCTCGGCAACGCCGAGGTGAGTGCCCCGGTGAGCCAAGCCGTGAGCGACATGCTCGAGGCCTACCTCGAAGAGAACCCCAACGACGCCAAGACCATTGTCCAGAAGGTCATCCTCGCTGCCCAAGCGCGCCACGCCGCGCGCAAGGCACGTGAGATGGTCCAGCGTAAGACGGTCATGGGAGGCAGTGGCCTCCCTGGCAAACTCGCTGACTGCGCGGAGAAAGACCCTGCCGTGTGCGAGCTGTTCCTCGTCGAGGGTGATTCGGCAGGCGGAACCGCCAAGCAGGGCCGCGACCGGTTGTTCCAAGCCATCATGCCCCTCCGAGGAAAGATCCTCAACGTGGAGAAGGCCATGCAGCACAAAATCTTCGACAACGAAGAGATCAAGAACATTTACACGGCCCTTGGGGTGACCGTCGGCACTGAGGAAGACGAGCGTGCGCTCAACATGGCGAAGCTCCGCTACCACAAGATCGTCATCATGTGTGACGCCGACGTGGACGGCAGCCACATTGAAACGCTCATCCTCACCTTCTTCTTCCGCCACATGAAGGACCTCATTGAGAACGGGTACGTGTACATCGCCACGCCGCCGCTTTACCAAGTGAAGAAGGGCTCACGCTCGATTTACGCCTGGAACGACGACGAACGCGACCGCCTCATTGCCGAATTCCGTGGCAAGAGCGGGTCGGACAGCGGCATCCACGTGCAGCGCTACAAGGGTTTGGGTGAGATGAATGCGGAACAGCTGTGGGAAACCACCCTGAACCCAGAATTCCGCACTTTGCGTCAGGTAACCATCGAGAACGCTGCCGGTGCCGACCACGTCTTCTCCATGTTGATGGGCGACGACGTGCCGCCGCGCCGAAAGTTCATCGAGGACAACGCCAAGTACGCCAACATCGATGCCTGATCGCTTCGAGCGGCTGCACGTGACGGGCATGACGTGCACGTCGTGCGTCGCGCGAGTGGAAAACGCCCTGTCCGAAGTTGGCGGTGTCGAACACGTGCACGTCGACCTGAAACAAGGCACAGCGATGGTTTCCGGGAACGGTGATCTCGGCCGGAATGAACTTGTCTCAGCGGTTGTGGGCGCGGGCTATTCCGTGGTTTCGGCAGCGGTTGCCGAAGCCGAAGAACAGGCCACGAAGGACGTGTCAAGGACCACCACCACCCTGCTCTCGCTGGCGCCCTTGTTCGTGGCTGTGGGGTTGATTGGTGCGGGAAGCCTCGCCTCCGGGGGCATGGAGGGGTTCATGGGCCGGTTCATGGGCGGGTTCTTCTTGGTGTTTGGCGGTTTGAAGTTGCTCGACTTGCGCGGCTTTGTGTCGGCCTACGCCATGTACGATTTGCTCGCCGCGCGCGTGACTGCGTACGGGTGGGTGTACCCGTTCCTCGAAGTGACTCTCGGCTTGGCGTACCTCGCAGTGCCGGATTGGCCCACGCTGCACGCATTCACCTTGGGCCTCATGTTGTTCTCCTCGGTGGGCGTCGTCCAAGCCGTCTCTCGCGGCGAAAAGCTCAAGTGCGCGTGCATGGGCACCGCCTTCAACCTGCCCATGACCACCGTCACCGTCGTGGAAGACCTCGGCATGGCGGCCATGGCGGCTGCAATGTGGCTCCAAACCTCTCCCCTCTAATCCCCCGATTCCCCATGGCTATCTCTTGGAACAACCAAATCGTGTGGGTGACTGGGGCCAGCAGCGGCATCGGCAAAGCCTGCGCCGAGGCGTGGGCCAGAAAAGGTGCGACCGTGGTGTTGTCGTCCCGCAAACAGGCCTCCCTGGATGAGGTGGCCGCCCCCCTGCGCTCGGAAGGGTGCGACGTGCACGTGGTCACGCTCGACCTGGCCGATGCCGGCAACCTGGCTGGCATTGCCGAGCGCGTGGAAACGGAAATTGGGCCCGTCGACGTCGTCGTGCACTGCGGCGGCATCAGCCAGCGCTCCAAGGCCATCGAGACCTCCCTCGACGTGGACCGTCGTGTCATGGAAATCGACTACTTCGGGACGCTCGCCCTCACCAAGGCCCTGTTGCCGGGCATGGTGAAGCGAGGACGCGGGCATTTTGTGGTGGTGACGAGCTTGATGGGCCTGTTCTCTTCCCCGCTTCGTTCCGGGTATTGCGGTGCCAAACATGCGCTGCACGGGTTTTTCGAGGCGCTGCGTGCCGAGCATTACGACGACGGGCTGAAGGTGACCATGGTTTGTCCTGGGTTCATCCGGACCAACATCAGCCTCAACGCGGTGGTCGGCGACGGCTCGAAGCAAGGCACCATGGACGCCAAGACCGGCGCCGGCATGACGGCCGAGCAATGTGCTGCCAGGATGATTCGGGCGGTGGAGCGCAACAAGGCTCAGGTCCTGATCGGACGTTACGAGGTTTTGGCGGCGTACATCAAACGCCTCTCACCCGCCCTGCTTCGCCGCATCGTGCGCCGCGCAGCCGTCACCTGAACCCTACGAACTGAATTCCCTTCCCTCTACGTGGAGGACGCGCGTGCGCTTTTTTAGGAAGCGCAAAAACAGGAACGTCACCACACTCCCTCCCAGCCCAGCTTGCCAAGCTAGGGTGTTCCAAGCAGGCGAGCCAAGGCCTGCCGTGCGTGCGGCTTCCAAGAAGAACATCCCAAAGACGATCGCAAACACCCCGTTGTACTCGCGCTTGATCACATGACGCAGGGAAAAGGCATTGCTTGCGGCGGACCAAGAACTGCGCGGCGTGCCCCAAAATTTGGGCACGAAGGCAGGGACGGTGGCGGCCCAATCGCGGTACGTCGACCCAAACTTGCCCGCCAAAAAAGCCTCCTCTGCCATGGCAATGCGCAAGTAGTACATCATGTACGCCAGCGTCACAAGAAGCGCGAAGTCCAGACGGCCAGTCGCCAACACCAGAGCCATCCACATGAAGTAGTTGCCGAGGTAGAGCGGGTGGCGCACCAAGCTGTACATGCCTTGCATGTTTAGGGTCTCGGCGACTTGACCTTCGGACGTGTTGCGCCCGCTTGTGCCGGGAGGCACGTGGCCGATGGTTTTGGCCCGAATCACCACGCCGAGCAGACCCACAGCCCAGCACATCGCTTGCCAGCCCAGGTCACCCGCCCTCGCAGGAGCGTCGTACGCCAACACAAGCGCGGGCGGCACCAAAATCAGCGGGATGAAGCTCCGCCAACGAAACAAAAGGTTGCCGCGACGTTCGAGTTCGGTGATCAGCATGAGGTCGAGGTGAGGTTCAAGATTGCGGGTCGCGAAGGTCGGCCAAATCCCGTGGACTCGCCCCGCGAAGCCACGCGCAGGCGGCTGCCATCAGCGGTGCCATGACCGCGTCGCGTTCCAAGAACGGAACGACGTGGCGGAAGTTCTCGTGGAGCTGGGCCAAGGCCGGCCCCATGGCGACCCCACCTTCGCGCAGGTCCGACGCCTGCGCCGCGCACATGGCTTCGATGGCCAAGACTTGCTCGGCGTGCTCGAGGACGCGCCACATTTGGAGCGCCCCGTTTGCGCCCATGCTGACGTGGTCCTCCTGGCCGTTGCTGCTGTCGGCGTTGTCCGCGCTGGCGGGTGTGCAAAGTTGCTTGCTGTACGACACAAGGCTGGCGGCAGTGTACTGCGGAATCATGTAACCCGAGTTGAGGCCTGGGTTGGAGGCCAAAAACGCCGGCAGCCCCCGCTGGCCGCTGAGCATCTTGAAGACGCGACGCTCCGAGATGCTCGCCCATTCGTGAATGGCCAAGGCCAGACGATCCATCGCCAAGGCCAGCGGCTGGCCGTGGAAATTGCCGCCGCTTACAATCAAATCTTCGTCCGGGAAGACGAGCGGGTTGTCGGTCACGGCGTTCATCTCCGCTTCGAACACCGCGCGGACACCTTCGACGACGTCTCGTGAGGCCCCGTGCACCTGAGGCATGCACCGGAACGAGTACGGGTCTTGAACGTACGTGCGAGGCTGGGCTACGCGTTCGCTTCCTTCGAGCCACGACGACACGTTGTGCGCCGTGATCATGGCTCCGGCTTGGTTCCGGATGCGGTGAATGGACGGGTGCATCGCGGCCATCAGCCCGTTCCAGGCTTCGAGCGACCACGCTCCGATCGCGTCGGCCCAGTCGGCCAGGCGCGTGATGCGCTCCAGGGCCACCATGCCCGTGCCAAGCATCATCTGCGTCCCGTTGATCAATGCGAGTCCCTCCTTGGGACCGAGCTCAAGCGGCGCCCACCCAAGCTCGCGCAAGGCGTCCCCCGAGGCCAATTGACGTCCGTCCGGCATCGTCACTTCCCCCTCTCCAATCAACGGCAGCACGAGGTGCGCGAGCGGAGCCAAATCCCCGGATGCCCCCAACGAGCCCTGGCTAGGCACCACCGGCAACACACCTGCATTCCAATGGTCGAGCAGGCGCTGCACCGTCGTCACCGCCACACCGCTGTGGCCCTGGCTCAACGCCTTGACCTTCAAAAGCAGCATCGCACGGACCACTTCGGCGGGCAACGCCTCCCCGACTCCGCACGCGTGCGACATCAGGAGGTTCCGTTGCAGCCCCACCAGGTCGTCCACCCTTGTTGTCGCCAAATCCCCAAACCCCGTGTTGATTCCGTAGAGGGTGTCCCCTCCGGCAGCGCGCCTGAGCAGGTACGTGTGACAGGCGTCAATCCGCGTTCTCGCGGCCGCGGACAAGGTTCGCGTCACCCCCTCTTCCGATTGGAGCTGCCAAAACACGTCGGCACCCCACCAACTCTCGGGAAGCTCCTGCACTCCCCTTGCGTCGTGATGGCTCGTTTCCATGCAGGCAAGATACCCCCCGGACGCTATCTTGCAGGCTCAATTTTCCCACATGCGATTCACCCCTTTCTTGCTCCTGACAGCGGCCGTCACCTTGGTTTCGTCCGTTGCATCAGGCCAAACCGAGGCTCCCCGCGACGAGTTCACCGAATTCGATTTGGACAACGACCTTCGCGTCATCCTTCACGATCCCAACGCCTCAAAATGATGCTCCCTTTCCCGACCTTTGCCAAGCGAGCATTGCTTGCCTCTTTCGCCTTCTCGTGCCTGACCTTCTGGGGTCAAGTCGACCGGAGCAAAGCGCCTGAAGCGGGTCCTGCTCCAGAATTGAAAATCGGCACCCCCACCAAGCTCAAGCTCGACAACGGCATGAACGTGATTGTGGTGGAAAACCACAGCGCCCCGGCGGTGTACTGGAGCATGACGTTGGACTACCCGCCCTTCTTGGAGGGCTCGAAAGCGGGATTGCTTGAAGTGGCCAGCAGCATGATGGGCTCGGGCACCGAACAGCGCACCAAGGCCCAAATCGCCGAAGACGTCGAATTCCTCGGCGCCTCCTTCAAGGCGACGGCCACCGGGTTCTACGCGAGTTCGCTGAGCAAACACACCGGCGACCTTCTTCGGATCGTGGCCGACGCCACCCTCAACCCCACCTTTCCGCAAGAAGAACTGGACAAGGTAAAAACGCAGATTCGGTCTGGTTTGGCCAACACCCCCACGTCGCCTGGCTCCATCGCCTCGAACCTCGTCGCAGCGACCAACTACGGTTCCCTCCACCCCTACGGCGAAGTCATGACCGAGGAGAGCCTGGATGAAATCACGCGAGACGACCTCGTGAAGTACCACAAGACGTACTTCCGTCCCAACGTGGCGTACCTGATTGTGGTGGGTGACATCACCCCCGACGAAGCCTACGCCAAGGCCAATTCCCACTTCGGGAAGTGGTACCGCGGCGACATCCCTTACACGCGCATCATGCCGGCCAAATTTCCCACTGGGAACCAGGTTCATTTTGCGGCCATCGACGGCGCCGTCCAAAGCACCATCAACATTACACAGCCCGTGCCGTTTCCTCCGGGACACCCCGACGCGGCCGCCATTCAAGTCATGAACTCCATCCTGGGCGGTGGAGCCTTCAGCGGCCGCCTGATGCAAAACCTGCGCGAAGACAAGGCATTCACGTACGGGGCGCGCTCTTCCCTCTCCGCAGACCCCGTAACCGCGCAGTTCACGGCGTACGCGGACGTGCGTTCCGAAGTGACCGACAGCGCCCTGGTGGAATTCCTGGCGGAGATCAACCGCATTCGCGACGGGCAAGTGGACAGCACCGAACTCGCCACGGCGAAGGCGTTTTTAGGCGGAAGCTTTGCGCGCTCTATGGAAAACAAAGGCACAGTCGCTCGCTTCGCCTTGAACATCGAGCGCTACAAACTGCCAGAGGACTACTACCAAACGTACCTGACGCGCCTCGAAGCGGTCACCGCGGAAGACGTTCAACGGGTCGCACGGAACATGATCAAGCCCAACAACCTCAACATCTGCGTGGTGGGTGCACCAGAGGTGCTCGACAACTTGCGGGCGTTTGACGCCGGAAATGGCATTGACCAGTACGATGCCTTTGGACGCGTTCGCATCCCTCGGACCGACGCTCCTGCGGGCACCACCGTGGAGAACGTGGTGAACCGTCACTTCGACGCCATTGGAGGTGCGAAGGCTTGGGGAAAGTTGAGCGGCATGACGACAACCGGATCCGTGGAGTTTGGCCAAGGCTTGTCGTTGCAGCATTCCGAGTCGTGCAACTTCTCCAAGAAATCTCCAGCCATACGCACCGAATTGGCCATGGCAGGGCAGCCCGTGAAGATCTTCGCCGTGCGCCCTGAAGGTGGACAAGAACTCCAAATGGGCCAGGTCTCCGACATGGATGCCGCCTCCGTGGCCTTGATGATGGAATACCTCTCTCCCGTTCGGTTGACACGTATGGAGAAAAACGGCTTCCTTGGTGCCGTGCTGGGACAAGAAGAAGTGGCCGGCGAAATGTGCACGCTGCTCGAATTCACCCAAGGCGACGTCGCCGAACAATATTGGTTCCGGAACTCAGACGGGTTGCTCGTTCAGCAACGCCGCCCGGGCAAGGACGGGGCGACGACGACCGAAAGCCTCGGGCAGTACATCCCCTACGGCGACCTCGGGTTGAAGATGCCAGCCACGCGTTCGACCAACGTCGCGGGCCAGTCCATGACCTTCCGCATCGGAGCGGCAACCTTCAACCCCGAATTCGCGGAAAACGCGTTTGACTTGCAGCCATGAGTTCGGCCACGCCCCTCATTCAATTGGAATCCGTTGCCGTGCGGCACGACGAACACGTCGTGCTTGAACACGTGACGGCGTCGGTCCACGAAGGGGAGCTCGTGTATTTGATCGGCCGCACCGGCAGTGGAAAATCGAGCCTGCTCCGGACCCTGTACGGAGACCTTCCCTTGGCGTCCGGTTCCGGTTCGGTATGCGGTTCAGACCTGAACAAAATCAGTACGCGAAACGTCCACCAACTGCGCCGGAAACTGGGGATGGTGTTTCAGGATTTTGGGCTGCTCGAGGACCGCACGGTGGACGCCAACCTCGACTTCGCATTGACCGCCACGGGGTGGAAAGACCGCGCAGCCAAGGCTCGCCGCCGAGAAGAAGTTCTCACCGCCGTTGGCCTGCCCAACAAGGGGTACAAAATGCCGCACGAACTCAGCGGCGGAGAACAACAACGCGTTGCCATTGCACGTGCCCTCTTGAACGACCCGCCGCTCCTCCTCGCCGACGAGCCTACCGGCAACCTCGATCCGGAAACAACCGAAGAGATTTTGGCTCTTCTGCACGAGTTGCCTCGGCAAGGAAAAACCTTGGTCATGGCCACCCACGACTGGGCTTCCATGGAACAGAGACCCGGCCGGGTTTGGCGATGCGAGCAAGGCAAACTCGTGGACTCGGAATCAGCACCTGCCACCCCATGACTGTTCAGCCAAGGTTGGGCGTGGTCATCCCAACGTGGAACGACGCAGCTCCCCTTGGGCGCACGCTCGAAGCGCTGGCACAACTTCCTGCCGAAGTCCAACAACAACTTGAAATTGTTGTTGCGGACGGCGGTTCTGCCGACGGAACGCTCGAGGTACTGGCAAGGCACTCGGGCCTCCTGCACCACGTCACGAGCCAACCTGACCGCGGGGTGTACGACGCCATGAACCGTGGCGTATCCACGATGAACGCCACTTGGGTGTGGTTTCTCGGGGCGGGAGACTGTCCACTCATCCCGGGCCTGACAAAGCTTCTCGACCACTTGAACACCTGCCCCGAAGAAACAGGACAGGCCTTTGCCGTGCGTGCAAGCGAGCCGCGCGAACCCGGCGTGCCCGGGGTTTTCGAGCCGAAATGGGGTTCGAGCCTGACTTGGCGCAACACCCTGCATCACCAGGGCCTTGTCGTCCCGAAATCTTGGCTCCTAGTCACCCCATTCGATCCGTCTTTCCGCGTATTGGGGGATTACGCGTGGTTGTTGGACATGAGGGCCGAAGGGCGCACCTTTCAATGTCACCCAGAAATCACCTTGGCCGAAGTTCCAGGCGGAGGATTGTCGAGGCAATTCAATGCCGCTCTGTACCGCGAAGAATGGCGTGTCAAGCGCACCCGCTTCATCGGTAGGGAACGCGTGGCTCAACTCGCGTGGCTCCCTGCCAAATGGGCGTTCAAACTCGTTTCCAAGGCCTTCAAGATCAGCGGCTCGTCCACTCCCCAGTGAAATTGCTCGCTCGCCGAGCTCAACCCGGCACGCCACGATTCACGCGAACGACCCAACACCCGGCCCACGGCCAGAGCAATCGCCTCTGGAGTGGACTCTTCCAACACTTCTCCCAACCCGTGCTCCCGCACCAAGGCGGCCACCTCCTTTCGCGCGGTAACCACCATGGGCAACCGAGCGTGCATGAAATCGAACAGCTTGTTGGGCAGGCTCATCTCGTAGTTGCCGTGTCCGCCTTGGTCGAGACTCAACCCCACGTCCGCGGAAGCAGTCAGCCTACGCAACCGTTCAAAAGGCAACTTGGGAATGCAGTGGAGTCGCCCTTCAAACTGGGGGTCGTCGACTCGGGCGCACGCCTCGTCCCATTCCACACCTGCTCCAACCAGCACCAACCGTACACCCTGCATCTGCGGCAGCGCCGCCAACGCTTGCGCAGCCCCTCGGTCGCGATCCATGTAAGCCCCCTGCATCAGTGCAATGGGCAAGTCAACGGGGATGCCGTACTCTGCAAACTCCTTCCTTCGCTCGACTTCCACAGGGGGTTGCCTCCTTGGCATGTTCCGCACCACAAAGACGTCCAACCCGTACTTTTTGCGGTAGGCCGAGGCAATGCTCTCGTTGACGGTGATCATGCAGGTCAACTTCCGCATCGCCCAGCGTTCCAAGGCAAGCCAAACCGCACGGCGCAGCGGCCTCCCGGTTAATCCTGCCGCCTCCGTGAAGTACTCGTGGCTGTCGTACACCACGGGCAACCGTCCGTTGAACAACGCCGGGGCCAAGGTGTCCAAGTCGTTGCACCAAATGGCGTCCAACCGCTCGGCATGCTCATTCAGCCATTGGCGAAGACCCCATTGAAGCGAAAGGTAAAAGCGCGGGCCTTGTAGGGCAGACAACTTCAACCGATGTGCTTCCCAAGGACCTTCCCACGGCACGGAGCCGGGCATTTCTCGACCCACCAACACAGGCGTCCAACCCGCGGTTTCGAGGGTTTGGCATGTCTTTCGAACGCGCTGATCAAACGTCAAATCGTTCGACACCCAAACGGCAATGCGCCGCACGTCGTTCACAATTCTCCGTCTTTGACCTTTTGAAGGATGCGCTTCGTGTAGCGGGGGAAATCGCCTTGCATCATCCAACCAAAGTAGCCTGGATCGCGATTCAACACGTCCTTGACGCGCTGTCCTGAGTATTTCCCAAACTGGAACGCCACTTCCCCGTCGTCGTCGTACACCAACCGCCCCATCAAGTCGGCGTTGTTTCGCATCCGGCAAAACTCCGACAGCGCCTCCATGTCCGACGGCACCGGCCCCACGGTTTCCCCTCGGCTGTCAAGCACCGTCTTTTCTTGGTATCGCTCGAGTTGAGCAAGAAACACTTCCACCGTCGCCAAGGTGTCGGGAAGCGCTTCGTGCGCTCCTTCCAGCTCCTTGTCGCAATAGAATTTGAACGCCGCACGCAGCGTCCGTTGTTCCATCTTGTGAAACACGTTTTGGACGTCGATGAGGTTCCGGCCTTCCAGCCCAAAATCAATCCCCACCCGCAAAAATTCTTCCGCGAGCATCGGCACGTCGAACCGGTTGCTGTTGAACCCTCCCAAATCGCATCCGTGAAGCCATTTCAGCAACCCCGGTGCAATGCGCCCGAAGGTGGGCGCGTCCTTCACGTCTTCATCGTACACGCCGTGCACCAAACTGGACTCCAAAGGGATGGGCATTTCCGGATTCACCAAAATGCGATGTTCCCGTCCCGGCTGTTCGGGTTTCTTGATCACGGACCCGTCCGGCATCAACTTGATCATGGCCATCTCCACAATTCGGTCCACGCCCACCTTGGTGCCCGTCGTCTCCAAGTCAAAAAACACCAAAGGCCGCTTCAAGTGCAGGCCCGCAATTTGATCCAACATGCGGTTGATTTAGTTAACGAACGGACAAGTCCACGCGAACGTATTGGAAGCTTGCAGGATGCGCCGATGTGTTCACGAAGGCCGCAGGCGTGTCGCCGTCAGGCTGAACACGGCGAACCACGCGAACCTCGTATCCATCACCTTTCTCCAACCCTTGGGCCGCAAGCGCCTCGACCAAACGCAAGTAAACGTCCATTGCTCGAAGCGATGCCAACTCCAAGTTGCCTCCAGCGCGCGTTGATGGGCCGTCCGAGGCGCTTCCCTCGATGCGGATTGCCGGCTTTCCAGCCTTGGATGCCGCAACAACCGCTTCCACAACTGGCCCCAAGTCCATGCGCTCGGTGTGAACCTGTCCGCTGTAAAGTTGCACCGCCATGAGCATGGCGTCTGCCGCAGTTGGAGCCAACGCCAAGGGAGCAATGGGTTCCGACCGCTTCCCACCTGAAACGGAAGTGGGAGCTGCAGAGGGAGACGTCTTAGCCCCGTTCTCCGCAACTTCGACCACTTCTTCGACCACTTCCTCGACCACTTCCTCGACGACTTCTTCCTCAACCGCCTCGGCAGCTTCCCCAGGAAGTTGCTGACTGGACTGCTCCACGACATTCTCGTCAACGACTTGCTCAGAAGTTTTCTTTGGTTGAACCACAAACGCTTTCTGTTCTCTCAGCTCCTCCACGCTGTCCCCCGAGTTGTCCTCTTCTTCGACAACCTCTTCGAACACCTCTTCGAACACCTCTTCGAAGGTGACCGCAATCACTTCCGACTTGCTTCCCTCCGGCAGCACGATGCGGCGACGAACTGCGGGCTCCTCATCCGTTTGTGATTTTCCATCATCCGCCTCGGGCATCTCCTCCGACTCCAATACGAATTCGCCACCCGCAGGCAAAATGAAGTTGTAGACGTCTTCGACGGATGCGCGCTCCACGCGTTGCAAAACAGCGCCCGTGGTCGGTTCTTTGACCAACAACACCTCAGGCTGATCGGCACCGTCAACGCCTTCGGCATCCATGCTCAAAATCACGACTTCGCCCTCAAGCACTTTGCCACCTTCCATCGCCGCCTCGTACAAATCCAAATCGCCGCGGGTCACGTCGCGGCGCGTGGCGAAGTACCCAACCTCCCCTTTGGCGCCAATCACAAACGCCATGTCGTCGTTGACACTGTTGATTGGAGAACCCAAGTGCTCGGGTTCTGTCCACCCTCCTGCGGCATTTCTCGTGGTGCGGTAGAGGTCAAACCCGCCCATCCCTTCCAATCCGTTGGAAGCGAAGAAGACCGTCTGACCATCCGCCGCAACAAACGGCGTCACTTCGTCTCCCCAGGTGTTTACTCGGCTGCCCAAGGACTTCAGCCTGCTCCACCTTCCCTTGTCGTCACGCGAACTCTCGTAAAGGTCAAACCCGCCCTGACCTCTGCGGTGCTCAACGCTTGCAATCAGCCGATCTTTCGAAGGAAAGAAGGCCACCTCGCCTTGGTTGGGGATGGCCTTGCCCAAATCAAAGGGCTCGGCGACAGTCCATCCTCGTTCCCAGCGCTGCGTCAATTTCAATTCGTGCGTCCATCCGTCGTTGTCCAACACAACCAACTTTTCACCAAAGGCATCGGACGCCACAACCGTGGCATGGGAGCGCAACCCCACGTTCAGCAAGTCGGGCTCCGACCACGTGCTGTCCGCAGAAAGGGAAGACGTGTAAATGTCGAAATAGTGTTCTTTGGTGTTGGGATCCACACGGCCGTGGTTTGAACCGTTGCTTCTCGACCGGTTGGACGAATAGAACAGGGTCTGTCCGTCAGCCGTCAAAACCGGATGGCTTTCATGAGCCTCGCTGTTCAAGTCAAGGGGCCGAACTACCGCTCCGCTGGGCGACGCAATTCGTTGTTCCGCAAA